>CAYYQN010000134.1:0-2302 GCA_964473865.1 uncultured bacterium | reverse complement strand
TGCCCCCCAACGGTTTCTTTGGACTGCATGTTTCATCGGTCTGAGGCGCGCCTCGTTAGGATTTGATGAAAAGGGGCTTGCATTTCCTACGTGATGTACCTAGCAGTCTCGTCAGTCGCATCAGGCCGTATCGAGTTCGTGTTGCGCCCCCCAAGGGGGCCTCAGTTCTACGGACGATCCGTTCACGTCCAGTTGCTCTCCACGTCGCGTTTCCGCGACGCAGTTACTTTCCGTTGTCTGGCGGGAAGCTCCGCCAGGGAGGGACTTCCACCCTCCACTCCAGGTGCGCTCCCAAGCGCCCTAGCCGCCGGCGTGAGCCGGCGCTGACTTGACCCGCCGCACCGCATCGCCCCAGGGCGGGTTCAGCGCGGCACCGACGGCCGCCGCTACAAACCGGGCTGGCGCAGCCGGGCGCTGGGTGTTTCTGCAATGCGGAGTGTCAGGACACCACATAGCGCAGGGCGCCCTGGAAGCTCACGTGCCTCGTGTTGACCGCGACCCGGACCACTTCCTTCGCCTTTCGCTTGCCAACCACGTCGTACACCCCGGTGATGAAATCACCGAAGGTCAGCCCTTTCTTTCTCGGAGCCATCTTCATGTCATCTCCTCTGCGTTGCCGGACGGCGAGTCCCCTGCGCATGCCCGGCCCGTTGGTGCCGGACGCAGCGACGGTTTGCTGCCGACGAGGTCCGATTGCCGATCCGGTTCCGTCACGCCATGGTCCACCATCCGGGCCGGAAGTTCGGGCTTCCGGGTCAAGGTCCGTCGCCGAAAGGGACTGCCGAGCAGCCCGAGAATGTCGGACGTCTTCATGTGCCGGCCGAAGACCCGCAGGAGTCTCCAGGTCCGGACCGGCCGGCTGAGGACTCGGCTCAAAAAAAGCAGCGCATAGCCTCTGGCCCGCAGCCCGTTCACCACCGCACTGGACAGCGCGGTCGGATCAATGTCGGAGCACTTGAACCACTTGTGCCAGTCCCGGTCGTCGTCGAGGATCCCGCGGGCCACGTACTCCTGCCAAAGCGGAGTGCCGCGGTAAACACACAGGCGGTTGAAGCCAAACGTATCGAGCTCGAGCCGCGCCGCGAGACGGAAGCTCGCCAGGATCTCCTCCCGGGTTTCACCGGGCGACCCCACGACGAAGAAACCATGAATCCGGGCAATCCCCTGCCGCTTCGCTTCGCGCACCGCGTGCTCCACCTGCGCCGGGGTCTGTTTCTTGTTGAGGCGGTCCAGCACCTTCTGGGTGCCGGCTTCGACCCCAAAGGCCAGGAAATCACAGCCGGCCTGCCGCATGACCGGCAATTGGTCGATCCCGACTGAATCCACGCGCCCTTCGCAGCCCCAGTGGAACGTCAACTGGCGTTCGATGATGCCGCGGCAGATCGACTCGATCCGCTTGCGGTTGATGAGGAAGTGATCGTCGGTCAGGTAAATCGAGCGGTAGCCGGCTTCATGGAGTTCCTGCAACTCCCCCAGCACATGCTCCGGCGATCGGCTGCGCCATCGTCCCTCGCCCAGAGCCGGAATGTCGCAGTAGCTGCAGGCGTATGGGCAACCGCGCGAGGTCTGCACCGTACAGAACTTGTCCAGGGAGAGCACCGCCGGCACATCGAGCGGCAGCGACTCGATGTAGTCGATCGGCAGACTGGTGCGATCCGGATAGGGGAACCGGTCCAGGTCCCTGAGAAGCAGCCGGGGCGCGTTCCGAATGACACGGCCCTGGTGCCGCCAGACCAGGCCCGCCACCGCGGCCGGATCCTTCAGGTGATCCAAATAGTCCGGCAACAACTCCTCGCCCTCTCCCATCCCCACGCAGTCGATGTCCGGGCAGTCTCCCAGGATACGGTCCGCGTTCAATGTGGCGAACGGACCTCCCACAATGATCGGGATCCGGGGCGCCTCCGCCTTGAGCCGGCGGGCCATGCGCTTGGCCGCCGGATAAGTGGTCGTCGACAGAAAGGACAGCGCGATCACATCCGGACAGTCCTGGGCCGCCGCCCGGGCGATGTGCTCCGCCTTCATCTGGGGATGCGCGGTGTCGAACAGGCGAACCCGGTGCCCACCCTGGCGCAGCACCGGCGCAAGGGTCTGAATCCCCAACGGCGGGAACGCCATGATCTTCACCCGCCCGTTGTCCTCCCCGTCCCGGTCCAACTCGGCGGGCAGCACCCGGCAGAAGTCGTCGTCCCCAACGTGGATCAGAAACGTCTTCATGGGCTTGGTCTGAGGCGCGCCTCGCTAGATGATCCGAACCTGGACACTGCTTTCGATGATGCCCGCAGCAATAGCGTAGCGGGTCAGT
>CAYYQN010000133.1:0-2496 GCA_964473865.1 uncultured bacterium | reverse complement strand
TGGACGGCGGCATCGCGCGCCACGGCGCGCACGAGCGGCGGGCCGTCGGACTGGGTGCACCGGGCGGCGAAGTACAGGCTTTTCACGTCCTGGGCGAAGTACACCGCGGTCGGCTCAATCACGTTGGCGTTTCCCGAGGGATCACCGAACTCGGTGGCGGGCACCGCGTGCGCCCAGCAAGGGTCCGCAAGGTCGCCATCGATCGCCGGAGGGGCGACATTCTCCGCCAGGCGCAGGGCCGGCTGGGTGCGCCGGGTCACCAGCGGCTGGTTGTGTCGGTAGACCCGCCCTTCGCGATACGGGTAATCGAGCGTGAGTCGCGGCAGAGGATAGTATGGTCCGACCCGCGTGACTTGGAACGGAATGGTGACTCCAAGGTCAGGCTTCAGCGGGAGGCTGATGGAGTCGGGCGAGATCGTCCAGCCCGGTGCCGGCTCCCAGCGCAGCCGGGCGACCCATTCACTGGGAGTGACGTTCTGGATCGATACCCCGCACGCGACTGGTCCGGACTGGGCGGGGTCCGCGGGCGCAAATGGCTCGGTCTGGATGTACCGCGTGGCCACCTCCTCGAGGAACTTCAGGTCCGTTACCGGCACATGGCGTTCGGGCAGCACGCTCTCCGGCCGGATCAACTGCCAATCGAGGGAGTCGCCGCGCACCGCGCACCAGGCGTACTGAAAGAACACCCCCCGGTCCACATCCATCGCGTCGATCGCGCCGCCGCTGCTGCCCAGCATGGTGTAGCGGATTCCGTCGTAGGTGCCGGTGCCGTAGGTGTGAAAGTGTCCGTTGAAGACATAGTCGACACCGTACTCCCGGAAGATCTGGTGCATCGAGTCTTCTTGCTGGGCGGCAAGGGTGTTGTACCAGTACGGCTTGTGATACACCACCACGGTCAGCCGGGCGGCGCGATGCTTCTGCAGGTCCGCGCGCAGCCAGTCCACGTAGCCGCTGTCGCGCATCCATTGCTCGGTCGTGTCCCAGCGACTGGTGTCGAGGATGACGAAGTGGACCCCTTGGTGCTGAAACGAGTAGCAGGGTTCGCGCCGGCAATGCCCCTTCCACGCCGCCAGCATCCCGTCGGTGGTGATGTCGTGGTTTCCCGGGCAGGGATAGAAGGGCACTGACAGGCGGGCCAGGATCTCGTCGATCCCGGTCCACTGCTTCTCCAGCTCCGCCGGGTCCTCGGTGTAGCCCTCGATGTGATCTCCGACGCTCACGACGAAGTCCGGCCGGAGCATTTCGATCTGGTCCACGATCGACTCCCAGACTCCGGGGGTGGCGCCTCCGGTGCGATCGCCGATGAACGCGAATCGGAACTCGGCGCCGGCCCGGCCGGTTGGGGCGACCCCGGCGGTGGCCGTGCCGGCCGGCGCGAGGATGGCCAGGGCGGCGACCGCTCCGGTGGCGAGGGCCCGAGCGACCGCCCGGCCGAGTGGTCCGGCGAATGTCGCGCCGCGCGCTTCGGCAGGGTCGTTGGGAGAAGGCGTGCGGTCTCGGGCGGCTCGCGCGCCCGGGAAGACGTCGATGGTCGGGATCGACATGATCTGGCTCCTTTTCCGGTATCCCGCGGGCGGGCCCGCTCCGGACTCGGCGGGGCTTCGAGTGTCCGCGGAAACAGGCTAGAGGGCGCGGGGCGCCGGGTCAACGATCCCGCCGCCCCGGCCCGCGAGGACCGAATCCCACGCCGGCCCCGGCGTTCGATGACGCGCGTTTCCCTTGGCTTCCGGCGCGCCGGCGGGCACTCTTGCTTCGGCGCGGGGCCGGAGCGGGGAACGCGGCTTCCCCGAGTCTCGCGCCGAGGGAAGCAGCCTTGGAATCCGAGGGAGACAAGATGCAGGCGATTCGCCACGAGATGGGGAGGCTTCGGCTGGACCGCCCTCTCGTGTTCTTCGACACCGAGACCACCGGGCCCGATCCGGGGACGGACCGGGTCGTCCAGATCGCGCTCATCAAACTGCATCCCGACGGCCGCGAGGAGCTGTTCCGCGACACCGGCGAGGTGCTGGTAAACCCGGAGCGGCCGATCCCGCACGAAGCCACGCAGATTCACGGCATCACCGACGAGATGGTCAGGACTGCGCCCACGTTCGAAAGGCTGGTGGATGCCCTGCTGGAATTCCTGGCCGACTCCGATCTGGCGGGATACAACCTCCTCCGGTTCGACGTGCCGTTGCTGCAGGCGGAATTCGCCCGCGCCCAGGAGCGCCGAAACCGCACGGGTCAGCCCGCGGCCGCGCCCCTCTGGAACCCCCTCGACACGGCCGGCGATGCGGCGGTCCCGAAGCCGGTGCGGATCCTTGACCCGCAGGTCATCTTTCATCGTCGCGAGCCGCGGGACCTTTCGGCCGCCCTCCGCTTCTACTGCGCGCGCGAGCTTGAGGGGGCCCACGGCGCCCTCGCCGACACCCGCGCCAGCCTCGAGGTCCTTCTCGGTCAGTTGCGCCGCTACCAGGACCTGCCCGCCGATGTCGACGGCCTGCATCGCGAGAGCAA
>CAYYQN010000132.1:0-3034 GCA_964473865.1 uncultured bacterium | reverse complement strand
TTTCGCTCCGTCCCCGCGCCCGGCCAGCATAGCAGCACGGCGCCGAGGGTCCCAGCTCTTCCGTGGATCTTCGCCTTGCGAGATGCGATGAATCCGGCTGTGCTATCCTCCCGTCGGACGGAATCGACCCGGCCGGCCGGAACGAAGAAGAAGGAATCGGCGGTGCCGGGTCTCCCAGAGGCGAGGCCTGCGGAATGCGAAGGGAGGTGCCGTGAGTCGTCGGCGACTGGTCCTCGCGTCCACATCGGTCTTCCGCCGGGATCTCCTGGCCCGACTCCGCATTCCCTTCGAAACGGCAGCGCCCGTCTTCGACGAGATCTGCCCGCCCTCCGGGCCCGTCGACGCGGACCTGGTCCGCACCGTGGTGATGGAGAACGCCGTGGGCAAGGCGCTGTCGCTCCGGGAGTCGCATGCGGACGCGCTCATCCTGGCTTCCGATCAGCTCGGCGAATGCGAGGGGCGCCTGCTGGCCAAGCCGGGCACCGAGGAACGCGCCCGCGAGCAACTGACCTTTCTGGCGGGGAAGGAGCATCGTCTCCACAACGCGGTGGCGCTCCTCGACGCGCGCGACAGCCGGCTGGTCCACGAGTTCATGACGAGTCGGTTGCGGATGCGGCCGCTCACCGCGGAGCGGATTCGCCGCTACGTGGAGCTGGAGCGCCCGCTGCACTCGGCCGGAAGCTACCTCTCGGAGGCGCTCGGCGTGGCGCTGTTTGACTCGCTGGAGGGGGCCGACCCGACCGCCATCATCGGACTCCCGCTCACGTCGGTCGTGCGCCTGCTCGAGCGGTTCGGCGTGTCTCCGCTCGATCCGGCGGACGCGCCATGAAGCGGGCGCGGGCCCTCGCCGGGGTCGGATCGGTCCCGCGCCCGTATCGCCCCGGCGCGACCGCCCACTGGCGGGACGCGGCTCGACCCGACGAGGAAGCGCTGGCCGCCTGTCGCGCGGCGCTGCCGTCGGTCTCCCGAACCTTCGCGCTCGCCATCCGCGTGCTGCCGGGTCCGCTGCGTGATCCTGTGACGGTGGCCTATCTGCTCTGCCGCCTCGCCGATCTCCTGGAGGACTCCACCGGTCTCGACCCGGGCGCACGTGTCGAGGGGCTCGAGGCGCTGGCCCAGGGTCTTGCCGACACTGCCCGGACTGCAGACGGACTCTCGGAGGCTCTGGCGCCGTCCGAGACATTGCCGTTTCCGGATGACGCGCAGAGCCGTCTGTTCCGCGGGCGCCGCGCTGTCTTTCGCGCGTACGTTTCGCTCCCGGAGGAGACGCGCGGGGTGATCTCCCGCTGGGTGCAGGCCATGGCGCTCGGCATGGCGGTCTTCGTCGGGCGCGAGCGGCGGGCGAGCGACGGCGCGCAGTCGGTGCGGAACTTTCTTGATACCGCCGAGGAGATGCGACTCTACGCCTACTATGTGGCGGGCACCGCGGGGCACCTGGTGACCGACCTGTTTGTGCTGCATCTGGGTTGCGGTGCGGCCGACCGGGACCGGCTGCGGGCGCTGGCCGTGCCTTTTGGACTGGGTCTGCAATACACGAACATCCTGCAGGACGTGGCGGAAGACCGCCAACGCGGCTGGAGCTACCTGCCCGAGGAGTTGGCTCGAGCTCACGGCACCAGCGTGCAACTGCTCGCCGAACCGGCCGAGCGTGTCCGCGCCCTGCGGCTGATCGGCTCCGTCGTGCGCGAGGCCGCTGCCTACCTCGATCGAGCGATGGAATACACGCTGTTGCTCCCGCGCCGGGCGCCCCGTCTCCGTTTGTTCTGCGCCTGGCCGGTGTTCTTCGCCCTCCGCACCCTGGTTCGGATCTGGGGCGACGAGCAGGTCTTCCTGGGTGCCGAGCGGGTCCGCATCACGCGTCCGGAAGTCCGCCGTGTCGTGGGCCTGACCTCGGTTTCCTGCTTGTCGAACCGTGGTCTGTACCGGCTCTACGGTCGAGAGAAAGCTCGCTTGAGTGAGCGGATGGCCGTGCGGCCAGTCTGAATTCCTTCCAGATATCAGACCTCTCCGGGCTCAACACCTCCGACCTCAACTCCGATAACCGGGAGGTAGGGAGGAACGCACCATCTCGACTCCGCGCGAAGAAGCTTCCCGCCGGGGGCTCGGACGGTCCTGTGGGCGAGGCGCCGTCCCGGATGCTCCGGTCGCCGGCTCGTCCGTGACCGGCTCGTCGGTGTTCGGCTCGCCGAGGTCCGAGGCACCGCCGACCGGCTCACCGGCGCCGGAAGCGCCGGGGCCCGACGTGCTCTCCCACGAACGATGGTTCGAGATCATCGAGGCCGCTCCGTTCGGGGCTCACTGCTACGAGCTACGCCCGGACGGGCGGCTCATCTTCACCGGCTACAACCGTCGGACCGCACTCTTGCTGGGATCGCGAGGACCTGGCCTCATCGGCCAGTCGATCGAGGAGGCGTTCCCGGACCTGGTGGGCACGCCGATCCCCGCCGGATTCCGAGAGGTCGCCGCCACCGGCAAGGTACTGGAGTGGGACGGGATCCCCTACGACCAGGACGGCGTCCACAGAGTCTTCGAGGTTCACGCGATCCCGACGGGACCGGGACGGCTGGCGGTCTTGTTTCGGGACGTGACCGCGGAGGGGAAGGCACAGGAGGATCTGCGCCGGCAGGCGGCGAAGCTGCAGGCCATCCTGGACGGCAGCCGGCACGTGATCGTGTTGTTCGACGGTGACGGGCGCAGCGCGGAACTGAATCGCCTGGCGCGGGAAAAGGCAATCGATCTCTTCGGCCGGGAGTTGAAATCCGGGGATTCCATTTCCCTCGCCGACCCCTGCCCGTTCACGAAGATGTTTCGGGACCTGTTTCCCCGGGCGCTTGCCGGGGAGGAGATCACGGTGGAGCGCGAGGCGCGCCGGAGAGACGGGGGACTCTCCTGGTACGCCCTGGATCTCTATCCGGTCCGCGCGGAGGAGGGGGAGGTTCTGGGGGTGTGCGTCAGCGCGTCGGACATCACCGGACGGCGGGTCGCCGAAGAAGCCCTGCGTCTCAGTGAGCAGCGCTACCGCACGCTCTACTTG
>CAYYQN010000131.1:0-3146 GCA_964473865.1 uncultured bacterium | reverse complement strand
AGCACCACCGAGCTCGGGGGAGTGAAGGAGATCGTGCTCTTGCTCGAGGGCGAGGACGCCTACGGCACGATGAAATACGAGAGCGGTGTGCACCGCGTGCAGCGGGTGCCCGAGACGGAGGCCCAGGGGCGGATCCACACCTCCGCGATCAGCGTCGCGGTCCTGCCCGAGGCGGAGGAGGTGGAGATCGAGATCGCCGAGAAAGACCTGAAGGTCGACGTCTTCCGGTCTTCGGGACCCGGCGGCCAGAGCGTCAATACGACCGACTCTGCGGTTCGAGTCACCCACCTGCCCACCGGTCTGGTGGTGCAATGCCAGGACGAGCGCAGCCAGCTCAAGAACAAGAACAAGGCGATGACCATCCTGCGCGCGCGGCTGTTCGATCGGATGCGCACAGAGCGGGAACAGGCCCAGGCCGCGGCCCGCCGCGGCATGGTCTCCACCGGGGACCGCAGCGCGAAGATCCGCACCTACAACTTCCCGCAGAGCCGTGTCACCGACCATCGCATCGGGCTCACGGTGTACAACCTTCCGGCCGTGCTCGAGGGCGATCTCGATCCTCTGATCGGGCCGTTGCGCCTCGCGGACAACGAAGCGCGGCTGTCCGGCGAAGCCTGAGCGGCGGGCGCATGGACCCGGCTGGAGGGGCGACGATTCGCGCGCTCCTGCGCGAGGCGGCGGAGCGCATCCAGGCGATCGATGCCGGAAACCCCCGACTCGAGGCCGAGTACCTCCTGTCCCACGCGCTCTCCATCGAACGCCCCACCCTGCTCACCCGCGATCCCGGCATGGTGCTGGACCTCGCCGGGCGGGAGCGGTTTGCGGTCCTGCTGGCGCGGCGCCTCCATCGGGAGCCGCTGCAGTACGTCCTCGGCACCGTTCCTTTCGCCGGTCTGAACCTGGTCATCGGGCCGGGAGCGTTGATCCCGCGGGGAGAGACCGAGATCCTGGTTCAGGAGGTTGCGGACGCCCTCGGCGCAAGGAGTCCCCAAAGCGCTTTGCCGCGCAAGACCCCCGCTCGAGTGCTCGTCGATGTCGGCACGGGGTCGGGCGCGATCCTGCTGGCTCTGCTCGGCAGGCTGCCGAGCTGGCGCGGCATCGGTATCGACCGTTCGCCGGCCGCACTGACCTGGGCGCGCCGGAACATCGTCATGGGGGCGGCCCCCTCGGGACATCTTGTGCGGGCCGACCTGCTGGCCGCGGTTCGCACCGGGGCCGTCGACGCCGTGGTCTCGAACCCGCCCTACGTCCGCACTGGGGAAATCGCCGGTCTGGCGCCGGAGATTCGCGAGCATGAGCCGCCTGAGGCGCTCGACGGCGGAGAGGACGGCCTGGATCCGTTCCGATTGCTGATTCCGGAGGTGGTGCGCGTGCTCCGGTCCGGGGGTCTCCTGGCGGTGGAACTCGCGCCGGACCAGCCGGGCCGCGCGGCGGAACTGCTGGCCGCGAGCGGTGCGTTTCCGGAGGTGCGGGTCTTCCGCGACCTGGCCGGGCGAACGCGGGGGCTGCTGGCCCGGCGTCTCTGACGGATGCCGGAGAAGTCCCGTGACCGCGGAGAGCGCCGGCTGCGCGGAGACTCTCGCGGGGCCGTTCCTCTCGCGTCCACCTCGATCGGACACGGGTGCGAGCGCGACCCGGGGCGTGTATGCTCCCGCTTCGGAATCGCAAGAGGATCGGCCGGGTGCAGGGAGGTACCCCATGGACGCGTTCCGCGTGCAGGGCGGACGACGACTTCGAGGAACGGTGGAGATCGGCGGCGCGAAGAACGCGGCACTCCCGATGATCGCGGCGGCGCTGCTGGTGCCGGGCCGCACGCTCATCCGCCGCGTTCCCCATCTGCGCGATGTCCGGACCATGCGCGAGTTGCTGGGCGCTCTCGGGGTGCGCGGCGACTATACCGACCATTGCTTCGAGATCGATGCCACCGGGATCGACTCCTTTGTCGCCCCTTACGACATCGTGCGCCGGATGCGCGCCTCGATCTATGCCCTGGGACCGCTGCTGGCTCGGCTGGGGAAGGCCAAGGTCTCGTTACCCGGCGGATGTGCCTGGGGACCCCGGCCGGTAGACCTTCATCTCAAGGGGATGGAGGCGCTGGGCGCCCGCGTGAGCCTGGAGGAGGGATACATCCTGGCGGAGGCGCCGCCGGGCGGCCTGCGGGGCGGGCACGTGGCGTTCGACATCTCCAGCGTGGGAGCGACCGGGAATGTGCTCATGGCAGCCTCGCTGGCCAAGGGGACCACGGTCATCGAGAACGCCGCCCGCGAGCCCGACATCGTGGCGCTCGCCGACTTCCTCGTCGCCGCCGGGGCCCGCGTCACCGGCCAGGGGAGCGCCACAATCACCGTCGAGGGTGTGAATGCCCTCCGTCCGCTGGAGTTCGAGAACATCCCAGATCGGATCGAGGCCGGGACGTATGCGGTCGCGGCGGCGATCACTGCGGGCGATGTTCTCCTGCGCGGCGCGCGGGGCGACCAGATGGCGATTGTCCTGGAGCGGCTGCGGGTAATGGGGGCGGTGGTCACGGAGGAGGCGGAGGGGGTACGAGTGCGGGCCGACGACGGCGTACGCTTGCGCGCCATCGATGTCACGACGCAGCCGTATCCGGGATTTCCGACCGACCTGCAGGCTCAGTTCACGGCTCTGCTCTGTCTGGCCGAGGGGACCGGGGTGGTCACGGACACGATCTATCCCGACCGTTTCACACACATCCCGGAGCTGGTCCGCCTCGGTGCCGAGATCCGACTTCACGCCAACGTGGTGACGGTACGTGGCGTGGCGGTGCTCAAGGGAGCCGAGGTCATGTCGACCGACATCCGGGCTTCTTCGGCCCTGGTCCTCGCCGGCCTCGCCGCGGCGGGAGAGACTCGCATTCATCGCGTCTATCACATCGACCGGGGCTACGAGTCGATCGAGACCCGGCTCCAGGGACTTGGGGCGATGATCGAGCGGTACGACGCGGGGGGGCCGTAGCACGAGGCCTGGCTCCGGGGCGACGCCGGGCGCCGAGGCCCCGAGGCCGTGAAGTGGGCCGCGGCCCGTCTTCGCCGCAAGGGCTTCCGGTCGCCTCAGCCGCCCGCATGCGGGCCGTCCCTGTCGAGCCATTTGATTTTCTGACCCGACGGGGGATCGTCGAGTCATTTGTT
>CAYYQN010000130.1:0-3168 GCA_964473865.1 uncultured bacterium | reverse complement strand
TTTCGCAGGTCGTGGAGATCATGGAGGGGGCCGGAATCACGCGGCGAGTCGCTCGGTTCCGGCCCATCGGGGTGATCAAGGGGTAGGGGTCCTTCGGACTGAAACAGCGAAGACCCGGCTCGCGGGGAGGTCGACATCATCCGCCCGCGCTCCGGGAATCTCACTGCAGATCCTGGACCTTCTCCCGCGCTGCGGCGTTCTCGGGGTCGAGTTCCAGCACCCTGCGGTAGGCTGCGAGAGCCCCCGCGCGATCGCCCCGGTGCCGGAGCAGCTCGGCCAGCCGCCGGTGAACCGGCCACGCGTCCGGAAAGGTCTCGGCGTTTCGTCTGGTCACGGCCTCGGCTGCGTCTGAAAAGCCCTCGTCGAACAGCCTCTCGGCCAGGGTGTCGAAGGATCTCTCATCGACGGCGTATGCACCGCTCCGCTGGTTTGTGAACTCATCGTACTTCGCCATGGCCGCCTCAGTCCCGGAGTCCTGGCAGGCCCGGAACACCTCGCGCGCGGCGTATCTCTGGAACTGCCCCCAGAAACGCTCCACGTTGGCGACGTGCTCCCCGGTACACCACTCGGCGCCCTGGCTCTTCCACACCGGCCACTCCTTCAGATAGGCGAAGGGCCCATCGACGGCCAGCTCGTGCTGCACCTGCTCAAGATCCATCCCCTTTCCCACCGCGGACTCAACCTCCCGCCACAGGTCGCCCAGGTAACGCCGGCGCGCCTTGATCTCCGGGAGCGACCAGGGCCCGGAGGTGACGATCACGGTTTCGATGGTCGCCTCGTCGGCGATGATCTCATCCAACACTTGGAGAGTGCGGGGGATGTCGAGATCCTGCCAGGGCATGGCATTGAGATGTGGCAGCATGTGCTGCTCGTGGAAGAGCAGCCGTCCGAACAGCACCAGTTTCAACTGGGGGATGCGGGCGACCATGCCGGCCTCTCCCCGTGAGCCGGCGCCGAAGTACTCGAGATCCAGCGTCATGTCACCCAGATCGACCGACAGCCGATCGTCGAAGGTGCGCGTCGGCAGCATCAGGGTATAGTCGCTGTTCAGGTCGTCGGCCATTCGTCGGCAGGTGTTCATCCAGTTCTCTTCGACCGCGGCCTCCGGCGATCCGGCGGGGTGGGTCGGCAGGCGCCGGCGGGACACGTCCTCTTTCCAGCGCCACATGTCGATCAGCGGTTGCAGGTGCGGTTGGAGGTCGTCCTTCACTCGAGCCAGTACCCGCCGCGCGCGATCGTGGGCGATGATCTCCACCCCTTCGTAGACCCCGGTGCCCCCCACGAAGTCGAGCCGCTGGTTGGTCAGGACCACGGCGGCGAAGTCGCCTCGGCCAAACTCCCGCTCGATCTGGCGCCGCAGTTCACCGGCGATCCTCGGGCCCCAGCCGGTGTCGAAGACGACGATTCCCGCCGAGGAGTTGACGGCCAGCTGGCTTCCCATGCCGCCGTCGGTGACGATGATCACCTTCTCCCCCAGTCTCCGGGTCCGGATCTGGGATTCTGGACCTTCCGGTCGCGCCGCAACGGGCGCGGCCGCAACCGCAGCCGCGAGCAAGACGAACCATACCGCAACCGCTGGGGGTGGCTTCATGAGTTCCTCCAGTCTGCCTTCCCGCATCCGGCGGGGGCTACGCGCGCGGGAGCCGCGAAGTCGGCCGGCAGCGCCCGCGTGTATCTTGGGCCAGCCAGGCGCACGGTACGCCCGCGGTGCGGTCTTCGTTTCGCGCGGCCGGTCGGAAAGCGATGAAGCCGCCCGGGCATGCGGCGGAGACCTGTGTGCGCGCGGCGAAACTCCCCGACCTGCGTACCGCTTCCGGCGCCGAGGAGGATCCGCCGTCTCCCGGCCACCCGGCCGGCGCCTTCCCCGGCTTGCATTGCCGGCTCTCGGCCGCCTATGTTTCGGACCATGCGTCCCAGGCTCCTCTTCATCCATCTCCATCCCTCCTCGTTCGTCCGGGACGATCTGGAAATCCACTCCCGCGATTGGGAGGTCCGGGTCTTCGCGTTCGCGGGGGGCGCATCCGGAGGGTCGCTGCGGAAGGCCGCCTCGATTGTTGGCCACTTCGTGTCCCAGTCTGCCTGGTTGCTGCGGGAGCTGCCCCACGCGAAGCTGGTTTACGGTTGGTTTGCCGACTACCACCTGGCGCTGCCGGTGCTCCTGGCGAGACTGTGGCGCCGGCCCGCCGTCGTCGTATTGGGCGGCTTCGACGGGAACTACCTGCCCGAACTGGGCTATGGCGTCTTCCACAGCCGCTGGCGCGCCCCGCTGGCGCGTTTCGTGGTTCGCCGCGCGACCCTGCTGCTGGCCGTGACTCCCGGCCTGGTCGAGCAGGAGAGCCGCTACGCGACCTGGCCGGACGCGCGGCGAAACGGCATCCTCGCCCACGTGCCTGGGCTGCGCACCCCCATCGAGGTCCTTCCCACGGGATTCGATCCAGATGCCTGGCCGGTCGGTCCGGGTGTCAGGGCACGCAGCGTGTGCACCGTCGCCGGGATCGGGACCGAGCGTACGCTCCTGGTGAAGGGGCTCGACCTGTTCTTCGAGGTGGCGCGGCTCCTTCCCGAAGTCCCGTTCCTGGTCGTCGGCATGGACGCCGGACAGCGCCACCGTCTGCCGGCCCGATACCATCCGCCGGACAATGTCCGCTTTCTCGAGCCGATCCCGCGCCAGGACCTGGCTCGCATCTACATGCAGACCTCCGTCTATCTCCAGCTCTCGCGTACGGAAGGCGGACTCCCCATGGTCCTGGGAGAGGCGATGCTGTGTGGGTGCATTCCCGTGGCCAGTGCGGTGGGGGGCATGCCCGGAACCGTCGGAGAGGCGGGATTCCTGGTGGAGGCGCCCCATCCGCGGTCGATTGCCGATGTGGTGCGTCGCGCGCTGGATCAGGGCGCGGACCCGGATACGGGCCCTCCGGCGCGGGCGCGCGCGCGGGCGCGAATCTGCGCGAATTTCACGCGGGAGCAGCGGGCCGAGCGCCTGCGGGAGATCCTGGCGGGGCTGGTGGGGCGCGGCGGGACCAAACCGGCCGCCTCGGATCACCGATCCTGAGCGTGTTCCAACCGGCGGCGGGGGACGCCAGCCGACCCACCGCTCATCGTCCTGCAGCCTGGCGGCGGCATGGCGCGGGCGCTGTCTGTCGACCGGGCCTCCGTACGTCGGCGGGG
>CAYYQN010000129.1:0-3485 GCA_964473865.1 uncultured bacterium | reverse complement strand
CAGGGCTGATGCTTCGTGCCGGGACGACATCGGGGCCGCGCCGAGCGCAAGCGCCGCGCCGATCGCGCCCGATATCAGCGCGACCATTGGAGAACGACGGACGGTCGGGAACTGCATGAGCGTGCTACCTCCTTGGGATCGGTGACTCGGCATCACTACTACGCAGGTTGCGGGACGACAGATACGAGCGCGTGGCGGGCTCCCAGCCCTGATCCGGCAACGACCCACGGCGCGAACCGCCTTTGGCCCGCGCAGCGTTACCGGACCCAGGCTAGTGCCGCGCCGTCGGGTCCACGCGTGGCGGACCGGGCCTGCGCCTCGCTTCCGCCGACTCTCGCCAGCCTTCCTGATAGATCCGGTACACGGCCAGGGCCAGCGACAGGACCATCGGCCCCGCCACCACGCCCAGGAATCCGAAAAGCTTCAACCCCCCGACAATCGAGAGGAAGAGCCAGAGCATCGGCAGCTTCATTTCGCGGCCGATGATGAGCGGCCGCAACACATTGTCGAGCAGGGAGATGACCAGGACTCCGTAGATGGCGAGCCCGATCCCCGCCTCCGGTCTCCCGGATGCGAAGAGCGCAATCGCCACCGGTACCCACGCCGCCGCCGCCCCCACGACCGGGATGACGGCGGCCACGAACGTGACCAGCGAGAGGAGGACCGGCAACGGCGCGCCCGCCACCCAGTAGCCGAAACCCGCCGCCAGCGCCTGCGCCCCGGCGGTGAGGAGCACTCCGCGAAACACGACGTTGATCGTCTGCGCGGCGATCTCGAAGAGCCGGGCCGCGTGGTCGCGCTCCAGCGGCAGGGCCTGCTGAATCGCGCGGGCCCACACCGGGCCGCTCCGCAGGAAGAAGTAGAACGCCACGATGGTGATGCCGAGCTGCAGCAGGACCCCGGGAACGTTACGGGTCACGTACCGAAGCCGATCGAGAAGGAAGTCCTGCGCGCCCATTGCCGTCTCCTGCAGCTTGGCCTGCAGCACCTCCGGACCGCTGGCGGGATCCTGCCCCAGGAGAAGATGGGCCAGACCGCGGAAGCGCGATTCCTCCAGGAGGCGCGCCGTGCGCTCGAACGGAACCGGCCCGAGCCCGTCGCGCAGCCGGGGCCAGAGCTCGCGCACCTCACCCACCAGACTGATCACCACGAAGACCGACGGGATGATGACGATGGCCAGGAGCGCGATCGTGCTCACGACGGCGGCGGCGGACGCGCGCCCTCCCAGCATGCGCGCCACCCACCGGTGCAACGGATAGAAGAGGACCGAGAGGGTTCCCGCCCAGAGGATCGGATCGGCCAACTGCCAGTAGATGGCGATCAGCAGCGACAGGATGGCCAGCGTCACGACCGCGAACCCGAGGGCCATGGCCCGCCGGCGCAGCTCCTCCACGCCGGTGGCCGTCCGGGGCCGGGACGGTTCCGTCCGGTCGCTGGCCTCGAGCCGACCTTCCGCCATCGGCTCGGCCTCGGGCGGTCGGCCCTGATCGCGCGGCCGCGCGGGATCGTCTTTGCCGTCGGTCACAGCCGAATCTCCCCCCGTTCCAGCATCCGCCACCTCGCCCGCGCGCGGCGCAGAAACGCGGCCGCGAAGGCGCGGTCACCCAGCATCTCCTCGTCGGCCAGCGGCAGATCGGGAAACCTCTCCCCCAGCACGTGGGCGAAAAGCCCGGTGGCGGCGAGCCGCGGCGGCACCGTGCTGCCGGCTGAAGTGTAGAGCTTCACCCCCGCAATCCCACAGCTCGGCGATCCGCGCTTCAGCACGAAACCACACAGGCCGAGCGGCGCGAGCGACTCCACCGTCGCCCGGGCCCAGGCGAGGAGTTCCTCGGTGCGGTCGCGGCCGGTCTCCAGGCCGATCATCCGCGGCGCGGTCGCCTCCCCAACCAGATGCAGCGTCTCGCGCGGCACGCCGAATCCCGCCTCGGTCTCGGGACAGACGAGCACCCACGCAATGTGCCGGCCGAGGCGCTCGACCAGAAACCGATTCCGGCGGTGATCGCCATCATAGCGGACCCGCTCGCCCAGCAAGCAGGCGCTTACCCCGACGCGGAGAGGTCGCATGGAAGAAAGATGCCAGAGCGCGAACCGGGTCGCACGGAGAATTCTCGGCGGCCTGCGCGGAGGTGCGGCGGCGACGCACCGTCACGGCAGCGCCGGCACCCGGAACTCTTTCGGGCGCCTGCGCGGAGGGGAGGGGGCCGCCCCGGCGCCCCGCTGGCGCCCGCACGCTCCATCTTTCCGTTTGTCGTCCCCCGTGGCATGATCGCGCCATGTCGCAAGAACCCCCGGATCCTTCTTGCTTCGACCCCGACGGCGCGGCCGTCGGAGGCGGCATCTATGGCCTCCCGCACACCCCGGAGGAGGCCGCCACCGTGCTGATCCCGGTTCCCTGGGAAGCTACCGTCTCGTACGGCGCGGGCACCGCGGGAGGGCCGGATGCAATCCTCCGCGCGAGCCGTCAGGTGGACCTCTTCGATCTCGAGGCCGGCCTTCCGTGGAAGAAGGGCATCGCCATGCTGGAAGTGCCGGAGGAGCTGCGGGCCTGGAGCTCCGCGGCGCGGCGGCTCGCCCTGCCGGTCCTGGAAGCGGGCGGGGCGGATCCGGGCCTTCCGGCGGACCACGACCTTCGTCGACGGGCGGAGTCGGTGGACCGCTTCGCCGCGCAGGTGCATGACCGGGTCGCTGCCACCGCGGCAACCTGGCTGGACCGGGACCGGCTCGTGGGCGTGATCGGCGGCGAGCACTCGAGCCCGTTCGGCCTCATCCGAACCACGGCCGCGCGGCACGCCGGCCTGGGGATCCTGCAGGTCGATGCCCACGCCGACCTGCGCCCCGCCTACGAGGGGTTTCGCTGGTCGCACGCATCGATCATGCGCAATGTCCTGGAGGAGCTGCCGGAAGTGGCCACGCTGGTGCAGGTGGGGGTTCGGGATCTCTCCGCCGGCGAGCACGACTTCGTCTCCGGCCATCCCGGGCGCGTCCGCACCTGGTTCGATCCCGACTTGCGCCGGCGCCTCCATGACGGCGAGCCGTGGGCCCGGCTGGCGGGAGAGATCGTCTCCGCGCTGCCGGCACGGGTGCACGTCTCCTTCGACATCGACGGGCTCGACCCGTCGCTCTGCCCCCATACCGGCACGCCCGTGCCGGGGGGCCTCTCGTTCCCGGAGGCGGTGACCCTGCTTCGCGTCCTGGCTGAATCGGGACGGCGGGTGGTGAGCTTTGATCTCTGCGAGGTGGCGCCTGATCCCGCGGGCGTCTCGGAGTGGGATGGCAATGTCGGGGCGCGGCTCTTGTACAAGTTGATCGGATTTGCGCTGAAATCCCGCGGCTGATCCCGTTCTGTGCTCCGGTTCTGGCACCTCCTCCTGGCCATCCTGGCCGGCCTCATCGAGCATCCGCGGCAGGACATCATCGAGTGACCCTTCCTCGCGACCAGCAGGCTGCGGAAAAGCCCTGCCAGCTACCCGAAGAGCCGCCGCAGC
>CAYYQN010000128.1:0-3696 GCA_964473865.1 uncultured bacterium | reverse complement strand
GAGCCGGCCGCTGGTGCTGATTCGCTAGGAGGTGCGGCGGGGCGCCGCCAGCCAATCGGGCCGTCGGCGCCGCGGCGGCACTGGCGCGGCGCCTCGGTCCATGCTATTCTCTTATCGAATCATGCATTACGCGCTCCGGATTCCCGGGGAGCGAGGCGCCGTCGGTTGCCGGCAATCTGGAAGCGATGGGTCATGCGGCCGATCGGTTCCCTTGCCGGAGGCATCCAGGAGGACTGCATGCGCCGTGCGATCCGGGCCCTGTTCATCCTGCTCAGCGCCGCGGCGCCGGCAAGCGCGCAGGGTCCCTGCGCCGGGGAAACCCTGATCTCTCCCCTGTACTCCACCGCGACATACCTGGTCGATATCGACCTCAACGTGATCCAGACGTGGCACGGCGGCAATCCGCCGGGATTCGTCGCCTATCTGCTCGAGGACGGCTCCATCCTGCGACCCTGCACGCACTCCGGGGGCTACTTCTATGGGGGCGCACTCGGAGGACGGGTCCAGAGGTACGACGCCGACGATCAGCTCGTCTGGGACTACCTGTTCTCCAACAGCCAGCACGCGCAGCATCACGATGTCCTGATGCTGCCGAACGGCCACGTCCTCTTGATCGCCTGGGAGCGGAAGACGCAGGCAGAGGCGATCGCCGCCGGCCGCGTGAATGTCTCCAGCGAGATCTGGCCGGATGCCCTATTCGAGATTGAACCCGTGGGGGCGACGGGTGGGAACGTGGTCTGGGAGTGGCATCTGTGGGACCATCTGATCCAGGACGTCGATCCGAACAAGGACAACTACGGCGTGGTCGCTGAACATCCGGAGCTGCTGGACATCAATCTGGGGACCCTGTCCGGGATGGGAGGCGGCGACTGGGTGCATGCCAACGCGATCGACTACCACCCGGAGTTGGACCAGATCGCCTTCAGCTCGCACTACCTGAACGAGCTCTATGTCATCGATCACAGCACAACCACGGCAGAGGCGGCCGGCCACGCCGGAGGCAACAGCGGGCACGGAGGCGACATCCTCTATCGTTGGGGAAACCCGCAGAACTACCGGGCCGGCGACGCGGACGACCAGGTCTTCTTCACCGTTCATGGCGTCAACTGGATCGACTCCGGGCGCCCGGGCCAGGGCAATCTTCTCGTCTTCAACAACGGCGATCGCCCGGGTGGCGCGAACGACCACTCGAGCGTCGAGGAGATCGTGCCGCCGCTGAGCGGCCTCGGCTATGAGCGCGAAGACGGACAGCCGTTTGGCCCGGCCGCACCCATCTGGGTCTACTCCGACCCCGGTACCTTCTACTCCGCCCACTGGTCCGGCGCCTACCGGTTGCCGAACGGTAATACCCTGATCACCGAGGCGACGACCGGCTATGTCTTCGAGGTGACTGCCGCCGGCGAGACCGTGTGGGACTACCAGGTTTCCGGTTCGCTGGCGCGCGCGCTTCGGTACAACATGGGCACCACCTCCGTGGACGGCACGCGACTGATCCGACGCTCGGGCCGGTTGCTGCCGAGCCACCCGAACCCGTTTCGTCAGCTCGCGCGCATTCCCTTCGAGCTGGACCAACCGGGGCGGGCCGAGGTGGAGATCTTCGATCTCGCCGGCAGACGGATCGTGACCCTGCTCGACGAGACCCGTCCGTCTGGACACCACGAGATCGAGTGGAACGGCCGCGACGAGCGAGGCCGCGGAGTCGCGTCCGCCGCTTACCTGGTCCGGCTGCGGGTCAACGAGTCGGTCGAGGCGGAACGCCTGCTTCTGCTGCGCTGACCCGGACGACTCCGGAAGCCCGTCGCGAGACGGCGGCGATGCGTGCCGCGGCCAGGCGGGCACAGCGCCGCAGCGGCGGTTCGGCGCACGATCGGAGCCGGGCGCTCACGGATCGTCCGGGCCCGGACCCTCACGCCGGCGTGACGCCTTTCGCGCCCTGGCCAGCTCGTCCCGCAGACCGAGCCGATCGATCCAGAAATGGAGCGTCGTCGGTTTGAGCTTGAGAATGTCGGCGGCGCCCCCGGCCCCGCTGATCCGCCCCCGGGCGTGCTGCAGCACCCGGAGCACATAGCGACGCTCGGCCTCCTCGAGGCTCACCCACTCCTCCGGCTGCGGCACCGGCTCTGCCGTTCGCATCGCCCCGGCCGGGGCCGGCCCGGCCCGACCGAGCGGGGGTATGCGGAGCCGCGGCGGATCGGAGAGCAGCGCGGCGCGCTCGATGACGCCCTGCAGCTCGCGAACATTCCCGGGCCACGAGTACTGGTGCAGGCGCTCCATGTCCCGCTCGGAGATGCCACTGAACGTGAGCCCGAGCCGGCGTGAGATCTGCTCCATGAAGAAGAGGGCGAGCGTGGGGATCTCCTCGCGCCGTTCCCGCAACGGAGGCACGCGGATGGGGAACGCGGCGAGGCGATAGTAGAGGTCCTCCCGGAAACGGCCGGCCTTCACTGCCGCCAGGAGGTCACGATTGGTGGCTGCGACGAGCCGGAAGTCGGAAGAAAGGGACCTCGAGCCACCCACACGCTCGAAGGTCCCCTCCTGCAAGACTCGCAGCAGCCGCACCTGGTCATCGCCCGACAGCTCCCCGATCTCGTCGAGAAAGAGCGTGCCGTGGTGCGCGAGCTCAAAGCGCCCCTTCACCTGCTGCACGGCGCCGGTAAACGCGCCCCGTTCATGACCGAAGAGCGCGCTCGCGACGAGCCCGGGCGATAGCGAGGCCACGTGCACGGCGATGAAAGGCCCGTCCCGCCGCGGCGACGCGAAATGCACCTCGCGGGAGATCAGCTCCTTGCCGACGCCGGTCTCGCCCGTCACCAGGACCGGGGTGGTGCTCGAGGCCACCCGGCGGACCAGTTCGAGTGTCTCCCGCATCGCCGCCGAGTCGCCGACGATCCGTCCCGAGCCGAATGGCGCGGCCGGCGCGGACTCCCGGTAGTAGCGGTTCTCCTGTTCCAGCCGCTGCCGCAATTCCTGCAGCTCCCGCCAGAGTTCCATATTGGCCAGCAGAATGCCCATCTGGCGGCCCAGCATGACGAGGAGCGCCTCATCCGCCGGTCCGACCCGAGGTGTGGTATCGCGGTTCTCGATCGCCACGAACCCGCGGTGCTGGGCCCCGTCATCGAACGGGATGAGCACGAGCTGGCCGGCGCGATCCGAGAAGCCCGGTGCCAAGGCGGCCGCGAAGACCGGACAGGAGAGCGCGTGCTGGTCTGCGCGACCGAGGACGGCCTCGCACCAGGCCGGCGACCCTCGCGCGGCGCGGATTCTCCGCTGCCCGGCCTCCTCCTGAGTGACCACGGCACAGCGCTCCGCCCCGAGATCGCGACAGAGCCGGGCGGCGACATCACCCCACAGGCCGACATGCGGGGGGGGCGCCGTTCCGAGCCTGCCCATTTCCAGCACCGCGTTGGCCAGACGAAGAAGCCCGGGGGCTCCCGGCGCCGCCAGGCTGCCCCCCTCGAGCTCGGTCGCCACAGCCCGCTCCGCATCCCGGTCGCCCAGCTTCCTCGAGATCTCGAGCAAGTCCTCGAGCGCGAGTCGCAGCTCGGGGCCGCCTCCGGCCTCGCGCAGGAGTCGCACCGCGCGGATCAGGTGGGCGCGGGCTTCCTCCGGACTGGCAGCCCGGCGCGCGGCCCAGCGCTGGGCGATGCCGGCGAACAGTGGCTGCGGGGTGTCGAGATGTCCCGCCACCAGATCGGC
>CAYYQN010000127.1:0-3827 GCA_964473865.1 uncultured bacterium | reverse complement strand
GACCTCGCCGGGTACCGGGGCGGCGACGTCCGTGCCCCGCTGCGCCCCGCCGGCACCGGACGCGCCGTAGGCCCGCGACGCGCCGCCGCCGCACCCCGCACCGGCTCGGGCCCCGCTTCTTCTTCCCGCAACCCGCGGCCGATCAGGCGCTCGATCGAGCGCACGCTGCTGTCGTCCTCCGGACCGACCAGGGAGATCGCCACACCGCTGTTGCCGGCGCGGGCGGTTCTTCCGATCCGATGCACGTAGTCCTCGGCATTGCGCGGCAGATCGAAGTTCACGACATGGCTGATCCCTTCCACGTCCAAACCGCGCGCCGCGATGTCGGTCGCCACGAGGAAGTCGATCTTCCCCTCGCGGAAGGCCTCGAGCGCGTCCAGACGCTGGGACTGGGACTTGTCGCTATGAATCGAGGAAACCCGGTAGCCGTCCCGCTTGAGATCGATCGCCAGGCGGCTGGCCCCGCGCCGCGTCCGCGTGAAGACGAGGGTGCGGATCATCTGCTGGCGCCGGATGAGCTCGAGAAACGCGTTCTTCTTCTTCCCTGAGGGCACCGCGATCATGACGTGCTCGATGCCGTCGGCCACCGTCGCGGACGGCGCCACGGCGACCCGCACTGGTTCGCGGAGGATGTCCCGGGCGAGCCGCACGATCGCGGGATCCAGGGTCGCCGAGAAGAGCATCGTCTGCCGGTCGCGCGGGATCAACGCGACGATCTCGCGGACCGCGTCGATGAAGCCCATGTCGAGCATCCGATCCGCCTCATCGAGGACGAGGAAGCGGGTCTCCCGAAAGTCGATGAGGCCGCGCCAGATGTGGTCCTTCAGGCGGCCGGGGGTGGCCACCAGCACATCGACGCCGTGGCGAAGCATCATCTCCTGCGGGGCGATCGGCACGCCGCCATAGACTGCGGTGGAACGGAGACCGAGCGGCTCTCCGAACTCACGAACGCTGCGGCCGACCTGGATGGCCAGCTCCCGCGTCGGCACCAGCACGAGGGCGCGCAGGTGACCCGGCGGAGTGTTTCGCATCTGGTGGAGGATCGGCAGGGCAAAAGCCGCGGTCTTGCCCGTTCCGGTCTGGGCGCAGCCCATCAGATCGCGCCCGGACAGAAGGTGTGGAATGGCCTGCTCCTGGATCGGCGTTGGGGCGGAGTAACCGCACTGCCGCACTGCCTGCAATAGCTCCGGCGCCAGGCCGAGGGACTCGAAACTCATGAAACGATCGTCTCCTGACTGCGGGCGCCCCGCCGCTTCGGGCGAGGGCTCGCGTAGCTCCGGCCGGCCGTGCCGCCCCGCGCGGCACTCGCCGCGGCCGGGCCTCGGTACGGACCAATGGCCGGTCCGTCGTTTGATGCGGAAAGGTGGATGATCGGTCTTTGGCGACCCGGCAGGTCCTTCGGAGGGGAAAGCTCTGCGGAGGGATCGTGGCCCGCGGACAATCGCGCTCATCAGCCCCAACAACATCTCATCGTTCGCAGTATCCACCCGCGGGCAGCGCGGACGCCACAACGATTCTGTCCTGTCCTCGCCAAAACCGCAGAAAATGCGAGATCATCTGTCGCTGGGCTGTCGAAGGGCCAGTCCCACAAGAAGATCAGCCGCTCCATGCGTCGCCGACTCCTGAGATCAGTTATGTCAATATTCTGCCGCAATCCTTGCCTCGGTCGCACAGCCCCGGTAAAATGAAACAAGCAACAGCAACAGGCAGCGATCGCGGAGGCCTTTGGCCGTGCAGCGGGCTTCGATGCCGAAGCGCCTCGAAGCCGAGATCAGGAGTACCCATGCCGCTTCTCCCTCGGCTCGCCCCGCTCCGGCGCCACGCCTGGGTCGTCGTGTTCGGTATCCTGGTGGCCTCGAATCCGGCGTCGGCCCTGCGGATCATCGACTACAACCTCCTGAACTACCCCGGCAGCACCGGCTCCGCCCGCGCCCCCTACTACCGCACGGTCCTGGCTTCGCTGGACGCCGACGTGATCGTGTCCCAGGAAGTGAATACCGGGGGGCCGACCCAGTTCCTGAACGAGGTCCTCGAAGTGATGGATCCGGGCGAATGGGCCACCGTTCCTTTCATCGACGGCAACGACACCGATGCCGCGCTCTTCTACAAGCCGGCGAAGGTGCAATTCCTGGGGCAGGGCGCGTTCTACCCCAATCCGGCGAATCCGCTGCGCTACGTGCACACCTACCGGCTCCTCCCGGTCGGCTACACCTCGGCCGCAGCGGTCCTGCGCATCTACACGGCGCACCTGAAGGCGTCGACCGGCTACGAGAGCCAGCGCCTCGCCGAGTGCATCGGCATCCGCGACAGCATGAACGCCATGCCGGCGGGCAGTCGGGCGTTTCTCTGCGGAGACCTGAACTTCTACACGCAAGCCGCGGAGCCCGGTTACGCCAGGCTCCTGGAAACGCAAGCCAACAACACCGGCCGCCTCTACGACATGCTGCCGGCGGGCGCGTGGCATGACGGCGCCTCGTTCGCTCCGTATCACACGCAGTCGACCTGCAAGGACGGAACCTGCGCCAGCGGGGCGGCGACCGGCGGGATGGACGACCGGTTCGACTTCATCCTGCCGACCTACAGCCTGGGCACCGGGCAGGGCCTGTCGGTGATTCCCGGGACCTGCGTCGCGGTCGGTAACGATGGGCTGCACCTGAACAACGACATCACCGATGCTCCGATCATTCCGGAAGGCAGCGCCTATGCCACGGCCCTGCAGCTGTGCAGCGACCACCTTCCGGTCCGGTTG
Source organism: uncultured bacterium (assembly GCA_964473865.1). Classification (GTDB taxonomy): domain Bacteria; phylum Eisenbacteria; class RBG-16-71-46; order CAIMUX01; family CAIMUX01; genus CAIMUX01. Next base: position 1,078 of record CAYYQN010000127.1, on the reverse strand, counting down.
GATCTGCAGCTTCCGGCGCAGATCCTGGCCGCCTCGGATCTGGCATTCGGCGCGGTGATCGTGGGAGCTCCCACACCAACGGAACTCCTGGGCCTGAACAACCCGGCGGCTCCCCCGGCCGACTCGCTCAACTGCACCTTCAACGCCTCCTCCGGCTTCGGCGCGCCCGACCCGCTGGCGGTGGAAGCCGGAGGCGCGGCGCTCGCCGCCGTCACAATGAACGCGGAAACCCCGGGGGTCCGGTCCGGGAGCCTCACCATCCTCTCGGACGCCCCGGATGACCCGACCACCCTGGTGACGCTGTCCGGCACGGTGCTGGACCATGCGGTCGCCTCCCTCGACTCGGCCACGACGGTGCTGAACCGCGACCTCGACTTCGGGGAACTCGGGATCGGGGAGTGTCCGGAGCGGTCGATCCGCGTGTTCAACCCCGGGTACGATCCGCTCCAGGCCCGGCTGTTCGTCAGCGATGGCGTCATTGCCGGAGGTGACGGCCGGTTCACCTTTGTGAACGGGTTCGTAGGCCAGCTCATCGCCGATACCGGCCATGACTTCGTGATCGCCTTCGACGCCACGGGGGCGGCCCTGGACTCGACCTACACCGCGATGCTGACGTTCACCTGTGCCGACGAGCCGCTCGACGGCGCTCTGCCACTGCCCTCTCTCCAGGTTTCTCTGTCGGCCCGCGTCACCGGCGGCGTGACCGCCGTATCGGACCTTCCGATCACGATCGGCACCCGGCTCTACCCCCCGGCGCCGAACCCGTTGGCCGGACACACGACCCTCCGGCTCGATCTGGCGCGAGCCGTCGAAGCGGACCTGGCCGTCTTCGCTCCGTCGGGTCGCCGGGTTGCGCTCCTGCGACAGGGCGCATTCGAAGCGGGCCGCCACACCGTGACCTGGGATGGGTGCACCGAAGACGGGTTGCCGGCCGGGTCAGGCGTCTACTTCGTCCGATTCAGCGCACCGGGTCTCGCCACCCAGGTCGTGCGGCTGGCCATCGTCCGGTAGGATCCTGCCAGACCCTGTCGAGCCATTTGATTTTCTGACCCGACGGGGGATCGTCGAGTCATTTGTT
>CAYYQN010000126.1:0-4312 GCA_964473865.1 uncultured bacterium | reverse complement strand
CAAGCGGACCGCGTGCGTTCCTACTTCCGCACGACCGTCCGCCGGGCGCGGCGGACCGCTCCGGAATCGGAGGAGTCGGCGTTCGCGGAGTCGCCGTCTGCAGAGCCGACGTTCCCAGACGAGGCGTGGTGGCGACGCGTGGCGCAGGCCCATCACCAAGGGTCGCCCCAGCTGCCTGCGGAGTCGAGGACGAACCCGACGAGCCCTCCATCAAGATACGTCTCCATGGAGTGTTCCGGGGACGAGCTCGAGGGCGCCGGCCAGGCTCGGCGGACCAGCAGTGGCGTCGGAGGAGCATCATGAAGACGCTTGGTCTGGCGGGTGGAGCCGGCTGACGTGCGGCCAAGGAGACGGCCGCCGGGGAAGAAATCATCGCTTCAGCCGGTCAACTTCCCCTCGAGCAGCCGAATCAACGCGGGTAGATCATCCTGAACCGTCTTCCACACGATTTGCCGTCCGCAACTGCCCGGGCCCTTCGCGACATATCCAACATGTGGCGCAAATACACCTGATCGTCATGCTGCATACTGAACCTCGGCCTCGGCGAGAATCCTGTCTCTCAGATGGGGATTCAGCGACCGATACGTCAGCAGGTCGATTCTCCGGCCTTCGAATGGCGCAGCGATCTCGCGCTCGATGCGATACGGGCCGAAGAACCCGGGCACATGGCCTGGCTCAAACTCCACCAATGACGTCGATGTCGCTCCCCGGTCCGAAAGTTCTTCACCCCATCCGCCCCGCCCACAGCTCCTCGATGAATCTCCGCAGCGGGATCACGTATACGTCTCCGACGGTGCGCGCCTTCGGCTCCAGGCTGACGCAGAGGTAGCGCTTCAGTCGCTTCTCTTCGGCCAGTGCGCGAAGCGATCGGAGATCCTTGTCGGAGACCGTGGCTTTGGCCTTGACCTCAATCGCGGTGTGATCGCCGAGGATGAAATCGACTTCGAAGCCGGAGGTGGACCGCCAGAAGCTGATGGGTGTCCCGGAAACGTAGTCCCGGTGCGCGACCAGCTCATGGAGCAGCAGCGTCTCCACCGCTTCGCCGAACTCGGGGGTTCCGGGCGCGAAACGCCGCCCCTGCAGCGCCCCCACGATTCCCACGTCGAAGAAGTAGTATTTGGAGGAAGCCAGCGGTTTCCGCTTGCGCGAGAGCTGCCAGGCCGGCACTTCGTGCAGGAGAAGGGTGTCCTTCAGAATCTCGAAGTACTCGTAGACCGTGGTCCGGGCAACCTGGGCGTCGCTGGCGACATTGGTGAAGTTCACGATCGTCCCGTTGCAGAGCGCGGCGATCGCCAGGAAGCGGCTGAATGCCGGGACGTTCCGAGTGGCGCCCTCCGCGACGATCTCCTGCTGCAGGTAGGAGCCGGTGTATGCCGCCAAATCCGCCGCCGGGTCGTCCGAGAAGTAGATGGAGGGAAGGAGACCGCGCTCCACCGCGCGGTGGAGGTCGAAGTACTTCCCCAGTTCCAGGCAGGTCAGCGGATGCAGGTGCTTCGTCCGCGCACGCCCGCCGAGCAGATTGACGCCCCCGCGGCGGAGCTTGCGGGCGCTCGATCCGGTCAGCAGAAAGCGGATGCCGCGGGTCTCGATCAATCGGTGGACTTCGTTCAGAAGGCCGGGCAGCCTTTGAATCTCGTCGATGACGACGAGCTTGTCCTCCTTCTGGAGTTCTTGTTCGATGCGTCCCGGGTTCTGGCTCAGTGCCAGATAGACGGACGCATCCAGGAGGTCGTAGACCCGCGCTCCCTGCAGTGAATGGCGGATGAGGAAGGTCTTCCCCGTCTGACGAGGTCCGAAGAGGAAATGGGACTTCCTTGCCAGCGGACCACGGAGGTCCAGGCTTCGTGCGATCTCAGGGACCGCTTCCAGCTGGGGTCGGCGTGTCGGCGTCATCGTCAAATATCATGACAAATGACGACACAGTCGTCAAGCGCAACGCCCCGCAGCCGGCGCCGGAACGGCTCGAGGTCTCCCGGGTGCGGGCCGCCGGGCCAGCGTCCAGCCGGCGTGTCGGAATAGTTCATTCTATACCAATCGATTACGGCGCCGGCGCCTGGAGGTCACCACGGTACGCGTCCCGCCCCCGGCTCCCGCAATCGGTCGGGGCTCTGGAGTGACATGTCCGGTGACATGTGCGGTGACTTGTGCGGTCCGCCGGGCGCCTCCGGCCACAGTCTGAGCCCGGAACCGAACCATGAAGAATCCCTAACTCTCCTCGAACGTCGGCGGGGCGGAGCGCCTCTTGTACGGCGGCGTATACTCCTGAGACCGGCCGCGGGGGCGGTCGCACCCGAGCCCAAGACGGCTGTGACCCGGTGCTGTCGAACCAGGCGATCGCTCCGCAAGGTCCTGGCGCACGGAGGAGCACCATGAAGACTCTCGGTCTGGTGGGCGGAGCCGGCTGGCGTTCCTCCCTCGAGTACTATCGCCTGCTGAATGAAGAGGTGGAGCGCCGGCTGGGCGGGCACGAGGCGGCGCGGCTGATTCTCCACTCCTTCAACTTCGGCGACATCATGCGGGCCAAGGCGGGAGACCCCGAGCAGCACCAGGTTCGGGCGATGGTGGTGGATGCCGCGCGCCGCCTGACCGCCGCCGGCGCCGAAGGACTGGTCCTCTGCGCCAACACCTTCCACTGGTTCGCGGACGACGTGGAGCAAGCCACGCCGGTTCCCCTCGTCCACATCGCCCGCGTGGCCGGGGCCCGGATCCGCGGAGACGGCCGGGGCTGTGTGGGTCTGCTCGGCACCCGACCGACCATGGAACGCGACTTCTATCGCCGGCACCTCGAGGAGGCCGGACTCACCGTCCTCGTTCCGGACGAGCCGGATCGCGAGTTCGTCCATCAGGCGATCCTCGAAGAGCTGGTGCGGGGCCTTTTCCGGGACGACACCCGGCGTCGCTTCCTCGAGATCATCGAGGAACTGGGAAAGCAGGGCGCCCAGGGCGTCGTTCTCGGCTGCACCGAGATCCCGCTCCTCGTCCAACCTGGGGACTCCCCGCTCCCGCTCTACGACACCATCCGCCTGCACGTGGAGGCCGCGGTGGACTTTGCGTTGGGGTGATGCGGGCGACCCGCACCAGCCAGCGCCCCAGCACCGCAAATGCCGGCGGTCACCGCCGGGCGTCCCGGCCGCTCTGACGTGCCTCCACCCACGAGTCGCCCCGTCCCGGGGCGATCGTTCACCCGAGCGACAGCATCATCTCGTACTGGTCAACGAGCGGCTGGAATCTGCGGGACCAGAACGACCGGGCGGCCTCGGCGGTCTTCTCGACATTGAGGACGGTGAGGGTGTCCGCCGTCGTCCGATCGGCCACCCCGGCGAGCAGGGAGCTCCCGACTCCGCGTCCTCTCGCGTCCGACCGGACGGCCAGCTGGACGATCTCGCCGCCCTCGGGCCCGTAGATCGCGTATCCGGCCAGACTCCCACCCGTCTCGACAATCACTCTGCGCAGATGAGGAGATCGCCGCAGAGCATCCGAGGAGTTCTGCCACGAAGGGCGGTAGTCCCAGAACGACTCTTCTTCGGTCACCGTCTCCGCCGGAATCGTCTCGAACCGCGGGTTGAGCGCCTGGTCGCTCGGCCGGTCGGGCGACCGGTCGAGCGCGAGGTCGGCTTTCTTCGCCCGGAAGGAGCAGAGCTCGCGTACCGTCCGGAACCCCTGCTTCTGGTAGACCCGGATGGCGGCCGCGTTCGACTGGATCACCTCGAGCAGGTACTGCTCGAATCCGTTCTCCCGAGCGTGCCGGCGCACCTGCTGCAGGATCTGCTCGGTCACCTTCTGGCCGCGGGCCGCGGGGATCACCCCCGTGCCGGCATCATAGAGCGTCCGCCTTCCGTTCCAGACGCCGGCCGAGTTGAGGACGAACCCGACGAGCTGTCCATCGAGATACGCCCCCATGGAGTGTTCCAGCGCGACCCCGAACCGCTGGCAGTGCCGGTGGTACCGCTCGAGCGTGAAGTCGACCTGGATGGTGTAGTCGGCGAACGCTTCCGCGAAGCAACGCCGGATTACTTCGTCTGCTTCCGATTCCAGGGTCTTGATGAGCATTCGCGCGACCTCCGCTTGCCTTGCAGGTGCCATTCTACCCAATCTTCGGGTCTCACACAGGGTGCTGGTCACCGGACCGCGGCGGGTGGTTCGTCTCTTGGTCTCGGGTTTGTCGGAGACCTTGCCCGCACCGACCGACTGCGCAAGTTCGGGCATCGATCGAGACGCGACTGAGGGCTGGAGCCATCCGGAGCTTGCTGATCGCGTTGGTTGTGGCCGGAAGATTGGAGTTGGGCGATCCTAGGTGAGGCGCGAGCTGACC
>CAYYQN010000125.1:2605-4361 GCA_964473865.1 uncultured bacterium | reverse complement strand
GGCGAACGAAGTCGCGGTGCATGGCTTCTGCGAAGGCCGGCTGGGGTTCCCGGAGATCGCATCGACAGTGGCGCGGGTCATGGACCAGCATGATCTGGTGCCGGAGCCGACGCTCGAACAGGTCCTGGAAGCCGACGCCTGGGCCCGACGTGCCGCGGCGCGCGCAAGACAGGATTCAGAACTCTGATCCCGGGGAATGCTCTTGCTCCACGTTCTTGTCGCTTTGGACAGGATGAACCGGATCGACGGGATACCGGAGTGGATTCGGTACTTCTGATCTCGGGTGGTCCCGTTCCATCTGGTCCATCCCGTCAATCCTGTCTTCCCTCCGGCCCGGAGAATCCTGTCCTTCGCCTGACCGGGGCGTGCGGGCCACAAAACACTTGAACGGGAAGGGCTTTTCCCTAGTCTGAGACGCCAATGTCTCTGGTGGGGGCAGGGCCGCCGCTGCGGCCTCGTCCGCTGTGAATTCGAGCAACAACAACCCTAGGAACAACGAGTCAGCTATGTCCAACAGACCCCTCAATGTCGGTTTGGTCGGCGGTGGCCGCGGCGCGTTCATCGTGCACCCGCACCAGAAGGCGATCCACTTCGACGGCACGCGGCGCGTGGTGGCGGGAGCCCTGTTCCCAGACCCGAAGATCGCGTTGGAAGAGGCCGCCAAGTGGCCGTATCCCATCCGCGGGTACGGGTCCTATGACGAGATGATCGGGGCGCAGACGGAGCTTCCGGCGGATCAGCGGCTGGATTACGTGCTAATCGTGACGCCGAATTTCGTGCACTACGATCCGGCGATGAAGGCCCTGAAGGCGGGCATTCCCGTGTTTTGCGAGAAGCCGCTGACGGTGACGCTGAAGGAGTCGGCGGACCTGGTGAAGACCGTTCGCAAGTTGAACATGCCCTTTGGGGTGGCGCACACCTATCTCGGGCATTGGACAAGCCGGTTCTCGAGGTACATCGTCCGGAGCGGGCTGCTGGGCGAGGTCCGGTGGGTCGACTCGTACTACATCCAGGGCTGGCTCGCCACCAAGGTCGAGGCCACCGGGAACCAGCAGGCTGTCTGGCGGACGAATCCGAAGATGGCCGGCGGCTCCGGCTGCGGCGGGGATATCGGCACCCACGCCCTCATGCAGCTCCGGTACGTCACGGGCCTGAATGTTACCCAGCTCTCCGCCCAGCTCGAGCGATTCGTCGAGGGACGCGCCCTGGACGATCATTTCACGATCTATTGCGTGCTGAGCAACGGGGCCAAGGCCCTGGTGCGCGCGTCGCAGATTTCGATCGGTCACAAGAACGATCTCGGGATCGAGGTTTGCGGGACCAAGGGCACCTTGCGCTGGCGCCAGGAGGAACCGGAGTCCGTCACCATCCATCTGGCCAACCAACCGGACCGCGTCTACTGGCGTGGCGCGGTGACGCCGGGGGATGGTTTCCTGCCCAAGGACGTGCCGGCCGATCTGATGGCGGAGCCGACGGCTCCCTCGGGGCATCCCGAGGCGTTCCACGACGCGTTCGCCCGTCTGCATCGATGCTTCGAAGCCGACGTTCGAAAATGGCAGGCCAACGAGAAATTCGCCTGCGACGGCTCGAAGTACGCGAATGTCGAAGATGGCTGGATGGGGATCGCCTTCATCGAGACCTGCCTGAACAGCTCGGCTCGGAAGGGCGCCTGGGTGCGGATGCCCAAGCCGATCTAGCAAGGCGTGGTCGGTGCGACAGACCACCGGCGCCTCGGCGGGGTGGAGGCGGACACGCC
>CAYYQN010000125.1:0-2595 GCA_964473865.1 uncultured bacterium | reverse complement strand
GGCTTCACGCAACAAGCAGGAGCGCCGGCGCTTGGAGGCGTCGACGCAAGCGCTCGTCGGGCGCGTCCAGGCGAGCGGACCCTGGGCCGGCGCGGCCGTGCAGGCGCCCGTCGACGGCCAAGCCAGGCTCTCCGAGGTGCTGACCGCATTCGCCCGGCCCTACCTCGACGGAGCCAGCACGGAGGAGGCGTGCCGCGAGATCATCACCGCCGCCATCACCGCCTGGAATTTCAGCCTGCTCTCTGAACCCCAGTGCCTGAACGCGCTCAGCCAGGTTCAACTCGAGGAGTCCGCCGCCGTGCGAACGCGGATCGAGTCCATGATCGCGCGGAAGCGGCGCTTGTTCGGCCAGTACCGGCGCTATATCGTGGATTTCCAGGTGAACTGGCAGGGCGGCCGCCTGCACCTCAGCGTTCTCTCGGCCGAGGCAGGAGGTCAATCCGGGTCGGCCGTCAGCACTTGAGCCAACTGGACGACCGCCGCCGTGCCGGTCGTGCCCAGTTGGTGGATCACGACCGACGCCGCCGCGTTGGCCAGCTCGACCGCCTCCCCCACGTTCGCGCCGGCCGCCAGCGCCGCCGTGAGATTCGCCGTTACCGCGTCCCCCGCTCCGACAATGTCGATCTCGCCCCGCAGCGGCAGGGCAGGGGAATGCACCGCGGTGCCGTCGGGAAGGGCGCCGACGATCCCGTTCTCGGCCAGGGTGACGAACACCGGGCGCCGGTTCTGCCGGGCAAGATCCCGCGCGCGCAGCCGGACGGTCTCGGGCGCCGACGTGGCCGGGTGTCCGGTCAGGGACGCCAGCTCGGCGGCGTTCAGTTTGAACACCACCGGCGGAAAGTCGCGCAGCCCGCGGCGGCTGTCGGCGAGGACCCAGAGGCTGGGTCGGGCCTGGGCTTCGACGCCCACCGCCTCGCGCACCCGGGACGTCACGACGCCGGTTTCCGGCAGATCGACCTGGTCCAGCAGGATCAAGGCGTCCATCGTCGGAACGAGCCGGCGCACCGACGCGACGAGAGCGTCCTCGACTGCGGGGGGGGTGGGTGTCCAGTTCTTGCTGTCCAGGCGGTTGAGCTCGACCGGCGCGCCTCCCGCCTGGACGAGGAGGGGCTTGCAGTAGGTGAAGGTTCGTCGCTCCGGCGTGGCGAGGAAATCGTCGAGCCGCACCCCGCGCAGGCTCTGCAGCGCCGCCCGGAGCTCGTGGCCTTCGCCATCGGTGCCGCAGAATCCGAGGGCGTGGATGGTTCCGATGCCGAGGGCGACGAGGTTGTTGAGGATCGTGCCAGCGGCGCCGGGCTGGCTGCGGACGCGGACGACGTTGTGCACGGGCAGGCCGGTCTCGATCGACGTCTCGGCCCGGGCCGGGTCGATCTCGAGGTATCGGTCCAGGCAGAAATCCCCGAGCACCGCCACGCGCAATCCGGCGTAGCGATCCGTGATGGAACGGAAGCGATCAGGCGTCATGGGAGCTCGATCGGGGCAGGGGATCGGGACCGGCAAGCTCGTGGTGGAGCCGGTGGAGGAAAGCGACGTTGTCGCATTGCACGTACTCCATGCGGCCGCCCATCCGGGCGTAGCTCTTGCAGAAGCGCAGGTAATACGCCGGGTTGTCCCGGGGCGGCTCGCCCGCGCTCCAGTCCCACCGGCCGCCGTCCTGGAGGTCCACCACGTAGATCGAGTGCCCCTGGACGATGGGCCGGCCGGCCTGCAGACGGAGGTGATTCACGCAGCTCAGCGTCTTCTCGAACACCTGCGGTCCCATGATGGCGGAGCCGATCGAGAGCACCACGCCGCCGTCCAGCGTCTCCACCGCCGCCGCGAACCGGCGGAAGTCCACGGTCGCCGCCCTGCCGATCACCGCGCCGTTGAACATGGGATGCGTGGCAATGATGTCGTAGCCAATCCCCGGGTGGACAGTGAGGGGGACTTCATGACGAAACGCGTTCGCCAGCACCGAGACGTTGCGCCACCGGTGAAGAACCATCTGCGGCCCCGGAGGAATGCCGTGCTGCCGCAGGGCGACCAGGAGATCCGCCCGGGCGGGCGCCAGCGGATCCGCGAGGTTCTCCCGCAGGGCCTGCTCGAGGTCGGCCGTCCCCGGCACCAGACCGCCATCCCGGTAGATGAACCGGCCCAGGGCCTCGCCGTAGCCTTCGCCGCGCACGCCCCCGAGCAGCAGCGCCAGATGCAGATAACGGCCGGTTTCCTCCCACGTGCCGAAAGTTCCGGTGGCGACATTGGCTCGCACGCTTTCCGTCGAGCGCCCGAGGTAGGCAAACTCCCAGTCGTGGATGGTGCCGGCGCCATTGGTCGCCAGGTGGGTGGCCCACCCGTGGTCGAGCAGGCGGATGAGCAGCAACTGGCCGCCGTTCTTGATCAAATGCGCTCCGTAGATCACCAGCACGCCGGCGCCGCGCGCGCGCGCCTCCCGGATCCGGCCCGCGCACTCGCGGATCGAGCCGGAGACCGCGTCGGGGAGGGCGGGCGGGGCGTCCGCCGGTTCGACCAGGATGTCCTCGAGTCGGGTCAGGCTCTTCCGCTCCTCGAGCGGGAGCGGCCGCAGGCGGGACCAATCGAGCGGGGACGGGTTCATAC
>CAYYQN010000124.1:0-4859 GCA_964473865.1 uncultured bacterium | reverse complement strand
GGATTGAGGTGGGTTCCGGGGCCGGGGGGGCGTTCGGTTTTCTTATCGGCCGACCCCCTCGTCGATGGCCGAGTGCAGGCAGAGGCTGCGGTCCGCGCCGATGCTGCGCACGCTGCGGATGTACTCCTCGCCGCCGACCTGGACCAGCAGGGAATGGGACGCGAACAGCTCCGGAGTGATCTGGTCGATGGGGACCCCGACCAGGCGCGAGTACACGTCTGTCGCCGGCTCGCCGTCGATCTCCTGGATGAGGCGCCGGGCGGCATCGGCCTGGGTGATCACCATCGGCTCACTGACCGGAGCGAAGTCCTGGAGTCGGAAGGTCTGGAACGGGACGCCGGCCATCTCAAAGACCAGAAACACGGCGCCGTTTCGGATCACCCGGCCGGCCTCGAAGACCTGGGTCTGCCGGAATGCGAAATCGTCACCGGCGGATCCGCCCACGATCGGCATGGGATTGAACTGCCGGTAAAGCCCGGCGACCAGATGCTCTTCCTGCAAGCAGAGCCCGTCGACCAGCAACATCCCCAGACAGTCCTCCAGAAGGCTCGCCTTGGGATGGAACCTCTGTTCGTCAAACCGGCGGCGGTGCCGCGCGATGCTCTCGAGATCGAGCGTGGAGATCGACTCGATCGGGAAGCGATGGACCCGGATCGGACCCTGCCCGAGGCTCACGCCCACCAGGGTGTGCCGGGTGTATCCGGCCGGCCCGAGTTCGCCCGCAGTCGTGCAGCCGACCGTCGTCCCGGGAAACCGCTCGTGCATCGCCTGGGCCAGAAGGTCGGGATCGTGGCGAGTGCTGGAGAAGAAGAGCACGAACTCCGGATCCGGCTGAGCAATCTGTCCGGCCAGCTCGGCCACTGCGGTGCGGAGGTCCGCCGCAGCGCTCCAACCGGTCTTGACGGCGTTCATGGTTGCGGTTACGGGCATGGGGGTCGTCCCTCCTCCGGCGCCGGGCGCGTCGATTCGTGGGCCTAAGTCCGGGAACCGGCCCTCTCTCCTTCTTGTCGTCCGGGTTTCAGCGGTTGTGAAGCAGAACGGTGGGACCGGCCCCCGGGTTCTTGGCTCCGTGCCCAGCGGGAGAAACCTGGCGGCCGATCCCGGCCTGGCGTCACGTTCCCGCCCGGCGCGGGGCCGAGCCGGCTGGCGTCCCGGGGGGCGTGGCCGCCCTTGTGGCTGCCGCGTCAATCCGGCTACCCTTGCCGTCCAGCGTCGCGGTCCCGGCCCCGAGAGCGGCACTCGCTTCTCCCCGGGTCCGCGCGGCATCAACGCACCACTCTCAGGGAGCCGCCATGCTCGAGCCCGTCCGCGTTCGTTTCGCACCCAGCCCCACCGGATATCTCCATGTGGGGAACCTGCGCACCGCTCTCTACGACTATCTGCTCGCCCGCCGGTTCGGCGGCTCCTGGGTCCTGCGCATCGAGGACACCGACCGCACCCGGCAGGTGGAGGGCGCCGAGCAGTCCCTCATGACGGTGCTGCGCTGGTGCGGCCTGGAGTGGGACGAAGGTCCGGACAAGGGCGGCCCGTATGGCCCCTATCGGCAGTCCGAGCGGTTGCCGCTCTATCGCGCCGCGGTGGACCGCCTGGTGGCTGACGGACACGCTTATTCCTGCTTCTGCACGGCCGAGCGGCTCGATGCCATGCGCCAGGCGGCGAAGGCGGAGGGGCGCGAAGAGAAGTACGATCGCGCCTGTCTGCGTCTCGGCCCGGACGAGGTGCGAGCCCGGCTGTCCGCCGGCGAGCCCCACACCGTGCGCCTTCGCGTTCCCGCGGGGGAAACGCTCGTCCTGGACGACCTCATCCGCGGCCGCGTCGAGTTCCAGAGCGATCTGGTGGACGACCAGGTCCTGCTGAAATCCGACGGATTCCCCACCTATCACCTCGCCGTGGTGGTGGACGACCACGAGATGCGAATCACCCACGTCCTGCGCGGAGAAGAATGGCTCTCCAGCGCGCCGAAACACCTCCTGCTCTACCGATACCTCGGCTATCCGGTGCCGCAGTTCGCGCACCTCCCGCTCATCCTGAATCCCGACCGGAGCAAGCTGAGCAAGCGCCAGGGAAACGTCGCGGTCGAGGACTACCGCGACCAGGGCTACCTTCCCGAGGCCCTGGCCAACTTCATCGCCTTCCTGGGCTGGAACCCCGGGCACGACCGGGAGATCCTCTCGCTCGCCGAATTGGTCGAGGAGTTCTCCCTCGAGCGCGTCGGCAAGTCGGGCGCGGTGTTCAACCGGGAAAAACTCCGCTGGTTCAACGAGCAGTACCTGAAGGCCATGCCGGGCGAGCGCCTGCTCACGGCGCTGAAGCCGATCCTGGCCGCTCGGGGCTGGGCCGACCATGATGATGACTTCCTCACCCGCGTCATCGACCTCATGCGCGAACGGGCCACGTTCGTGCACGAGATCCCGGAGAAGGCCGGCTGGTTCTTTGCGGATCCGGCCGAGTACGAGGAAGCGACCGTGAAGAAGCGGTGGAAGCCCGAGAGCGCGGACTGGCTCCGGGCCTTCGTGCCGGTGCTGGAGTCGCTTGGTGCGTTCGACCACGCGACGCTGGAGTCCGCGGGGCGGGCCTATGCCGAGGGACGCGGCGGGAAGCTCGGCGATCTCGTCCACCCGCTGCGTCTGGCGGTCACGGGCGTCGGCGGTGGGCCGGGCCTCTTCGAGTTGATGGAGGTGCTGGGCCGTCCGGTCTGCCGGCGGCGGATCGGACGGGCGTTGCAGACGCTGGGATAGGCCGCGTTCGCGGACGATCGCATCGCCGAGGGGCCGGCCGCCAGGTTCGGAATCCCCCATTCCGAAAGGACCATCCGCCGCTACGGGATCGTGCCCGGCAACGTGACCCCGATCCCGACACTCGCGTGCTCGCCAGCCGCGGCCCCGGCTCCACACCTCACCCAAACTGACCTAGCCATCCGGTCAGTTGTTGGTCAAACTGGCCGCGCTAGGTGGTCAGTCTGGCGGACCACGGAACCCCAGAACCAGGGGATCGGAGGGCGCGGATGCCAGGATTGGACTTCCTCATTGCGGAGTTTCAGGAGCGTAGCCTCCCTGACTCCACACCGCGAAGGCTCGAAGTGCCGGCCATGGCGCGCAAGGCCTCAGTCGTCATCGGCATGCGCCGGACGGGCAAGACGTTCCTGGTCTACCAGCAGATCGAGCGACTGCTGAACTCGGGCATCGACAAGCGCGACATCCTCTACGCAAACTTCGAGGACGACCGATTGCCGATCGGCGAGCCTGGCTTGCTCAATGACCTTCTGGAGACATTCTATCGCTCGAATCCGGCGGCGCGGGAACGTGGCGCCCACCTGTTCTTCGACGACGTCCAACTGGTACCCGGCTGGCCTCGTTTCGTGCGCCGCGTTCTCGACACGGAGAGCGTTCGGGTCGTGCTGAGTGGCTCCTCGGCAAAGCTGCTCAGCACGGAGGTCGCGACCGAACTCCGCGGAAGGGGCCTCCCCGTCGAGTTCTTCCCGTTCAGTTTCGCCGAGAGTGCCGCCGCCGCAGGCCTCGCCATCCCCTCGACCTTCCCTCCCGGCTCCCGGCAGCGATCAAGACTCGAGGCACATTTCGACACCTACCTGGCATCCGGAGGCTTCCCGGAAGTGCAGGGGATGGCACTCACGGAGCGGGTGCAGACGCTCCAGGACTATGTGGAACTCGTCCTGCTCCGAGATGTCATCGAGCGCCACCGGATCGAAGACGCGGTTGCCGCGCGGGCTTTTGCCCGCGGTCTGCTCCAGTCGCCGGCGCGCCCGTTCACTGTGAACAAGGCCCATGCCGACCTGCGTTCCCGCGGGCTGAAGGTATCGAAAGACACGCTGCATGCTCTTCTGGACCACTTCCAGGACGCCTACCTGGTCTTCTCCGTCCCGGTTTTCCGGAAGTCCGAGCGCGCGCAGGCGACCAATCCGCGCAAGCTCTACGCGATCGACCCGGGACTGGCGGCCGCAATGTCGCACCTCACGGCGACGGATGTCGGCGCCCGGCTGGAGAACGCGGTCTTCCTGGAGCTGCGGCGCCGACACGGGCGGCTGCTCCAGGGGCAGGTCTCGTACTACCTCACCGCGTCCGGGCGCGAGGTCGACTTCGTGGTCGGAGATGTCTTCGAGCAACGCGCCGACCGCCTGGTGCAGGCTTGCGCGCACCTGTCGGAGCCGCAGACCCGGGAGCGTGAGGTCCACGCCCTGGTCCAGGCAATGGAGGAGACCGGACTGAAACGCGCGGAGATCGTCACCCTGCGTGAGGAGGAGACGATCAAGACGAACCGCGGCACGATCCAGGTCGTGCCGGCGTGGCGGTGGATGCTGGAGGACCGGTGAGGAACGAGCAAGCACGCGCGGCGATATGACTGGTAGATCGATGTCGCTCCGGTTGTAGGCGCACCCGGTGGCGTGGGACTGGTCGGGCTGGGACCGGGCGCTACGACCGCGTGGGCGCGATCGAACGGGGCAACGCGCCGGAGAGGATGCAGGCGGCGGGGCAGGAGGCGGGAGGGCCCGATACCACGGGCGCCCGTGCCCGCCGGAACGCCCAGAAGGAGTGCGCCACTGTAAGCTCCGGGCATGGTATGATTTTCATGAGCACTCGAGTGAAGCAGAAAGGCCGGGGCCAAGCCTGGCGCCGTCACGGAGGAGACGGTTGGGTCTCGCGCCAGAACGGGGCCGATCTCAGGATCCGTTTTGCCCGGGTGCACTGACAGATCAGGCTGGTTCGGGCCGGCGATCCTTCGAACGTAGTCGCCAGAGCACATAGGGGAGGAGTGAGGCAATGCGATCGAAGTTGTGCTATGTTGGTTGGTCTCTCGTCTCTCGTCTCTCGTCTCTCGTCTCTCGTCTCTCGTCTCTCGTCTCT
>CAYYQN010000123.1:0-4926 GCA_964473865.1 uncultured bacterium | reverse complement strand
TTAGCCTCGCCGGACGAGAACGGAGTGGCCCCACTCCAAGAACCCCCAAGAGCACGGGTGCAATTGTCCGTACATTCGCCTATACTCGTAGGTGCCCTGTCACCCCGGGGCCCGGCCGCAGCCGCTTCCGCTGAAATGGCCGGCGGCCGGGAGTGGGCCGCGCCGGCATGGGGAGAGCAAGAGTGATCGGTTGCCCAACGGAGGTGACGATGCGACGAAGGAGACCGTCCTTGGTCCGGCGCCTGGCCGGCGCCTGCCTGGGGCTCCTAGCCTGCCTTGCGGTTGTGCCGGCGTCCCGGGCCGACGAACCGTGGCTGGCCATCCGTCTGACCGGAGGGGAGAGCGCCTGCTATCCGGTGAGCGAAGTACGGCGGGTCGGGTTCACGGAGGACTCCCTGGTGGTGGTGGGTCCCGCCGGCTCGCAGAGCTGGGAACTGGAGGGGATCTCCAAGATCGAGTTCCTCTGGGATCCCGCCAACAGCGCGAGCCCTGCCGTTGCCGCGGCGCTGGTCAAGGCCATGCACCTCTTCCAGAACCAGCCGAATCCCTTCTCGCCCGAGACGAAGATCAGTTTCGGGCTTCCGCAGGCCGGTCCGGTGGAGCTCGCGATCTACGGGGTGAACGGGCGGTTGATTCGCCGGTTGGTGAAGGACGCGCGCGCGGCCGGACGGCACACGGCGAGCTGGGACGGTCGGGATGATGCCGGGAAGCGGGTGGGGAGCGGGGTCTACTTCTATCAGCTCACGGCGCTGGGGGTGGCGGAGAGCCGGCGGATGATCCTGTTGCCGTAGGTACCGGTACTTACGGAGAGAGGGAAAGGAGATGTCGATGCAGCGGGTGATCTGCGGATGGACAGGGGCGATCCTGCTGGGCTTCCTGGTGACCGTCGGATCATCAGCCGGTGAGCGCGACGAGCGTTGGGAGATGCTGCTGCATACCGCATCAGGAACCCATGTGTTCACGGTTTCCGAGATCGATAGCGTGACGTTTCGCGGTGTCCAGATCCCGGCGGCTTGCTGCGTGGGGTACGCGTGCTTCCTCCAGACCGAGGATGAGTGCATGCAAGCAGGTGGGGTGTTCCACCCGGAGTGGACGAGTTGTGCTCCGAACACGTGTGATCCCGCGCTGCCACCCGGCATGGTCCGGGTTCCCGCCGGCACGTTCCTCATGGGCAGCCCGCCGGATGAGCCGGGTCGTAGTAGCGACGAGACACAGCACGAAGTGACGTTGACGAGGGACCTCTACGTCTCCGTTTGCGAGGTGACGCAGTCAGAGTGGCAGTCGGTGATGGGGTGGAACGAGTCGGGGTTCCCGGGGCCGAGTCGTCCGGTGGAGCGGGTGACCTGGTTCGACGCGGTGAGTTACTGCAATCAGCGGTCCTTGAGCGACGGGTTGACACCGGTCTACACGCTGACGGGTGTTGTGTACGGTGGGAACCACATCATGTTCGCCACGGTGACCTGGAACCAGGCCGCCGACGGGTATCGGTTGCTGACGGAGTCGGAGTGGGAGTACGCCTGCCGGGCGACGAGCACGACGGCGTTCTGCAACGGCGGCATCACGAACCTCTACTGCGATCCGTTGGACCCGAATCTAGATCAGGTCGGGTGGTACTGCAGCAATGCTTCGAGCCAGACGCACGACGTGGGTGGCAAGACGGCGAATGCCTGGGGCTTGCAGGACATGCACGGGAATGTGTGGGAGTGGTGTTGGGACGGGTATGGCACCTATCCGACGGGGCCGGTGACGGACCCGATCGGTCCCGGGTCCGGCTTCTACCCTGTCATACGTGGCGGTAGCTGGCACTACTCCGCGGAGGAATGCCGGTCCGCGCGCCGCCAGCAGACCTCCTCCGGCGACAGATACAACGAACTCGGCTTCCGTCTTTCCAGGACTGCTCCGTGACCGCGCGCCGGTCAGGTGATGGCGCCGCGTCAGACAGAAGAAGAGGAGCCCAGGACCATGAAGACCGCCCGGAACCCCTGCGCCGTCATGCTTCCTGCACTTGCCCTGGCCATGCTGGGAGTCACCTCCGCCGCAGTGCTTCGGGACGCGCCCAGCTCATCAGCGGCAACTACGGGCACCTGAGCTCGAGCAAACGCGATCCCAACCTCGTCTGCTGCACATATCCCGGGTTCATCCTCCTGCAGAGCGGATAAGTGGTTCCAACGCCCCGGGGCGGCCTTCGCCCCAGTCCGAACCGCCGACCAGGCTTATAGCCGACCTTCCGGGGCGAGGCCAGGTGACTTTCCGGCCACTCATGGACCTCCCGATCATGTGCTTGTACACACTGCGCCGCATGAAGCGAGAAGCCGGCCACCGCCGCACAGAGCGGCTTGCCCTGTAGGCCATCCTCTTCCCGTCCCCCCTCGAGCCCCGGCAGCAGCGGGATGTCCCGCGTCCCCCCTGCGGGGACACGGCCGGCGGAGCCTCCCGCGACCAGGAGAGAGCTGCTATGAGTGCGGCCAGGTCCGGATCGAGGTAGTCGTTATCCTCCTCCGACGCCGCAGCCAGCCGAGCGGTGAGGCGGCCCGCCACCGTCCGTCTGCGATACCGAGAGCCCGCCCTCGCCCACGTTGCCCCCCTTCGAGGGCACGGCAGGCGAACAACACCCGTCGCCATCAGGCTCGCGCGCCTGATCCAGGAATGTCTCGAGGTGCTCCTGAACAACCCCGTACAAGACCGTCTTCTCTGGCTCGTGACGGCGATAGATGCCCCCCGGAAGGGACGCGCCCGGCAGCGGCGCGGAGGCGGCACCGGGGGTCCGTTCATAGGTGACCGGGGGAAGTGCGGGAGAAGCGACGCCAACGCGCGGGGTGCGCAAAATCCGACGGCGGGTCCGCTTGCCCTTTCCGCCCACGCCCGGGGATGTCGAAACAACGTCCATGGCGACCCGGTGGTGCAGAATCGGTGCCGGGACAAGCTGGCGGATGCGTGGGCGGAACAGCCGGAGGAACTGGCACCTCGCAGAACGCGACGTTCGAGCCAGCGCGGAGTGACGGGCATGTGCGCAAAATGGGCGTTCGCGCGGGTAAACCTGACATGCGGATCCGCCCAGGCGGTGGGTGTCGGTACCGAAAACCTCATCCACGCTCTTGCTAGGCGCTTGAACTAGCTGCGGCTGTCGAGTTTTGGCTTTGTTGTAGCCGGGAACGATGGCCGCTAACGCTGGAGCGGCGCATGACGGCAGTGGCGAGGCGTGGTCGGGCCGTCACAGCGAGGAGACTCCCGGGTCACGCGATCGGTGTCAGGCGGCGATGCGCAGGTGCCCGGATTCCGAGGCTGGTGGGTGGCTGACGCCAGGTTGGGTCCGCCCGACGGTGTGGTCCATCCTTCCAATGAAGGAGAGGGGGGAGAGGAGTCCGGTCCCCGGGCACCGCCCTCGCGGCCGCCACGTCCTCACGCCCGCTTCGCCCGGATGACCAGGTCAACATCGCAGTCGAGGGCCTGCAGCAGGAACAGCATCTGGTCGACCGAGTTCCGGTAGTTGGTGGTATCGAGCAACCGGTAGAACTGGGCCGGCGAGGTCCCCAGACGGCGGATGACTTCGGTCTTGAAGAGGCCGCCCGGAAAAGTGCGGAGGACCGCACTTTCTTGTTGACAGGTTCCAGGTCGCGCGTGTGAAAGAGCAGCGAGAAGACTGCATTCCTGGCCTTGTACACTCGCTCCAGGGGCGCCAGACGCTTTGCGCGGCAGAGTGGCAGGATTCGGCACGGGCGGATCTGAAACGCTCTGCGACGGCGCGCAGAGCCGGGCCGAGAACCGGGGTGTATACGTTGTCCATGCAAAACAACAATCCTGACTCGATGGCCCTTGTCCCATCCCCGGAACTCCGTGTCGCGCCTGGTGCCTCCCTCGCGCCGGTCTCGTCCCTTGCGCCGATCGCCCCTCTCGCGCAGACCCCGCCGCTTGCGCCGGTCGCCTCCCTCGCGGAGATCGCCCGGCTCGCGGATCGCGAGCTCCTGGAGCGAATCGGCCGGCTCGTGGAGCGCGAACGTCGCGCGACCGCCTGCCTGGTAGCGCATCTGGCCGAGATGGATCGGCGCCGGCTCCATCTCGGCCTGGGCTACTCGTCCCTCTTCACGTACTGCACGCAGGCCCTGCACCTCTCGGAGCAGGCCGCGTACAAGCGGATCGAAGCGGCGCGGGCGGCACGGCACTTCCCCGAGCTCTTCGCGCGGCTGGCCGATGGCTCGCTGCATTTGTCGGCGATCGTGCTGCTGGCGCCGGTGTTGACCCGGGAGAACCAGGCGGCGCTGATCGCGGAGGCGCGGCACAGGACGAAGCGCCAGCTGGAGGAGATCGTGGCCCGGATCCGGCCAGCGGGCCCGGTGCCCGCACTGGTGCGGAAGCTGCCGGTCGGTCCACAGGCGGTCTCCGCCTGTGCGGCGGCGGGTCCTGATCGGCGGGGAGCTCCCGCCGCCGCCGCCGCTGCGGCTCCGGCACCCCCGGCCCCGGCAGCTCCGGCAGCTCCGGCAGCTCCGGCGGCTCCGGCGGCTTCGGCAGTCGCGGCATTCCCGGCGGTCCGGGCGGATTCCGCGTCGATTGCGGTGCCCGTTCCTCCGTCGCCCGCCCGGCCGATCGTCGCTCCGCTGGCGCCGGACCGCTACCGGGTGCAGTTCACGGCGAGCGCGGAGATGCATGCTCGACTCCGGCGGGCGCAGGCCTTGCTGCGTCACAAGGTGCCCGACGGCGACATCGCGCAGATCATCGACCTGGCCCTGATCGCCCTGCTCGAGAAGACCGAGGCGCGCAAGTTCGGTCGGCGTAAGTCCGACCGGCGCCGGTCTGCCCCGGGCTCACCCGCGGTGGCGCCGGTCCGGCCCAGCCCGGAAACCCCAAGGCCAACCTCCCGGCGCCGGGCCTCGACACGCTCGCGCTACATCCCGGCGGAGGTCCGTCGGGCGGTCTGGGACCGGGATCAGG
>CAYYQN010000122.1:4050-5511 GCA_964473865.1 uncultured bacterium | reverse complement strand
AAGCGCCCCGGTGTTCCGGATCCGTAGCCCGCGGCCTTGCTGTGGTCCTCCTTCAGCGCCCTCATCACGAAGCGCCGGTAGTGGGGGGCCTCCGTGGTCTTGATCTCGAATCCCACCTGCTGCCGCAGGGACCAGAGCCAGGCGAAGACCTCCTCGTACTGTTCCGGAGAGATGGGCGGGAGGATCCGCCCCCTGCCGACCGGGACAAGGAAGAAGAGGCTCCAGAGAACAAGATCCCAGTCCCGGAGGTGCGCGGCCATCGCCGGCAGGTCCGCAAGGTTGTCGCGGGAGATGGTCGTATTGATCTGAACGCTCATGCCGGCCTCGCGGGCAACCCGCACGACCTCGAGGGTCCGGTCGAAGGCCCCGGGTGTGCCGCGGAAGCGGTCGTGGATCCGGGCGCTGGAACCATCGAGGCTGAACGCGATGCGGACGAGGCCGGCGGTGGCAAGGCGTCGGATGGCATCGTCGGTGAGCAGCGGCGTGACGGACGGCGTCATGGCCACGCGGATCCCCTTCCATCGCGCGTAGGAAAGCAGGTCGAAGAGATCCGGCCGCTTCATCGGGTCTCCGCCGGATAACACGAGGACCCCCGGGTCCAGGTCGCGCACGTCGTCCAGCAACCGGCGGGCCTCCTGCGTGTCTAGTTCGCCGGGGTTCCGCGCGGCCTGCGCCTCGGCCCGGCAGTGGAGGCAGGCGAGGTCGCACGCCTGGGTCGTTTCCCAGACGGCGACGAGGGGGCGCCGGTCGAAATCGGGGCGGTCCCGACGGGCGGCGGACGCATCGGAATCGGCACTCATGGTCTTCTCCTGCACGTGGGCATCGTCGGACCCTTGACAGCGCAACGTAGGGCATGCATAGTCCCGCGTCAACGGATATCCGGATAGGCATATCCGGAAACAAGAGGCCGGGCGGGATCCGGCCATGGGAAGGAGCAGGATCGTGAAGCATGGGCGTCTATGGGCGGCACTGACCGTTGTGATCCTCGGTTCGTTCGCGGTACTTGGCTACTTCGGGTACCAGATCTATCAGAAGGCCCCGCCGGTCCCGGCCCGGGTGGTGACGGCGGACGGGCGCGTCCTGTGGACGGCGGAACAGATCCGCGACGGCCAGAGCGTATGGCAGTCGATGGGGGGCCAGGAGGTGGGCTCCATCTGGGGTCACGGGGCCTACGTGGCGCCGGACTGGTCGGCCGACCGGGTTCACCGTGAGGCGGTCGTCCTGCTCGACCGGTGGGCGAAGGCCGCGAACGGAAAGACCTTCGACGAACTCGACGCCCCGGGGCAGGCGGCGCTCCGTGCGCGGCTGCAGACGGAGGTGCGGAGCAACGGGCACGACCCGGCCACCGGCGACCTCGTGGTGTCGGCCGACCGCGCCGCGGCCATCGAGGCGGTCAACGCGCACTACGACGCGCTGTTCGGCGACGGGGCGGAGATGAAGCACCTGCGCGACGCGTACGCG
>CAYYQN010000122.1:962-4040 GCA_964473865.1 uncultured bacterium | reverse complement strand
GTCCCGGATGCGCAGCGTCGGTACGCGATGAACGGCTTCTTCTTCTGGGCGGCATGGTCCTGCACGGCCGAGCGGCCCGGCGAGGGCATCTCGTACACGAGCAACTGGCCGCCGGACGACCTGGTCGGCAACCGTCCGACTGGCCCGATCGTCGTGTGGTCGATCGTCAGTGTGATCGTCCTTTTGGCGGGCATCGGCGCCATGGTGTGGTACTTCGCCTTCAAGCGCCGCGAAGAGGATGCTCCGGACCCGGCCGCGCCGGATCGGGATCCGCTCCTCGGCCTGAGCCTGACCGCCTCGATGAAGGCGACGTTGAAGTTCTTCTGGGTCGTGGCGGCTCTGATCGTGGTCCAGGTGGGCCTTGGCGCGGTGACCGCCCACTACGGGGTTGAGGGCGGCGGGTTCTTCGGGATTCCACTGGCCGCGTGGCTGCCGTACGCTGTGACGCGCACGTGGCACGTGCAGCTCGGCATCTTCTGGATCGCGACCGCGTGGCTTGCGACGGGCCTCTTCCTGGCGCCCGCGGTGTCGGGACGCGAACCAAAATTCCAGCGCGCGGGAGTCAACTTCCTGTTCGTCTGCCTGCTGATCATCGTGGTCGGGACCCTGTTCGGCACATGGTACGCGACCCGGCAGAAGACGGGGCTGGCGACGAACTTCTGGTTCGGACACCAGGGATACGAGTACGTCGACCTCGGCCGGTTCTGGCAGATCTTCCTCTTCGTCGGGCTCTTCGTGTGGCTCGCGCTGATGGCGCGGGGGCTGGCCCCGGCCCTGCGGAAGGGCGGTGATCAGCGGCCGATGCTCGTCCTCTTCGTCATCGCGTGCATCGCTATCGCGCTCTTCTACGGCGCCGGCCTGATGATCGGGCGGCATACGCACCTCGCCATGGCCGAGTACTGGCGCTGGTGGGTCGTGCACCTCTGGGTGGAAGGGTTCTTCGAGGTATTCGCCACCGTGGCCATCGCGTTCCTCTTCCTCCGTCTGGGGCTGGTCCGCGCCGGGACCGCCACGGCGGCCGCGTTGTTTACGACGGTCACGTACCTGACCGGCGGCATCATCGGCACGATGCACCATCTCTACTTCTCGGGCACCCCCACACCGGTGTTGGCCCTCGGCGCGGTCTTCAGCGCCTTGGAGGTCGTGCCGCTGACCCTCGTCGGCTTCGAGGCGTACGAGAACCTCAAGCTCTCGCGGGCCCGCCCGTGGGTCCAGACCTACCGTTGGCCGATCCTCTTCTTCGTCGCGGTGGCCTTCTGGAACCTCGTCGGCGCCGGCCTCTTCGGGTTCATGATCAACCCGCCGATCGCGCTCTACTACATGCAGGGCCTCAACACCACGGCGGTGCATGGCCATGCCGCGCTCTTCGGCGTGTACGGGATGCTCGGGATCGGCCTCATGCTCTTCTGCCTGCGGGCCATGACGCTGGACCGGAAGTGGGGCGACCGGGCGCTCGGCACCGCCTTCTGGGCGCTGAACCTCGGGTTGGCGGCGATGGTCGTCCTGAGCCTGCTGCCGATCGGCCTGATGCAGACGGTCGCCAGCATCGAGCACGGCATGTGGTACGCGCGCTCCGCCGAGTTCCTGCAGCAGCCGGTCATGACGGCGCTCAAGTGGGTGCGCGTGCTCGGCGACGTGCTCTTCGCCGTCGGCGTGCTGGCGCTGGCCGGTTTCGTCGCGCGTCTGAAGTCGGCGCCGCCGTCCGCTTCCGGAGCCCATTGACCGGGGGGACGCACATGACAATACCCACGTTGAATGAGGCGTCGCCGGTGGGCGACTGGGTCGCGGACCGGCCCTCTCGCTCGCGGATCTTCGAGGTCTTCGGAATCGACTACTGCTGCGGCGGCCGGCGGACTCTGGGGGAGGCCTGCGCCTCCCTGGGTCTCCGCGTCGAGCCCGTGCTCGGCATGCTGCGCGAGGCGGCGCCCGCGCCCGAGGACCGGGATTGGACCCAAGCACGCCCGGCCGAACTATGCGACCATATTCAGAGCACCCACCATGCCTACCTGAAAACCGAGCTGCCACGAATCCGGTCGCTTGTGGACAAGGTGGTGGCGGCGCACGGGGAGCGCCACGGCGAACTGGCGCAACTGAAGGAGGCGTACGAGCTGTTCCTGGCCGAACTGGAGGCCCACATGGTCAAGGAGGAGAGGATACTCTTTCCCATGATCCGGGACCTCGAGGGCGCAGCGTCCCGGCCGGAGTTCCACTGCGGAACCGTCGCCAATCCGATCCGGGTGATGATCCACGAGCACGAGCAGGCGGGGGATGCCCTCGCGGGCTTCCGCCGCCTGACCGGCGGGTACGTCGTGCCGGCGGACGGCTGCCCCACATGGCGGGCGATGGTCGATGCCCTGAAGGGCCTCGAATCCGACCTCCACACCCACATCCACAAGGAAAACAACATCCTGTTCCCCCGCGTGCTGGAAGTCGAGGCGGGGTTGGACTAGGCTGGCCAAGGCGCCGTGCATGACGGAACGGATGGCGCGCCGCCGGAGGACGCAATCATGAGCGGAGATGCGAAAGGCACCGGGCCGGATCCCGATCTCCGGGCCGCCCGGCGCGAACGGATCACGGCACTCCTGCGCCGCGTGAAGACCGAGGCCGACGTCGAACCGGCACGCCGCGAACTGGCGGACCTCCTCGGAACCGTGCCGGCGGAGGAGATCGCTGCGATCGAACAGGAATTGCTGGCCGGCGGCATGCCGGTCGGCGACCTTCACCGTATGTGCGACGCCCACGCCCGGATCCTGGGCGACACCGTGGCCCCACCGGATCCCGGACTGCCGCCGTACCATCCCGTGGCGGCCTATCTCGCGGAGAACCGCGCGATCGCCGCGGCGTCCGAGCGTTTCGCAGAGGTCTGCCGGACGGCCGGAAGCGGGACGATGGATGCCGCGGCAGCGGGGGCGGCGCTGGACGACCTCGCCAAGATCGAAACGCACTATGTCCGGAAGGAGAACCAGCTCTTCCCGGCCCTCGAGCGCAACGCGTTCAGCGGACCGTCGAAGGTCATGTGGAGCGTCCACAACGAGATCCGCGACCGGCGCAAAAGAACGGCGGTCTTCGTCGCCAAGG
>CAYYQN010000122.1:0-952 GCA_964473865.1 uncultured bacterium | reverse complement strand
TGTGTGCCGCTTCGCCATCGCCCAGTCGGACACCGCCCAGCTCGCGGACCAGGGCCTCCACCTCGTCCGAATGGTCACCGAGATGATCGCAAAGGAGGAGAAGATCCTCTATCCGACCGCCCTCCGGCTTCTGAAGGAGGACGAGTGGCGCGCCATACGCGCCGGCGATGACCACGTCGGCTATGTCTTCATCCCGCCGCCGCCGCCCTGGCCGGGCGGGGTGGCGGCCCCGGCCGCCACGGATCCGGCGGCACCGCCGTCCGCCGTCGGGGCGATCCCGCTCAACATGGGGGCGCTCACGCCGGAGCAGATCGACCGCATGTTGACGGCGCTTCCGATCGAGATCTCCTTCGTGGATGAGAACGACACCGTCCGGTACTACTCAGGCCACGAGCAACGGATCTTCCCCCGCAGCCCCGGGGTCATCGGTCGCGAGGTCCGCAACTGCCATCCCCCGAAGAGCGTCCACATGGTCGAGGCCATCCTGAAGGCCTTTCGCGAGGGGACACGCAATGAGGCCTCGTTCTGGATGACGTACCAGGAACGGTTCATCCTGATCCGATACTACGCCGTTCGTGCGGCCGACGGCCGGTATCTTGGTACGATCGAGGTTTCGCAGGATGTGACGGACGTGCGGGCGCTGACCGGCCAGAGGCGGATTCTGGACTGGGACTGATCCGCCTGCCCGATTCCCCTTAACCGACGAGCACCGAAGAGGTGGGAGATCATGATCGTTTCACAGACGGCCGAATACGCGCTCCGTGCGGTGGTCTGGCTTGCAGGCCGGACGGACGCGGCGTTGACGACGAAGGCGCTCTCGGCGCAGATCCGCGTGCCGGAGGGCTACCTCGCCAAGGTCATGCTGCCGCTGGTCCGCGCCCGGCTGGTGTCCTCGCAGCGGGGTCGAAACGGCGGGTTCCGGTTCCTGGGGGATCCCGCGAAGACCACGGTG
>CAYYQN010000121.1:0-5607 GCA_964473865.1 uncultured bacterium | reverse complement strand
ACGAGAGGAGGAGTCCCGTGAACGACCAAACACGCCCGAAGGAAGTCCCGCTCGTGGTTCTCTTCTCTTCGGACCGGATCGGCGAAGGGCCGGAGGAGCTGGGCCGGGTGCTCGCGCGCTCGTTCGTGAAGACACTGCGCGAGCTGGGAACCGTCCCCTGGCGCATGGTCTTCCTGAACACCGGCATCACGCTCACCACGGAAGGCACGCCGATCGGCGAGGACCTCCGAGCCCTGGAGTCCGCCGGCGCGGAGATCCTCTCCTGCGGAACCTGCCTCGACTACTTCCAGGCCAAGGAGAAGCTCGTGGTCGGGCGGGTCTCGAACATGCGGGAGATCGTGGAAACACTCGGCCGGGCCGGGCGCCTGGTCCGGCCATAGCTCGATGCGGATGGCGACAGGACGGGAGATTGCGGAAACGCCCGATCAGGCAGGGCACCTGATCCGGCCGCCGCTGGATGCGAATGGCGGCCCGACGGGGGGATTGCGGAGTCGGACCCCGATGACTGTCGACGTCGGAGTCGCCGGCCGGGCGGGGGAAATGACGAGTTGCTCATGACCGACGCCCGTCTTCAAGAGGTTTCCCGGCCCGAACCGCTCGATCCCCGGGGACCGGTCGCGGTCTTCGAGTCGATCCATGCGGTCATCGCCGCGGAGCGGACCTTCCGCAGCGCCGCCCTGGCATGCGATCTGGTGCCGATCCCCCGCGGCGTGACCGCGGACTGCGGCATGGCCCTTCTCTTCCGAGCCGCCGATCTCGATGTGGCGCGCGCGATCCTCTCGAATCCGCCGCTGGTCGGCCGCCTGGGCGGGATCTACATCCCCAGCCCCGAGGGCTACGTCCTCGATCTGCGGAGCGCTCCCGCGGAGGGGCAGACCGATCGCCGGGCCAGGGGCGACTCCGACCCGGATCGCCGAACGGATTCGCAGCCATGATCTACCTCGACCACGCCGCCACCGCCGGCCCGCGGCATCCGGAGGTGATCGAAGCCGTGGCCGCGGTGCTCCGGGACGGCCTCGGCAACCCGGGACGTAGCGGTCACACCGTCTCGATCCGAGCCGCCCGCCTCCTCGAGGAGAGCCGCAGCACGATCGCCTCGTTCTTCGGCGTCTCCGATCCCTCCCGGCTCGTCTTCACGCCCGGGGCCACCGCCTCGATCAATGTCGTGCTGCGGGGACACCTGCGCCCCGGAGACACGGTTCTGGTGAGCCCGTGGGAGCACAACGCGGTGATGCGGCCGCTGCGGTGGATGGAGCGCGAGCAGGGTGTCCGGGTCGAGATCGTGCCGCCCCTCCGGGCAGCCGACGGCCGTCCTCACGGACTCGATCTGGGGGCGCTGCGCGAACGGCTCGCCGCCGGGCCGGTGCGGATGGTGGCCACGGTCGCGGCATCGAACGTCACCGGAGAGGCGCTTCCGGTGCCCGACATCGCTGCGCTGGCCCATGCGCGGGGTGCGACCGTGCTCATCGACGCGGCGCAAGGGGCCGGCGCGCTGGACCTCCGGCTGGAGCGCGACCAGATCGACTTCCTGGCCGTGACCGGCCACAAGTCGCTGGAGGGGCCCGCCGGCATCGGCGCCCTGGCCCTGTTGGATCCGGAGCAGGTGGAGCCGTTGGTCCGGGGCGGTACCGGCAGCCGCAGCGAGGCGGAGGAGCAGCCGCCGTTCGCTCCCGACCGCTTCGAGGCCGGCACGCAGAACCTCCCGGGAATCGCCGGACTCGGAGCGGCGATCGGCCGGCTCCGCCGGGTCGGGACCGAGGCGACCGCCGCCCGTCACCGCGAACGGCGCGGATGGCTGGTTGCGCGCTTGCGCGAAATCCCGGGTGTAGAGGTGCATCATCCAGCGGGCGAACGTGGCGATGAGCCCGGGTGGCTGGCGGTGGTCTCGTTCACCGTGGCCGGATGTGATCCGGGGGCCTTGGCTCTCGCGCTCGATCGTCGCGGCGTCGCCTGCCGGCCGGGACTGCACTGCGCGCCGCGCGCCCACCGGACTCTGGGCACCTGGCCCGCGGGGACGGTCCGCTTCAGCCCGGGGCCGGAGTGCATCGAAGCGGAGATCGAGGAAGCGATCGCAGCGCTCAACGAGGCGATCGAGGAGCTGCGCGGCGGGCCCGGTCCCGATTCACACGAGTTCTAGATTCTCGACCCGCGGCGCCAGACCCGCGTCGGCCGCGGCATCGAGCAGGGTGACCAGAGCGCGCCGGCCCTTCTCTCCCATGTCGAGCGTCCAATCGTTCACGTACATCCCGACGAACCGTTCACCGAGCTGCGTGGTCAGGCCCCGCCCGTATTCCAGGGCATAGGCCAGGGCGGCCTCGGAGTGTGCCCGCGCGTACTCGATGGAGCGGCGCAGGGCGGTCGAACACGCTCCCGCGAGCTCCGGTCCGAGGTCCCGCCGTACCACGTCGAGCCCCAGCGGGAGGGGCAGGCCGGTCTTCTCCTTCCAGAGCACGCCGAGGTCGGCCACCTTGCAGAGCCCATCAGCCTCGAAGGTGAGCTGTCCTTCGTGGATCACGAGACCGGCATCGAATCTCCCCGCGCGCACGGCCGCCGGAATCTCGTCGAAGCGCACGGGCACCGGGCGGAACTCGGGCAGGAAGAGCCGTAGCGCCAGGATCGCGGTGGTCATCATGCCGGGCACTGCGATCTGCGCCCCCTTCAGCGAGGCGAGCGTCATTGGTTCGGGCGCCACGACCAGCGGCCCGTATCCGTCCCCCATCGACACCCCGGTGCGCATCACCCAGTACCTCGAGGCGACGAACGGATAGGCGTGCGCCGAAATCGCGGTGATCTCGAGTTCCCCGGCGAGTGCGCGTTCGTTCAGCGACTGGATATCCTCCAGCAGGTGCTCCACGCGCCAGCGGCGAGGGTGCGCGGCCTCCCTTCCCGGCAGCTCCACGCAGACCGCACCGACCGCGAAACCGTGGAACATGAACGCATCGTCCGGATCGGGGCTGTGCCCGAAGCGGAGCACTCCTTCGTAGCCGCCGTCGTGCATGGGGGCCCTTCCTTCCGTCATCTCACTCGCCGGTCAGGTTTCGGTAGTCGTCCCGCTGGCGTAGCGGCGCCAGATCCGGGTCCGTCGTCGCCTGCGGGCGCAAGGCCGGCCGCAGGCGCAGCGCCCACTGCAGGTAATGCATCGCCCGGTCCGGGTCCCCGGCCCGCGCGTGGTAGCAGGCCAGATGATAGAACGGCTCGCCCGAGTCCGGGTCCAGCCGCGCCGCCTGCTCGCCCAGCGCGATCGCTTCCGCGTAGTTCCCCGCTTCCACTTCCCGATAGCCATCCGTGATGAGCCGCGCCGAACGCCACACGCCGTAGACCCGGCTCAGCTCGGTCAAGGGATCGGCATGGTCATCCACGCGCAGATCGCAGAGAACATCGGAGAAACCGTTGTATCCGCGGCCCACGGCGGCGAGCCGAATGGAAGCCGACTGCCGCCCGCGGCTGTCCCCCCCGGCCGAATCGCCGGCCGCGAGCGCGCGCAACATCCGGTCGCCGAGATACCCGCGGCTCCGCTCGAAAGACCGCGCCATCGCATCCACAACCTGCGGCCCCGCCAGGATGTTCCCCTGCACCGCGAATCCGGCCCCGGTCTTTCCGCCGGCCCACGCCAGGCACGAATCGCCGGTGAAGGTCGCCGCCCGCCCGTGCGCGTCGACGATGCCGAACTGCCGCCGGTGGCGCTGGGGATCGGTGCGGGCCAGAAGGGGCACGATCTCCGCGGGAGCGAGTCCCTGCTCCAGCAGATCCAGCGCGCGCGTCCCGAACGTGGTGTTGGCCGAGGCCTGCGTGGCCACCGCCCCCACGCCGCCGCGCGCCCACGGTACGACCGACCCGACGGCGAGGAACTTCGATGCCACGGCCACGCCCCAGATCCCCTCGGTCGTATCGCAGGCGACGATGGAGAAGGTCGCGACGATGGGATCATGAGGACCCTCACGGGCCTCGGTCACGGTCGAACAGCTGTGGACAGACCTCGCGTTCACAGCCATCAAGGGATTCGGCGCGACGACGGTCAGGCACAGGGCGGCGAGCAGGATGGCACCAGCCGTCACTCCGAAGCGCGCGTCTCCACGCTGGCGCGTCGTGGGATCCATTGGCACGTCCTCCGCAGGTTTGCCCGGTCGACCGCACGGTCGCTGCGACCACCGGTCGACTCGGGTTGCGACCGTAGCGGATTGAACCGCCTGGATCAATGACAGCGTTTCGATTGATCGACGACGCCAGACCCACCGCATCAGCAAGCTCTTTGGCCTTCGGGGAAACGCGGGACCTCAACCGGATCGCGGAAGCCGAGCGGAATGCGGAAGGCCCGCCTCGCAAGCTGCAACCGGCTACCTATATGCCGCCTTGATCCGCCCCCAGGAGGTCTTCTCCACCGCCGTCGGCCCGCAGGGATCGGGATCACACAGAACACCGTCGCCCAGGTAATTGCCGTGCTGCACTTCACAGGCGTGCTCGGATGTCACCTGGCACGTGTACCAGAGCACGAAGCAACAGGCCCCGGTCGGGGTCCCCGGCGCGCATCCCGCATCGAGCGACCCAATGAGCTCGCCGCACGGGCTGAACTGCGGCAGGCAAGGAGAGCTCTCCTGCAATGTCCAGTCGCCCTGCCCGAGCGCGCCGCAGGCCAGGCCCGCGCAGAACATCGGATCGGTGTCGATGCAGTTGGGATCGTACGTGACCTCCACGTTCGATTCGACGCCGGCGCGATCGATGTCCGAGCAGTGGAAGTCCGCGTACCCGCACCAGATCTCGTCGCCATCCCCGGTGGAGCAGTTGTCCCAGACGATGCAGCGCTCCAAAATGAGATGGGTCGTTGAGGAAATGCCTCCCCCGCCACCACCATAGCTATAGTTCCCGGCGACCGTGCAGCCGACGAGCCGCTTCTGTGACCCTCCCGTGAGGTACAATCCGCCGCCCTCCAGGCTGCCGTTTTCCATGAACGTGCAGTCACGGATCTGCTCCTGCCCGTATTCGCAGTAGATGCCGCCGCCGGTGCTGAGCGCGTAGTTGTCGAAGAAGACACAGCGCTCGACCAGCCCGTCGTAGACGAGCGTATAGAGCCCACCTCCCTCGAGCTGAGATCGACAGTGCTCAATCCGGCAATCGACAATCGCCGCCGATGTCAACGAACAGAAGATCCCCGCTCCCCGGGCCAGGTCCGGTGCGCCGTATCCGACAAAGCCGTTCCAGATCGTAAAGCCCTCCACCCGCGTCGTGGACGGCTCCGACTCGTGAATGTAGAAACCGCGTCCGACGAGCCCGCAGTCGATGATGGTGACCGACCTCCCGCCGCTCGATCGCACCACGATGTCCTTGCCCCGAAGCTCGATTTCGCGGTTCCCAGAACCTCCGTACGTTCCCGGCGCCACCAGCACGGTATCGCCCGACACGGCTGCATTGATGCCGGCCTGGATCGTGGGGTACTGCTCAGGGACGTGACGCGTTGCCGCCCAAGCCGGGGTTCCGGGAAATCCGAGTGCGATCAGGAAAGCCCAAGTCAGCGGTAACCGCACGGCCGGGCGTGCCCCCTTGTGCGCGCAAAGATACATGTTCGTCCTCCACGCCTGGGGGCGTCCGGAAGACCCCGGACGCCCCCCAAGC
>CAYYQN010000120.1:0-6669 GCA_964473865.1 uncultured bacterium | reverse complement strand
GCGTTGTCGACTCCGGCGATCACGAGTGACGAAGGGCGGAGGTCGGAGCCGAGCCGAGGGATTCCGAGCCCGTGGCGCAAAGCCGGAACCACTCGAAAGAGGAGCAGGGCAAGGACGACCGCTGCATAGAGCAGGAATCGACCCCGCAGCAATCGCTTCCTCAATGAGACTCCCTCAGCCAATCCCCCTCCCCGCATCAACGCCAGGACATGCAGCCTCGGTCCGCCCGTCGATCGAAAGCCGGGCCCCGCCAGCGACCGGTCCGCGACCGTCTGCTACCTGCGGCCGACCCCCACGGACACGAAAGGAAGGACGTTCTCCTTGTCCGCCCGCGCCCCAAGCCCGAAGTGGAAGCGTTCCTTGTAGAAAGGCGACAGCCGAAGGCTCGCCGAAGCATAGGCTCCCGACTCGTCGGTTCCCGCTTGATCCGTCAGGACGGAATAGCCGGCACCAAAGTCCAGCCCCAGCCGCCGGTGCAGCAGCGGCCGGGTCACCACCAGTCCGAGTTGTTTGGAGGACGACAATTCGCCACTCCCCAGCCCGAATCCGAGTGAGACCCCGACGTCCAGCGCACCCGGCCGCCAGACGTTGTGCTGGAGCTCCACGTTGGTCAGGTCCTCGTCGTCGGAAACGTCCCGGCGCACCAAGAGCCCCGACTTGTCGGGGAACATGCCCACCGGCTCATAGGTCCGGTCGCGACGCGCCTCCGCCAGCTGGTCCCGGGCGTCTCGGTCCTTCCGCTGGGACTCCTCCAGCCGGCGGGCCGCCTCCTCCGCCTCCGCGGTCAAGTCCACGATGTCGGACCGGCGGCCTACCAGGTCGTTGCGGTAGCCATCCACCTTCGCCACTTCCTTCGAACTGCGCTCGCGGAGATCGAAGACCTGGTCCGTGACCGGATACAACCCCTGGTTCAGCCGGGACCGCTCCTGGAACGCGCTCTCCAGGGCCGCCCGCCGTCTCACCAGCTCCACCGCCGAGGTCGCGCTGTCCGCCAGCGCCTGATTCACGCGCAGCTGGGTCGCCGCCACGACCGAGTCGGCCTGCTCCAGGAGGCGAGAGCCCTTCTGTTTCGCCAACTCCCGCAGTTGGGCTCCCTCTGCGAGCTTCTTCTCACCTGCGGTGCTGCGGAAGATGTAGGCCCCGAAGAGGAAGAAACCAACAATCACCGCCACGTCGATCAGGTAGAGGAGATGCCTCGGCCTGGGCTTGAATTCGAACTTCGGTCTGTCCTGATCATACCGCCCCACGGCTCATCCCTCCTCAGCGCTTCGGCAGCGCGTCGCGGTTGGGAAAATCCCCCTTGCCCGTGACGAGCGCGGTGTTCTTGCGGTACTTGACGGGGTTGAGGACGCGATCGGCGAGATCGAGATTCGTCGCGGTCTCCCGGTCCAGCGAATCGGCCTCGGCCGTGCGGTTCGCGATCGCGGTCCGGAGCGACTCGATCACCGGAGAAAGCGTCTGCAGCGTCTCGGAGTACGCCTGCGACTGGCCGGAAGCCAGCGAATAGACGCGACTCAGAGAGTCGAGCTCCGCCTGCAGCTTGTTCATCGCCTCCCGATCGGCCGTAAGGAGGACATTCACGCTGTCGGCCAGGGAGTCGATCCCGGCGAATCGGACCGCGAAGGTGTCCTGCAAGGCGTGCAGCTGCGAAATGCGGACCTCCATTTCGCGCGCGCCCTTGAGCACCTTGACCCGCTCCTCGTTGATGGCCTGCTCTTCCGCCGCGATGTCGGCCTTGATCTTCTGGTACTTCGGGGTGATCTGCTTCGCGTTCGCGTACACCAACCCGATCAACGGGATGACCAGAAACCAACTCCGCGAGGCCAAGGCCTTGACGATCGGGCTGCGCTCCCCTTCGTCGTAGCTGGAGTACCGTCCCCTGTATCCGGACATCGCCGGTTTACCCCCTGCCGTCCTGAGACGGGCAGCTTCGGTCCCGGCCGCGGCGGCCGGAACCAGTTCCTCGAATAGGCTCTTCCGCCCCTCTTCCCCGCGGAATGGGTATGCGGGTCAATTCGGGCGGAAGCGTAGTGTAGTCTTTCTCGAGCCTGGTGGAGACAGCCAAGTTGCGGGCGGACGCGAGGCGTCGCTCCGGGAGGAGGACCGCCGCTGGCGACCTTGCCTCTCCCGAAAACGAACGGACACAAAAACGGACCGCCCCGAAGGCTTCTGCCGATGGAAGCGGGCCTCCCGATGTCTCGAAGGGACCAAGAGCCTACCTCCCCACCCGACCCCTTGGATGGCAGTATATTGAGGTCTCCCCGGGAGGCACAAGCATCAATTTTGCCGGACGCAACTGCGGACCTGCGAATGGGTTTCGGCCTCCCGATACGGTTGTCCCCGGAGGGCCAACCCTGGTCTCCCCACCGACCCTTCACCCGCCGCGTCGGCCGGATTCGGTCATCGGCGACGCGCGGGTTCGGACCGTCTTCCAGCGGCCTCGGCAGACCCCGGACCGCTCCCGGCTGCCCGTTTTCCCCTTATCCCTGCCTGCCCATTGTGCTTGAATCCCCGCGCAAGGCACCGGACCTTGCGCAAGCCGGAACCGGGAGGCATCCCCGAGCCGGTCGGCGACCCGCGGCGGACGTCCGCCCGGGATGGTGACGTCCGACACAACCCGTGCGGAGGCCTGAATGCCCTGGCGCGCTCTCACAACCGCGATCCTCGTCGTCTCCGCCCTGGCCGCCGGCTGCGGCGGCAAAGGAGACGCACCCGTCGACGAAGTCCGGATCGGGGTGATCGCCGAGCTCACCGGCGACCTGGCCGCGGTGGGGGCTTCCTGCCGCAACGCGGTGGAGTTGGGAGCGCGCCGGGTGAACGCCGCCGGGGGAATCGAGCTCGGAGGACGCAAGCTCCCGGTGCGGGTCTTCGTCGAGGACAACGGCGCCAAGTCCGACCAGTCCGTCGCCACCGCCCAGAAACTGGTGGCCCAGGATCGCGTCCTGGCCATCATCGGACCCAACCCGAGTCGTTGCGCCATTCCGGCCGCCGAGGTCGCCGAAGCGTCCGGCGTGGTCTTGATCAGCCCCTGGTCGACCGCCCCCCGGCTGACCGTGGATGCCCGAAGCGGCCTGCCCAAGAAGTTCGTCTTTCGCGCGGGGTTCATCGACCCGTTCCAGGGTGCGGTCATCGCCCGCTTTGCCCGCGGGACCCTCGGCTCCACGCGCGCGGCGGCCCTCTATGACGTCGCCTCGGAGTACAACAAAGGGATCGCCGAGGTGTTCAAGCAGGCCTTCACCGAGGGCGGAGGGAAGGTGGTGGCCTTCGAGACCTACACGACCGGCGACAAGGACTTCTCGGCGCAACTGACCAAGATCAAGAACGCCGATCCGGACATCGTCTTCCTCCCGAACTACTACACTGAGGTCCCGCTGCAGGTGCAGCAGGCGCACCGCCTGGGTCTGGACCGGGTGGCGTTCATCGGAGGAGACTCGTGGGGAAGCCCGGAACTGCTGCGTAACGCCGGCGGGCTCTTCGACGGCTACTACTTCACCACCCACTACGCCGCCGACGTGCCGACCCCGCAGGTCCAGGAGTTCGTCTCCGCCTACCGGGCGGCCTATGGCAGCGACCCGGACGATGTCGCCGCGCTCTCGACCGACGCCTTCGGGCTGATCGTGCAGGCGCTCCGCGCGGCCGGCCGGCCGGACCGCCGGGCGTTGCGCGACGCCCTCGCCGGGATCCAGGACTACGAGGGGATCACCGGCCGGATGCGCTTCCGCGGGACCGGCGATCCGGTGAAAAGCGCCGTCATCCTCAAGATCGAGGACGGCGCGTTCAAGTTCTTCAGCCGCGTCGAACCGTGAGCCGAAACCGGACCGATTGATGACCTATCTGCTGCAGCAGATGCTGAACGGGCTGCAGCTCGGCAGCATCTACGCGTTGATCGCCCTCGGCTACACCATGGTCTACGGCATCCTCCAGATGATCAACTTCGCCCATGGCGACCTGTTCATGATCGGCGCCTTCATCCTGCTTATCGCCGCCTCCCTTCTCGGCCTGCCCTTCGTACCATCGTTGGTCCTGGCCATGATCGGAACCGCCGCGCTCGGCGTGCTCATCGAGCGGCTCGCCTATCGCCCCCTCCGATCGGCGCCTCGCGTCTCCGCCATCATCACCGCCCTGGGGGTCGGCCTCTTCCTGGAGAACCTGGTCAACGCCGTCAGCCCCTATCCGAAGCATGTGCCGGGGCTCCTCTCCACCCGAGCCTGGGACCTGGGGGGCGCGACGATCTCCTCGATCCAGATCTGGATCATCGTGCTCGCCGGGGTCTTGGTGTTCGGACTCGACCTTCTGGTGCGACGCACCATGGTCGGCATGGCCATGCGCGCCATTTCCTGGGACCGCACCACCGCCCCGCTCATGGGCGTGCCGGTCGACGCCATCATCTCACTGACCTTCGGCATCGGGGCCGCACTCGGCGGCGCCGGCGGCGTCTTCTACGCGCTCGCATACCCGATCATCGATCCGTACATGGGCGTGATGGTGGGGTGGAAGGCATTCATCTCCGCCGTGGTGGGCGGGATCGGGAGTATTCGCGGAGCCGTCCTGGGCGGTCTCATCCTGGGCGTGGTGGAGATCCTGGTGGCGGCTCTGCTCCCCTCCACGGGCCGCGACCTGGTCGCCTTCGCGCTGCTTCTGGGGCTCCTGGTGCTGCGGCCGCACGGAATCCTGGGCCGGCCGCGACCGGTGAAGGCTTGAGATGCCGGATTCATTGCCCACGCGCACATCCGGAGGAACGACTCGACGACTTCGCGACGCCGGCGTTCGCATCGCACAGACCCTCGCTCCGCGCGATTGGATCGGCCTGGTCCTGGTGGGCCTGCTTGCGGCGGTCTGCCTCCTGGGTGTGCCTCTGGGCCTGCTCAACGACTATCAGCAGCTTCTTCTCATGTATGCCGGGATCAACGTCATTCTGTGCGTCAGCCTGAACCTCGTGAACGGCTACATGGGGGAGTTCTCCATCGGCCATGCCGGGTTCATGGCTGTCGGCGCCTACGCCTCTTCGCTGCTCACGGTGCGCGTGCTGCCGGAAGGAGGCGTCTGGCTCTGTCCGGCCGCGGTCGCGGCGGGGGGCATCGCCGCCGCGTTCGCCGGCCTCGTCATCGCGATTCCCTCGTTCCGCACGCGGGGCGACTACCTGGCCATTGTCACCCTGGCCTTCACCATGATCGTGAAGAGCGCGCTGGAGAACCTCGAGTGGGTCGGGGGGGGACGCGGTCTGGCGGGCATGCGCAAACTGACGACGCTGCCTTGGGTCTTCGCCTGGAGCCTGGGGGCGGTCGCGGCGGTGCGCAACCTGGTCTACTCGCGCTTCGGGCGGGCGATCCTCGCGATCCGCGAGGACGAGCTCGCGGGGCTTCTGTCCGGGATCGAGACCCGGCGGGTGAAGCTCATCGCCTTCACGGTATCGGCATTCTTCGCCGGAGCCGCCGGCGCCCTCTTCGCCCACCTGGTCCTGTTCATCACGCCGCGCGGCTTCGACCTTCTGAAATCGACCGATGTCCTGATCATGGTCTACCTGGGAGGGATCGGCTCGATCCTGGGATCGGTCCTCGGGGCGATCGTCTACACCGGCCTCCTCGAGCTCTTGCGGCCTCTGGGGGTCTGGCGCATGGTCTGCCTCCCTCTGCTCCTCGTCCTTCTGATGGTCTTTCGGCCGCAGGGGATCCTCGGGATGCGCGAGCTGCCGTGGCTGGTTCCGCGGCGAGATCGCGACGCCACGCGCCGGAGGGGCATGGCGGCGGGCGGAGAGACGGCGGGTCCCGAGTGACATCCTCGGGAACATTACCGTGCCGGCACGGACCGACTGCGGCGAGCCGAGAAACGGCAGGTCCGGAGTGACCGGGCGACCCGCGAGAGGACACGACTCAGACGCCGGAGGCGGGGAACTCGGCGCCAGGCCCGGCCGGGCGACCGGCGGCGGCGTCTCCCCCGCGGCCGAGAGCCCTCCCGGCGCGCCGCCGCTGCTACGGACCCACGGGCTGACGCAACGCTTCGGCGGTCTGACCGCCGTGGCGAATCTCAACCTGCAGGTGCGGAACGACGAGCTGGTGGGACTCATTGGCCCCAACGGCGCGGGCAAGACCACGGTCTTCAATCTCATCACCGGCATCTACAAACCGACGGAGGGAACGATCCATCTCGGCGACCGGCTGATCTCCGGGATGGAGCCGAGCCGGATCCATGCCCTGGGGATCGCCCGGACCTTCCAGACCATCCGGCTCTTTGCCGATCTCTCGGTCCTGGACAACGTCCGGATCGCCCACTACGCGCGCGCCCGCTACGGTCTGGGAGCCGCACTGCTGCGGACACCGCGCCTGCGCCGCGAGGAGAAGCGCGTGACCGAGACGTCTCTGGCCCTGCTCCACACGCTGGGGCTCGCGGGCCACGCCGGCGAGAAGGCGCGGCATCTTCCCTACGGTCAGCAACGCCGGCTCGAGATCGCCCGCGCCCTCGCCGCCCAGCCGCGCCTCCTGCTTCTGGACGAGCCGGCGGCGGGCATGAACCCCCGGGAAATCGGAGAGCTGATGGAGTTCATCGCCCGCATCCGACACGACTTCGGCGTCGCCATCCTGCTCATCGAGCACCAGATGAAGCTCGTAATGGGGATCTGCGAGCGGATCACGGTGCTCGACTTCGGCGCCACCATCGCCGAAGGAACGCCCG
>CAYYQN010000119.1:0-6929 GCA_964473865.1 uncultured bacterium | reverse complement strand
CGACTGGTCGGCCCCGCGCCGGAGCCGGCCGGCTGGGCGCCGTCGCGGAGATCCTGGATCGCGGGCAACCTGCCCTACGCCGTGACCACGCCGGTGCTGCTGCACATCCTCGCCGGGGCGGATCGGCTGGACGGCGCGGTCTTCATGGTGCAGCGGGAGTACGGCGAGCGATTGCTGGCGCATCCCGGAGACGATGCCTACTCATCCATCACCGTGCGCGCCGCGGC
This sequence comes from uncultured bacterium, assembly GCA_964473865.1. Classification (GTDB taxonomy): domain Bacteria; phylum Eisenbacteria; class RBG-16-71-46; order CAIMUX01; family CAIMUX01; genus CAIMUX01. The sequence continues at coordinate 6,702 of CAYYQN010000119.1, read as the reverse complement.
CCAGGCGGTCGCCCGGCAGCTTCTCCTCGTGGGCCGGTCGGCCTTCTGGCCGCGGCCGGGCGTCGAGTCGCTCGTCCTCGAGCTCACCTTTCCCCGGCCCGCTCCGTTTCCCGGGTCGATCCCGTCGCTGGAACGCGTGCTGCGGGCGGGATTCGGCCAGCGGAGAAAGACGCTCGAGAACTCGCTTGCCCACGGCCTCGGGCGCAGCAAGGAAGAGGTGCGCGCCCTCTTGCGGCGCGCCGGATGCGATCCGGGCGCCCGGGCCGAAACCCTCACCCTCGCGCAGTTCGGCGACCTGGCGACGCGGGTGGCGGACCTCCCGGACGGCGCCCGGCGTGAGGAGTGATCGGCGGCGTCCGCGGCCGTCGTCCGCTTCAGAGCCGGGCCGGGCCGCTCAGAAGAGCTGCCCCTGTCCTCCCGTGACCCCCTCCCAGTCCAGACCCAAGAGCCCGAGCAGCGATTCGGCGATGGGACGAAGCTGCTTCTCTTCGTAGTGCCCGCGATCGACCGCATGGCGCCGATCGGACTCCGGCTCCAGGCCCGCGACCGTGGCGACCACATGTTCGATCCGGCCCTTGCGGCCGAACCCGAGAGCGGCGTCGCGGGCGACGACATCTTCCAACGCCTCGCCGGACGCGAGATCCGGGGAGGTCGGAGCGAGGCTTGCGGCACCGCGCTTCGTCCGCCGGTAGGCGAGGAGATGATCGAACTCGCCGGCGCGGAAGCGGAGGAGGAACTCGCGCACGAAACCATCCACCGGCTCGTCGCGAAACACGCGCTCGATGAGCTCGCGCTGGAAGAGCTTGGCCAGCGAGGTCCAGTCGCGGCGCACCTGCTCCAGTCCGACGTAGACGATGCGCGGTCCCGCGGCTTCGTCGACCAGCCCGGCGTACCGCTTGCGGCTTCCTTCGGGCTCCGCGGCGCCGCGTCGCCCGGCCCGCAGAGGGAAGAGAATCAGCCGGCGGAACAGGCGGTCCGCGCGAAGCTCGCAACGACTCTCGACGTCGTGGACCGACCGCAGGTGGAGCGCCAGCGCATCCGTGATGCTCTCCGCCAGCGCCCGCGCCTCCGCCTCGGCGGCGGCGGATTCCTTCGCGGCCAGCGCGACAAAGATCGAATCGGTGTCGCCGTAGAGGACGCGACGGCCGCCCGCCTCGATCGTTTCGCGCGTCCAGTGGAGGATCTGCTGGCCGAATCCGGTGATGGCATTCGCCGTCGGCGGCGAGTAGAAGCGGCAACGCGGGGTGGCGAGCACGCCGTAAAACGAATTCATCAGGATCTTGACGGCCGTCGCGCCGACCGGGTCTCCCGCGGCCCGGAGCCGCTCGCGTTCCGGGAAGAGCCGGTCGAGGATGTCCGGCAGGATCCCCCCCTCGCGCGCGAAACGCGCGCCGTTGGGGGCGGTGATCGCTCCGGGCCCGCCGCCTGCCGTCCCGGCAGAACCCGTCTCCGCCTCGGACGCCGGGCGATCTCGGGCCAGACCGTCGGGCGGGCTTCCGCCCTCCGCGTGGCCGGGAGGCGGCGCATCGTCCGGCGCCAGCGTGAGCGGATCGAGGCGGAAGGTGCGGATGATGCTCGGGTAGAGGCTGCGATAGTCCAGCACGGCGACCCAGTCGTGGAGGCCCGGCCGCGCGGGCAGCACGAAGCCGCCGGCCGTGGGGGCCGGCGGTTGATCGGCCGCGACCGACGGGGCGGCCACGCGCCGTCGGTGCAGCTCCGCCAGATACAGCGAGTCGAACGCGGCGATGGAGGCTCCGGTGCGGTCGAGCGGCAGACCGGTGAGCAGGGATTGCCGCACGGCGAGCTCGATCAGGCGCCGCCGGACCAGGATCTCGTGCACCAACCGGGCATCGGCCAGGTTGTAGGCCAGGAAGGCGGGCAGGTCCTCGCGGTAGAGGCGACCGATCTCGGCCGCCATGTCGTCGGCGGATACCCGCTTGCCTTCTCCCAGGATCGTACGCGCGGCGTTCTCCAGCCGCCAGTCGTCGAGCTTCTCCGAAGCGGCGCGCAACAGCGCCAGCCCGTCGAGCACCACGCGCCCCGGCACCACGGCCCGGGAGTTGCCCCAGCCGCCCCGGTCCAGGAAGAGCCGGCACGGCAACTCGGCGCGACCAAGTTGGAACGGCAGTCGCTGCGCGTCGAACCGCTGCTGGAGCACCCGCAGGTCGAAGTCGATGACGTTCCACCCGGTGAGCACGTCGGGGTCGATCGCCCGCACCCGATCCTGGAGCGCGGCCAGAAGGTCCGGTTCGTGATCGACGACCCGCACGTCCGCCTCCGCCACGGCCGCGGCCAACTCCGAGTCTGGGGGGATCGCCCGGTCGCCCGACTCGTCGGGTCCGGGTCGCACCACGATCACCTCGCGATGCGATCGTCCCCACAGGGCGACCGAAACCACCTGCTGCGCGTCCGGGGTCGTTTCGATGTCCAGGGAGAGGGTCGTGAGCTCGGGCACCCAGGACTCCGGGGCGATCTCGGGGTTCTGGTAGATCCGTCCGACCAGCCGGCCGGGCTGCCAGGGGCCGTCGATCCGCAGCGAGCCGCGGATTCCGGCGTCGACCAGATAGCGCGTGACAAACGGCAGGTCGGCCTCGAAGGTGCGCAGGCCGTGAGCTTCGAGTCGGGTCTGCAGCGGGGCGGCGTCGGTGGGGAGGCGCACGGCCACGCGCGCCAGACGATCACCATCCGGCGCCGTCCAGGGGGACTCCGCCACGTGCAGGGAGGCGATTCCCAAGGCGGCGGGCAGCTCGCGGGCGCGCACGAAGAAGTGAGGCCTGGGTCGATCATCGCGCACCACGAACGTCTCCCCTGAGGCGAGACGCCCGAAGAGGTGGATCACGGGGCGGCCCCGCTCGAGGTACCAGGTCGCGTGGAGGATGAACCCGACCGACATGCCCGCCTTCCCGGGCCGGCGCGGACCGCCGCCGTCGCCCGCCGCGCCGCCCGGTACCACTTCACCGCGATCGGGCATCAATCGCAAGCATCCGCTGCGGCCGGCGCGGCTCGGAGGCTGGCGCGCCTTCCGCACGGATGGTATCCTCGCGGGCGTCCGCCTCCCGGCCGCGGTGTGCCGGAGCCCGCGGCACCGCGCCCCGTTTGGGCGCGCTCATCCATCGCCCGGAGGTCACATGCGAGGCGTCGTCCTGGCGGGCGGGCTCGGGACCCGCCAGCTTCCCCTGACCAAGGTCACCAACAAACACCTCCTCCCGATCTGGGACAAGCCGATGATCTACTACCCGATCGGGACCCTGGTGCAGGCGGGCGTCAAGGACATCCTGCTGGTCACGGGCGGGAACAATGCCGGCGACTTCCTCCGGCTGCTCGGGAACGGCAAGGCGTTCGGCCTGTCGCACATCGACTATGTCTACCAGGAGGGGCATGGCGGCATCGCCGAGGCGCTCGGCCTGGCCCGCTACTACGCGGAAGGGCAACGGATGGTCGTCATCCTCGGTGACAACATCATCGAAGACGACATCACCCCCTTCGTGGAGGCGTTCTCGCGCCAGGAGCGGGGGGCGCGCATCCTGCTGAAGGAAGTCGAGGATCCGGAGCGGTTCGGGGTGGCCGAACTGGCGGGCGAACGGGTGGTGGGCATCGAGGAGAAGCCGACCCGGCCCAAGAGCCGTTACGCCGTGACCGGGATCTACATGTACGACGCCCGCGTGTTCGACATCATTGCGAAGCTCCGGCCCTCGGGCCGCGGCGAGCTGGAGATCACCGACGTGAACAACGCCTACATCGCGGCGGGCGAGATGCAGTTCGACTATCTGTCCGGCTGGTGGACCGATGCCGGCACGTTCGAGAGCCTGTACCGCGCCAACCGCCTGGTCGCGGAGAAGGCGCTCGCCCGCCGTCAGGCCGACCGATGAACGCGGTACCGCCAAGCCCGCGCGGCCGGCGCCTGCGCCGCCTCCTGGGGGCCGCCACCGGCGGCGTCTGGGTCGGTCCCCAGATCGTGAGCCTGGAGGTGACGCACGCCTGCAATCTCCGGTGTTCGTTCTGCGAATCCCACGGCCGGTTCCAGACCACTCCGATCACTTCCCGGCGGACCTACGTCGGAGGTCGCCCGACCATGGAGCTGGATACGGTCCGGCGGCTGGTCTCCGAACTCGCGGCGGACGGTGTCGATCTCGTCGAGCTATCGGGAAAGGGCGATCCGATCGCGCACCCCGATCTCACCGAGATCGTGAGACTCATCCGGTCCGCCGGCATCCGGTGCACCCTGGTCACCAACGGAACCCTGGCCGGAGCCGATCTGGCGCGGACCCTGGTCGAACGGGAACTCGATCGCCTCAGCGTCTCGCTCAATGCGGGTTGCCGGGAGACCTACCTTCGCTCCAACGGGCGCGATCTCTGGGACAAGGCGGTCGGACTCCTGAACGAAGTCGTGGCGGAGCGCCGGAAGCAGGGAAGGCAGGCGCCGTGGATCCGCATCTCCCACGTCCTGACCAAGGAGAACCTGGACGACCTGGACGGCATGATCGACATCTGCGGCCGGCTGTCGGTCGACGAGGTCTCGTTCTACGTCATGGGAGAGCTGCCGGAGACCCGGTCGATCCAGCTCGATGAGGCCGACGTGGCCCGGGTCGTGAGCGGCGTGCCGGAATGGAGCCGCAGGCTCAACGAGGCCGGGGTCGCCCATGTCCTGCCCGCGTTCGCCCGGGACCTCGCTACCCGGGTGCGGGGAGGTCCGGCGCCCGAGAATCCGCTCCAGCGGACCCTGCCCTGCTACGGGGGCTGGATGTACTGCGTCATCGCGCCGGACGGCGCCGTGACGCCGTGCTGTCACTGCGAGAAGACCACGCTGGGACTCCTGTCGGAACGGAGCTTCGCGCAGATCTGGCGCGGAAAACCGTACGCGGAGTTCCGCCGCGCGTGCCTCGCGATGCCCCGGACCGGCCGCGGCATCTGTCACGAGTGCTTCACGACCTGCAACCTCGCGGAGGACAATCGGCGGATCTACAACCGGATCCATCCGTTCGCGAAAAAGCCGGCGCTTCCGCCTCGTCCCGGTTCGTAAGCGTCACGCGGATCGGGCCACGGCAGGCCCGTGGCCGGAGAGTGGGCATATTCCGCATCGCGGACGCTTCTACGACTCGTGCCATGACGCGCCATCTGGTCGCGTGCTCGCTTCCGCCAATGCTCGCGTCGAGCACGACTACGTTCCGCCTGGCTCGGGCAGTGCGCGCGCCCATCTGGCGCGCCCTGTCGTGTTTTCGCTCGCGGATTCATGTCGCATGGAGGCTAACGAGCTCTCCGGAGGCCCGGGGCGGTTCAACCCGGCCGTTCGCTCCGGAGGACCAGAGTTGCGGAGATTCGGCCGAATTCGCCGGCCGGGGCTGGCCAGCCCGATCGAACATGCCTTCGCGACCGCCCGCGACCCTTTTTGCCATCAGTCAAAAACACACGTGAGTGTTTTTGACTCCGATCGAATCCTGTGGTAGGTTCCGGCCATGCGGTACCGCCGTCGTTATCTGGCCGAGCAGGTGCGCCGGGATCTGGCGCGCAAGATGGTGTTTCTCGCGGGGCCACGGCAGGTGGGCAAGACCACGCTGGCGAAGAGCCTCCCCGGGGCAACTCAGGGATACCTGAACTGGGACATCGCCGCGCACCGTGAACGGATCCTGAAGCGCGAGTTGCCACCCGGTCCGCTGTGGATCTTCGATGAAATCCACAAGTACCGGACCTGGCGGGGCTACCTGAAAGGGCTCTACGACGCCCGCCGCACGGGCCAGAAGATACTCGTGACCGGCAGCGCGCGCCTCGATCTCTATCGCTTCGGCGGCGACTCGCTCCAGGGCCGCTACCATCTCCTGAGACTTCATCCTCTCTCCGTCGCCGAGCTCGGCATCCGCACCACGGCACAGCTCCGTGACCTTCTACGTCTGGGCGGCTTCCCCGAGCCGTACTTTGGAGCCTCGGAGACCCAGGCTCGCCGCTGGTCCCGCGAATACCGCAACCTGCTGATCCGGGAGGAAATCACGAGCCTGGAGCGAGTCCTGGACCTGGGCACCCTGGAGCGGCTCGTCCTTCGCCTTCCGGAGCTGGTCGGGTCCCCGCTCTCCCTCAATGCCGTGCGCGAGGATCTCCAGGTGAGCCACAAGGCGGTGAGCAACTGGCTCGGCATTCTCGAGCGGCTCTATGCCGTCTTTCGCCTGCCGCCGTTCGGGGCTCCTCGGATCCGCGCCGTCAAGAAGGAGCAGAAGCACTACCACCTCGACTGGTCCGTGGTGCCGGAGGACGCACCTCGCTTCGAGAACCTCGTGGCGTCGCACCTTCTCAAGTGGGTGCATCACCAGCAGGACGCTCAGGGCCGCGACCTGGAGCTTCGCTATTTCCGGGACACCGATGGCCGAGAGGTGGACTTCGTCGTCGTCGAAGGCCGTAAGCCGACCCTTCTGGTCGAGGCCAAGTGGGGCGATCAGCCGCTCGATCGGGGGATCCAGTACCTCCGGGCTCGCTTCCCGCAGACGGAGGCGTGGCAGGTGAGCGCCACCGGGGTCAAGGACTACCAGACCTCCGACGGCATCCGCGTCGCCCCGGCTCCGGTCTTCCTGCGCCAGTTGGTGTGAAGGCCCTCGCGACTAGCTGGGCTTTTCCGCAGCCTGCCAGCTACGCGAAGAGCCGCCGCAGCAAGCCGCCCGAGTCGGACCAGAGGCTCCGCCGCGAGATCGTGTGCCCAGACGTTGCCACAGGCTCGCC
>CAYYQN010000118.1:0-7016 GCA_964473865.1 uncultured bacterium | reverse complement strand
CCGCGGTCGGGCCGCGTGCGGCTCGAGATCTACGACGTGAGCGGGCGGCGGCTGCGCACCCTCGTGGACGCCGACTTGAGCCCGGGAGCCAAGGCCGTCACCTGGGACGGGACCGACGAGGGGGGCCACCCGGTGGGGAGCGGCGTCTACTTCTGCCGGATGGACGCGGGACAGTTCCAGGCCACGCGGAAGATGACGTTGTTGAGGTAGGGCCGGCGCGGATACGAGTCGCTCTGAGGCCGGCGCTCCCACTTCCGCCTGACGGGGACGCCGGCAGAACGATTTGACCCTGCCGGGGTCACGGAGGCCGCTTCCTTGGTGGCGGGAGGCGGCCTCTGCATACCAGTCTGCGTGAGCGGCCGATCGCACTGGTTGCGTCTCGTCGGGAACCTGGTTCCGTATGAAATTGGCTCGATCCCCGCTCCGCGACCACGTCGATCCTCCGCGAACGCGGGGCTTCCAGATCCAGAACGGCGCGGACCGAACTACTTGAGTCGGAACTCGCCCTGAAAGGTCCGCCGGGGTCGGGCTGTGCCGGCCGATCCGTTCGTTCCGTTGGTACCGACCGTTCCGTTCGTGCCGACCGTACCGACCGTTCCGACCGTTCCGTCCGGAGCGGTCTCGAAGCCCATCTCCCAGGTGAGGTTGGCCGGCGCTTCGCCGCGGACCCGGACGAGCCCGGCCTGGTGAACCGCAAAGAGATGACAGGCCCGGCACAAGGTGGTCAGGTTTTCGGGGTCGTCCGACCCGCCGTGCGAGGAAAAGCGGATGTGGTGGGCCTGCAGCTCCCGGCGCGAGGTGCAACCGGGGGCCGTGCAGCGGAATCCGTCGCGCTCGAGGATGTCATAGTTCTCGGTGTGGCGCCGGGCATAGGCGTTCTGGGCCGCCCATTCGCGGCGGACGTGCAGGATCATCACCTCCAAACACCACCAGGCGGGCTGCGGACCGTAGATCATCCGCACCGCCTGCACGGCGGCCCGGTAGGAGTCGATGACGTCGGGCGGGCCATGGAGCCAGAGCGTGCCGGTGGCCGGTTCGGCCGGGGAGGGGACGAGCGGGGAGGTGGAGGCGGCGACGGCCGATTCCCCGCCGCTCGCCTCTGCGCGGAAATCTGCCACTTCGGGAGGAGTCGCCGCCCGCTCCGTCCCGTCGAGCGCCGGGATCCTGCTTCCGTGCGCCAGCCACACGAAGAGGTCGGGCCGGAGGTTCAGCTCGGCGCGGACGCGGGACCAGGTCTCCCGGTCCGGCGGCTCCGTGGGCCGACCGAAAGATCCATGCCAGGAACCGGCCTCCCCTCCGGCCTGCTCTCCGGCCCGCCATTCGGGCCGCCATCCGGGCCGCCAGCCGTCGCGCGCCGCCTCGATGAACCGAACCTGGTCGCGAAAGGTGACGACCGTGACCTCGGCCGCTCGGCGCACCCAGGGCCGAAGCGCCGCGCCCCGGATTCCACTGCGAATCAGTCGGCGGAACAGAAGGAGATGGGTATTCGACAGCTTGTCCCGCATCCACGCCCGCTTGACCGCAGGCTCCCAGAGCAGGAGCCGGTGGGTGTCCGCGTGATCCTCCGCGGTCCGGCGGCCGATGTCCAGCCGATCGCGCGTGTAGTGGGCGAAGGTGGCGTACCGGAGCGCTCGATAGAGACGCAGGTTGCGAGCCAGGTAGAGGAGCGCCCCCTCGTCCACCGCCAGGCGGCGCAGGCGGGCGCGGATCTCCAGGTAGCGCCGCTCGAGGCCCTGCGGGCCGAGACCTCCGAGGTCCCGCGTGTCGAGCAGCCGTTCGTCCCCTGGGGACAACCCCGCCTGGGCGCCCCGCGCAACCAACGCGGAAGCGTGGTTGACGGCCCGACGGTCGAGCTCATGGAAATGCGCCGGCCGCTGGGGATCGCGCTCGAGCCTCTCTGTCAGCTCGCGGCTCCAGCGGTAGCGCGTGGTCCAAACACCCGAGCGCCGGACCGGTATGGTCGGATTGGCACACGGTGACTCGCTTGCGCCCTCGCTTGCCTCCCCGCCTCGGTCCTCGCTTGTAGACTCGCCTGCGCACTCACCTGCATTCCCGCCTGCGCCCTCGTCTTGCTCGTCCGCCTCCTCATCTTCCTCGTCACCCTGGCCGGAGACGGGCGACGGCCGGACTTCTTCCTGGTCATCCTGGTCATCCTCGTCACCCTCGCCAGTAGCCGGCAACGGCCGGACTTCGTCCCGCGCCCGTGCCGCGATATCTAGCGGTACGAGCGGCCAGAACTCCGCCAGGAGGATCTCCAGAGCCTTGCCGTCGGATGCCGGCTCGCCCGACGTCCGGGCGCTCTCTTCCTTGAACGCCTCCCAGAGCAGTCGCGTGCGAAACGGCGCACGTTCTTTGTGGGTCATGTCTGCCTCCGGCTGCATGGCGTCCGCTTGCGGTATCACACCGGAGTCGCCGAAGGAAGAAAGAGCCGGATCCGACGCCGGTCTTGTCGTCGGCGATGCCGGATTCGACGTCTCCGCCGCCCGCTGTTCGGCGACGGCTCGGACCAATCGCCGCAAGCGAAGAACCGTGTGCTTCCGGGCCAGGCTCAGCCAGGCCCGCTCAGTCTCTGGAGTGAGGACCGGCGCGATCTCGAGCGCGCGAGAGACAGCGAGCGCTCCCGAAGAGACCTCGCGATCGACCTCAGGATAGGCGGACAGCAGCCGATCCAGTTGCGCCGCCTCCTGGAGCGCGCGCAGGGAAATCCCCAGTTCCTCGCGGGCATAGTCCCGGGCGTTGGAGTACCCCGCGCGCTCGTGAGCCTTCGACTCGAGCAGGGCCCGCGCGACCGCGGAACGCGCCCGCTCCAGGCGCGTGCGCAGGTGGGCGCGCAGGACCAACCGTTCGTCGACCAGGAGCGCCAGGGCGCCCTTGTCCAGGCGGCCTCGCGTCGGGATCGGCCGGTGGAAGTGCCGTTCGAGCGGAGGGACTATCGCGATGGGCGAAGCGGCGCACCGAGCGTATGCGGGATGCCGGGCTGGAACCTGCGCGCGCCGGGCGGATGGACGCAGGGCCCGAGCGGGCGGCGTCAGAGTGCGGGCAGGCGGAGTCAGGGCACGCGCGCGCGGAGTCGCGGTGTGAGAGGGACGGTTCTCCCTGGTCAGAACCATGGCACCAACCGGTGCGTTCAGAGGACCTCCGAGAAAACGAGCTTCTGGGCTGGTCTCTCGCTTCGCGCGTAAGTGGAGCGGTGCTTCGTGCGCCGGGAAAGAGCGAGGTATCTATTGGATGCGGCAGGTGGTCGAATGGATTGGGGAAAAAAATCGACGAGATTGTACACTCTAATTGTACACTCTCACCATCGACAACGAGCGATTGCCCCGTCATGTGCACGTTCTTGATCTGTATATTCCTGCCGTCGGCACACGCCAGCGACAGCAGCAGACCGGCGGGAGCGCAGAACGAGCGCATTCGAGACATCATGGGGGACCTCCGCGAGAGTGAACCAGCGCCCGGGCCTCGGACCGCACGGCCGAGGGGAATGTCGGGAGACCGTTCGGGCCGACTGAACACGTCGTCAGCCGACCATCCGATGCAGACCGGCGGCGGCGAGCCAGGAGCGCCACCCGGAAATCCTGTCCCGAGTCGTTGATGCCCTCGATTCCGCTGACTGGTGCGGTGAGACGATGAGCTGGAGCGGAGGCGGCGGCACGAGGGCTGTCGTCGGGGTTGCGGCCGCAGCGGCGAGCACCGTTGTCGCGGCCGCAACCGCTTCGCATTCCCGTATCGCCGAGGCCGCCGCGGGATCGGCCCCCCGCCGCCGTACGGCCGCCGGGGAGAAGATCTCGCTGACATGGGCCGCATCGTCCAGGCAGGCGATCATCGCCTCCAACCGGGACACCGACAGGGCCTGGACCCAGGAACGCCGCTCCGCCGCGAGGTAGGCAAACGCGTCGTCCCGCGCCGCGAGGGCGGCGTCGCCGGGAGCCTGCGCGGCCTCGTACTCCTCCAACGCGGAAGCGATCCGGCCGTGGAACCCGGCCAGCCACGGATCGGTCTCCTCCTCGAGCAGGCGCAGGATCACCCGGGTGGCCTCGAGGAACCCTTCCGGCTTCTCCCGCACGGCGTTGCCGAAGCCGACCGGGAAGTAGCGCAGGTAGGCGTCGGCCTCGTGGTTGTTCCGGACGCTGGCCAGCACGTTTGCGGCGAACTCCCGCAGGCGGCCCTCCATCATCCGGCGGGCTTCGTCCCGACGGGCCACGGCGCTCCGCGCTGCCTCGACCGCCGCTTCGTGCGCCGTCCATCTGGCCATGAGGCGATCTTGTCCCGCCTGCAGGGCGGCAGCGGAGGATGCCAGCGCGGGATCGGCCCAGAGCTTCGGTGTGATCCTCGCTCCGATCTCCAGACAGGCGCCCGCGGGCCGGCGCAGCAAGTGCTTGTACATGGGAAGGCCTTCCTTTCCGGGCGCGCCTGTGACGCCGTTCGGTCGTGAATCCGGGTGCTGCGGGCGGATCGGTGGGAGCGTGGACGGCGCCGACGGGGCCGGATGTTGCACCCCCACGTGTCATCACTTCCTAATCGCTTGAGAGGGGTCTTTTAGTGCAGACAGAATTCGTGTGGTGCGAACTTTCCTGGCCTTGCCGGGGAGGCGCAACTGCGGGCGCCACCAGCCTCCGGGTGCGGGAGTCATTGCGGCTCTGTGACATCCGCGCATTTCTCTACGGGAAGGGGAGTCCTGCGGTGCGGGCGGGCAGCCGGCGCGGGCGGAGGCATCTGCGCCTGGCCCCGGTCACGGCGGCAGTACGACGAGGTCGGTCACTTCCTGGGGGCTGACCTGGTCCGCTTGTGCTCCCGCCCGCGAAGGTGTGGGTGCCGAAGCGGAACACGGTGGCCCGGATCGTCGGGGGCACGGGTGCCGACAGCCTTCCCGACCATCCGCGCCGCCGGTGGCGCGGGCGCTGAGTTGAGCCTGGTGCGCCTCGGCCCCCAACGACGCGGGTGCGGAATCGGCCCACCTACGCTCGGACCGCCCGCGGCAGCGGGGTCGAACCGGCCCGTGCATGCTCGGGACATCGGCGACCGCGTTGTCGCGACAATCCGTGCATGCTCGCGGAACCGGCGGTCGAAACGTCGACTTGGCCCTCGTACACGTGAAAGCCCGACCGCACGGATGTCGACGCTACCCCGTCACGCTCGGATGTTCGGCAGCCCGAGTGTCGCAGTGGCCCGTTCATGCGGAGAGGACCGGCCGCAGGGAGGTCGACCTGCCCGGCGTATGCGCGCGGGGTCGGCCGCACGCCCGTCGACTGGCCCCGGCAGGCGCGACCGGTCGACCGCACGGCTGTCGACGTCTTCCGCGCACGCGTGAGGACCTGGTGGCCGAGCCGTCGCCATCCCGGGCGCATGCCTGACCGGCCGGCGGCCCAAGTGTCGCCGCGACACCCTCATGGTTGGGGGGTCCGGGCCCGCCGGTCGCCGTGCCCCGTGTACACGCGAGCGGCCGGCCACCCGCCTGTCGCCAAGCCCGGCGCCCGCCTGATGGGTAGGCGACACGCACGTCGACATGCCCGGGCCAAGCGTAAAGGGGTGGTGGCATCCCCTCGGCCCGAAGGCCGCCGTGGTCAGGTCAAGCCGGCAGTTCGTCCAGGAACTCACGAAGCGGGATCACCTCCGCATCGCCCAGCTTCATGCGGCGGGGACCGAGGAAGACCACGATCCGGCGCTCGAGCGCCGGCGCATGTTCAGCCAGAGCCTCGAAGCCGCGAAGACTGCGACGGTCCATGTCGCGCTCGTGCTCTACCTCGATGGCCCAGGTCTCTCGGCCGTCCTGCACCACGAAGTCAACCTCGGCGCCCTGGCGGGTGCGGAAGTGGAAGAGTGCGGCCCGGGGCCACAGCGTGCCCAGTCGCCGTTGGAGTTCGGTCGCCGCGAAGTGCTCGAGCAGGAGCCCCCGCTCGTCGTCCAGCGGCCGGTCCAGCGGGCGGCGCAGGAGCGCGTTGCGGACGCCGAGATCAAAGAGATAGATCTTCGGGTGGGCAAGGAGGGAACCGCGCACGGAGCCGCTCCACGCCGGCACGCGAAAGACCATCAACGTGTCCTCGAGAACCTCGAAGTAGCGCCGAGCGGTCTCGTACGAGATCCCCAAAATCCTGGCTCAGAGCGCGCAGATTCAGGATCCGGCCGGAGACGGCTGCCGCCAGATCCAACAGCCGGGCGTACCCCCCGCTGTTGCGCACCAGGGCTTCCGCCTGCACCTCCTCGCGGGAGTAGATGTCGGTGTAGGCCCGGAGGTGCGCCCACAGAGGAGGAGACGGAATCGGCGCGGGGCCTCGTTCGGCAAAACCTGGACGACATCGGAGAGCGCGGGCACGCGCTGCACCTCGTCGAGCAGCACCGTGCGCACCCGCGCCGGCACCGCCGGCAGCTCCGCCTCGAGCCGATCCGTGGGGGAGGAGTAGTCCCGGAAAGCGGCCGGGCTCGCCAGGTTGACGCCGCTCTGCCGTAACCCCGGCGGCCTGTTCAGGGTCGGCGGGAAGAGGTCGTGCGCGAGGCCGATGGGGCGGGGCGCGGATCCCGGATTGGCCGAGACTGTCTTGCCTCGTTCTTGAACGATCCGCTTCAGTCGTGGATCGGAATCGCGCGCCCGGCCGTTCACCGGAAAGGCGCAGGTTCGTGTCCGGTGCGGGGAGGCGGTTCTCTCGGATGGGAAACTGCGTGAGCCGAGATGTAGAAGAAGACCTCGGCGGCAGAGACCCACGGAGTCTTCCCACATCCGGAAGTGGGCGCGAGTTCTACGAGTGCGTGATCGTGACCGCGACGGTGACGGACGCGGCGTGCGTTCACCAGAGAATCCGGCGGACGGGCGGAATCGGGCTGAAAACGCCTCGGACTCTCTCCCTCTCGGTTCTCTGTTGTCGAGTGGTGAACAACCGCGTCCGGCGTGGGGGGCCGTGGCGGACGGTTTACGAAACCGGACTGCACCCCCGGGCGGGCTGGTGCTGCGTAAGCTACGCCCGGCCCCGTCCGGACCGGACCTGACGTTCTGCTCGGTGCCCGGAAGCGAGTGCTCGGTGCGG
>CAYYQN010000117.1:0-7370 GCA_964473865.1 uncultured bacterium | reverse complement strand
TCAGCTCGCGCCTCACCTAGGATCGCCCAACTCCAATCTTCCGGCCACAACCGACGACGAGCAGCGGTTCTTCCGGTACGAGGGGCCGGCTCCGTTTGCGTTGGAGAAGGTGGTGCAGAGCGCGGAGGGACCGGGGCTCGGCGAAGCGGAGCGCGCCGCCCTGCGCGAGTGGGCCGACGAGTATCGCGACTGGAAGGAGCGGCAGAAGGCGTTTGATCCGGTGCGGGCCCGGCGGGAACGGGACGCCAGCCGGAACCTTGCGTTGCTGGCGATCGGGCTGCCACTCTATCTGTTCCACTGGAGGATCATCCGCCGGGAGGCGGCAGCGGCCCGAACCGAGGGGAACGGACGGTCGGCGTAGAGGCCGTGGGGCGCGAGGTCCCGGCGCGCGGGATCTGCACCGGGCGCGGGACGTGCGCCGGGCGCGGCGTTGGACGCTGCGCCGGGGTGTGGGGTCGCGGACGATTGGCCGGGGAAGGGAGTGTCGTGAGAAGAACTCGGAACAGCATCGCAGTGTGGGTTCTGGGCGCCATCTTCCTGGGGGTGTTGGGCGCGGGATGCACGAGACCTCCCCAACCGGGGCGAGCCGGCTCGGCCGAGTCCGCTCCGGCCGTGGTCGAGCCGCCGCTCACGGCGGATGATCGCGAGCTGGAGCTGCTCTCGTTCGACTTCGTGTGGGACACGATCCGCCAGAAACACTGGGACCCGGAGCTCGGGGGCCTCAACTGGCAGGCGGTCAAGGACTCCCTGCGCCCCAAGGTCGTGACGGCGACGACCCGAGCGGAGTCCCGGTCCGCCATGGAGGCGATGATCCGCACCCTCGGCCAATCGCACTTCGGTATCATTCCGGTGCGGGTCTACGGCGAAATGACCGGCGGCGCCGGCGAGGGCACCCCGGGTTTCGAGCTGCGTATCCTCGACGATCGCGCGATCGTCGCCTTCGTCGACCGGGAGGGCCCGGCCTGGGCGCAGGGAGTGCGTCCCGGCTGGGAGCTGCTCCGCGCGCGCGCGATCGACATCCCGGCCCGGGTGGCCGCCATCCAGTCGGCGTTCACGGGCAAGACGACCCAGCACCTGATCGTTGTCGAAACCCTGGCGGGGCAGCTCCAGGGGGCGATCGGCGACACCATCTCGATGCGCTTTCGGGCGGAGGGGGAACGGGACGTCGAACTGCGGCTTCCCCTGGTTCGGCCGGCCGGAAACCGGACGGTTTTCGGAAACCTCCCACCGATCTACGCGTCCACCGAATCGCGGCGCCTCGAAAACGGCGCTGGGTACATGCGCGTGAGCATCTTCCTCGATCCCGGCGCCGTGATGAAGGCGGTGGAAGAGGCGGTAGGATCCTTCCAGGATGCTCCGGGAATCATCCTGGACCTGCGCGGGAATCCGGGCGGCCTGGGCGCCATGGCCATGGGCATGGCCGGCTGGTTTGTGCCGGACCAGGGACAGAAGCTCGGCACGATGACCCTTCGGGGAAGCCAACTGCGCTTCACGGTTTCGCCGCGGCCCCATCCCTACGGAGGCAAGCTGGCCGTTCTGGTCGACGCCCTCTCGGCATCGACGACCGAGATCCTCGCCGCCGGATTGCAGGATCTGGGCCGCGCGCGCATCTTCGGCACGCGGACGGCGGGCGCGGCCCTCCCCTCGATCATCGAGAAGCTGCCCAACGGCGATGGCTTCCAATACGCGGTCGCCAACTACGTCTCGGAGGGAGGGGACACCCTCGAGGGCCATGGGGTCGTTCCGGACTCCGTGGTCGCCTTGACGCGCGAGTCGCTTCTGGCCGGGAGAGACGCGCAGCTCGAAGCGGCCGCCGCTTGGATCGCTGCTGCCGGCAGATGAGCAGCCTCGCGGGTGTGGCCATCGCCCGGGTCGACGGTCCGGGTAGAAGAGGAGCACCGCGTGTCTGGCCGTCGATGGGCTCGAGGCGGCACGGGCGCCGGTCTGGTATCATTTGCCGCACCCTGCGGCGGGCCGGATAGCCGGCGGCGCGGAAACGCCCCGCCAGAGGAAAGAGGAAGGGGGGTCGGATGATCAGGTTCCAGGAGCTGCCGCTCCGGTTCGCGGTGCGCGGAGTTACCGGACTACGGGCCGGATGGGGCGCAGTGGCCATCTGCCTGGCGCTCGCTGCCTCCGGGGGCGCGCTGGTCGGCGCGACCACGGCGGCGCGCGGCGAGGAGGGGCTGCCCCAGGCGGAGGCGCTCATCCAGAAGATGATCGATGCCAACGGAGGCGCGGCCGCATACAGCCAGATGAAGAGCCGGTTCAGCTCCGGAAGGATGAGCCTGCCCAAGATGGGCATCGATCTGAGCCTTCAGGCCTGGGCGGAGCGGCCGAACCGAAGCTACGTGGTGATGGAGTCGGCCGCGCTCGGCAAGTCGGAGAACGGCTGCGACGGCGTGACCGTGTGGGAGAACTCGGCAATGCTCGGGCCCAGCATCAAGCGGGGCGCCGAGCGGGCGGTTCAGCTTCGCGAGGCCGATTTCGACAACTGGATCAACTGGAGGAGATACTACAAGTCCGCGACGACGGCCGGAGCGGACACCGTCAACGGTCGCGCCGCGTGGAAGATCGAGATGGTCCCGGTGGAAGGCCTGCCGGAGACGATGTGGGTGGACCAGGCGACCGGTCTGTCGGTCAAGAACGCCATGACCATGCAGACCGAGATGGGTGATGTTCCGGTCGAGACCTTCCTGGAGGACTACCGGGAGGTCTGCGGGGTGAAGATGCCGTTCCGCCTGCGCCAGGTGATGATGGGCGGGATGCAGGAGATGATCACCACCACCGACAGCATGGCCTGCAATCCGCCGGTTCCCGAAGGCCGGTTTGCGCTGCCCACGGAGATCCAGACCCTGCTCGAGAAGTCGAAGTCCGCGGACACACCGGCCGCGACCGAGCCGGCGAAAGAGACTCCGGCGGAGAAGGGCGAAGGGAAGAAGTAGGGCGGAGTCGCTCGGCTTCGGTCTCCCGTCCGGTCAGACTGATTTCGGGCCCTCGAGAGACGATCGTCTGCTGCGAGGGCCTGTCTCTGTGTCGCCGCAATCTCGTTTCGTTGACCTCGTCGTGCGATGCGCTGGACTCCCGCGCTTCGACCTGCGCGCGGGACCGCGAAGGCGGCAACGTTGCCGCGCGAGACCGAGGCCGTCCTGCATGCGCTCGGTGGTATCGAGCACCAGAACTGGCAAGTCGCGCTCGGCGCCGAGGCCTGCGTGGGCGACTTGACGAGCCACCAAGTGCGGGTCACGGGGGTCTTCTGAGCCCGAGGGTTCGGACAACCGTCGTTGACCTGCGAGAACGCGCATATCGAGTTCTAAGGATGCGTGCTGGAGCACAACGTCCGCGCCCGCGGCGACGGGGGAGCGATCGGCCGGGAGCGAAACGCCGCATCTGTCCACGGGCCCACCATCGCCCGAGATGTCCGCGCGGAGGCTGGCGCCGGTGGAGCGGTGGTTCGTGGCATCGGGTGAACTGACTCGTCAGGAAGGGTGTGACCAGACGCCTACGACGAATCAGGAGGCCCCCGCCATGGACAACGGGGCCGTTTGGGGCTACCGTCTCATCGGTGAGGGCAGGGGCGACCAGAGGTCCCGATGAAGCTCGCGATCATCTCCGACACGCACTTCGGCGACGACACCAGCCAGCTCGCGACCACGGCCGGGCTGAATAGGCCGGTCTTCGCGCTGTTTGCGGCGGCGGCGGGGGAGCGGAACGACTACCTCGTCCTGCTCGGCGACATCTTCGACTTCTCCGTCGCCGACTACGCGAAGGCCTACCAGATCGCAAAGAACTTCTTCGTGGCGGTCAAGCAGGCGAACCTGGCCCGGGAGATCGTCTATCTGCCCGGGAATCACGACTTCAGCTTCTGGCACATCGTCATGCACCAGGCGAACGTAATCAACCGGATCGCGGCCGGGCTGACTCCCAAACGCCGGTGGGTGGTTCCGGCCGTGCTGGACGCGCGTCCGGACACGGCGGATCCGGAGGTCACGCTCGTCGGCGTCGACGTCAACCGGGCCCGGGCCAAGGGGCGCGCCGACGAGCCGAAATACGGCGGCCTCTTCCTGGATCGTCTGAGCGGCGCGAGGAGGGCGGATCGCCTGGTCTTCAACATCGCCTTCCCGAATCTCTACGTCATCGCGCCGGGCGGGGAGACCACGCTGCTCACGCACGGCCAGTACTTCGATCCCTACTGGTCCTTCACCATGACCCTCGCGCGCGAGATCCTGAAGAGCGACCTCGCCTTGGGGGGCGGTCCGGACCCGGACGTCGAGGACATCGTCGCCGTGAACTTCCCCCTGAACGAGCTGGCGTCCGCGGGCCTCGGCCAGGCCGGTCCCCTGACCGCCAACGTGCGCGAGATCCAGGCCATGGCCAAGGCGGGCCGGACTCGGGACCTCGAGGTCTATCTCCATCGGGCGCGGGACTATGCCGATCGCAGCATCACCTTCCCCGGGTGGTGGGGAGCCGTGAAGGAGAGGATCTCGGACGAGTGCCTGAACGGAGCCCGGGACGCCGTGCTGGACATCGTCCGGAGGTCGGGTCAGGACCAGGGTCCGCGGGGCAACGAGAGTTTCCTCCGGGACCCATCCGTGCGTGCGAATCTGCGAACCTACCTCCGCGCCGGCCAGCTGGAGATGCGCTCCCTCCGGGAGCAGCACCGGCTCGACGTGCCGGACGTGACCCGGCTGGTCTTCGGCCATACCCACATTCCGACGCCGATCGGCCCGACGGCGGAGGGCCCCGCGTCCCCGGTGATCCGATTCGAGTGCACCGGGAAGACGATCGCGGTGCACAACACGGGAGGCTGGCTGCGGAGCGAAGCCGAAACGGCGGCCGGCCGGCCCATCGGCGCTTCGATCATCCGGTTCGATTCGGAAGCGCTCACCCGGTGGAGTTCTGTGGAGCTGTAGGGAAGCAGCGGATGGTGTACCCTCTGCCGCATCATGACGCCGTGGCAGAGCAGGTCCAGGTTCACTCTCGTCCAGAAGCTGATCTTCAGCTACGCGGCCATGGCGTTCTTCACCGTGGGGGCCCTGGTCTACGCGGTGATGGGGCTCAACTCCCTGCACCGTTCCGCCCGCGAGATCGCCGAGAGCGATCTGGCCCTCATCGGCCTGACCGGGAGGATGCGCGAGTCGATCGTCGCCCAGCAGCGCTACACCGGGAAGTACGCGATCCTCCAGGAGAAGGAGTTCGCCGAGCTCTTCCACCGCCGGGAGGCCGATTTCCTCGACCTTCTCCGGCAGACCCGAGAGCAGAAGCCGGGACCGGACGTGGAGCGGCTGGCCGCGGTCTACCGCGAGTATCAGGCCGCCGCCGACAGCCTCTTTCAGAGCGGCCGGGGAGATGATGCGGCGCTGGGGCCCCCGGCCGAAAAGGTGACCGAGGCGATCGACCGCGTGGCCGCGGGTCAGCGGGCTCGCCTGGAACAGCGGCTCAAGGCGGCGGATGACCGGGAGCGCACGACGACCCGCTGGGCTCTCGTCCTCTCGGTCACCGGTTTCCTGCTGGCCATCGGCGTGGCGGGGTTCTTCATCTACACGATCTCCAGGGCCATCCACAAGCTGAAGCAGGCGACGCACCGGATCGCCGAGGGCGACTTCGACCACGATCCGCAGATTCCGCCGGGGGACGAGATCGGAGACCTGGCGCAGGACTTCACCGCCATGGCCGCCCGCCTCAAGGTTCTGGAACAGCTCAGCCTGGACGCGAGTCCGCTCACCCGCCTTCCCGGCAACATCGCCGTCGAACGCGCCCTGTCCCGGCGGGTGGCCGCGGGAGAGTCGTTTGCCGTCTGCTATGCCGACCTCGACAATTTCAAGGCCTACAATGACCGTTACGGCTACATCAAGGGCAACGATGTGATCCGGGGCACCGGCGAGATCATCTACCACGTTGTCGAGCAGCGCGGCGATCCCGAGGCGTTCGTGGGCCATCTCGGCGGTGACGACTTCGTCATGATTGTGGCTCCCGACCGGATTCCGCAGGTGTGCAACGGAGTGATCGAGAGATTCCACGAGATGGTCGCCGCTCACTACTCGGCGGCGGACCTGGAACGAGGGGCCACCGACGGGGTCGACCGCTATGGGGTCCCGCGCACGTTTCCGATCATGACGATCTCCATCGCCGTGCTACTCTGTCAGAAAGGCGAATTCGATTCGGCCATCGAGATCGCCAAGGCGGCCGCGGAGATCAAGGAGTTTGTCAAGAGCATGCCGGGCAGCAACTACCTGGTGAATCGGCGCAAGGCGAGCCGATGAGGCGGATTGTCGTCGCGATCGTCTCCGCGCTGCTCGTGCTGGGTTGCGCCGCCGGACCGAAGCCGAAGGGACCGTCGGACAGCGGGAGTCCGGAGCGGAGGCTGGCGGACGCCGTGGCGCTTCTGGCCGGAGGCCGGACCGGAGAGGCCACGACCTTGCTGGCGGAGATCACCGCCGGGCCCGGAGTGCCGGGAGTGACGGATGAAGCCTGGTTTCGGCTCGCGCTGCTTCGGTTGGGAGCGGAGTCCGACGCGACGGCTTCCGGCCGGCAGATGCTGGAGCGCCTGCAGAGCGAGTATCCGGACAGCCCATGGAGTAAGCAGGCGGCTTCCCTCGTGGCTCTGCTCGCCTCCACGACCGAATCGCAACGGGCCAACCGCGAACTGAAGTCCCAGAACGCCAATCTCCGGCAGGAAGTCGAGAAGCTGACGCGCGAAGGGGACGAATTGCGGAAGCGGCTGGAAAAGCTGAAGCACCTCGACCTGGAGCTGGAAGGGAAGAGCAGGTAGGCCGGGTGAAGCCCGGACCCCGTGCCGGCGCTTGAAACAGGAAGGGGTCGGTCATCCGTTCGGTGACCGACCCCTCCGGCGAGCTACTTCTTCTTGACGTCACTCAGCGAGATGCCGAGCGCCTTGGCGACCCCGGCGCCGTAGGCCGGGTCCGCCTTCAGGCAGTTCCCGATGTGCCGGATCTTGATCTCCTTGGGCGCATCGCCCAGCGAGCGGGCGGTGTTCTCGTACAGCACTTTCTGCTGCGCCGGCTTCATCAGGCGGAAGAGCCGCCCGGGCTGCGAGTAGTAGTCATCGTCGTCGGCGCGGAAGTCCCAGTGATCAGCGGCGCCCTCGAGCTTGAGCGGCGGCTCGGCGAAGCCGGGTTGCTGCTGCCACTCGCCGTAGCTGTTGGGCTCGTAGCCGAGCGTGCCGCCGTGGTTGTCGTCGACCCGCATGGCGCCGTCCCGATGGTAGCTGTGGGTCGGGCACCGGGAGGCGTTCACCGGGATCAGGTGATGGTTGACACCGAGCCGGTACCGTTGGGCGTCGCCGTAGGAAAACAGCCGGCCCTGCAGCATCTTGTCCGGCGAGAAGCCGATTCCGGGCACGATGTTGGCCG
>CAYYQN010000116.1:0-7403 GCA_964473865.1 uncultured bacterium | reverse complement strand
TGCTTTTCTACCACGCGGAGGCTTTCTTGTCCCTCAAATTCGCGAATAATGCGGGTTAGGAGCTGCATCCTTGCCAGTGACACGCTTGCCCCGGCGTTCTCGTCCGAGCTCTTGATTTCTCCGGGGTCGCCGCCGGCACTCGTCGACACCCTGTCGTTCAGCTTCACCGACACGGTCACCCACGCGGGTTGGATGCGGGCCATCGCGACATCGGAGGCCGGCGTGCGGACCCAAGTCATCAGCGACGCCTTCGTCCGCGCCACGGAATCCCCGGTCGGACCGGTGGCGAAGCCGTTCCACTTGGTCGCGCCCTCGAACCAATCCGCCATGACCGTCTGGCTCTGGGGCATCGGCACCGGGGGGCTTGACAGTGCGAGTGTCTCATTCACTCCCACTGCGGGTGTGAATGAGCATGTCTACGTGCCCGAACTGGCGCTGTCTCGCGGCCGCCCGAACCCCAGTGGCGGGTGGGTAGCCTGGGAGGTGAGGCGAACCTCGCGCGGCCGGGTGAATCTTCAGGTCTTCGGCGTCGACGGCCGGCGCGTGCGGTCCTGGCCGGAGCGGTCCATTCCGGAGGGCGTGACACGGATTCTCTGGGACGGAAGCGATGACCGGGGTCGGCGTGTCGCATCGGGCCGGTACTACCTGGTCGTGACCGACGAGGCAGGCTCCGTGCGGAGCAATGCCGCGACGCTCGTGCGGTAGGCGAGGGACTTTGGCGGGTCTGCGCCCCAACCGAACTCGGTTCTCACGAGGCGTCGGACCCGCGGGAGGCACACATGCAACTCGAATCATCACGGTCCCTCGGACGGTCGCTGATCACCGGCGCGGTTGCCCTCTGCATTCTCTGCGGCTCGCCAAGCGGGCCGGCGCACGCGACACTCAGGCGCGTACCCGAGATGTACCCTTCGATCCAATCCGCCATCTATGCCGCCGAAGAAGGCGATTCGGTCCTGATCGCCCCCGGAACCTATCGGGGACCGGAGAACCGAAACATCGAGCTGGCCGGCAAGGATATTGTGGTCACGTCCAGCGCCGGGCCCGAGCAGACGATCATCGACTGCGAAAACGCCGGGCGCGGCTTCCGCGTGCACCAGTGGGAATCTCCGGCGGCACGGATCGAGAAGCTCACGATCGTGAACGGCAACGCGTTCGATCTCGAGGGCGGGGGAATTCTCTGCGACATCGCCTCGCCGACGATATCGGACTGCAGGATTCTGTCCAGCAGCGCCCGATTCGGGGGTGGCCTGGCGCTGCTCGTCTTCTGGGGTATCGTCGACCGTTGCGTGATTGCCGGCAATTACGGATCAGACGGTGGCGGCGGGATCGCCACGATGTATACAGATGGAGTCGCGATCACGAACTGCGTGATTACTGGGAACATGGTCGGCATTGCCGGCGGGGGCGTAGCGTTCCTGGACAACGGTGGCAGCATGCTCCGTGGCTGCACGGTTGCCGGCAATGTCGCCGCCGACGCAGGTGGTGGAGTCTATACCGCCGATGGTGCCTCGATTACTCGAAGTGCGATATGGGGCAACTGCGCGCTTCGTGGAGATGAACTCTTCGTGTCCCTGACGCCCACGTCTCTTCTCTGCAGCGACATTGACACCAGCGGGGTCGTCGTCGAATACGCCTCGGTCAGCTACGATGCGCACTGCATCTTCACCGATCCCCTGTTCTGCGCTCCCAGCGACTGCGGCCAGACCACTGCCGGCGATTGGATGCTGAGCGAGAACTCCCCGTGCCTGTCGGAGAACAGCCCCTGCGGGATCCGGATCGGGGCGCTCGACGCCGGTTGCGGCGTGGCCTATCCGCCCGGCGCCTGCTGCCTCCCGGGAGGGACGTGCGTCGCGGTGTCGGAGTACGTCTGCTCCATGCAGCAAGGCACCTACCAGGGCAACGGCACGTCGTGCCAGCCGGACCCCTGCCAGCCCACGGCGGTCGAGCGGACGAGCTGGGGGAGGATCAAGGCGGCCTATCGCTGATCGCCGGCTGGCCGAAGCGAGCCCGGGCGACCCGCCCGCGTAGGCTGTTGCGCGCGCTCGCGCCTGGTTCACGGCCGGGTCAGGGTCGATTCTGGTCCCCCCTCACCCCCGCACCGGCAGCTCGAAGGCGAACTCGGGCTGCTTTCCCTCCAGGCGGATGTGCGGCGTGACCTGGATGCGAGCGACCGGGACCGATCCCGGCTCCGGCGCGGCCGGAGCGATCTCGACCGAGACCGCGGCTTCCGGGGTCGGCCCCGCCAGCGAGCCCAGGTTCTCCAGGAGCGCGCCGCGGAGTTCCCCCGCCGCGGTCGCTTCGGAAAGCGGGCCGCGGTTGAGCACCTCGCCCAGACAGGACGCGAGCTGCGCCGCGAGCAACTGGTACGCCAGCGCCCCTTCCAGAGTGAGCTTCCCGGGCGAGAGACGCGAACAGGTCACCGCCATCGGCAGCAGCACCGTGCCGGCCCGCAGCACCCCGGCCACCGGCGTGAAGCCGGCCCAGGCCAGCTCGGAAGCGCGCATCTCCGGGAGCGGCGCCTCGGTGGCGAGCGCGACCGACTCGTTCTGGGACTTCGGATATCCCCGCGAGGGCATGTCGATGAACATGCCCCCTTGTCCGGAGAGATCGAGCGGATGGCCGTGCACGCGCAGGCTGCGCGCGGCGGCGGCGCCGACCAGCCAGATTCCGCGGCCCCAGAGGAACGAGTCGGGTCTGGCTTCCGCCACCGCCTCGTCATCGTAGGGGGTGCGCTGCAGGTACCTCCCGAGTGTCAACGTGACCCACCGTGCCGCCTCCGACTTCTGGAACTCCCGCCAGGGGGCGTGCGCGGGCCCCTGGATCGCGCCCAGCGGATCGGGGAAGGCGGCCAGGTGCGCGAAGTGGCGCAAGCCGAAGATCGCCGGAGAGGCGGCGGCGACGGCGGGCGCATTCAGCTCTGCGGCGATCTCGGCGATCTCTCCGAGGAGCGCCAGGTCCGCGGCCTGGTGCGCGAAGTCGAAGTCGAGGAGGATCAAGAGCGGCGCTTTGCGCTCGTCGCGCCGCACGGGATCCAGGACCTGGTCCCGCAGGGCCTCGCCGATCTGGGCTCGGGGGGCGGCCATCACCTCCACGTCGGTCGTGTCTCCGCCGAGCGTGAGGATCAGGCGTATCCCGCGCCAGGCCGACTCCACCCGCTGGAACGCCGGCGCGTGCAGGATCTGGTCGAGTTCGCTGCCGACAGCGCGGGGGATCCGCGCGGCAATTGCGGCGGGCCGGAAGTCGTTCGCCCCTTCCCAGGCATAGGCCGCGGTCCCGCCCCCGGGCGCGGGGAGCGTGGCCGACGGCGCCAGGGCGGCCAGCCAGCCGTCGGGTTCCGTCGCCTGCGCTTGCGCGCGGGCGACTGCCGGGAGACCCAGATCCGTCACCACGATCAGGTTCGGTTTCGACATCGAGTCCTCCTGCTCACGGAATCCAGCGAGCGATGTTCGGTGAGACCTTCAGGCCGGCGAGCGTGAAGTTGCCTCCGACGTAGATCGATCCGCCATATGCGAAGATGCACGCGGGCTGGTTCTGGCCCCCCTCGATGCCGGAGCCGAGTGCGCGCCAGACCGAGCCGTCCCAGGAGGCCACGCGCAGCGCGCTTTGAGTTCCGACGCTGCTGAAGTCGCCGGTGATGTAGAGCCGCTGCCCATCGGACGCCAGATCGGCGATGTAGTTGTAGGCGCCTTCCACCTTCCCCACCGCAACCAAGGTGGTTCCCTCCAGCCGGGCCACGTACCAACCGCTGGTCGCCTGCACGGCAGCGTAGAGCGATCCGGCGTGGACCTCCAGCTTGACGACGGTCAGGAGGGGCGTCCCGCTGAGCGTGCTCGTGACCAGGCTCCAGGCACTCCCGCTGCGCCGGTACAGAGCGCCGATGGAGCCGGCGAGTGAGTTGTAGCTCGTGGCAGCATAGAGGGATTCGTTGAACTCCTCGAGGTCGTTCACGCTGGTGGCGACCAGTCCGGCATTGCCTTCGAACCAGCCGTCGGTGTTCCAGTAGGTCAGCAGGGGTACGGGGCCCGTGAACGAGCCCCCGGCCCAGAGGTTGTCCTCCCAGTTCGCGAGGACCTTCACCTGGCCACCGGTGAACGGGCTGCCCAGGCCATACCAGGATCCGTCGGTCAGCAGCCCGACCATGATTCCGATGTCGCTGAACAGCCCGGCCGCCGCAAGCGCGCCGTAGCCAAGCGGTCCTTCCCAGGTTCGAAGCGCGCTCACGTGCTCCCAGGTCCAGTCGTTCCGCGCGATCCAGGAGGAGCCGTTCCACCAGGCGACGGACTGCGACGTCGGACCGCCGACCCTCGTGAACATGCCGCCGACGGCAAGGTTCGATCCGTCGAGAGCGAGCGTTTGTACCGTGCCGTTGGGGGCGTAGCCGACGAAGCCCGACCACCAGTGGTCGTTCGGGTCGGTGGCCACCCCGATCAAGGTCACCCCGTCCTTGCAGCTGGCGTCGATGTAGCCGTCATGGCTTCCCGGAGTGCTCGGGGCGAAGGCCACGGTCACTTCGTGGACTTCTCCCGGGCCCAGGGCGTAGTCTCCCTCGCCCGACTCGATGGAGAAGTCGGGGGAATCGGGGGGAGTGATGGATCCGCGGAGAACGCCGCCGCCCGTGTTCGTGACCGTGAAGGTCCGCGTGGTGCTTTCTCCGGCTTCGATCGTGCCGAAGTCGAGGCTGGTCGGAGCCACGGTGCAGGCGGCGTGCAGCTCCCCGGCGCCGGAGCAGGCGATGCCGTCGCATTCGTTGTCGCCCAGCATCACGGTGCAGGTCAGGGGCGTCTCGTCCGCGGGCGTGAAGCGCACCGTCGCGGTGTGGGATTCGCCCGGACCGAGGGAGAAGGACAAGCCGCTCCCGGAGAAGACCGAGAAGTAGGCGCAGGCGACGCTGATCGTCCCGTGCAGGGTGCCGCCCCCGTTGTTTGTGACCGTGAACGTGGTGTCGGCGGAGCTGCCGACCGGGACAATCCCGAAAGCCACACTGGTCGGGTTCACGAGACAGCTCGGAGTCGCGTCGCCGGACCCGATACAGGTGACGGTGGAACAGCCAAAGACGCCAAGGTCCACGTTGCACGCAGCGGATCCGGCCACTCCCGGCCGGAACCGGACCGTCACCACGAGGCTCTCTCCACCCCGCAGGGAGAAACCACCCCCGCCGGAAACGATCGAGAAGTACCGGCATCCGTCCATGACTCCGACGTCGCCGGAGAGGGTGCCTCCCCCGATGTTCCTGATGGTGAAGGTCCGGTCTTCGTAGAGGCCCACGAGGACCGTTCCGAAGTCGAGAGTGGTCGGGTTCACGGAACAGAGAGGCAGTGCTTCCCCCGTCCCCGTGCAGACGACGGAGGCACAACCGCCGGTGAGGGTGGCATCGCAGCTGTCCGGACCGGCGGCCAGGGGAGCGAAGCGGATGGTCACCTCCTGCGACTGGAATGCCCGGAGAGCGTAGGTGCCCCCCGAGACGACGGAGAAGGCGGAGCACGACGTCGTGACGGTTCCGGACAGCGTTCCGCCTCCGACGTTCGTGACCGTGACCGTGCGGTCGGCCGTGGAGCCGACCGGAACCGTGCCGAACGCGAGGGACTCCGCGCTCACGGTGCACTGCGGGAGCGCTTCGCCGACTCCGGTGCAGACGACGGGGCTACAAGAGCCGGCGGGAGAAAGCGTGCACTGGGCGACGCCGGCAACGGCGGGGGAGAAACGAACGGTCACCGACCGCGACTCGTTGGCGCCGAGCGAGAAATCGCCGCTGCCGGCCGCGATGGTGAACTCGGAACAGGTCGTGAAGATGGAACCGTCGAGGAAGCCGCCTCCGGCATTCGTGATGGTGAAAGCGCGCTCCGCATAGGACCCGACGGCCACAGAATCGAAGTCGAGCGTGGCTGGATCGATCCGACAGAGGGGAGGCCGGTCCGGCATGGTCACTCGCACGGAGTCTGACGGATCCGAGAGGTCGCCCGCGTCCGCGGCCCGAAGCCGGTAGGTGTAGCTGCCGAGCGGCTCCACGCTGGTGTCGACGAAGCCCCGCTCCGTGGATGCCGGCTGGGCGATCTCCGCGAACTCCGCCGCATCGATGCGGCGTTCCAGCCGGAAGCCGTCCGCGGGGTCGGGGAACGGATAGCTCCAGGCGAGAGTCACGCTGTCGGGTGCCACGGCGGCCGCGGTCAGGTCGCGCGGGGGCTCGGGCTTCGTGCGGGCGGTGGCATCGTTCGACCAGCCGGAAGCGCCGCCGGCATTCTCGGCCCGCACCCGGTAGGCGTACCGGGTACGCTCGCTCCGGCCCCGGTCTGCATAGCGGACGGTGTCGGTGAAAGCGCCGGGCAGCGTGTCCGCGAAGACGAAGTCGGCGTCGCTCGGCGACTTCCGCTCGATCCGATAGCGGGTCTCGTTGACGGCCTGGTCGACCCACGAGAGGCCGATGGAAGTCGCCGAGAGCGCCACGGCGGCAAGTCCCCGGGGAGCGGCCGGCGGCAGCGGCAGCGTGGTCCCCCGGGCCGAGTTCGAGAGGGGGGACCAGAGCCCGGCTTCGTCTCCGGCTTTGATTGAGAAGAAGTAGTCGGTCCCCGGGTCGAGTCCGGTGACGGTGAAGGTCTCGACCTGGCCGGAGACCTGGGGGAGCGGCACGCCGGAGACCACGGACGCCGCCGAGAAGGCGGCCTCGGTGGTGATCGGCGCGAGGGAGCGGCGCAGGTCGTAGACGCTGGCGCGTCCGACCCTCTCATCGTTGCCGGTCGCCGTCCATCGTAGCTGGAGCGCATCGGCTGTTCCGAGCACGACCGCCAGGTCCGCGATCGCGGCGGGCGCCGTGGGCTCGGGCACCGACACGGCGATGCTCTCGCTGTAGGCGCCGATGAGGCCGTCGCCGAATTCCGCGCGCACGCGGTAGGCCCGCTGCTCCGGCTCCGTCGGTTTGGCATGCGGTGGGAGCACGACGAGGGTGTCGGTGCGCAGGGTGACGGTCTCCTGCACCTGGGGGGGCGAGAGCAGGGTCTCCTGGAGTCGGTACCGGAGCGCCCCCAGGACAGGTTCCCAGCTGAGCGACAGCCCCGCGGGAACACGCAGCCCGGTCACGACCGGCACCGCCCGCGCGAGGGCGATCTCGATGGTGCGGGTGTCTCCCGCCTGGACATCCGCGATCTGCTGGCGGCCCAGGAAGACCAGCCCGCCGGTGGTCGGATTGGCGGGCGATCCCAGGGTGCCGGTGGCCTCCACCTGCACCAGGTAGAGCGCGGCGGAGGGCACCTGCAGCTCCAGGCGGAATCGGCGATCGCCAGGCGCGATGGCCGTGGAATCCCGGCCCCGTTCGATGCGGGCCCCGCCGTCGGCCGGCAGCTCCCAGGCCGAGACGCGGATCTGTTCCACCGCGGCCGGGCTCGCCGAGCCGGCGGCGCCTGCGGCGCCCG
>CAYYQN010000115.1:0-7421 GCA_964473865.1 uncultured bacterium | reverse complement strand
CCTGCGTGGCGACGGCAGCCTGTTGCGCACCGGCCGGCACGTGCGTCGTGACCACCGAACCGGAGTGCGCGGCCCCAAGCGCCTGGCAGACGCCGGGAACGAACTGCGCGCCGAATCCGTGCGTGATGCCGGCCGCCTGCTGTGCGCCCGAAGGCACCTGCGCGGTGACGCCCGCGAACGAGTGTGCGCTCCCCAGCGTATGGCACGCCGATTGGCCGATCTGCGCGCCGAACCCCTGCCCCCCGCCCACCGGAGCCTGCTGCGACACCGCCACGGGCGGATGCACGGTGACAACCCGGGCCGACTGCGCATTCTCCTGGCTCGGGGCTGATCTCGCCTGCAGCGCCGCGACCTGCCCGATACCGCCCCCAACCGGAGCCTGCTGCGACACCGCAACCGGCGTCTGCGCGATCACAACCCAGACCGCGTGCGCCTTCACGTGGCTCGGAACCGACTCACCTTGCACCGCGCATACCTGCCCGGTCCCGCTGCCGATCGGAGCCTGCTGCCTGGCGAGCGGCTCGTGCTCGATCGAAACCCAAGAAGATTGCCGAGCCGGCGGCGGCATGAGCTGGCAAGGTCAGGTGCTTTGCACGCCGAATCCCTGCGAGTGCGCGGTGAACGAGGTCACCCTGTCCGAGATCGGCGTCCTCCATGAATGGCGAGTGGACGCTGCCGCCTGGGTCACCGCGGTGCGGGGCAGGTACCGCCAGGCGGGTGACAGCGCGTTCAAGGCCATGGAGCCATTCCGGCCTCCGGGGGCGGCCTGGACAGCGGAGTGTGACGCCTCAGACTTTTCCTTGCGGGGGTTGGAGTACTACTTGCTGCTCGACGCTCCACAGGGCTTCCACGGATGCTTCGGCGACTCCCTGCAACCCGAACGCCTGCCGCTGCGCGGCAGCGCCGTCATGCCTTCGATCCCGGCGGAAACCATCCGCATGATCTCGACGCCGTTCCTCTGCGATCAACGCGCGGACCTCTGGACCTTGCTCCGGGAACGTTTCGGCCCCTCCGGTCCCACGAGTTGGCAGATGGGCCGCTGGGATCCCGGACTCGAGGCATACCGGATGGTGGAGGCCCAACACCCGCAGGGATTCCTGCCGGGAGAAGCGTACTGGATCGGATTCGCGGGCACGCAGGCTTCCTGGTCATTGAGCGGCGAGACCAACTTCCCGCCGCCCGAGGTCGGCGGCTCATTCGAACTGACCCTGCAGCCGGGGTGGAACATGGTTGGCAACCCCGCCGGGTATGCGGTCAGCCTGGATCGGCGGCGCCTTGCGATCCGCGATGGTTCGCAGCAATACCGCTACGACGAGGCCGCGGCCGACCCGCTCCGGCTGGTGGCCGGCGAGATATACATCTACAAGCCGGAGCTTCCCGACACTTTGCTCTTCTATCCCTACGATCTGGCGCCGGAACGGCTCGAGGTCTGGGGCGGCTGCTGGGCGCAGAATCTGACCACGCGAGAGATCGACCTCCTCGTGCCGGCGCAATCCGCCGCCTCCGGCGCCGCGACGAAGGACCTGCGCCCATCGCCGCAGCCGGCGACTTCCTGGTCGCTCGCTCTGTGGATCCGCAGCGGCCTCGAACGGACCGGGTTGGAGCTGGGGATCGCCGAAGGGGCGCACGACGGACTGGACCGATGGGATGCGCCGCTTCCTCCACCCGTGCCCGGCCGAGCACTCGAGGGGGCGTTTCTGGCGGATCTCCCGAACGAGGCCGATCGTTCCATCCACCTGCTGAGGGATGTTCGCGCAGCGGGCTCTGACACAACTTGTTGGCTCCTGGAGATCCGCTCCCCTGCGGCGCCGTGCGAGCTGACGTGGGATCCTCTGGCCCGAACGGCCGGACCGGGCGCCGGATCGGCGGGCTTGTACATTCTTCTCGCGACTGTGGACGGGAATCGAAGTTGGGACATGCGCGCGCTGGAATCGATCGAACTGCCGCCCGGCGCGCATCTTCTCGAGATCCGGATGGACTCCGCGTCGCATCCGCCGGCGCGCTCGGTCGGTCCTGACCTGAGTATCGAGCCGAATCCGTTCCTGGGCGCTACCGTCCTCCGGTATGAGATGCCGGCAACGGGGACTGCGTTCCTGGAGCTGTTTGACCTGTCGGGATCCCGGGTCTGGAACCTTCGCCAGGAGCGCCGGCCGGCCGGCACCCATGTGGTGCTCTGGGACGGCCGCACGGACACCGGAACGAATGCCCCGGCCGGAACGTACTTCCTGCGGGTCCAGAGAGCCGGATCGCGCACGACACCGCAAGCTTCGACCTCAACCATCAAGATCGTCAAGCTGCGGTAGATCGCGGGACGTGGCGCCCCCCCCCGGCGCCGGGCGATCCGAGAACCAGAGTCGCAACCCTGTGAAAGCGCGAGGGAAGCGCAATCGTCGGGGCGCCATGTCCATCGAATCCAAGGTTGTGCCCATTGGCGACTTTTGGACTCGGATCCGGAGAGGTCGATGCCACCCAAGCTGCGCCCACATGCTTCACGCTCGATGCGCGCACCCTCGGGCCGCCCCCAGGGACTCAGCCCGTTCGCTCTCGTGTTCGTCTTGCTGGCGTGGGCCTGGGCCGGCTCCGGTTGCGAGGATTCCACGAAGCCGGCACGGCGCGAGACTCCGGCGGTCGCGGCAGAGTCCGACTTCCATCTGATTGATGCGAACCCCAACTCCCCTCGAGCCGGCCAGTCGGTATCGCCGCGCGACTACGTGGGGAAGATCTCTGCCTGGTACTTCGGGCACTCCACCTGAGGATACTGCCGGAGCCAGTTCGGCTTCCTGGACCAGATGGCGCAGCAGATCACCGCCGAGCATCCCGCGCTCAAGCTGCAGATCCTGGGGATCAACGCCGCGGGACAGGAAGCCGGCAACGCCTCCATCACCCTCGGCCGGGCCTTGCCCTGGCTGCAGGACACTCCGGAGGAGCAGGCCTGGACCGACTGGCACGTGATCTGGCGCGATGTCGTGGTGCTCGGACCGCAGAACGAACGCCTGGCCGTCTACAACCTGACGGTTCACGATCTCGCCCGTCCGGCCGCGTTCGACTCCCTCAAGACGCTGCTGCTGTACGCTGCCGGTCTCTGACGCCGATTCCGCCCCGGCTCGCGACGAGGATCGGCCCCGCGGCGCCAACCGCGGCGCACTACTCCGCGCCCCCGGTTCGCGGCCGGCTTCGAGACTTGCGTTCTCCGCTCTGGTGGCCGACAATCCGGCCACCAGGAGGAAACGCAACGCCATGGTCGATCGCATGCTGCCAATCCGAGAAGTCGCCACCCGCTTCGGCATTGCCGAAGAAGAGCTTTACTACTATGGCCCCTACAAGGCCAAGTTGGAGCCGTCGCTGGCCCGCCGCCTGGCCCATTGCGAGAGCTGCGGCCGCCAGGTACTGGTAACGGCCACGACGCCCACCCCGGCCGGCGAAGGCAAGACCACGATGGCGATCGGCCTCTCCATGGCCCTGAACCGCCAGGGGGTCAAGTCGATCGTGACTCTGCGCGAGCCCTCGCTCGGGCCGGTGTTCGGCATGAAGGGAGGCGCCACCGGCGGCGGCGCCTCCCGGGTCCTGCCCAAAGACGAGATCGACCTGCACTTCACGGGCGACATCCACGCCGTGACCACGGCCAACAACCTGCTGGCGGCAATGATCGACAATCACATCCAGCAGGGCAACTCCCTGGGGATTGACACCCGGCGCATCGCCTGGCGTCGGGTCATCGACATGAATGACCGCGCCCTGCGCGAGATCGTCATCGGCCTGGGCGGCCGGCAGAACGGATTCGCCCGCGAAGACGCCTTCAACATCTCCGTGGCCTCGGAAGTCATGGCCGTGCTCTGCCTGGCCGAGGACTTCCAGGACCTGAAGGACCGTCTGGCCCGCATGGTTGTCGGCTACACGGCGAAGAACAAGCCGATCACCGCCGCCGATCTGCGGGCAGTGGGCTCCATGGCGTTGCTGCTCAAGGACGCGATCAAGCCGAATCTCGTCCAGACCTCGGAGGGTACTCCGGCCATCATCCACGGCGGACCGTTCGCGAACATCGCCCACGGCACCAACTCCATCCAGGCGATCCGCCTGGCCCAGGCCCTCTCGGAGATCACGGTCACGGAAGCCGGCTTCGCCTCCGAACTCGGCGGGGAGAAGTTCCTGGACTTCGTAAGCCGCTCGGGAAAGTTCAATGTCGACGCGGTGGTGCTGGTCACCACTCTCCGCGCGCTCAAGTACCACGGCGGGGCCGGGAAAGACAGCCCCGCGGAAAAGAACCTGGAAGCGTTGGTCAGAGGATTCGACAACCTGGACAAGCATATCGAGAACATGCAGGCGTTCGGCGTGCCCCTCATCGTTGCCGTCAACTACTTCCCGGACAACGATTCCGAGGAGCTGCAGCTCACGGTGAAGCATGTCACTTCCCGCAACGTGAAGGCGTTTGTCAGTGACCCGTACAACCGCGGCGGCGAGGGGTGCCAGGAGCTGGCCCGCGAAGTCGCGCAGGCCACCCGGTCCGGGGCCAAGGTCAAGCCCATTTATGAGCCGGAATGGAGCATCCCGCGCAAGATCGAGGCGATCTCCACCCGCATGTACGGTGCCGCACGCATCAACTACACCCGCCAGGCGCGCAAGGACATCGAGCTCTTCAACGAGCTCGGTTACGACAAGTTGCACGTGATCGTCGCCAAGACTCCCAACTCGCTATCTGATGATCCCAAGGCGCTGGGGCGGCCGCGCGACTTCGATGTGGATGTCGACCTCCTGTTCCTGTCGGCGGGGGCGGGGTTCGTGGTCGCGGTGTGCGGGGAGATCATGCTCATGCCCGGGCTGCCCAAGGCGCCGGCCGCCGAGAGCATCGACATTGACGCGGAGGGCCGCATCACGGGCCTGTTCTAGCAGACTGCTAGGTCGTTCGTCCCGGCTCGCGTAGGAACCACGGCAGCAGCGCATAGAACTGCGTGGCATCCACCACGTCCTGCAGCGGCACGCACTCGTTGATCATGTGGGCGGTCGTCTCATCGCCGGGCCCGAACCCGATCGTGGGAATGCCCGCCTTGCCGGCCCAGAAGGTTCCGTTGGTCGAGAAGTCCCAGGTGCCCAGCTCCCGGGTCTCGCCCCAGAGTGCCTTCACGGCCCGTTGCCCGGCGTGGACCAGCGGATGCGCACCTTCCAGAATCCAGGAGGGATAGTACTTGTCCACCGGGAGGCTGAACCCGGTGTAGCTGGGTTGGTCGTAGAACAGCTCTTCCACCCGGATCTCATCCTGCAAGTAATCGGGAATCAAGCCCCGGATCTGCGACACGACCTTCTCCCGGGGTTCGTCAATGGTGATCCGTCGATCGAGGTAGATCGTGAATTGATCGGGAACGGCGTTGATCGACGCGGTTCGCGCCTCCACATCCGTGACCGCCACCGTCGACTTCCCCAGGATGGGATGGCGCGGCAAGCGGCGATCGAGCTCGCGAATCGCCGTAATGATGTTCACCATCTTGTAGACGGCGTTGTCGCCCAGGTGGTGCGAAGCCGCGTGCGCCGACCGGCCGTGGGCGGTGATCTTCAGCTCGACCCGGCCCTTGTGTCCGCGATAGACGCGCATCCGGGTCGGCTCGCCGATCAGCACGAAGTCCGGCCGAACGCCCGGATCGAACTCCACGAAGCAGTTGGGAGCGATCCCGTCGCACCATTCCTCCATGTTGCCGAAGTAGTATGCCGTGTAGCCATCCAGGAGGCCCAGGTCCCGGGCCATCGCCAGACCGTACACGAAGCCCGGGGTGCTCCCCTTCTCATCGCAGGCGCCGCGCGCGTACAGGAGGCCGTCTTCGACCTTGCCGACGAACGGATCCCACGCCCACTCCGCGCGCTCTCCGACTCCCACGGTGTCGATGTGCGAGTCGTACACGATGACTCGCGGACCGTTTCCGATCCGCCCGATGGTGTTGCCCATCTTGTCGAAGCGGGCCTCGTCAAAACCCAGGGCGCGCATTTCCTGCTGGATGCGCTCGCCCACCGGGCCGATCAGCGATTCCGTGGACGGAATGGCGCAGATGTCCCGCATGAAGCGCACGATCTCCTCGTGCCGGGCACGAGTGCGCTGCCGTACCTGTTCGATCAAAGGCCCTTGGTCCGAGCGCTGGGGCATGCTTCCTCCCAAAAGAATACCGGGGCGCGGGGCGGACGGCGGAGACGCGCGTCACCAGAAATAGCCGATCCCCACGGTGAGCGTGGAGAACCCCGGGTCCACTCCGACCAGGTTCTGGATGTTGTCGTGACGGCGGTACTCCAGGCGGGCGGCGACGGGGCGTCGGGACAGCGGAAGCCCGAGCCCGGCGCCGAGACTGGCGCCGACAAAGCCGTCCTCCCATGAGTACCCCGCAAGCCCGCCGACCACGTAGGGCTGGATCGAGCCGACCCGGATCGTGTAGCGCACCAGGGCGCCTCCGAACTTCACCTGGCTGTCGGTTGCGTACCCGACGTCGAGCGGCACGGGACCCTCGGGCCGTTTCTGCGGTCCGGCGTCCACGGTTCCCGACTCGAGGCCGATCGAGACCCCAGAGGCGAAGTCGGCCGCCAGGGTCAGCGTTCCGGCAAAGCCCGCATCACGGCTTCCTTCGCCCCAGCCCGGACCCAGCGCGAGCGCGATCGAGCCGATTCGCCCGGCCTGGGATCTCAGATCGGCCGTCCCTTCGCTCACGGCCCCGGCCTCGGGCGCGCCCGCTCTCGTCCCGGCCGACGGGTCTCCGGACGGGGCTCGGGTCGGCACACCGTGGCGAGCATGAACCAGACGCCACCGGGGAATGGCCGCGCCGACGATCGCCCCGGTCACCGCCCCTCCGGCGGCCCCGATCCCGGCGCCGGCGAGCGCGGTTTCCGCGACGTTGATCTCCTCGCCCGACTCTCCCAGCGCGTCCAGGAGCAATCCCAGCAGGAGCCCGGAGATCCCCCCTCCGATCGCTCCGACGGCACCTCCCACGCCCGCCCCGCGAGCCGTGTCGCGGTCCCGCTTCCAGATGCCCGCCACTTCCGCGAACGGCATCGCCCGCTCGACGCCATCCGCGAGAAGCAGGAGACCACCATCGTCACAGCCGGCAAAGGGCGCTTCGATGCACCCACCGGCCGTGAGCAGAACGCGGACCAGCTGACCCTCGTCGATTTCGTCGCAAGCCACGGCCAGGGGAGCAACCGACAAGGAATCCGCCGCCGCTGGGCCGGCGCCCAGAAGGGCGAGCAGGGAGACGCCCCACCGGTGCGGCCGGCCCGCCTTGGGCCTCGACTTCCCGAAGAGCGCGCCGGGATCACGAACCTCGCCGTCCATCGAGTCTCCTGGTTGATCCATGGGGACAATCCCGGGCCTGAGGATACACCACGAACCGGATTCCTCAGGTTGTGGTCGGAAGATTGGAGGTGGATCGACTCCATCCGGCGCCGGGTAGGGG
>CAYYQN010000114.1:0-7909 GCA_964473865.1 uncultured bacterium | reverse complement strand
CTGACGTCCGCGCCCAGGTGACCCAGGCAGATGGCGCCCCCCATACCTCCTCGGTTGTTGCGAAAGACACACTCATCGATAGTCCCCCGAGAGGTCCGGTCGATCCCGACCGCTCCCGGTCCCAATCCCGAGTAGTTCCACTCGAAAAGACACGCCTGGAACACCGGGGAGGTGTAGGGTCCGTCGAAGGCCCCGCCATACTCGGAGGCAAAGTTGTCACGGAACTCGCAGTGGTCGAAAGCTGGATCTCCGTAGGCAGCCCAGACACCCCCGCCACTGGCCGCCGCGTTCTCGATGAGCGTGCATTGCCGAAGCGTTGGAGAAGACTGCTGGCAGAAGACGGCTCCACCCTTTGCATACCCCTGGTCCAGGTAGCCAGTCCCACCCCGAAGAGTGAAGCCCTGAAGGACCGCCGCCCTCGATTCCCCGGAAAGGAACACTACACAGCTTCCGTAATCCGCACTGCCGTCGCTCCCATCGATAGTCGTGACCCCGGATCCCTCTGTGCTGTGCACCCAAAGGTCCTTACCCAGGAAATCCAGATTCTCCAGATAGGTCCCGGCGTGGACCTGGATTTCATCGCCGATCTGAGCCGCTGTGATCGCTTCCTGTATGGAGTGGTAGTCCCCGCCTTGCGGACTGACCACGAGGATCGCACACATGGCCGGATGCGCGAGGACCAGGAGGAAGACCGAGACCGCAATCTGGAACGAGCGTCGACACCGCATGGAATCCCCCTTCTTACGTCGCCCGCTGCTGGAGGATGCTGCGCCTCGATTGTACCGCCGTGCGGGATCTTGGGTCAAGCAACTCTCCGTCTCTCCAGCAATTCGGCGATCTGGGGCTGGAGGGAAAGCGTCAGGCCGTGCCAGCGTCCTGGCGTCTCGTCCCTTGAGGCCCGCCATCCGGCCCGCGCGGTCCGGTCAAGGATGGACAAGCCGCGCTCTGCGATCCAGCCAACGCCGATGGAGCTGATCGGGAGTGGCAAACCAGGCTCCCTCATCATGCACCGCCTTCGCCAGGACATGGTCGAGCGCGGTCAGGAAGTCCCGGTACACACAGCGGTTCCATGCCGTCTCTTGGTGCCAGTTGAGATTCAGGAGGCCTTGATGCTTCTTTACCTGGTCCAGGGACGCCCCACCGCTCGCGATCGCGTCCGACAGCTCCGATCGCACACCACCGACGCCGGTGTACAATACGTGTCGGTCCATCACGTTGCACGGGAGGACAAGAAGCGGCAACGTCTCCCCTCTCTCCGGATCGAATGAGAAGTACGGCAAGGCGGTTCCGGCCCGAAACCCCGGCTGATCTCGCCAGGCGATCGAACTATCATGAAGGAACCCGGCCTCCGCGTGCTGCCGATGGGTCCGGTGGGGCTTCTGCCAGTCCAGCGCCCAGAAGTGATGGCGAACCCCGTGAACAGGGCGGCCCAGGCGCGTGTCGAGCCACCGTTTGGCGGACACGAAGCCGCCGGGGGTATCCTTGACATGGATCGAAGGATGCAGTCCGAATTCCCAGCCGTGGTCCGCCATCTCCCGCAGCAGCGGCCAGTTCGTACCTCTGCCACTCAAATCCGATCGGCAATCGTCCCAATCGCGCCGGACTCCTGCGGGCCGGTGGAAGACATAGAAGATGCTCCGCACATGTCGCTCCGACTCCCACTCTTTCCAGCGGCCAAAGGCAAACAGCGGATTCGCGGATCGGCGCCCGAGGTACTTCAGGCCGAGCGCCGCCATGTATATGTTGTCCCGGCTTCTTCGTTTCAGTCCCCGGGCCAGGTTGTTTGCGAGTTCCAGCGGTGCGCTCAAGTCAGCCGCGTCCACGTCGTGGGACAGCAACACGGCGTACTGCTTCCCCTCGGGCCACAAGGGCACACGCAGATCCGACAGGCCTGGGAAGTGCCGCATCAGCAGGTCGAGCAGCGCGGCGGCGTGGTTCTCCACGAGGGGCTCCGCGGCCACCTCTCGCCTGGCGGCCGGTAGTGCCGCCGTGACGAATATGCCCCGACGGTCCCGGGCTTCCGGAGTGATCTGGCGCTCGTCCAGAAGCACCAGTAGCCGGTAGACGCCACCTACCAGATCCGGCGCCCGCGCGTCCTCCCGGCCGAGGGTTCCCCACAGAAGTCGACCGGAATCATCGCGGAATGACTGACACACCGTGTCGGGCTCATACAGCAGTGCATCAAACGGCAGTTGGACCGCTGCTCCACCAGTGGCTCCACTGAAGTGGCCGTAACACAGGTCCGCGGCGCTCCGCGAGGACACGAACGCGATTGGCACCGAGCAGCGTTCGAGCGTGGCGCACAGAGCATAGCGCGCATGGGACGCCCATTCATCTGGAACGTCTATGTACACACGGATCATGGCCGTCTCTCCCCGCGGTTCCTGCAGCCGGACAACCGACCAAAGCCGGCGACCCGGCGGCCTCCGCTGACGGTTTCCATGCGCATGGTCGCCCACCCGTTCCCACCGTACTCTGTCAGGTCCAGGGAGAAGTCGCAACCCACGGGGGTGGCGATGAAGCCAAACGTCCTCCAGAATTCCAGCATTGGCGTGTCCAGCAGCTTGGCCACCACCTCGGTCGACACCCACAGAAGTGGCAGGTCCGCGGAGTAGCAGCTAAAGAGCTGTCTTGTCGCGTCGTCGAATCGCTCAATTGACTCCAGGTCACACGCGAACCGATCGCCAAGGCCGCAGATCTCTCCTGGCTGCCAGATCATCACCCGGCCTCGATGATCGTACGAGCGCGCCCACCCTGGAGGCACTGGACCGGCGCGGCGGATTTCCGCCTTCCCCCAGGCTGCCGGCAGCTCCGGGAGCCGGCCCATCTAGACGGACATCCCCCCGTCCACCACGAGGACCTGCCCCGTGAGGTTGATGTCGCCAAAGAGCAGCAGGTCCATCAAGGGAAGGACATCCTCGACCTGCACCGACCGTTCTGTCGGCGTTCGACGGCGGATGACTTCGACCTGTTCCGGGGAGAGGACCGAAGAGATCTCCGACAAGAAGAAGCCGGGAGCGACGGCATTCACCAGAATGTTCCGCGACCCTACTTCGCGGGCCAGCGACCGGGTGAAGGCGTCCAAGGCTCCTTTCGTCGCGGAGTATATTGTCAGTCCCGCATATCCGCGAGCTCCGCAGATCGAGGTCACCGTGACGATCCTGCCCCCGGCGTGGTCAAGCAGCATGCGGCGCACGACCGACCGGGTAAGAAGGATCGGTGCCCGGAGGTTGATTTCAAGCAGAGTGTTGATCTGCTCCGGCAGGAGGTTGGCCAAGAGCTGGTCTTGTCCCACGGCTGCATTGTTCACCAGGCCGTGGATTCTCCCGAACCGCCGGACGACCTCCGCCACAAAGGGCTCAAGTCCGTCCGGCTCCTGGCCGTCAAGTTCGGAGAACAGCAGCCGACCCTCGTGCGCCGCGAACAGCTCCCGGATATCCGCGGTTTCTCGGCGGGCGAAGGTTGCCACGTTCACCCCTTTGGCCAGCAGATGCCTGACCAGGGCCAAGCCAAGACCCCGGGACCCGCCGCTGACCACTATGGCGCCTTGCACACGTTCTCCCATCATGCCAACTCCGTCTTGAAGCTCCGCGTGGCGGGGATTGTTTCCATGATCCTCCAGAACCGCGGTACGCCGGCCTCCGGCAGCCTGGATCGGAGGAAGCGATCCAATTCCGCCTCCATCGCCGGGTGATCGCGGGACGGCGCTCTCAGGACCACATCGGCCGCAATGAGAGAACCGACGAGCGGAGCCGGGCGCCCGTAAACGCGACACCACACAACCTGCGCGTGCGTACGCAAGGCGCACTCCACATCATAGACGGCAACCTTGGTGCCGCCAACATTGACAATCGCAGAGTCCCGGCGTCCGGTGATGACGACTCGACCGTCACGGATCTCAACCGCATCTCCCGTATCAATCCAGGCTTGGTGGTCAATCGACGCATGCGGCGAGCGCACGAAAAGCACATCGTTCTCGACTCGAAGCTGCGGCCGCTGGGGATCGGACGGCAGACGCTCGGAACCCAGCCAGCTCTGCGGGAAACCTTCCCGCCCGTCGTGCACGACGATCGCCGCCCCGGCCTCGGTCGACGCATAGATGTGGGTGATCCGGGCCCGGGGTTGAACCCGTCGGATCTGATCCAGGATGATCTGGTCCACCGGCTCGCCTCCGAGCGTAATCTGCCGAAGGTTGAGTGCCGCGAGCCGCTCCGGCGGAGTCAGCAGCAGCACGACACGCCAGAAGGTGGGCGTGGAGGAGATCGCGGTCACCTGCTCCCGCCGGGCCGTCTCGATCATCGCCGAGGGGTCGGTTCCGTCCGAGAGCACCAACTCCTGATTCGGATGGAAGAGAAGGATCGTCAGGATCTGGTACCAGGCATAGGTGCCGCCCTGGTAGGTCATCAGCCAGCGCAGGGGCGGCATCGATTCGGACCTGCCCGTGGTGAACAGGCTTTCCCAGCTGTGCGCGATGATCTTTGGGACTCCGGTGGTACCCGAGGTCAGCAAGCTCACTCGGCCCGGCTGCATGACTGCCTCCGCCGACGCATCCTCCTCCAGGGGACCGGCCTCCCCGGCCAATGCGAATCCCGCCCGCAGAAGACCCCGCCGCACCGGTTCGGTCAGCCGCTCGATGGGCAAGAGCAGTCCATCCCGGCGGGACCGAGCCAGACAAGCGCACCCGGCCACGCAGTCCAGGCCGGTGAGGCAGATGAACGCCAGGGGGCGATTCGATGCCGCATGCGGACGAACCCGCCTCGACTCGAACTCCTCGGCCAGAATCGAGAGCGAGGAGGTTCCTCGTTCGCTGATGACTAGATTCGCGAGCCTAGGAACTGCCTCCAACGGCCTCCTCCATGAAATCCAACACATCCTTGACCGTCTGGATGCCACGCAGCGCCGTGCCGTCAAACCGCAGAACGCCGCCGCTCGCGGCTTCCACCCGAAGTGCCAGTTCAGAGAAATCCAGACTGCGGAATCCGATCTCCCGGAGGGTCGCACTCTCCCCGAATTCCTGGTCTTCCTGCCGGCGCGTCAGTATCTCGGCCATCATCCGGTGAATGGCGGCTCGGGAGAGTCTGCTCATCGGGCCTCCTCCGGCGGCGGGTCGCCGGCCGATCCGGCCCATCGATCCCCGCCACCACTCAAATAGAATAGCCGGTCAAAGGCGATCGTATCAGGATCCCGGAAGAACGAATCGCCGGACTTTACGTAGAGTTCGGTCACGTACTGCCGAGGTACCAGCCCCAAGAGCCGCACCGCGGAGCGGAGTGTGTCGGGGTGACGGTCCAGCAGGCGCCGGTCAACCGACACCAGCGCCGCACCTTCCTGCCTGCTCCGGTTGACGATCGAGCGCATAAGGGCCAGGCCGTCTTTCCAGGCTCCCGGAGGCACTGCCCATTGCAGCATCTCGCGGACCGCTCCCCGGCTCACCATCGCGAAACGATCCGGAGCGGCCGCG
Source organism: uncultured bacterium (assembly GCA_964473865.1). Lineage (GTDB taxonomy): Bacteria > Eisenbacteria > RBG-16-71-46 > CAIMUX01 > CAIMUX01 > CAIMUX01. Next base: position 2,448 of record CAYYQN010000114.1, on the reverse strand, counting down.
ATGGACAGGAATTCGATGCGGCCCAGATCCAGCAGCCATTGCAGCGTCGCCGCATCCCTGGAGATTCCCCATCGGGACAGTGACCAGGGATCCGCCGGGCTTGGGGTACGGAGCGGTGCCGGCAGATCGCGCGTAGGAGTCACCCGGAGCTCCGGAGCTCGCCCCCAAGTCGATACGGCAGTGCCGAGGATCGAGGCCCGACGCTGCAGGTCCGCCAGACAACGCGCCGCCAGAACCTTGGCACGTGATGTCCTCGTTGACGGGAAATGAGACGGATCAATCAGCAAATGCAGCTGGTCGCGGACGACCTTGACGCAAGTGAAACCAGACATCCGTTGCAGCATGCCGACGTCCCGACTGGTGATGTTGTGCAGGACGCAGATCTCCTGCTCGAGAACGTGATCGTGGAGCTCGCAAATCAGCGCGAGCCCTACTGGGACCGGACCGTCCTGCAAGTGGATCAGGGCCGTGCGATGCGACTCTGCCAGGAAGAGGGCCTCGCCCTTTCCGGAGACGCGTTGTTCACCCTTCACCACCACCCGGAAGGGGATGACCGCATAGTGGCCGACCACAGTCCCGCCATCCGATACGAAGGCGTGCCAGGAGAATCCAAACGGGTTCTGGTTGAACAGCGTTCGACAGAATCCAACCGACCGGTACCGAGGGTCGACCCGGCCGTAGGTCTGCCCGACGGACTCGAGCTCGGCATCGGTGAGGGGACCCCGGACTACACGAAGGGTCATCGTCATGGCATCAGGTCCTGAAGACTCCCATCGAACGAGTCGATCGCTTCGGAGATGGCCAGGTTACGACTCCGAAGGCGCATGAATCCGATCGAGCACGGCCAATAGCTGAGCTGCGCGCTGCGCCCGGCTAAACCGCTCCACGATTCTCTGACGCGCTCGACAGCGCGCCGCCGGTCCTCCGTTCGGATCAGCCGCCAGAGACAAAGCTCTCCGCACAACCCCGGCAATCGCAACCGGGTCAGGTGAGTCCACGATGAATCCGGCCTCGCCAACGGTATCCGGCATCCCCCCAGCCCGACTGGCAACCGGAATGCATCCGCACAGCATAGCCTCGCCCAGGGCCATGGGGAGACCTCCTTCGGTGCGAGAGAGCTGCAGATAGACGGACGCGCCGCCATACGCGCTCGGCAGTGTCTCTCGCGGATGGGGCGGAACGAGCTGGACATTCTCCGGCGGCCGGTAGCGCCGCCGCAGCGCGTCCACATAGCTGTCATGCACACCCAACACGGCGAACGGTACGTCGGGAAGCAGACGTGCGACCTCAAAGAAGAGGTCCAGTCCCTTGATCAGGAGAGTTCTCTCCGAGGTCACCCAGGCAGAGGTACACACGGACGGGAGCCGGGACATGGGTCCGAGCGGCCAGGCTTCGGCATTGAACCCCGTGGGAAGCACCTGGTACGGGGTGCGGAGCCCGGGAACGTGAGCCAGGATTCCGTTGTCTCGCGGTTCCGGCCAAGTGGCGAAACGATCCTTTGACCGAATCAGTCCCGGAGTAACGGCTAGCAGAAGGGTGCACTTCCGGACCACGATTCGGGCCAGTGGTCCGCGCCATCGGCTATGGAAGACCCCGAATCCATACTCGGGCAAGTGGTTGGCGTCGAAGCCGCCGAGGACAACCACCACGGGACGCCTCCAGAACCGCGCCAGGAGCACCGGCAGGACCATGTGCTGGTCAGCGAACCACCCGTAAACGACACAGGACCGCGGCAACTCCCTGGCCAACCACGCCAGCTGGCGGATGACCAAGGCGACGAGCCCGGCCGTGCGAGCCAGCCGAGATCGCGAGAGTCCCGGCGCGAACAGAAAACGCCTCACTTCGTAGCGGTCCCTTAAGATCTCCCAATCGTCTTGAACGAAGGTGGATGGGTACAAAGTGATGAGAAGCAGACGTGGGCGCATGAACCCGAGAATACGACCTCCCCGCGCAAATGCCAATCGGTCGAGCCATGGTCACGATGATTCGTTTGGATCTCTGTCCGATGCTGCGGCCCGGAGGGCGACCGGACCGCCTCACGCAGGTCGAGGGGCCCAAGGACTTTCTTTCAACAAGTTAGCTGCCGGAGGCGGCACCAGGAGTTGCCGCGTTGCATCGGGACCTTGAGGCGCCCCAGTCATGTCAGGCCCAGGCAATCCGGGACGTCCCCGTCAGCGGACCCGGAGCTCGTACATCTGCAGCCGGGTGCGTCCGACCGTCAGGGGCAGGAACGGCCGCAGGCTGCTGCAGCAGGACTGCCACTCCCGCCAGCGCACGACCTGGCGATAGCGCACCGGCTCATGGCGCGCCTGGCCAGGCAGGAAGCGGAATCGGCGGCGGTCGATCTCGTGCCAGTGGTAGTTCGACTCGAAGACTCGCGGGCGCGAATGAACGCGGCGGCATGGCGCGGGCGCTGTCTGTCGACCGGGCCTCCGTACGTCGGCGGGG
>CAYYQN010000113.1:0-8481 GCA_964473865.1 uncultured bacterium | reverse complement strand
AGCGGAATGTGCTCGAAGTACCGACCGGGGCCGATCAGGATCGTGTCGCCCGAGGCCGCACCGGCCACCACGGCGCCGATCTGGTCTGTCGGCTGCGCAGGATCATGCTCCACAATCCAGGTCGTCCCTGACGCAGGGCACGCGCTGACGAGAGGCCACAGCGCCAGGAAAAAGAACGGGTGAAACTTGCGTTTCATGCTGCACCTCTCAATGGATGTGGATGACCTTGACGGACCGATTCGCCGGGCCGTCCTTGGGGCGAAGGAAGTAGACCCCCGAGGGAAGCGCCCGGCCATCTTCCGATGCTGCCCGCCACCGGACCTCGTGGACGCCGGGCGAGGCATCCAGCGATCGAACGCGCGCCCGCTGCCGGCCCACGGTATCGAACACCACCAGCTCAGCCTGGGGCACCGTTCCCGCGCGATACTGGATGGACCACTGGTCCCCGGCGTCTGCCCGTACCCGAAGCACCCTCCAATCCGTGGCTTCTTCGATCGCGCTGGCTTCATCCACTCCTGCACTGCCGGACACCGCGCATACGTACTTCATCTGGAGGCTGTCGGGCTCCAGGCCGTTGACCCACTCGTACACGTCGGGGGGATCAGTGGGGTGCCGCCTCCCATACGTGCATCCCGTGATGCGGACAATGCCCGTCGTCTGATCGATCATTCCCATGGAGCAGCCAGTGACCCCCTCCTCCGCCAGGTCCCAGTTGAGGCGACCGTGGCCCTCGTCTTGTTGAGGTATCCAGTCGAAGTACTCTTCGTATGACCGAGACGGGATCCTGCGCACCCAGCCGCAGAATGGAGGAAGCTCCGCGTCGTCGCACTGCGATAGCTGGACCTCCGCGGTGATGGTGGAAACCAGGTAATAGAAGTGGTCCGGGTGGACGATACGGTCTTGGCGTTGCCAGCTGAGCACGAACGGGTCCCCCTTCTTGGCCGTCCGCTCGTACCAGTGCCCGGACCACCGCATGCGGACCAGCTCGATGGCACTGCCCACATCCACGATCCCCGGGCCGAACACCTCCCGCGTGCACGCCGCGCAGTCCGTGGTGATCAGCGGATTCTCGCTGAAGGGACGGGCGGAGGCTTCGATGATCCCCATCAAGTCGTCGCTCGTGAGCCACGATCCATATGGCTCCAACATGTTCGCCGCCTCTTGCAGGTACCCGGCGACGCCGGCCACGAGGGCGCAGGCGCTGGAGCACTTGCCCTCGCCGCTCGCGTAGAGAACCGAGTCACAGGCCGCGTTTGGAAGGTGGTGCAGGCTGACCATCGTCCCGCTGGCGGGCGCGCAGATGGAAACGACACCGGGGCCGACTCCTGTTCCCGGCTGCGCGAACACAGGTACTGTGTCGTTCACACTGCAGGAAGTCCGGCGTGCCCAGAACCGATCATCCCAGGTGGCGCCGCCGACCCCGAGAACGAACGGGACATCGGCCGGTCCGATGCGCATGGGCGTGACGGTATTCTGGTCGCTTGATGGCGCGACGGAGACTCGGCCTTCCTTGTACCGATTCCAAATCGCCTTGTACAGGCCCTCAATGCAGGGGGCGATCCCTGAGGAGGAAGAACCGGCAAACTCCAGGTTGTAGACAAAGGGGCAGGCGTCCACCAAGACAGAGTGATCGATGTGTTCCGCTGCGGCGCCGACGTAGACGGATTCGCACTGACGATCGGCCTCCGGCTGACTACAGTAGTCCTCGCGCGCGTTTGGGGAATAGAGGTCAAGGATGTTGCAGAACGAGCAGACCCCGGCGATGCCGATCTCGTTGTCGGCGGTGGCAGCCACATATCCGGCCATCCGCGTTCCGTGGGCTCCGCAGAAGTCCGAGGTCTCGGGATAGCTCTCGATGAGTTGCCGTTCCGATAGCGACAGGTACTTGTTGAGGGCCTCCAGATCCCCGTGATCGTCGCGGACCCCCACGTCGACGCAGGCAATCGTGATCTGCCGCCCGTAGTATTCCGGCAGCGGCCACCAGACCTCGTTGTGGAACACGCCGATGTCCGAGCCGGAGGTGGCGTTCTGGCAGTTCCCATATCCGGACATGATCCCCTGGTTGTCCATGAACCACTCGGCGTTGTAGTGCACCGGCTGGCAAGGCCAGTAGTCCCAGTAGGTGTCTGAGGAGACGGGTATGCCTGCGGGTATGTGCTCGACGGAAAGAACGTGATCGTTGAGCGCGAGCGTGGGCACGGCCGCCAGCGCGCTCGGCTCATCAGAAAACGTCACGACGTGGTACCCGGTGAGATCGAGCAGGCGAACGGGATTGCCGAAGATGTCCAGCGAGAGCGTGTCGGCGCGCGTCCTCTCCGGGAAGAACCTCCGTATGCCAACGGCGCCCAGCGTCTCCAGGGTGTCGAGGAGCCCCGGGTATGTCGTGGTCACGAAGGAGAGTGGGACGTTTCCGCGGCTTTCCGGAGGCAGGCTGAGCGTGCCGTCGGCGAACTGGACGCTGACCTCATCCGCAGGCGGAGGCTCATAGGAACCACCGGGGTCGGGAGTCCAGGCCGGGCAGGGCCGCTCGCCGGACTGTCCGAAACCGAGCACGCCGTAACCCGCAATCGTGTCGACCGCTGCGGGAAAGGCGTCATCGACGAAGACGCCTCCCTGCTGGGGGTGCGGCAGGAGGCTGAAAGCCGTGGAGTCCTCTTCCAGCTCGGAGTAGCCGTAGCCCACGAAGTAATAGACTTCGCAAAGCCGGTTCGTTTGCGCCGCCGACCAGGTCAGGCTCGTTCCAGTTCCGGGCGCGGGCCAGCCCGTGCCCGTGATCTCGAAGTCCGCGCAGGAGCCCCGGTTCAGGAGCACGAACTTGGTGGAGTCGTAGTCGACGGCGAACGCAATCGCCTTGAGCCGAGGCTGTGACACTGGAAAGGCGGCGATGGCGTAAAAGACCACCGGATTCCCCGGATCCCAGGGAACGCTGGACACGGCGGCGGAACAGGAGTCGAGGCCGGACAGTCCGCAGTAGGATTGGATGTCACTCGTATAGACCAACGGATCAGCGTGGAGTATCAGACAACCGCCTAAGTTCGCCCCCCCCCCATACTGTTACACGGCAGGAGACTCAGCAGAATCGAGCTCACCAGCAAAGTTCGAGCGATCACGGCACGCCTCCTTCCTTCCAACCGGTGAGAGTCAGTAGACTGTCACGCAAGCTTCGCCACGGTCCGCAATCCGCAGAACTCCGGCGCGATCGACGCATCACCTCCTTCCGGTTCTCCTCGCAGAGGGTAACCGATCGGTCGCGTCGTATCAACACCGGTGCAGGCCCGCCGGGATAGCGGGAGTGTGGATCGTGCGGGAGAGCAAGCCGTTTGCGGTGCCCGGCGGAGGGCGACCGGCGCCGGCGCGGGACGTGTGCGCCGCGCGGAGATCACAGAGCCGACCGCACGGCCGGTCTTCGCGCGAGCGCACCCGAGGCGAGGGCAGGCGCTCCGGCGACCTCGAGCCCGAGCCGTTCCCGCGGAGGCGCCGTTCGCCCGACGCTGGCGGCCGCAGGTGGACCGCTGCGTGCGGAGACGCTACCTCAGGACCACCATCTTCCGATCCGACGTCCAGCTCCCGATCTGCAGGCGGCTCCAATAGATTCCGGCCCCGACCCGGTGACCGGAGCCATCCGTGCCGTCCCAGTCCGCCTGATGCACGCCGGCCTTCTGTACCTCGTCCGCGAGCACCCGAACCCGCCGACCATCCACCGAGAAGATCTCGAGCCGCGCCGGCCCGTCTTTCGCCAGCGAGTAGGAGATGACCGTTCGGGCGCCGGCCGGGTTCGGCCGGCTCGCACCGAGCGAATTCACCATCGGCACTGCGGCAGGGTCCGACGCGACGTCGGAAACCGGGCAAACCTCATGCGGCGGGTAGTACGTGCAGGGGTCCCGAACCAGAGGATCGGCGGCGAGATCCCGGCAACTCAGCCAGGCGAACGCCGTCCCCAACTCAGCGCGAATAGCCTCTACCACCGAGGCGGAGTCGCTCGGACACTCCGCCGCGGGATCATCGCCGGCTCGGGCGGCAAGGCTCCCCAGGTGAAACCCGTTGATGATGGACCGATAGCGAACCTCGGAGCTCTCCCGATCGTTTCTCACCTGGGCGAACTCCGTGGTCCCGCCGGAGCCGGCGTTCCCATTGACCAGGTTGCCGGCGCCGGTGCCCGTGACGCCCAGCACCCCGAAGGGGGTCTTGACCGGACACCAGTTCCCCTGGACGTCCATCGGAATCTGGGGGGTCGTCTGACAGGTGCTGGAAGGCTCCAAGCGCACGCAGAAGTTCTCGTCGTTCTCCACCTCGCCGGGCGGGCACCCGGGGTCGGAATAGCTATCACAGACACTCGTGGCGCCGAGCGATTGGTCCAAGAAGGCGGGACGCAGCTCGTCGATCACTTGCGGCATGCTGCTCCCGCTGAGGTAGAGGGCTTGCACCCGGTGGGAGGCGCCGCAGGTCACGGACGCCAGCCACTGCTCCAACCCGATCCAGTCCCGTTCCGCCGTGGACCCGCTGGGCGAAGTGCCCAGGTCGAAGAGGATGGAACGGTAGCCCAGCAACTGGTAGACCGTCGCTCCGCTGTTTCCTCCCGGCTGCCGCGCGAACGGGGCGCTCAGACTCCAGGCCGCATCGGCATAATCGTAACGATCCCAGGGGCGTGGTTCCGGGATCGGTCCCGCGCCTCCCGAGTGAAGATCCCAGAGGGCCGCCTCGATACGCTTCTGGTCAGAGGCGCGGTTGGAGGCATCAACATAGAGAAACCCGGGGAATCGATAGTCTCCGTCCGCCAGGCGATAACTGGGGAGGATCTCAAACTCCCCGAAATTGCCGCCGCTGGTGTCCGGGAGATAGGAACACTCGGACGGGTCAGCGATGAAGTTCGCCGTCACGAAGTACTGGATCATCGTCCCCGGCGTCAGAGCGAGATCGGGGATGATCTCGTTCCCCTCCGCCTGCTCGCCGCCGCCCCCCCAGTTGTAGTTCGGATCGGGAGGCAGGTTCAGGCCGCCCGGGGACGGGCCGTCGCGGAACTGCGAACAGAACCGGTCGCGGCGCACGGAACTGCCGGACTCGACCGAGTCCATCTGGCCCCAGGTAAAGGGCGGGTTCGGTCCGGTGAAGAAGTCGATTCCCTTCGCGGCGAGAAGCGCGCCCTTCCAGGAGTTGTAGAGGGCGTTCGTGTTCTGCCCTGGCCCGCGGCGGGCCAGGCGGAACCAGAGCTTCGCCTCCCACTGGCTTTGCGTACCGGGGTACGGACCCGACACCGCCAAGGAGTCTCCCAACCGCGCGGGAAGGTCCGGATGGAACGCGCGCACGTTCTGCGTCACGTCGGCGTTCCCGGGATCCGTGCGGCTCAGGAACCCGCCTGCGGACTGGCCGAACCCATCCTGGTACTCGCACCCCGGCACGAAGGAGAGCATCGGCGCGTCCGGTGCCCGGATCGTTCGCACCTGCAGGTTATCGATCAGCGGGGAGAAATTGGTGACCCCGGAGCATGGGTCGATCCCAAACTCCTCGCACGAGCCGAAGATCTCGAAGATGAACCGCACCTTCTGGCAGTCTGCCGGCAAGCCCCAGTCGGTCCCGATGCTCCTCCAGTTGTCACATCCCGCCGGGTCCGGCCCGTAGAAGGCCGTGGCGAGCCCAACGCGCGGCGACCATCCGATCAGGCCCGGCACCTGAGGGTCCTCCCACGGGTAGTAGCTCCAGCCCGGACGGAACAGCACGCCGTTCGCCAGCGGCAGGTCCGTATACTGGACCCAGTCGGCCAGGATCTTCGTGTACTCCAGGTATCCCGGGTCGCCCAGGTCTGCGACCCGGTCGATCACCGGGGAGAGCGCGCGCTCGTGCTGTCCCTCGGGGTGCTGATAGGAGTCGTCGTGCAGCTCGACGACGTTTCCCGAGAGCGCGCAGAAGCAGGGGTCCGCGATCGCGTACTGGGAGAGCGGGGCGACGCCGAAGTACGAGCCGACCCCGGCGCAGTGGCCGGGCACCCATCCCTGCAGTCCGTCCTCGAAATCGAAACCTTGGGCGAGCGGAGGCGACAGGTTGGATCCGGCCACCTGCACATCGTCGATCCCGAGCGGACCGTAGAACGAGTCCCAACCGTTCCATAACGTCACCGGGTTCTCGTCAGAGCTCCAGGTGTCCGACCGGAATTCGATCACGATCCGGAATTCCCGCGGCTCGACGCCTCCGCCGAGTTCGGCGTTGGTGATCGCCCGCGCGTACGAGGCCTGATTCCCAGGCTGGCGTTCATCAGCGGCCAGGGGGCGGGGTTCCCTTCGGCCGCCAAGGAGGCCTCGGTCACCTGGCGCCAGAAGTCGGCCTCGTTCTGCGTCAGATCCGCGGAGGTCCAACCCTCCAGCGGGTCGGCGGCGCCGTGGTCCCATGTCCAGGTCTCTCCGAGGACCGCGTACTTCAGCCCGTCCGGGCGGATCTCGTAGGAGCCGAAGTCCACCGTGTCGGAACGGGCCGGCGAAGAGCCGGCGCTCATCGCGCCCGGGTCGCCTGCCGGCGCGGGCGCAACCAGAAGCGGCTCCGGGAGATCCGGCCGCGGCCGGGCCATGGCGGGGAACGCGAGGCCCCCCCCGATCAGCGATGCGATGGAGAGAATACACAGCGTCGAGTGTGCGGGGCGGTCCGATCGCATGAGACACCTCCTCCGTTCGCGAGCACCTCTCCAACCCCTGCTGGCTCAAGCGCAACTCCTTGCGGCGACGCGCGCAAGGGCCTACTCCTTCACCCCGAAACCCACGAGGCGGAGCGCCCCGGCCGGCGCCGGCCGCGCGGCGGACATCTCTCGCCCGCCGGCCGCGCGGACGAGATCCCTCGCCGGCCGGCAGTGTCGGGATTGACGCCGCATCCAAATGTCACTAGATTCTTATTTGCGGACCCTTAGCAGATAGGAACAGATCATGAAGCTCGACAAACCCGAAATCGAACACCGCCTCGCGCAGTTCCAGGCCGCGGCCCACAGCGCCGGGGTGAAGCTCACGCACCAGCGCCTCGAGATCTACCGCGAAATCGCCTCCAGTCAAGACCACCCCAGCGCCGAAGCGGTCTTCCGCGCCGTGCGCGCGCGCGTGCCGACGGTGTCTCTGGACACCGTCTACCGGACGCTCTGGAAGCTCCATGACCTCGGGCTCCTCACCACGCTCGGTCCGCGGCGGGAGAGCGTCCGCTTCGACGCCAACCTGGATCCGCACCACCACTTCGTCTGCATCCGTTGCGGGCTGGCGCGGGACTTCAACAGTCCGCAACTCAACGCCCTGCGCGTCCCCCCGGCCGCCCGGAAGTTCGGATGCGTCGTTTCCACCCACGTCGAGGTCCGCGGAGTCTGTGACCAATGTACGGAGCGAGAGACCTCCAAACCGGTTCGCCAGAACCGCAAACCGGCGTCAAGCCGAGATCGGAGCAAGACATGACCGAGAAGAGGAAAGAGCCGCGGGAAATGTCCCGGAAGCAGCCGAAGACGGAACCCCGGAGACAGTCGAAGAAGCCACCGATGTTGACCACCAACGCCGGCGCTCCCGTCGTCGACAACCAGAACATCATGACCGCGGGCCCCCGCGGGCCGGCCCTGCTCCAGGATGTCTGGTTCCTGGAGAAGCTTGCCCACTTCGACCGGGAGGTGATTCCCGAGCGCCGCATGCACGCCAAGGGATCCGGCGCCTACGGCACCTTCACGGTGACCCACAACATCACCCGGTACACGAAGGCGAAGATCTTCTCGGCGGTCGGGAAGACGACCGACCTCTTCGTGCGCTTCTCCACCGTGGCCGGGGAGCGGGGAGCCGCGGACGCCGAACGCGACATCCGGGGTTTCGCGATCAAGTTCTACACGGAGGAAGGGAACTGGGACCTGGTCGGCAACAACACGCCGGTCTTCTTCCTGCGCGACCCCAAGAAGTTCCCGGACCTGAATCACGCCGTGAAGCGCGACCCTCGGACGAACCTGCGCAGCGCGAAAAACAACTGGGACTTCTGGAGCTCGCTGCCCGAAGCGCTGCACCAGGTCACCATCACCATGAGCGACCGGGGCATCCCTTACTCGTATCGACACATGCACGGATTCGGCAGCCACACCTTCAGCATGCTCAACGCCAGTAACGAGCGCTTCTGGGTAAAGTTTCATCTGGTGTGCCAGCAGGGAATCAAGAACCTGACCGACGCCGAGGCCGAGGCGATCGTCGCCAAGGATCGCGAGAGCCATCAGCGGGACCTCTATGACAGCATCGAGCAGGGCCGCTTCCCGCGCTGGAAGATGTGCATCCAGGTGATGCCGGAGAAGGATGCGGTGAAGTGCCCCTATCACCCGTTCGATCTCACCAAGGTCTGGTATCACAAGGACTATCCGCTGATCGAGGTGGGCGTTTTGGAACTCAACCGGAACCCGGAGAACTACTTCGCCGAGGTTGAGCAGGTCGCCTTCAATCCGGCCAACATCGTGCCCGGAATCGGCTTCTCGCCGGACAAGATGCTGCAGGGCCG
>CAYYQN010000112.1:0-8597 GCA_964473865.1 uncultured bacterium | reverse complement strand
CTGCGCGGCGCCGCGCGCCCCCCGGCCGTCGCCGGAACCGCCCCCCCCCTCGGCGGCGCCCGCCGCCGACTTCCCGGATCGGGCCCTGGACCTCCTGACCGAAAGCACGACCGACTCCTGCTCCATCTGCGCGGAACGGCACCGCCGCGAGGCATTCGCGGATCTGGAGCAGGCGTACGCGCCGGGCGTGATCATCCGCAGCACGGTCGAGAGGCGCTTCCGTCGCGTGGCCGGCGCCGGGTGCGAGCTCGCGCTCACGTCATACGTGCGCAGCGAGCCCGGGCTCACCTTCCGGTTCCACGTCGCATCGGATCACCTGGTCGGCATCGCGGAAACCGATTTCACGGACGAAGCGATCGCGGGCCGCCTTCGCTCCCTCCCGGAAGGGCGCGAGCTCGATGGCGCGATCCGGATCGTCCCCTTCCCGTACGGAGACGGCGCCTCGTTTCTCTTCTCGCCGGCCCGCAATCACCTGGAGATCCAGTGCAAGGTGGTGCGGCTCGGTTCAGATTAGGCCCGATTCCGGTCCGGGCGCACGACCTTGCCGGAAGCGTCAAAGGGGTGAGACGGAGACGACTCCCGCCGCAGACCTGGCCCGGCGAGACGACCCTCTCTTCGGACTTCTCCCTCTGACCGCTCAAGATTCCGGGTCGGGCCGCCGATGGCACCCTCAGGGGAGGTGCCAGATGAAATCGCAGCAACCCGCCGCGGCCGCCCGCAAGGACCAGCAGGCCCTCGACCGCCAGACCCGCGCCGAGATCTCCGCCCTGCAGCGATACGGCCTGCGTTGGGCCGTGCTTGCCGCCTGGGCCGGCGAGCTCGAGCAGCAAGGAGTGAGTATCGGAGGCGAAGCCCGGAAGCGACTGGACGCCTGCCGAGTGAAAATCGCCTCGGGATGCTTCTCGGCCTGCGAGGTGGGCTGCGACCTCGGGGTGATCGAGGGGGAACTGATCTCCCGGGCGGCCTCCGGCGCATCGGACACGGTGGATTCCTGGACCACCCTGATCGGCCAGGCCATGGACAAGACGGCGAAGATCGAGAAGCTGCTCCGCATTCCCACGGTGAGATTCCAGTACATGCACTGCGGCTTTCAAGCCTGCCGCTGCGATCGCTAGCCGGCTGCGGAACGACCCAGTCAACCGCGTTCGGCGCGCCGCACACTCCGCCGCCTGGTTCGGCACGCCCTTGCGCCGGCGCCCAAGGATCTCTACGGCGAGCTCTCCGCGTCCGGGGTGAGGCGGGCCAGCGACAACAGATGCGAACTGATCCGCAGCTGATTCCGTCGCGCGGCAGCGGGGTTGATCTCGAAGCGCACCATGTCGTCCTCGGTGTAGAACTGGATCACCCCTCCTCGCGCGGTGAACGACTCCGCATCGCTGACCGTCAGAACCGGAAGCTCGCTGGTGGCGTCCAGGATCCAGCCGAGCTTGGCCGCGCCCGTCGTCTGCGGGACGAACACGATGTGGCATCGCACGGCCGCCTCCACATCCAGAAGCCAGACCACCCGGATCGGACGGCCGTGAATCGTGCGCTTTTCCATCTCTCGAACCACGTCCGGATCCAGGGATCCCCGTCCCGGGATCCCGATCCGTAACGCCGCGGTGTCTCCGGCGAACGCGTTGGCCGGCCAGTCCACGAAGCGAGCGAAGTTCAGGAGATAGGCGATCTTGATGTCCTGTTCCGCGAGTTCCTCGCCCGGCGAGACGGCGCCGGGCGGAGTCGCCGGGGCGGAGCTCCCGCTCAGACCCAGCGCGAACCCGAGGAACGCCACGCCGAGTCCGCCCCGACGGCGGCGGCAACCGACGCGCCGCCATTCCCCGGCTCGTCGCGTTGTCATCCCGGCTGGCATCAGGTCGCCTTTCTCATTCCGTCCTCCGGCCACCGCCGCATGATCGCCGCTCCGTCCAAGGCGACCTCAGAGTCGCAGGCTCAAGTGGCCGAAGACGCTCGTCGGGATCGCAGCGGACCGGCTGCGAATGATGAGCGGCTGGAACTCCTGATGGCCGCCGGAGCCGATGTTGCGAACACCCAGGGTCGTGGACACCTGAGACGACCAGTTCCGGATCACCGAGATGTCCCCGACGTGGTAGGCCGGGACCCGGGGATCCGGCAGGGCGCTCACGTAGCGCGTGGCGGCATAGAGCTGCAGCCGGCGGCCGACGTCGCAGTTGACGTGGGCGGAGGCCTGATGGTCCGGATCGTTGCCGGCCGCCATCATCACGATGTCCGACGGCGCCCCGCGGCGCGGCTCCGTGTGGGTCTGCAGTCGGGCATAGCTCCCGCCGACCCGGCACCAGGGTGCAGCCTGCAGGGTCGCAGAGAGCTCCAGGCCGCGCGTTCGCGCCGTCATCTCGTTGTGCGTGGACATGGGCATGATGAGGTAGGTCGCACCTTCCAGGTCATCCACGTACGGGGTGCCGGGACGGGCCGAGCGGAGATGGTCGTAGTGGTTCTCGAACGCCGCGGCATCGAGCTGCAGCCGCGAGCGGAAGAACCCGCGGTATCCGGCCTCGAACGACACCAGTTCCTCGGATGAGAAGGCGGGGCTGGGGCTGCTGGCGACCACCGTTGCCGGCGCGCCCGGAGAGCTGGCATCCGGGGGCACCACGAGATTGTGGAAGAGGGCTGTCTGCTCGGCTCCCGAGGGCGTACGAACCGCTCGCGAGCACGCGATCCAGGCCGCCTGATGAGGCCGCAGCCGCAGGAGCGCCCGCGCGGTCGGCTGGACATCCCACCCCGACGTGCTCTTGTACTCGACCTTGGTGCCCAGGAGCAGATGAATCCGCTCGTGCAGCGTCCGGGCGTCATACTGCACGAAGCCGTTGCCCAGGTTGGAGGTCGCCCGCGCGGGGTCGAGGCGGATGTGGAAGCTGCCCTCGGTCCGGATCGCGGTCATCCGATAGCCGACTCCGGTCATGAGTGACTGTTGTCTTCCCAGGGCGAGGCTGTGCGTCAATTCGAGATCCAGGTCATCGACGTCGATGATCAACAGATCCCGGTATCCCTGGTGCAGGTGCGTGTAGTACGTCTGCGCTGCGGCCTCGCGGGACGCGCTGGGCCGGTCCGACCAGCGCGCCATCAAGCTGTGTCCGCTGCTGCGGTCCTGCGTGTCGAGCTCCCTCAGGTAGGGCGGAGTGAGTTGCGGCACCAGAGTGTTGTTGCCGCAACGACCGGCATAGAACTCCCCGACCAGCCCGAAATCCCGGCGCGCCGACGCGGCCCGATCGTAGCGAATCTGGGTCCGGAAGCTGTGCCACTGATCCGGCAGCCGGCCGCCGTCCGCGGCGTCCAACGCATTGTGCTGTGTGTACTTGCCGTAGACGCGATAGCTGGCCTGGTTCCCGGCCGATCCGCCGGAGCGCACGGCGGCGGTCCGGCGGCCGCTGGACGCCCCGCCGGCGTGGACCGACCGCTCGCGGATCGGATCGGTGCGGTTGGTGATGATGTTCACCACCCCGTTGACGGCGTTCGCGCCCCAGACGCTCGCGCCCGGGCCGCGGATCACCTCGATCCGTTCGACATCCTCCAGGAGCGTGTCCAGCGCCTCCCAGAAGACACCCGCGAAGAGCTCGGTGTAGACGGTGCGCCCGTCGACCAGGACCAGCATCTTGTTCGCAAAGCGGTCGTTGAACCCGCGGCACGACACGGCCCACTTGCCGGCATCTACCTGCGCAACCTGGAGCCCCGGCACCAGGCGGAGCGCATCCGGAATGCTGGTCACGCCGCTCCGTCGCAGATCCTCCGCGGTCACGACGTGGACAGCCGCCGGGACATCCTCCAGCCGCTCCGCCCGCTTCGACGGAGATGTGACCCTGGCCTGAAGGAGGTCCTCCAGATCGAGGTCCAGGACCGAAGCGTCCGCACTCGCCGGCGTCACGAGTGGCGGCGAAAGCAGCGCAATCGCAAGGAAGACAACGAACCAGCCGCGGGAAGACCCAGTGTGGTGGCGCACGATCTCACCTCCTGCGCGTGTTCTTCCAGGACACACGAACCCGAATCGAGCCCGGTCAGGGCGCACTCTGTCTCAATATCGAATGGGGTAACTCGTTGCCTTAGAAAGAATGGTTGTGGGGCGACGCACGCGGGCGGGGCGTTCGGTGAGCCCCGGCCCGGGCTCGGGACGCGCTTGGGCCGCAGGACGGCCGGGCCGTGCGCCGGCCGGGCCGCCCACTCACTGTCAGGTGAAGTGATGGGGAGCGATCAGCGACGCCGCCTGCGCCCCGCGAGCAGCAGACCGAGACCGCCGATCGCCAGGAGGCTGACGGTGGCCGGTTCGGGAACCGGATGGAGGAATCCCCGGATCTCTCCCCCGAGATACAGGTTCGTGTGGATGTTCAGATAGGCTCGTCCCTCGGCCAGGCCCTGTGCGAGAGCCGCTTCCGCGCCCTCCGCCGTCCCCCCGTGCGCGGTGACGTACGATGGATTGAAGGCTGACGCGTCGCTCGTGTCGTAGGTGAAGGAGTAGATGCCGCTGGTCACGCCGGCGGGGAAGTCGATGAATGACGGCGTCCGGGTGGCAACCCCCGCCGCCCCTTCCCCGGGCACCGCCGTGGCGCTGTGGATGTGCGCGGCAGTCGTGTTGCCCAACAGCCCGGAAAACTGGATCTGGACCTCCAGCGTGTGGGCCACCTCATCGAGGTTGACCCATGCCGTGCCCGTCCCCGGCGACACGTTCGGCGGAGCCTCACTGGGTCCGGAAAGAACTGCGGTGTAGGCGACCGCACCCGCGGTTGGGGGCAAGGCCGACACGAGCAGCGCGACGAGTACCGCGAGGGCGGCAGACACTCGGTTCATGGTTCTATCTCCCATCTTGTCCTGGCTTGATTGGCGATCTCGGGGACCGGCCGACCGCGGCAGAGCGACACGAACCGCGTCCCGTCCAGAGAAGAAACAACGGAGCATCGCGCACCGGGCGGCGAAGTGTCAATCCCGGGAGACATGGAAGTGCGACGCGCGAAGGACGAGGAATCCCGGACCTGCGACCCCGCCTCGCCGCACGGTGATGAACCGGTCCAATGGCGACTCCCCGTCGCACGATTCCCTCTTGCGGGAGTGTGTCTCGCGTGGTATCGCTCCCGAACGTTGCCTGTCGTGGCGCGGGGAACCGGGATTTCATCGACCATCCTCGCGCTGAGTATCCACCATGGAGGGTCCGTACGATGCCGATGTGCGGTGTGAAGAAGGCCGCCAAGAAGGCGACCAAGAAGGCCGCCAAGAAGACCGCGAAGAAGGCCACCAAGAAGGCGGCGAAGAAGAAGTAACAGGCACGGCTTCGTCCTGGACGGGGCAAGATCAGGCGGCCGCCCTCGCAACCTCGGGGGCGGCCGCCCATTTCATCGCGGATCTGGCGCGCGCCGTAGAGTCGTGATCAGGGAAGAGACGCCGTCGAGTCTCCCAGCCACACCCGCTCCAGCCCCCGCAGCGGATCGGCCGCCGTCCCCTGAAAGCCCCGTACGCGTGGCGAAAGGAGGGCCGTCCACTCCCGATAGACAAGGAACGTCGCCGGCGCCTCTCGCCGGATGACCGACTCGATCCGGCGGGCCAGACGCTCGACCTCTCGCGGCGATTCCTCGCGCCGCAGCGCCGCGCTCAAGGAGTCGACTCGCAGGCTGGCGTAGCGGCCGCCGTTCCAGTACCCCCACGAGGCCCACACCTCCGCAACATCGGGAACCGCGGGCGGGCGGAATCCCATCAGCGCCGTCTCGAACAGCCCGGCGCGGAAGCGGCTTTGGAAACCGCGACCGGCAACCGGCTTGACCGCCAGATCGATCCCGACTTGCGCGAGATCGGACTCCAACAGCGCCGCCAGCCGCTCGCGGAACTCGTGGTCGCGCTCATAGATCATCTCGACTCGCAGCGGTAGCCCGCCTCGCGTGCGGATCCCGTCCGGCCCGCGCTCGGACCAGCCGGCAAGGTCGAGCAGGCGATTCGCCTCCTGGGGATCGAAGTGTGGGAGCGCATCCCGCGACTCAGGGCGCCGATCCGTCGTATCCGCCGGCGGACCCGGCGGCGTCCCGCGCACAGACTCGCTCTCCGCGGGCCATCGTTCGTTCAGCGTCGTCGCGACAAACCCGGGACTCGTATCACTGCCAGCGGACGTCGAACCGAGGGAATCGAGCCCCCCTTCCGGACTCAGCAGCGAATCGAGCCCCCCTTCCGGACTCAGCAGCGAATCGAGCCACGAACCGGCCCCGGCCTCATCGGGGTCGGACTCCTCCGCGCCGGCGACCGGCCCGCGCGGCTCGAGCAGCCCGGCGGCCGGGCCTCCGCAGGCGATGCCGTTCCAGGTAAGCAGCTCCCGCGTGATCCGTTCCCGGTTGATGGCCAGAGACACCGCGCGCCGCATCGAGCCGCGAAAGAGAGCGCGGCCTTCGTTCCAGCAGAGCATCTCGACGGTCGCAATCCCGTCGTGGTGGAGCCGCGGGATCGTGTCCCCCTCCAGCAAGGCATCGAGCCGGTAGACCGGCACACCCGTGGCCAGGTCGGCCCGCCCCAGGCGAACGCGAAGGATCCGCGCGTCGATGCCGGGGCAGACATCCATCTCCACGCGCTCGACATATGGTTGGCGGCTGCCGTATGCCGTCGGGTTCGGCTCCAGCCAGAGGTTCAGGCCGGGCCGCCAATCGGCGAGGCGGAACGAGGAGGCGGAGAGCGGTTCGCGCCCGAGGGAGTTGGCCCGTAGCATTGGCAGGGAGAGGTCCGCCAGCTTGCGCGCCGGCAACACCGGCCAGCCCGCGGCGGGCAGCGCCCGCCAGTACGTGACTCCCGGTCCGTATGTCAGCCGGACCGTCTCGTCGTCGAGAGCGGCCACGGACACCAGACCCGGATCGGGGACGGAATCGCCGGGCGCTCGCCGCGCCAACCATCCCGCCGCCCGGTAGGCGTCGTACGTGCGCACGACATCGCTCACCGTCACGCGCAGGGTGTCTTCCCAGAGCCACCCGGGCTGCAGAGTGCAGGTGAGCGTTCGCTGTTCGGGCGACCAGCTCCACGCGCGCGCCAAGCCGCCTTCGACCCGAGGCGGCGCCGCCCCGCGCGGCTCGAGGTTGAGCAAGACGGGGTAGATGAGAGTCCCGGGCTCCGGCAGTCCCGCGGGGCCGGTCAGGAGGGGATTGAGCGTCCCGGGGTCGTCCGCTATCGGAAGACGCAGGACTCCGCCGCGACGCGGCGCGGCGTCCTCGAGACGCGCACCGGAGTAGGAATTCCGTGACGGGTCGCGCCCCCCATCGCGCGGGTCGCACGCCAAGGCGAGAAGGAGGAGAGGGAGCAACAGGAACCAGATCCGCGACGTCGGTCGCGCCGGAGCGGGAATCACCGGATTCGCGGGGCGCGCTCGATCCGCTCCGCCGCCTCCTGGTTGGCGAGCTGGCGCAGCCAGTGATCGCAAAGCACGAGCGCTGTCATCGACTCGACGATCGGCACGGCGCGTGGGACCACGCATGGATCGTGGCGGCCCTGCGCCTCCAACACGCGGCTTCCTCCCTGACGGTCGACGGTCTCCTGCGCTCGGCGAATGGTCGGGGTCGGCTTGAACCCCGCGCGAAACCAGATCGTCTCGCCATTGGAAATGCCGCCCTGGATCCCTCCCGAGCGATTGGTCACCGTGCCGATTCCGCCCGTGTCCAGCGGCCGAAACGAGTCATTGTGCTCCGACGCCCGCCGCTGGGAGCCGGCAAAGCCGGCGCCCAACTCGAAGCCGATGCAGGCCGGAATGCACAGCACCGCGTGCGCCAGATCGGATTCGAGTCTGTCAAAGACCGGCTCGCCCAACCCCGCGGGAACCCCGCGCGCGACACACTCGATCATGCCGCCGAGTGAGTCGCCGGCGCGCCGGGCCTCCTCGACGGCGGCGATCATGAGGCCGGCCGCGGCAGGATCCGGACAGCGGACCGGCGTCGCGTCGATCGTCTCCCGCGAGAACGACCACGGCTCGGCCTCGCCGCCGGCGCTCCCGAAGCTCTCCAGCGAGGCCAGCGTCGTCTCGACCGTGCCGATCCGCCGCACCCAGGCGGTGATCTCGATCCCGGCACCGAGACGAAGAACTTTCTCGGCGATCGCCCCCGCGGCCACGCGGCCCACCGTCTCCCGGGCGCTGGAGCGCCCTCCTCCCGGCCAGGCCCGAATCCCGTACTTGGCGTCGTAGGTGTAGTCCGCATGCGACGGGCGATACAGGTCGCGGAGCGCTTCGTACGCTCCCGGCCGCGCATCCTCGTTCGGCACCAGGAGGAGAATCGGCGTGCCGAGGGTGCGCTCCTCGAACACTCCGGAGAGGATCCGCACGGTATCGCTCTCGCGCCGCGGGGTGGTGAGCCGGCTTTGGCCCGGGCGCCTGCGATCAAGCTGCGGCTGGATGTCGTCCACTCCCAGCGGCAGACGGGCCGGGCATCCGTCCACGACGGCGCCCACGCCACCCCCGTGTGATTCTCCCCAGGTAGTCACCCGAAACAGGGTGCCGAAGGTGTTTCCCATAGGCCGGGAGGGTAGCACCGGGCGGGGGCGGCCTCAATGGCGCCCGGGGCGCCGCCAGGGGTCCGGAATGCGTTGGTCGTGGCCGGAAGATTGGAGTTGGGCGATCCTAGGTGAGGCGCGAGCTGACC
>CAYYQN010000111.1:0-8677 GCA_964473865.1 uncultured bacterium | reverse complement strand
GTCTCTGGACGTCGGACCAAGACCCGAAGTATAATGGGCTTGATTTCGTCTGGTCGGTGAACCGTCCCGGGACGCTCCCCCGCGGGTCCGCCGCCGCTTCCAAGGAAAGGCCTACCCGATGTCCCGCAACCTGTTTGGGGTCTTCCTGCTCCTCGGGTCCGCGCTTGTCCCGCCCGCGGGGGCCCTCGCGGACGAGTGGCACAACGTGAGGCTCAATACCGATCTGACCGGACAGGTCCAGAACGAGCAGCAGGTTGTCGTCAATCCGACGAATCCCCTCAATCTCGTGGCCGTCTGGAGGGACTTCCGTCTCGGGTACCGCCAGGTGGGCTACGGCTACACCACCGACGGAGGCCTCACCTGGACCAACCCGGGGCTCTTCGTCGATCCCCACTACGTGAACGACAGCGATCCCGCGCTGACCGTCTCCGCGGACGGGACCTTTTACGCGATGCTTCTTGCCTACACCGGCAGCACGAGCCAGTCGAACGGCTTTCTCATGTACAAGAGCACCGACGGCGGGTTGAGCTGGGAGGATCGAGGCTTCGCGATCAACGGCGTTCCCGGCGTATTCGAAGACAAGGAGCTGGTCGCCTGCGATCGGACCGACTCGCCGTTCCGCGGCCGGATCTACTGTGTCTGGGACCGATTCTACGAGACGAACATCTACTGCGTCTCCAGCGGTGACGAAGGCGGGACCTGGACGACGGCGCGCCGGGTGAGCAGCCAGTCGAACAATCAGTTCCCGACGCCCGCGGTCGGCGCGGACGGGACGATCTACGTCGCCTGGACCAACTTCGGGGGGTACCTCCGGATCGACAAGTCCACCGATGGGGGACTGACTTTCGGCGCCGACGTCAACATCACCAGCGTCTACGATCCTCACCCCACCGTGAACGGGGGCATCCCCTCTCCCTGCGCGCCGGTCATCGACGTCGACATCACGAACGGGCCGTTCCGTGACCGCCTGTACTGCGTCTATCTGGATCGCGTCCATGGCGACTTCGACATCTTCATCCGCCATTCGACCGACCATGGCGCGACCTGGTCCCCGGCGCGCCGCATCAACGACGACCCGGTCGACAACGGCTGCGACCAGTTCCACCACTGGATGACGGTCGACAACACCGGCACGCTGACGGCGGCGTGGCTGGACCGGCGCCAGGATCCCGCGAATCTGCAATGGCACTGCTACATGAGCCAGAGCTCCGACGGCGGCATGACCTGGAGCCCCAACCAGCAGGTCTCCACCCTTCCCTCGGACCCCGGCAACATGCGCTCCGCCAATCTCCCGGCTTCCGAGCCGGAGGTGGAACGCGCGGCGCGGCTTGCGCAGGGGCCGAAGCTCCCGGGTCCGGTCCGCCGCGCGCGGGCGCGCGAGGAAGCGGCGGCCGGCGGGGCGCTGCCGGCGCCCGATGGCCACGACTGGATCCTGGCGCCGCATCAGGACAACACGCGCGCCGGAGTCATCGGCGAGTACATCGGGGTCGCCGCCTGGGACGGCTACGCCACGCTGGTCTGGACCGACACGCGCGGCGGCGACCAGGACACCTACGCGGCGATCGACGAGACCATCACGGCGGTGGACAGCGAGGCCGCCACGGCGCCCTTCCGCGTCCTCATCGCCGGCCCGAATCCGTCGAGAGGTCCGGTCGGCCTTGCCTACCGCGTGGCGGCCGATGGATGGGTGGACCTTCGGGTCTTCGATGTCCGGGGCCGTTTGGTGCGTACGCTGGTCAGCCGTAACCTGCGCGCGGGTGGGCACCGATTCCTCTGGGACACCACCGACCAGTCCGGGCGGAAGGTCCCTCCCGGCGCCTACTTCGTTCGCTTCCACGCCCCCGGATTGGACGAGGAGACCGCCGCGATCCGGATTCTGCCCTGACCGGGTGCCGGGAAGCGTCGAAGCCGGCGGCCCTCCGGGATGGCCTGGAGCCGTTCACGGGCGGATGGGGTGAGAACAGCCTGCTAAGCCCTCCACCCCTCCGGATACCGCCGCGCCAGGTCGACGTAGATCTCCTTGAACCGCGTCCACTCGGCCTTGTACTCGTCGCTCACCTGCTTCTCGAGCACGCGCGCCGGCACGCCCACGGCGATCCCTTCGTCCGGGACCTCGCCGCGCTGGCGCACGACGGCACCTTCTCCGACCACGGCCCAGCGGCCCACGGTGGCCCAGTCCGACACGATCGAGCCCATCCCCAGCACGGCCCAATCCCGAATGGTGGCGTTATGAATGATGGCGCCGTGTCCCATGGTGACCCAGTCGCCGATCCGGGTCTCTTCGCCGGGCCGGGCGTGGATGATGCAGTTGTCCTCGACGCTGGTGTGGCTGCCGATGACGATCCGGCCGTAGTCGCCGCGGATCCGCGCGCCGGGACCGATCCAGCACCCCTCGCCGATCTCGACGTCGCCGAAGACGTCCGCCGAGGGGTGGACCCAGGTGCCGCGACCGATGCGCGGCACCCGGTCCTCGAATCGCGCCACCGTCAAGCCGACCTCTGGTCCAACGGCTGGTACTCCATGCGCGGCGGTCCGGTGTAGAGTGCGCGCGGCCGGAAGATCCGGTTGTCCCCGAGATACTCCAGCGCCCGGGCGCACCAGCCCGCGATCCGGCTCACCGCGAAGATCGGCGTGAACATCGCAGCCTCGATCCCCATCGCCTGGTAGACGATTCCGGAGTAGAAGTCGACGTTGGGGAAGATCTTCTTCTCCTTGCCCAACCGCTCCGACATCAACTGGTCGAGCTTCACGGCGATTTCATAGAGGTTCCGCGCGGACGGGTCCCGCCGCGAGAGCATCTCCGCCAGCGGGCCGAGAATGCGCGCGCGCGGGTCGTAGGCCTTGTAGACCCGGTGTCCGAAGCCGTTGATCTTGCGTTTGGAGGCCTGGGCCCGGTCCAGCCAGGCCTCCACGTTCCCCGGCCGCTGGATCTCCTCGAGGTCATAGAGCACCTGCTCGTTGGCCCCGCCGTGGAGCGGACCCTTCAGACTGCCGATGCCCGCCACCACGGAGGAGTACATGTCGGCCAGAGAGGAGTTGACGACCATGGTGGTGAAGGTCGAGGCGTTCATGCCGTGGTCGGCGTGCAGGATGAGTCCGATGTCCATGACGCGCGCGGCCAGGGGGTCGGGCGTTTCACCCGTCATGAGGTAGAGCAGGTTGGCGGCGTGTCCCAGGTCGTCGCGCGGGGCCAGCGGTTCGCGACCGTGGCGGATCCGCGCGACGGCTCCGGTGAGCGTCGCGAGCTGGGCGATCAGCTTGACGGAGACGTCGGTTTCCTCCGCGACCGTGAGCTTTTCCGCCGACTCGTCCAGCGTGCCCAGGACCGAGACCGCCGTCCGCAGCGCCGACATCGGGTGCGTGCGGGAGGTGGGGATCATATGCAGCGCGTCCAGAACGGTCGGCGGAACCGGCCGCTGATGGATGAGGAGCCGGCTGAAGTCGGCGAGTTGGCGGCGCGTCGGGAGGCTGCCATAGAGCAGCAGGTAGGCGGTCTCCTCGAAGGTGGAGTGAATCGCCAGATCAAAGACGTTGTAGCCGCGGTAGACCAGCCAGCCCTTGGCCCCGTTGACGTAGCCGATCCGGGTGGCGGTGGCGATCGCGCCTTCCAGCCCCTTGCCGAGAGAGACCTGCATCGGCCACGCGACCTCGCCGGCCATGCCGGGTTCGGGTTCGTCGTCGGTCTCCAGGCGGGCCCGGCGGGCGGCTTCCTCGAGCAGCGTGCGGATTTCATCATGCATCGGTGGTACCTCCCGCGAAGATGGAGTCGGATTCGGCTCGCTCGCTTGGGGGTGTAGACCCCAACCGGCCATTGTGCTCAAATCAAGGGTTGACCGACAAGTCCGGAATTGGATGCGGAACCTGTCGCCGGGGACGGGCCGGAAGATCCCGTCTCGGACTGTCTTGACCGCCGGAGGGTGGAGATGAAGCTGGACCTCGAACGCCTCGCCGACCCGCAAGCCGGCTGGCGCGCGCTCGAGGAGACCGATCCGGCGGACCTGCTGGCGGCCGCGGAGCAACTCCTGGCGATCCTCCCCGCGGAGGGGCTCGATCCGACTCCGGTCTTCCCTCTCGCTTCGACCGGGGCCGCCGGTCTCGCAGCCGAACCGAACGGGCCGGGCGAGACGACCCGAGGTCTCCTCTGGACCTGGCTGGATGCGACCCGGCGCGTTCCCTTTCTGCGCCGGATCGCGGGCACCGCGGAGGGGGAGCGCTGGTTGTCGCTGGTGCTGGCGATCCTGGAGCGAACCCACTTCGGCACCGGCGCGCTCTTCCGCCAGCGGGTCGCGCGCGAACCGGCACGGCCGTGGCTTCGGATCGTGAAGCGCGACCGGATCGAGGAGGTCTCGCTCGGCGCGGCGGCCCTGCGCGCGGAGCGGATCGCCCGCGGATTGCACACGCTCTGCGGCGCCCCGCCGGCGGGCCGTCCCGTGGCGCTGCTCGCGGAGAACGCCCCGGAGACGATCTACGGCGACCTGGCCTGCCTCGCCTCCGGCCTGGTGGTGACGACGATTCCGGCGGATGCGACCGGGGAACAGGCGGCCTGGATCATCGACCAGGTGGAGGCCGCGATCCTCCTCGTGGGCAGCGACCGCCAGTGGGAGAAACTCCGGCCGTTGGCCGCCGACCTCTCTTCGCTGCGCCGGGTGGTGCGTCTCTTCCCCGGCCTGCCGGGACCCGCCGCCGGGGGACGGGTGGGAACGCCGCTGACGCTCGAGGAGCTGGAGCGCCACGGCGAGGAGTCTCCCGAACCGGCCTGGCTGCGCCAGCGGCCGGGGCCGCGCCTGGCCGACCCGGCGACTCTGATGTACACCTCGGGCACAACCGGCCAGCCCAAGGGGATCGTCTTCTCGCACCGGAACATCGTCTACAAGCGGTTCTGCCGCGCGCTCGCCCTGCCCCAGATCGGGGAGTCGGATCGGTTCCTCTGCTATCTGCCGCTCTATCACACCTTCGGCCGTTGGCTGGAAATGACCGGCACCCTGTTCTGGGGCGCCACCTACACCTTCGCCGAGAACCCCTCGCTCGAGGCTCTCCTCGACAACTTTCCCCGCGTGGCGCCTTCCGTGTTCATCAGCATTCCGAAGAAGTGGACCCAGCTGCAGGACCGGATCCGATCCGACATGCCGGCGGACGCCGACCCCCGCTTCTCCCGGGTCCTCCTGGAGCGCGTCACCGGCGGCCGCCTGCGTTGGGGACTCTCCGCCGCCGGCTACCTGGACCCTGCGGTGTTCCGCTTCTTCCAGCGTCACGGGGTGGAGCTGATGAGCGGCTTCGGCATGACCGAGGCGACCGGCGGCATCACCATGACGCCACCGGGCGCGTATCGCGAGGGAACGGTGGGTCGCGCGTTGCCCGGCATCGAGGTCCGACGGGCCGAAGACGGAGAGTTGCTGATCCGCGGGCCCTATGTGATGCACGGCTACTTCGACCCCGAGGAAGGGGGACACGACTACCGGCAGGAGTGGTTCGCGACCGGCGATCTCATTACAGTGGAGGAGTCCGGCGACATCACGATCGTCGACCGGAAGAAGGACATCTACAAGAATGTCCGCGGCCAGACGATCGCGCCGCAGCGGGTGGAAGGGCTCTTCGCTTCGTTTCCCGAGATCCGGGTGGCGTTTCTGGTCGGCGACGGCCGCGAGTTCAACACCCTGCTCCTGTATCCCGATCCCGAGGAGGGGAACCCGCCGCTCAA
This sequence comes from uncultured bacterium, assembly GCA_964473865.1. GTDB lineage: Bacteria > Eisenbacteria > RBG-16-71-46 > CAIMUX01 > CAIMUX01 > CAIMUX01. The sequence goes on along the minus strand of CAYYQN010000111.1, from coordinate 2,979 downwards.
CAGCCTCCCTCCGGCCCGACTGCGGGAGTATCTGACCAACGTGATCGTCTCGGTGAACGGGTTCCTGGCACCCTTCGAGCGGGTCCTCGACTTTGCGATCCTGCCTCGCCCCTTGACGCTCGAGGACGGCGAGCTGACGCCGAAAGGGACCTTCCGCCGCAAGGTGGTGGAGGAGCATTTCGCCGGGCTGATCGACGAGATGTACCGGGCCCAGGCGACGCCCCTCACCGTCGGTCAGCTCGAGGTGCGGATCCCGCACTGGTGGTTGCGCGAGGTCGGACTGACCCTGGGGGAAGTCGTGGCCCAGGCCGAGGAGTTGCAGCTGCCGCGGCTCGGACGCGCCCTGCCGCTCTCCTGGGACGCGCGGCGCGGCATGTATCGATGCGGCGACCTGCACTACGAGGGAGGCGGCGCGCGGGTGGATCTGGAGGCAATCCTGCGCTCTCCGTCTCTGTGGCTGGGCAATCACGGTCTCGTGAAGTTCGCGGGCTTGAGCGGCCTCAATCGGCCGTGGCGCCGCCCCCGGTCCGGAGACTCGGGCTCCGACGGCGGAACCGGTCGCGGAGCGGGGGACGGGACGCTGCGCGTCGCGGCGATGGCGGGAGTCCCCGCGCTCACGGCCGACGATCGGGCGCGTCTGGAGGATGCGCTCTGGCGGGAGGACCGCACCCCGGCGGCGCTCCATCTGGCCGCCGCCGCGTTGCCTTCAGCCGACGAGAAGCTGGGCCTGCGCGTCGTCGCCTACCTGGAGTCCGTGGCCGGCGAGGAGGACGCGCACCGCAGCGAGCTGGCGCGAATCCCGCTGCGCCGGGCGGTGCATCACCCGCTGCCGGAAGTCCGTTCCGCCGCGTTCCGCGCTCTCATGCCTCATGGGGCGCCGGAGATGGTGGCGCCGACCATGATCGCGTTCCTGCAGGCGGATGCCGCCGTCCTGGGTCCGGCCGGGGCGGAGGCTCTGTCGCGCCGCGGGTTGCCCGACGAGGTGATGGCCGGGGTCCTGGCTTTCGTGGCCCAGGTGCACCAGGCGCGCGGGGCGCGCCGCCATGATCCGGAGCGTCGCGGGCGCCGCCGCCGCCGTATGGCGACGGGCGTCGATTGCCTCTCCCAACGACCCGACCTTCCGGAGGCGTGCCGCGCGTTCGATGAACGGCGCACCAGCGCGCTGCTCGGATTCCTGGTGCGCTATGCGGGGGACCATCCCGGCTGGTACAAGGCGGCGCGGCAGGAGCTGGCCCGCTGGTACCTCTCCGACGAAGCGCCCCGCGTGCGCGACGCGGCGCGCCGCGGGCTCGCGAAGCTGACGGAGGAGTTCCGAGTCTGGTTGGGCGCCGAGCCGCGCGTGGCTGTGGATCCGCTCACCGGCCGCGAGTACGGCTGGAAGCAGGTTCTCCGTTTCGACCCCGGCACCGATGCCGCGTTGGTGCGGCAGCTCACGCAGGTGATGGAGGAGATTCCCCTCATCCGGGAGGCGATCTTCGTGCTCTCCGGCGGACTCCGGGTCTCGCTGGCCGACATTCCCGAGGAGGGGGTTCGGGTGCGCCACCTCGGGACCGGACACGGCAAGTCGGTCCTGCGTCTGAGCGTGCAGACGCGGCAATACGGCGCGTTCGAGCTGGCGTTGAATCTCTCCCTGGGCATGGCGCCCGAGGCGATGGAGGAGGAGGCGCTGCGCCTGGTGGCGTTGGGCGCTCAGGACGGTTCGCGCCGGGTGGTCGAGGAGTTCGGCGGGTATTGGCCGGCACAGACGCTGTGGACCGAGGAATACGTGCCGGGGGAGACCATGGCGGTCCTGCTGGCGAATGAGTACGCCGGTGGTTTTGCGCCGCCCCCCGACCGGCGGATTCCGCTCTGGACCCATCTGGCGGCCAACGCGCTGATGCTCTACCTCGAGTCCTGGGATCGCCTGGGGCGCACGCTCGTCCCGCGCGATCCGGCTCCCGAGAACCTCATCATCCCGGCGCACGACGATCAGGAGGGCGCGCGTCTCGTTTCCATCAGCGAGTGCGGGCCGTTCGCGGGGCTGCCGGCGTTCCTGCACGCGCTGTGGGCCGGGATCGTGGAGCGGATGGAGGCTCGCTATCCGGATCTGGCCGGGGTCGTGGGCAGCGAGATCCTCTTCTCGGCGATCGTCGATGTGTTCGGAGAAGGAGAGGGCGACGCTCTGCTGGCCGGATTGGCGACCGATCCGGAGTTTGCGGCGTGCTTCCCGGCGGAGGCGGACCGGCTGGAAGCGTTCCGGGCGCGGCTGCGCGAGGGGCGTTACGTGACTCGCCGGCTGGCCGCGGCGATCCGCCGGTACCACCGGTGGGATGCCGCGAATCCCGGCGCGACGCCCTCGGCCGCGGCGCGGATGCTGCGAGACCTCTGGGACTCCTATGGCCTCGGCGATCTGGAGGTGTCACGCCCGGAGACGCGCCTGCGGTTCTTCCGCGAGACGGTCTTCGCGAACGCAACCGGAGCGTTGCGGGAGACGCTGGACCGTCTGGCGGCGTCGGCCCGGGCCGGCTACCCGGCGGCGGAGACCTTGCTGCGCGAGATGAGCGAGCTGGTGCGGCGCGCGCAGCTCTCCGAACCCGATATCTACTTCCTGGCGCGGCTGACCTACGCGCACCTGCGGCCGGAGGAGACCGCCGACTTCGCGCTCGTGGAACGCGACGGCACCCGGGTTTCGGACCTGGTCGTCACCCATCGGGACCGCGGCGGGCGCTACTTCCGCGTGCGGCATGCCGGGCACCCGCGGGAGGTCTGGGCGCTGAACCGGCTCTTCGACAGCTCCGGCGTTCGCCTCCGGTATCGCCCCGGGCATCAGTTCCTGGTGGCGGTGGACGAGAACGCCCGGGTTCTCGGCGGCCTGGTGTATCGCACGCCGGAGGGCGATGCGGTCCACATGGAGAAGATCGTGGTCGCCCCCTCCCACCGGCGGCAGGGGATCTCCGAGCAGCTGATGGAGGACTTCTGCCGGCGGATGCGGGGTCGCGG
>CAYYQN010000110.1:0-8806 GCA_964473865.1 uncultured bacterium | reverse complement strand
GTTTACGGCGACGCCGATCGTCCGCCGGGGCCTCCTTCCGAACGTCGTCCAGGCCCGAAGCCCTCTGCCTCAGGAACGCAGTTCGTGTTCCATGGTGTATTCGCGGAGCACGGGAATCACGGGTTGTGTCACTCTGGGCGCAGGCTACCGGGCAGCGGCGACAGCGCCGCGAGTTGCACCTCATTCGGAGTTGCGCGGAGCCCGTCCGAATCAGGCCCACAACAACGAGAGGCTCAAGAAGATGACCAGATCGATTTCCCAGCCCAAAACGAAAGCGTCCGGAAAGGCCCGGAAGCAGCCGCCCGCCAACGTCTATCGGCAGCCCGTCTACTACGAGATCGCGTTCAGATTCTTCGACGTGCCGAAGCAGGCGGACCTGATCGAGAAGTTCGGGCGGCTCCACGGCCGGCGGGAAATCCGCAGGGTCCTCGATATCGCCTGCGGACCGAGCCTGCAGCTGCGGGAGTTCGCCCGGCGCGGTTACGCTTGCATCGGTCTGGACCGCAACCGCGAGATGCTCGACTACCTGAAATCCAAAGATCCTCGCATCGTCACGGTGCGGGGAGACCTCGCTCGGTTTCGCCTGCCGTCGAAGGTGGACCTGGCGTTCATCATGATGGGGTCTTTGATGCTTCGGTCGAATCTGGAGCTCTTCTCCCATCTCGATTCCGTGGCCGGGGCCCTGGCTCGGGGCGGGCTCTATCTCATCGAGAATGCGCACCTCGATTGGGTCGATTTCGAGACCGCAGAGGCGGAACAATGGACGATGAGCCGGGACGGCATCGAGGTGAAAGCGACCTACGACACCGAGCTATGCGCGCCGCTCGAGCAGATCTACCGCGAGTGGCTGATCCTCGAGGTCGACGACCACGGCCGGAGCGCAACCTTCCGGGACGAGCGCCGGGTGAAGGCGGTGTTTCCGGCGGAGTTCAAGACCCTGGTCGGCCTGCACGGGAAGTTCGATTTCGTGGGGTTCTTCGAGCGAAGCTCGACGAAGCGCCTGAAGACTGCGAAGAACGACAACCTGGTGGTGCTGCGGCGCAAATGAGCGGCTCGGACGGGGCGAAGAAGCTGCGCGATTCCGAATCAGGCGGCGACCGCAGGCATGGGTGTCCCTGCAGGCGGCGTGTCCGCCGCGCGGCATCGGACAGTGTGGATGGCGTGGTCGCCGGTTCGCGCGAAGCGGACCTTGGCGGGCTGCTGAAGAACTCAGCCAGCCGCGCCGGCAGGCACTTGCGAGCCGATCGAGGCGCGAGGAGGATGGCGATGCCTCAGTGCATCGTGGACGACGAGCAACGAAGAGCGGCGACGCAAGTGCCGCCGGCCCGAAGGGTTCGGGCGGCGATCGGCCGTCTGCTTCGTTGCGCCTCCTCGACGATGCGCCACGGCATCGACTTCGTCGTCGCACCTCGCCGCCGGCCGATCGACGCTCCGAACGCGGCTGGCTGGGTTCTTCAGCAACCCGCCTGGCGCGCGCAGGCCGTTCGGACGTCTCGAGCGCGCGCCGTTCGCCGGCAGGGACACCCGTGCCGAGGACGCCAGAACGCTGACTCCGGACAACGAGAAGCGCCTCAGCGCACTACCGCCACTTCGCCAATCCGCTCCACGTGGCCCGAGTTGGAGAGCGAGCGCTCTGCCGCTTCCAACACGCGCACCACGCGCAATCCATCCAGGCCGTCGGTCCGCGGCCGGCGACCGTCGCGGATTCCGGTGAGGAAATCCGCGATCTCCGCGGCCAGCGGCTCGTAGTTCTCCAGACGCGGCGAGATGATGTCACCGGTGCGGTAGGAGAGCTGGTACTCGCCGAACGAGTCGGGGTCCTTGTAGTTGACCCCCTTGTCGAACACCTTCACCTGCTCGAGGTTCTCGGTATCGTCGTAGACCAGCATCTTCGCCGAGCCGACGATGGTGGTGCGGCGCAGCTTCGAGGGCGCCAGCCAGCTCACCTGGATGTGGGCGATAGCGCCGCTCGCGAAACGGAGGAAGATGAACGCGACGTCGGGGATGCCGGGCTGCACGAAGTCCTTGCCCGTGGCCAGCACCTCCGTCGGAACCTCCCCCAGCCAGTACATGATCATGGAGAGGTCGTGCGGGGCCAGGTCCCAGATGACGCTGATGTCCTTCTGGTGCAGTCCGAGGTTCACTCGGGTGGAGCTGATGTAGTAGACCTTCCCCAGCTCGCCGCGGTCGACGATCTCCCGGGTCTTCACCACGGGCGGGCTGAAGAGGAACGTGTGCCCGACCGCGATGCTGCGGCCGCGCGCGGCGGCCAGGCGAACCAGTTCTTCGCCCTGTTCCGACGCCGCGACGAACGGCTTCTCGACGAAGAGGTGCATGCCGCGCTCGAGCGCCTGTCTGGCCAATGGGTAGTGCGCCGCCGGCGGCGTCGCAATCATGACCGCCGCGAGGTCGGGCTGGGCGAGCATCTCGGAATAGTCCGTGAAGAACCGAGCCGCGGGATACCGGAGCTTCAGACGCTCGAGCTTGCCCGGATCGAAGTCACAGACCGACATCCGGGTGCAGAGCCGGTTTTCGCTCAGGTTCCGCACCAGATTCGGTCCCCAGTAACCGCAGCCCACGACCCCGATGTGCATCGCGCCCCTCTATCGATCCGCCCGGCCCCGCCGGGCTAGAGACCACCCCGTCCCCATACGACCACCGGCACTGTGCGCAGAAGGAGCTTCAGATCGGTCGCGAACGACCAGTTCGCGATGTAGAAGAGGTCGAGCAGGACCATGTCGTCAAAGCCGACGAAGCTGCGTCCCGTCACCTGCCAGAGCCCGCTCATGCCGGGCGTCACGTCGAGCCGGCGCTTCTGCCAGTCGCGGTAGAGCTCATACTCGAACGGCACGCAGGGGCGCGGTCCGACCAGGCTCATCTCGCCGCGCAATACGTTGATCAGCTGCGGCAACTCATCCAGGCTGGTCCGGCGCAGGAATCGGCCGATCCCCGTGACGCGCGAGTCGTTCACCAGCTTGTAGACGTTGCGGCCGGCGTCGTCGGTGGCCGCCGGCGCGCCGTTCTGGAGCAGGTTCGAGACGTACTCGCGGTGTGCGCTGTCGTCGTTGTCCATCCGCATCGACCGGAACTTGTAGAAGGTAAACGGCCGCCCTCCCTTGCCGATCCGCACCTGACGGAAGAGAACCGGCCCCGGCGAGCTCAGCCGCACCAGCAGAGCCAGGACCAGCACCAGCGGCAGGATGGCCATCCCCCCGATCAAGGCAGCATTGAGGTCGAAGGCGCGCTTCAGCCGCTGGGCGCCCCCGGTCATCGGAGTCTGCCCGACCGGCAACAGGGGCACGCCGCCCAGGGTCTCGAACGGCAGCGAGTCGACGATGCGGTTCAGGGCATTGGCCGCGACCCGGACATGGACCCCCCCGGCCGCCAGGCGGTCGGTGACCCGGACCACCGCTTCCCGCGGAAGATCGGACCGGGCCAGGACCACCAGATCCGCCTGCAGCCCCGCGGCCAGTTGCGGGAGATCGTTGAGGGCAACGAGGTGAAACGGCTCGCAGCGCCCGGCGCGCGGCGGCTCCAGATCCGCAAACGCGACCACCTCGGCCGGAACCGGGCCGCCCGCGATCCGCTGCGCCAGAGATTGTCCGGGGGCATCCGCGCCGAGAATCAGCACTCGTTCGCGGCGGCCGTCACGGGTTACGTACCGGCGCCGCAGGAGGACAGCCAGGAGCGGCCGCAGCGCGACCATCCAGGCCGCCAGCATGGCGTGGTAGAACCCCAGAACCAGGCGCAGGGCGAAGGGAATCTCGCGGGCGAAGAGGAACAGGGCGGCCACGCTGAGGGCGACGGACCAGGCGATCGCGCGCAGCCCCGCCTTCGCCTGACCGCGCCAGGACGGGAAACGTCCCAGCCGGTAGAGACCTCGGCTCGCAACAATCAGCGGAAACAGCACCGCCAGAAGCCAGGGGATCGGTCCGCCGATGGGGTTCGCGCCCACCCGGACGCCGATCCGGCCGGCCAGATCCCACGCGACGAGGAAGAACGCCTCGGCGAGCCCGGCGTCCGCGAGAACCAGAAGAGCCTGTTGCCGGCGAGGGAACCTTCTCCGCGAGCGGTCGGCCGCGGGGGCAGACTGAGTCGTCGGCGCGAGCTCTGGCCGGCTCGCCCGAACGGTCTGCGTCTGCGACATTCCCCTCAGGCCTCCTGTCCGTCCGTCCCATTCCCCAGGACCGGGGCGGGACGCATCCCGCGTCCCGGCGATCGACCAGCATACGGTCGCTTTCGGGCGAAGATAGGAAGGAGGTCCGGGAATTGCAACCGGATTTCCCGGCCGGACCGCCTCGGGGACGGCGAGGGTTGCGGACCGCGCATCGCGGTTGTCGCGCGGGGTGGCTCCCTTGAGCGCTCCAGCCGTTGGAGTTGCGAGGTGCCGGAGGACGGCGCGCCGCAGGTCGCTCCCGACCCGGCGGCCGATGAGCGGTCAGCTACGAACGGAGCTGCGTTCCGGCTGTGACTCCGGGGAGACCGGCGACACCGGAAGCGGCGCGCGGGTTACTGCGGCGCCGGCGTTCGCGGCGGCACCGGCGACTGCAGGCTCGGCCGCCACCCCACAGCCGGCCGCGGCGGCCGACATCTCGGCGCCCGGCAACCAGAACGAGAAGACGCTCCCGACCCCCGGAGTCGACTCCGCCCGGATCCACCCGCCGTGCTCCTCCACGATCCCCTTGGAGATCACGAGGCCCAGACCGGTGCCTCCCGAGGTCCGGGTGTTGGACGCCTCGATCTGCTGGAAGCGGTTGAAAAGCTTGGGCAGGTCCTCCGGTTGGATCCCGACGCCCGGATCCCGGATCTCCACCCGGACTCCGCCGGAGTCGGCCTGAACCCGAACGAGGATCTCCGCCCCGGCCGGCGAGAACTTCATGGCATTCGAGAGAAGGTTGGTCAGCACTTGCACGATCCGCATCTCGTCGGCCTGGACCACCGGCAGGTCGGGCGCCACCTCGGAAACGATCCGGCTGCCCTTGCGCCCCGCCAGGTTGCCGAGGTTCAGCACGGCGCCTCGCACCAACGTAGCCAGCGAGGTCTCCACCATGTGGCTGGACAGGCGCGATGACTCCAGCTTCGACAGGTCCAGTATGTCATTCACGAGCGCCTCGAGCCGGTCGGTGTTGGCCTCGCAGATGGCGAAGAGGTCCTTCTGGCGCGACTGCATCGGAAAGTAGCGCGGGTCGGCGAGCAACTCCAGCGTCCCCTTGATCGCCGTGAGCGGCGTGCGCAGTTCATGGGAGACGACCGCCACAAACTCCGACTTGAGCCGCTCCAGGTCGCGCATACGGGTATAGACCGTCGCGTTGTGCACGGCGATGGCGGCCTGCGCCGCAAGACTGCCCAGTAGTTCCCGATCATCGGAGAACAGGGCGCCCCCCGAAGGGGCGAGTATGACGACGCTCCCCCGCACCTCTCCCTCCTCGAGCAAGGGTACCGCGTACGCCTCCCGATCGCCGGTCCCCTCCAGGGTGACGGACTTCTCGACCGGTTGACGCCCCGTGCACAAGTCGGCGATCAGCTTCGCGAACGCGGCGATCGTCGTCCCTTCAACCACGCCCTCCAACGACAGTCCCCGCGCTTCGCGATAGACGAGGGGGCCGCCGGGTTCGTCGGCCAGGAAGAGCAACCCCTCCGTCGCCCCGGTCAACTCCAGGCTCTTCTCCAGCACCAACCCCAGAGTTCGCTCGAGGTTCAGAGAGGAGGTGATCTCGCGCCCCAGATCGTGCAGGCTGCGCACGCGCCGCGTCGCCTCCTCCACCATCCCCTTCAGCGCGTCCCGATGGCGTCGAAGCGCATCCTCGCTGGCGTGCAGCTCCTGGTTGGCGGCCTGGAGCTCCTTCACGAAGCGGCGGTTCTCGGCCCGCAGCCGCCGGGCCTCGAGAGCCCGCCGGAGCGATTGGTCAAGCTCGAAGAGATCGAACGGCTTGGCCAGATAGTCGTAGGCCCCGTCGCGCAACGCCTCGATCGCGGTCATGGTCGAAGCATTGCCGGTGAGCATGATCACTTCCGTCTCCGGGTCGGCCGCCTTGGCCGCCCGGAGGACGGCAATTCCATCGGCTCCGGGCAGGTTGATGTCGGTCAGCACCAGGTCGAAGGGCCCTTGGCCGAGCTTCTCCAGCGCCTCCGTTCCGGTGGCGGCCGCCTCAAGGTCAAACTCGGCCGCGAGGAATTCCCGGAGGATCACCAGGAGCTCGGGCTCGTCGTCGACGATCAGGATGCGACTCCGCAAGGCCGTCTTTTCCGGCGCCATCATGCTTCCCCTTCCCCCCGTCGCCCCGAGGCGAGATGTGGCCTCACACCGCCACGCCGCTGGCCACCGCGCGGTTGCGCCCCAGCTTCTTGGCGAGATAGAGCGCGCTGTCGGCCTTCTTCAGCAGCTCTTCCACCGACTGCCCGTCCGCGGGGAACGAGCTGATGCCGAGCGAGATCGTGAGGCGTTTGCGGCGGGGGAACGAGTGCTCGGCAACCATGGCGCGCAAGCGATCCGCCGCCCGCATCGCCTGAGCGGAATCGGTCATGGGCAGGAGCGCCGCAAACTCCTCGCCGCCGACGCGCGCCACCAGATCGGAGGAGCGACCCCACCGGACCAGGACCTTCCCCAGGTCGGCGAGAATCCGGTCCCCCAGGGCGTGCCCCCAGGTGTCGTTGATCACCTTGAAGTTGTCGATGTCAAGGTAGAGGAGGGAGAAACAGCACCCGTACCTCTGGCACCGCCGGATCTCATCCGTGAGCCGGTCGTGGAAATGGCGCCGATTGTGCAAACCGGTCAGATCATCGGTGACGGCCAGGCGGGCCACTTCCTCGTACATCAGGACCCGCTGCAGGATGGCGGCCGCCTGGGAGGCCACCAGCGTGAGCAAACGCAGGTGATCTTCATTGAACGCGGCGTTGTTGGGGTGCGAGAGGTTGAGCACGCCGATGAGCTCGCCCTGGACCACCATCGGCACCGACAGGAACGAGCCGATGTCAGGCCGGCCGTCCCGCTGGGTGGAGTGGAGGTCGTTCAGCAGGATCGGCTTCTTCTGCTTGGCGACCCACGAGGAGAATCCATAGCCCATGTCGAAGTGCACGCCGCCGATCAGATCGACCTGCGTTCCGCGCACACCGGCCGGAGCGAGCTGTCCGGTCGCGCGGTTCACCGTGAAGATGGTGCCGTTCTCGAACGGAATCCCTTGGGCGATCAAGTCCAGGATCTGCTCAAAGAGCCGGTCCCGACTGGTGTTGGCCTGGATCAACCGACTCATCTCGCTCAAGACATCCAGCTCCCGAGGGGGAGCCGCCTTCTGCCCCGCGGACTTCGCCGTCTGGAGGACGCGAATCAGCCGGTTGTGGATCGTGTGGGCGGTGGACAGAACCTCCGAGGAACGCTTCTGCGTGACCGAGCGGTGGACCCGCTCGGCCAGGCCGGTGCGCTCGCGCTCCGTGATCAGCCCCTCTTCCTCCATGATCCGAATGAGCTTGAGCTCGCCGCGGCGGAAATTCTCGGTGACATCCTGCAGCTGTTGCGTGCCGTTTCCATTCCTCCGACGCATGATCCTGAACTCCCCTTCCTCGATGCCCGCTCGGGCCCCGCGGATCCCTTCCCCGGAGCCATGCTCGATCTCCCGCCCCTGTCCGCCGCGCTCCCGCGGGCTCAGGCCGACAGGCGGAAGAACTCCTGCTCCTTCTGCAAGGCTCCCTGCAGACGCTCCCGGAGAACGGCTCGCCGAGTGCCGTCCAGTCCGAGGCGGGACACCGCCTCGAGGTGTGCCGGCGGCACCTCCTGACCTTCCTCCGCCAAGAGGCTCTCGGCCGCCACCACCACCAGCGGCAGCGGATCCAGCGAGGCGGGCGGCCGGTGATGGGCCTCCGCCACCGCCGCGAGCTCCTCGCCCATTCCCCAACGCCGCAGCACCGCGCCCCCGACCTCGGTGTGATCGGCTCCCAGGCTGGCATGCTCCAACAGGCACTCGGGCAGACCGGGAGCGGCCACGCCGCAGAGCGTCTCGTAGGTCATCGGCCGCAGCTGCAGCAGCAGCATCCGGCCAAGGTCATGGAAGAGCCCGCCCAGGAACGCCAGCTCCGAATCCACGCCGCCCTTTTCGACGGCGAGGAGCCGGCTGCCGAGCGCCGAACCGACGGCATGGGTCCAGAGCTTCCGCTCCACATCGCTCCAGGTCCCGCCGGCTCTTCCCACCGGCACGGCGTGAAAGAGGACGAGGTTGCGCACGGCGCGCAGGCCGAGCGTGATCACGGCCTGCGGCAGGCTCGTCACCGGCTGGGCGGGCGCCACGAACGACGAGTTGCAGGTGCACAGGAGCTTCGCGCTCAGTCCCTGGTCGCGGGAGATCACGCGGGCCATGTCGGCCGCGCTCGCGTTGGGATCGTTCATGAGCTCCAGGACCCGCAAGGCGACCGGGCCGAGCGGGGGCACCCCGTCGAGCGCCGCGAGCAGATTCTCGCGTCGTTCCTGTGCCGACACCGTGGCGGCGGGACCGCCGGACACGGCGGACGTTCGCTCGAGGCCGATCGGACCGCTCATCGCCGGGGCCCGGCCACGGCTAGTGGCGACTCTGCGCCCGCGCTCTTCAAGATGAGGGCGACATCCCCTTCACCCAGGCGCAGGCTGCCCGCGATCCGGCCGGCATCCCAACCCTCCGCCGCGAGCCTCAACACGGCGCGCCGGACCCGCACCAGATCCCGTCCATCCACCGTCGCCGCGGACGGAGCGGGTGGCCGCGGCGCGGGGCGAGCGACCTCGCCCCGGTCCGGCCGCGCGGGCACGGCGGGGGCGATGTCCCAGGGCTCGGGGGCGACATAC
>CAYYQN010000109.1:0-9298 GCA_964473865.1 uncultured bacterium | reverse complement strand
GTCCGGCTACTTCAGCACCACCATCTTCTTGTTCGAAGAGTAGTCGCCGACCGAGAGCTGGCTCCAGTACACGCCCGAGGTGACGGTGTGGCCGGCATCATCCGACCCGTCCCAGACCACCTCGTGCGTTCCCGCCTTCAGGCCCTTGTCGACCAGAGTGCGGACGCGACGCCCGTTGACGTCGTAGATGACGAGCTTCGCCGGACCGTCGGCGGCCAGCGAGAACTTGATCGCGGTGCGCGGGTTGAACGGGTTCGGATGGTTCTGGTAGAGGCGCGTCACCAGACCGCCCGCCCCTTCCTGATCCGGAACGTCGCTCTCGCCCCCCGCACACGGGTTGATGCACAGTCCGAGACCCGTCTGCGGGTTGGCGATGTTCAGCGTCCACTTGATCGCGTTCTCCAGCTCCTTGTAGACCGCCGTCACCCGCGCCGACGAGTCGGCTGCGGTCGTGCCGTACACGCATTCGCCCAGACCCGGGTTCGCCAGGTCCCGCGCGATGAGCCGAGCGTAGTTCATGCTCTGGACGACCGAACGGTAGCGCGGGCCGCCGGCCGCGGACTTGTCGTTCACGACCTGCGCATAGTTCGTCACATAGGAGCCCGCCTCGTCGATCTTGTCGTAGACCTTGCCGCCGACACCCGTGCCGGTGATCCCGATCACGTTGAACGGTTGCACCTCCGGGCACCAGTTGCCGAACACGTCGCTCGCGATGCCGGCCCCGAACGGAGATCCCGCAGTCGGCTCCACGCGCACGCAGTTGTTCTGGTCGTTCTGGGCCAGGGTCTCGTCCGGATGGCAGCCCACCTCGGAGTAGTTGCGGCAGGTATATGTCGCGCCCAGCGTGTTGTTGAGCAGGTAGGGGTAGTCGGTATCCATGATCTCCGCAATGGAGGTACCGTCGGCGATGAAGCCCTGCAGGTTGGTGTTGCCCGCGCAGACCACCGCATCCAGCCACTGCTGGAAGCCCTGCCAGTCACGAGGCTCCAGAGAGCCCGTGCTCGCGTCGCCGGTGCTGACCATGATCAGCTTGTAGCCCAGCATCTGCGGAATCGTGGCCCCGCTGGTTCCGCCCGTCATCCGGTAGAACGGCCCGTTCCAGTTCGAGGACGCGTCGTTGTAGTCATAGCGGTCCCAGGTCGTCGGATCCGGAATCGGAGCGCCCGACCCGGCGCCGTTCAGGACCACGTTGAGCGCATTCTCGAGGTAGAACTGCGCGCCCGAGTTGGTGTCGACGTAGAGCACGCAGGGGAACTTGTCGACGCCCGCGACGTTGCGGAAGCTGGGCAGGATCTCCATCTCCTGGTAGACCTTGCCCGCGGTGTCCGGATAGAAATAGTACGCCGTCGGCGTGCTGATGTAGTTGGTGGTGACGAAGTACTCGATCTTGGTGCCCGGCGTGAACACGCGGTCCGGGAGGATCTCGTTCCCCTCGCCCTGGTCGGTGCCGCCGCCCCAGCAGAAGCAGGGCTCGGGCGACTGGCCGCTGTTGGGCGCAAGCTCGCGGAACTCAGAGACGAACTGGTTCTTCTGGGCGGCCGGGATCTCCACCGAGTCCATGTATCCCCAGGCGAAGTTCGGATTCGAGCCGGTGTAGAAGTCACCCTTGTGGGTGGTGACCGTGTTTCTCCAGGTGTTGAATGTGGCCAGGCCGGGGTTTCCCGCGGCCAGCTGGCCCGGGCCCATTCTCTTCAGGCGGAACCACAGCTTCGCCTCCCAACGGCCGGCCGAAGTGGTCACGGTGGGGCCCTTGACCATCAGCGAGTCGCCGAGCTTCGTGGGATCCGACGTGCCGCGGCGCAGGTCGTAGGTGATGTCCGCATTGCCCGGAATCGTGGTGCTCAGCACCCCGACCTGGTCGATGCCGAAGCCGTCCTGGAAGCGCGTGCCCGGCTCAAACAGGGCCACCGGGGCCGCCACGTAGCCGACGTTGCGGACCGAAATGTTGTCGATGATCGGGGTGAAGTTCGTGACGCCCGAGCACGGGTCAACGCCGAACTGGTCGCAGTCGCCCATGATCTCGTAGATGAACTTCAGCTTCTGGACGTCCGTGGGCAGCCCCCAGTCGGTCCCGATGCTGCGGTTGAAGTAGCAGGTCGGGGTATCGCCGGCGTAGTACCAGGTGCCGATCCCGACGCGCGGCGACCACTGAACGAGGCCCGGGACCTGCGGGTTCTCGAACGGGTAGTAGGTCCAGCCCGCCCGGTAGAGGACTCCGTTGGTCAGGGGCAGGTCCGCATACTGGTCCCACTCGGCCATGATCCGGTTGTAGGCCAGATACGTCCCGCCCGGAATGTCGGCGGCTCGATCGACGATCGGCGTGTACAGCAACTCGTGCTGGCCGACCGGGTGGAGCTGCTCGGCGTTGTGCATCTCCAGGACATTGTTCTGCAGAGCACACGAGCACGGGTCGGTGATGATGTAGTCGGCCATGTTGCCCAGGCCGAAGAACGAACCGATACCCGGGCACTTGGTGGCGGTCCAGCCCTGCAGATCGGTCTCGAACTGGTAGAGGACGGTACTCGGCGGCGTCAGGTTCGTCCCGTCGAGCTGGATGTCGTCCATTCCGATTCCGCCATAGTAGGAGTCGGCGCCGGCGGCCGAGAGGTCCTCGTCCGAGAGTCCTCCGTCCGAGACGAACTCGATCACCAGCTGGAACGGCTTCGCAGTCGTGCCGCCACCGAAGTCCAGGTTGGAGATCGTCTTCAGATAGGAAACCGGTGAAAGCACTCCCAGCGAGTCGATTCCGATGTCGCCGGTGAAACCGGGAGTGTTGATCTCGACCCGGCTGGCGCCGGATTCAATGAAGAGATGGGTATAGTCGTAGTTGAGCTCGGCCTCGGTGAAGTACTTCAGCGTCAGATCCACCGTCCCGGTACCGTCATAGGTCAGCACCGGGCTGGAGAGCCGCTGGCACCAGTCGTTGCCGTAGCCCCGGCCGCCGAGCCAGCCCAGCGAGTCGGCATGCCCCTCGGTCGCGCCGCACAGGACCATTCCGTTGCCGGTGATCTGCGGCCAGGCAATGTCCCCGCCTTCCGCGAGCCACTTCGCCTGCGTCAGCTGCCGCCAGTAGGTCTGGTCGTTGTCGGTCACGTCGACCGACACCCAGCCCTCCAGCGGGTCCGCGGCGCCATGGTCAAAGGTCCATTCCTCGTTCAAGACGGCGTACTTGAAACCGTCCAGCTTGGTCGTGTAGTAGCCGAACACAATCGTGTCGGCCTTTGCGAACGGCTGGTCAGGTAGCATGATGTCGTCCTCGAGAACGCCCAGCCGCGGGGCCTGGGTCGCATTGAGGATCGACGGAGCGTCCTGATTGACCCTGGCGAAGGCGACGCCCGCGGATGCCACGAGCACCACCACCGCCATCAAAGCCAAGAACTTCCTCATCTCTGCCTCCGATTCTTCCTGCAGTTCGTGCGGGACCTTCGCCTCTCGCTGCGGGACAGGCCGCAAGACCCGCGTGGCCCAGATCACTGCCTTGACGACCCCGTCAAGGCGCGTCCCGGCAATCCCGGGAGCCGCCCGACAGGAACGCTACCAACCCCTCGCGATCTCCGAGCGCATCACCTCCAGACGTAGGATCCGCCGCCACCAACCCCGGATGACGACCGACATCCCGGTTCAGGCCGACTGCGAATCCCAATGTTCCGGTGGTTCGATTTGCCGGGGCGCGAGACCCGGGGCGGACCACGATCGCCCGAAGCCGTCTGGCCCTGGCGCGCAGTTCCCCCGGAAGTCTTTGAGATGAATGGTCTACCCCCCAAACCTGCCCAGCCGGAAGACCAGTTCTAGCGGGGACAATACCAGTAAGAACGCCGACTGTCAAGATTCATCGCGATCCAACAGGCCATCCCGGCGACATTTCGGCATCTCTGACGGAAACGGCCGGGGCGGGGCGCTCTTTGTGTCGGCCTCGGCGCGGCCGGCTCTCAGGACGATGGCCACCGGCCCGACGGAGGACACCCTCGCTCCCGTCAACTCCCGGCCTCAGGAACCCAGGAGGGCCGCCACCCTGCCGCGGATCTCTTCGTGCACGCGGTCCGGGCCTCGCGTCGCATCGATCACGAGAACGCGTTCGGGCTCTCGGCGGGCCATTCGGAGATACGCCGAGCGGACGCGGCGGTGGAACTCCAGCGGTTCCCGTTCGAGGCGGTCGAGCCCGGATGCCCCGCGAGCTTCCGTGATCCTCTTCATGCCGGCAGCCGGATCGAGATCGAGGAGGAATACGGGCCGGGGCTGAAGCCCCTCCGCAACCCATTTGTACAGCGCACGCACCGGTCGACCGCCCAGCCGGCGCCCCCCTCCCTGATAGGCGATCGAGGACTCGGCAAACCGGTCCGCGATCACGACGGCGCCCCGGGCCAGCGCGGGCCGGACGACTTCCCGCAGGAGCTCGGCGCGGGATGCCATGTAGAGGCACAACTCGCTCCAGGGAGCCATCCCCTCGGGTCGGTGGGCCAGGAGCGCCGCCCGAATGTCCTCGCCCAGCCCGGTGCCGCCCGGCTCGCGCACGGATACGACCTCCCGTCCGCGGTCTCGCAGCCAGACCGCCAGTCGCAGGGCCTGCGTCGACTTCCCGGCGCCCTCGATCCCCTCGAAAGATAAAAACAGCCCCCCCGAAATCGGAGCATCGACTCGAACTCCCCGATCGACATCCTCGGGGCTCCGCCCGGGTGTCACGACCGCTCCCCTTCACCCGGCGGCTCCGGGCGGTCCCGGAGCATGGAAGCCCGACGCACGTGAACCAGCCGCTGTCCGAAGGTGACGTGGGTGAGAACCGCCAGCGTCCCGAGGATCCAGGGCAGGCCGGAGTCGCCCCAGATCGCCAGGGCCACCAGAAGGGCGAGCCGCTCCGGCCGCTCCAACAGGCCAACCTCGCAGGCGATCCCCAGCCCCTCGCTGCGCGCCCGGACATAGGAGACCAGGAACGAGCCGATTCCCGCCAGGATTGCCAGGGTCGCGAGGACGAAGCGGTGCTCCGGGTAGTCGGTCTGCGTCGCCGACCTCCAGACGAGCGCCCCGAGGACGACGCCTTCTCCGTAACGATCCAGAGTCGAGTCCAGAGCCGCGCCGAACGCGGTCCCCTTGCGGCCGCCGGAGCGGGCCACGGCCCCGTCCAGGAGGTCACACAAGCCGCTGGCAATCAGGGCTACCAGCGCCAATGGGAAGCGGCCTCGGGCAAACGCCCACGCCGCCGCCACCGCCGCGACGACTCCCGCCCACGTCACCAGGTCGGCGGAGATGCCCAGACGCGCCAGACCGTCGCCGACCGGCGCGGCCAGTCCCCGTACAAAGCGCTTCAGCCGGGTCTTCACGCGCTCATCATCCTTCCCCCTCCGGTCCGGCTCTTCGTTTAGGTCCCGCTCGGGGAGCCGACCCCGGATCGGCGGCCTTGGCCCGCGATCCGACCCCGATTCCGCGGCCGCGCCCCAATGGCGAGAGCACCAACACGATCTCCCCGCGGGGCGGATCCGGCAGCGCCGCCAGGATCTGGGCGGGTTGACCGCGCAGCACCTCTTCGTGTCGTTTCGTCAACTCCCGGCAAAGGGCCATCGTCCGGTCCGGCATCGCCTCCGCGAATTCTTCGAGGGCGCGGCGGACCCGGTGCGGCGCCTCGAAGAGCACGACGGTCCGGGGTTCATCCCGAACCGCCTCCAGCTGACGTCGTCGCCTCCCGCTCGCCACCGGCAGGTACCCGAGAAAGAAAAACGGCTCGGGTGGAAAGCCCGAGGCAACCAGGGCCGTGAGAACCGCCGACGCGCCCGGGAGCACGCAGACCGACAGTCCGGCGTCACGGACCGCACGCGCCAGCAGGAAGCCCGGATCGGAGATCCCGGGCATCCCGGCGTCGGTGATCAGAGCCCCGCACTCGCCCGCCGCCAGACGGTCAACCAGGCGCGGAGCCATCCGATGCTCGTTGTGGGCGTGGTGGGAAAACAGCGGCCGCCGGATCCCGTGCTTCTCAAAAAGGATCCGGGCCCGGCGGGTGTCCTCCGCGGCGACCCAATCGACCTGGCGAAGAACCCGCAGGGCCCGGAGCGTGATGTCATCGAGGTTGCCGATCGGCGTGGGCACCAGATAGAGAACCCCGGGCCGGGGCTCGGGCTGCTCTTCTCCCGGTTCGCAGCCGATCCCCGCGCGAGTTGCGGCACCCGCCCGGGACTCAGGCGTTGGCAACCTTGTCCTTCAGCTCCTTGGAGACCTTGAAGACCGGGACCTTCCGCTCGGGAACAGGCACCTGCTCGCCGGTGCGAGGGTTGCGCGCAATGCGCGGCTTGCGATCCTTCACCTTGAACGTGCCGAATCCGCGGATCTCGATGTGCTTGCCCTCGATCAAGGCCCGGCTCACGCCCTCGAGGAACTCGTCGACAGCCTGCGCCACATCCTTCTTCGTCAACCCCGTGCGGGCCGCGATCTCGTCCACCAGGTCGGCCTTCGTCATCCGCCACCTCCTTGTTCGCTCATACGGATCGGCCTCGAGTAGCCGATTCCCGACCCCCCGACCGGGCACCGGGTCCATCCCGGCAGGGAACTGATGAAGCATCGCTCAGTTACGGCGACGGCAAGCTAGCATCGCCTCCGAGAGCCTGTCAACGGAAAAGCCCCGGGCCCTCGTGACCAACTTCCGCCACCCCAAGACGTTCGCGGGAGCCCCCACTCCGGGGTGGGCGGGGTCACGCCTCTCCCACCTTCGGCCCTCCCGCGCCCGGGCGGAAGGGTCGCCGCCGGACATTGCCGGCGTTTCGCCACCGCTCCCTTCCGGCCGGGAGCCGGCGGCCGGCC
This sequence comes from uncultured bacterium, assembly GCA_964473865.1. Classification (GTDB taxonomy): domain Bacteria; phylum Eisenbacteria; class RBG-16-71-46; order CAIMUX01; family CAIMUX01; genus CAIMUX01. The sequence continues at coordinate 2,515 of CAYYQN010000109.1, read as the reverse complement.
CCGGGCGGCGACGAACCCATCAGCGATTCCGCAGCTCATCAAGACAACGCGCAACGTTGAAGAGGTCGAACTCGACCATCCGGAAGACGCAACGGTGCTCTTTCTGATGCCAGAAGGCGCAGAAGACCAGATCCTCCTTCCTCTCCGGCAGGCTCCACACTTTTCCGGCTTGGCACTTCTGCCGTGAGATCGGGCAGTAGGGATACTCGGATGGCGTGGGCGCCGGGCTCGACCCGGAAGCTTGCTCGGTCATGAATGGCCTCCCTGGCAATACCGGTTCATGGATGCTCTGACCAGATTCTCACCGGGTGCGCCGGTGCAGCACCACCGTTCCCGGCTCGAGCGACTCAACCTTCACCTGCCCGCGGACGGCCGGCGGCGGCTGAACCTCCAACCGCAGGCGGCCCCCGTCCCGGAGCGATTCCGCGGGCTCGGCGCGCACGCGCAGATCCGACGCGCGCAGCGTTTCGAGCACCGGGCGGGGGCCGGCGACACGGACCCTCACCGTTTCCGGACTGGGCCGCCAGGACTCGCGGAGCGCCGGCGGCAGCGTCACCGCCAGGGGACCGTAGTCCTGCCGTGCCGACGGTACGATCGGGACGCGCACCGCCACCTGCTCCGTCCGCGCACGGACTCCGTCGGGCAGGAGGAGCCGGAGACTGGCTCCGAAACTCTCGGCGCGCCCGCCGATGTCCAGTTCCTCCGTGCGGATCGAGTCCAACGACGTCAAGAGCCCGGCCGGACCTGTCACGGCGAGGGTCTCGGGCCAGACCCGCGTGGCCCCGTAGCGGACCGCCGTCGAAGCGGGCGTGCCCCGAAGCCGCACTGCGATCGGCAGGCGCACGGTGGCCAGAGGCTCGATCTGGAGCGACAGGACCTTCGGCTCCACCAGGGAGACGATCTCGGCATCCGCCTTGTCCGGGAGCACCACGTCGCTGGTGGTCACCGGACGCTGCAGAAGGCCGGGCCGGGCCTGAGCCAGGCCGATGACGGCGCGCGGCGGCTGGGCCCGCAGGCGAATCAGCTCGGTCCCCTTGGCCCGCACCCGCACCCGCACGAACGGATCGACTTCGCCCCGATACCCCAACCCATCCGGAAGTCCCTCCAGGACGAGCGGCAGCCGAAGCACCGTTTCCTGTTCCTGTCGCGCATAGACATGCGCATATACGGCGACGGCGAGAACGAGCGAGGTGATCTTGATCCCGAGGTTTTGAAGCAGTGCCTGACGCAACCCCTGCACGGGCGACCTCCGCGGATTCGGAGCGATTCGAGCCGGCGCCAGTATAGAAACGGACCTCGGCGAGGTCAACGATCCCGCGAACGGTCCGAATCGTGATAGAGTGCCGTGGACGCCGGCGGGACGCCCGGTCTCCCATCTGTCGGCGGCCCGCGGCTGCCGGGAGTCGGGCGACCCGGCGATGGCGCCGAAATCCATTTCGCCCTTCCGAGGAGGAAAGGAGTCCGCTGCATGATGCGCGTCCGATCCGCCCGTCGAGCCGGTGCCCCTGGTTCTCTCCCGCGCCGCGCGGCCCTGGCGGCAGGAGTCCTGTTGACCCTCGCGGTCGGACACTCCGCGGCCCCCGCGAAGGATTCCGGCGCCGCCGCCACGCCGTCCAAGGTGGTTGTCCTCGGCTTCGACGGCGTCGACGCCCGCCTGACCGAGCAGTACATGAACGAGGGGTACCTGCCCAACCTCGATCGGCTGCGCCGCGAGGGAACCTTCTCGCCGCTGCAGCCGACCAACCCGCCGCAGACACCGGTTTCCTGGTCAACGTTTGCGACGGGGCTGGACCCGGGAGCGCACGAGATCTTCGACTTCCTCAAGCGCGATCCCAACCGGTACACCCCGGACTTCGCCATGATGACCCCGGGGATCAAGCCGTTTCTCTTCGGACCGCGCAACCCGCTCTACCTGGGGGCCGCGGCGGCGCTTCTGGCCTTCCTGATCGCGCTCCTGGCGGTAGGCCTGGCGACGCGGCGCGCCTGGGTTGGTCTGCTCGCCGGAGTGGTTCTGGCGGCGCCGGCGTTTCTCGGCGCCCGCGCCTTTGTGCGGGACAACATTCCCCAGAAGCAGCCCACCGCCGTGAACAACCGGAAGGGCAGCACCTTCTGGCAGGTGCTGGCCGAGCATGGAATCCGGTCGACGGTCATCCGCGTCCCCAACACCTTTCCGCCGGATCCGAACCCCGGGGGGCGGCTGCTCTCCGGCCTCGGCGTCCCGGACATCCGCGGAACGTTCGGCACCTACACCCTCTACACATCCGAGGCTCCCGATCAGGCCGCCATCTCCACCGACACCGAGAAGGGCGGCAAGGTCGTCCTTCTGGACGTGGAGCCGGGCGATCCGTCGGTCGAGACGTTCGTCCATGGGCCGTTCAACAAGCTCTTCGACCAGCCGCCCGAGATCCAGATCCCGCTCAAGATCGGCCTGGACTGGGGGAACAAGGCGGTCAATCTGGAAGTCTCCGGCCGGAAGATCAAGCTGCGCGAGGGAGAGTGGAGCGACTTCGTGCGG
>CAYYQN010000108.1:0-9389 GCA_964473865.1 uncultured bacterium | reverse complement strand
GTGGTCCGAGCCGAGCCGAAGATCGGGCGCAATGAGCCGTGTCCCTGCGGGAGCGGCAAGAAGTACAAGAAGTGCCACGGGGCGAATCTCTGAGCGCCGACGGGCGCGGGAGCTGGAGCGAAGGGCTGCGGGCGGCCTGGGAGAACTGGGTGCGCAGCCTCGAGGGGGTCGAGGGGAAGAGCCCGCACACCGTCCGAGCCTACGCGGACGACACCCGCGACGCCCTCGATCGACTGAGCTCGGCGTCGGGTCGCGCCGTGGAGCCTCGAGACCTCGACGAGGCGGCGGTGCGTGCGTGGCTTTCGTTCCAGAACGCCCGCGGCGATGCGCCGCGCTCGGTCAATCGTCGGCTGGCCGCGTTGCGATCGTTTCTGCGCTACCTGGAACGGCGAGGCTGGATCGAACGCGATCCCACCGCGACCATGCGGGGGCCGCGCCAGGGGCGGCGCCTGCCTCGGTTCCTGCCCGAGGAGGAGTTGGCCCGTCTCCTGGACGGCGATTGGGAGGACTCCCCCCGCGGACGTCGCGATCACGCCATCCTCGAGCTGCTCTACGCGACCGGGATGCGCCTCTCCGAAATGACCGGGCTCCATCGCGATGCGCTGGACTTGCGCCGCGGCACCGTGCGGGTGATGGGCAAGGGACGCAAGGAGCGGGTGGTGTTGTTCGGCGACAAGGCGCGTTCGGCCCTGGAGAGCCATCTGGCGGCGCTGCGCGAGCATGGAAGCCCGGCGGCGGGGCCGCTCTTTCCCGGCCCCAGCGGCCGCGCCCTCTCTCCCCGCACCGTACAGCGGATCACCGACCGCCACCTGCGGAGGATGTCGCGCGCGGGCGGGCATTCCCCGCATGCGCTCCGTCACACCTTCGCCACGCACCTGCTCGACCATGGCGCCGACATCCGGGCGATCCAGGAACTCCTGGGACACAGCTCCCTGTCCACCACCCAGATCTATACCCACGTCTCGATCGAGACGCTCAGAAAGGGATTCGATGCCGCACATCCACGCGCGGTCTGAAGACGGTCTCCTGCGGGCCACCACCATCCTGGGCATGACCGCGGCGGGGCGGGCCGCGCTCGGAGGGGACGGCCAGGTCACCCACGGTTCGGTCATCCTGAAGGCGAATGCCCGCAAGACGCGGCGGCTGGCGGGAGGCACGGTGCTGGCGGGGTTCGCCGGTTCGGCCGCCGACGGGTTGCAGCTCTTTGAGAGGTTCGAGGCGAGACTGGATGCGGCGCACGGCAACCTGCGTCGCGCCGCCGTGGATCTGGCCCGCGACTGGCGGAGCGACCGCGTGTTGCGCCGGCTCGACGCGCAGCTCGCGGCGGTGAGCGCGGAGACGGCCCTCCTCCTGACCGGCAGCGGCGACGTCGTGGAACCCGACGATGGGATCGTGGCGGTGGGATCCGGCGGTCCGTTTGCGCTCGCCGCCTGTCGCGCCCTGCGGCTGCACACCGACTTCGATCCGGCTCGGTGCGTGGCGGAGGCGCTCTCCATCGCCGCGCAGTTGTGCGTCTATACCGGGGCGGCGCAGGAGATCCTGGTGCTGCCGGAGGAGCACCCCCGTACCGGGGAGCGTCGGGACGGCGGTGTGGAGACGCTCCCTCCCCGGAGTGTGGCTGATGAGCCCGGCGCGACCCCGGGCACGCGATCGGGGGAGCGGCCGTGAGATCCAACCACTCGGAGCCGGACCGTCCGCTCACGCCGCGCCAGATCGTGGATGCGCTCGACCAGTACGTGATCGGGCAGGACGCGGCCAAGCGCGCGGTGGCGATCGCCCTGCGAAACCGCTGGCGCCGGCGGCACGCGCCGCCGGAGATCAAGGACGAGATCGTCCCCAACAACATCCTCATGATCGGACCGACCGGAGTGGGGAAGACCGAGATCGCCCGCCGCCTGGCTCGGCTGGCGGGCGCGCCATTTGTGAAAGTGGAGGCTTCCAAGTTCACCGAAGTCGGCTACGTCGGACGGGACGTCGACTCGATTGTGCGCGACCTGGCCGAAATCGGCGTGGCCATGGTCCGGGGCGAGATGTCGGAGCAGGTCCGCCCGCGCGTGCGGCGCCAGGTGGAGGAGCGCCTCTTGAACATCCTGGTCCCGCGAGGGCGACGCACGGCGGAGCCGGAAGGCGCGGACGGCCCGAGCTGGAGCGAACGTCGCGCCGAGGCCCGACGGGCCCTCAGCGCGGGCGAGCTGGATCGGCGGACCATCGAGATCGACGTGGAGCCGGTGCGTCCCGCCGCCGGGGAGTTCATGGCCCAGCTCGGTCTGGACGATGCGGATCCGGGCTGGGCGGACGCGCTGGACCAGGTGTTCCCCCGGAAGAAGAAGCGGCGGCGGGTCTCCGTGGCCGAGGCGCGGTCGATCCTGGAGCAGGAGGAAACGGCAAAGCTTCTGGACCGGGACGAGGTCGTGCGGGTGGCGACGGAACGCGTGCAGGACTCGGGAATCGTCTTCATCGATGAGATCGACAAGATCTGCTCCAGCGATCGCGGGACCGGACACGGCCCCGACGTCTCGCGGGAGGGAGTGCAGCGCGACCTGCTGCCGATCATCGAGGGATCGGCCGTGCCCACCAAATACGGTTTGATACGGACCGATCACGTGCTCTTCATCTGCGCCGGAGCATTCCACGCCGCGCGGCCCTCGGACCTGATTCCGGAGCTGCAGGGTCGCCTGCCGATCCGGGTCGAATTGCAGGACCTTGGCGCGGACGACTTCCTGCGCATCCTCACCGAGCCCCGAAGCGCTCTGACCCGGCAGTACCAGGGACTCCTCCGGGCCGAGGGAGTGGAGCTCCGGTTCACGGATGGGGCGCTCCGGCGGCTGGCCGCCATCGCGCATGCGGTCAACCAGGAGACGGAAAGCATCGGGGCCCGGCGGCTGCAAACGGTCCTGAATACGCTGCTGGAGGAGGTTCTCTACGCGGCGCCGGAAGCGGGCCGGACGGAGATCGAGATCGACGAGGCTGAGGTGGAGCGTCGTCTGGGTGGGATTTCGCAGAACCGCGACCTGAGTCGGTACATTCTCTAGGCTCAGGGCGACACGAGTCCGCGAGGTTCAACCGGCGTGCGCCGTGGATTCGTTACGCCCCCGTCGCCCTCTCTTCGCGCGCCTACCTCCGCCTTCTCCCCATCCACTCCACGGCGGTGGCCCCGGCCCGCAACCACTGCGAGACCTCCTGCGTCGCCTTGTCGCCCATGAAGCCAAGTAGGGCGGATACCGACTGCGCCCGCTCCTCGCGGAGCCCGAAGGCGAACGGCAGCAGCGTCAGGCGCCCGGCGGTCGAGAGCAAAAAGAGGAGGTGGAAGTTCACGAGCGCGATCCCGAGGACCCGGGCGTGAAATCGGGAGAGCGTCTCCGCCATCCAGCCACCGAGCAGGCCGGCGACAAAGGCGCCGAGCCCCACGCCCAAACTGTGGGCTCCGAGGCAGGAGGCGCGGCCGTCTTCCGGGACGGTGGCCAGAAGCAGGTTGAAGACGGCCAGCGTCATTCCCGGCCAGAAGACTCCCGTGATGACGGCGTCGATCCAGATCGGGAACCACCGCTCGGGCGTGGCGAAGAGCCAGATCGCGGGGAGGAAGCAGAGGCCGGCCAGATTGCAGATCAGGACCGGCCGGTTGCCGGTGCGATCGATCACGCGCCCCCACAACGGCTGCGTCAGCAGGGAGACCAGGCCGGCGATGACCGAGTAGATGGCGATCACCGAAAACGGCATGCGGAGGTTGCGGATCATGTGCGCGCCGTAGAACGGTCCGGCCACTCCGGTGACTACCGCCCAGGCGATGAGGAAGGCGAGCAGGCGGCGGAAGTTACGTTCGGCGAAGGGACGGCGCAGGGTCTCGAGCAGCGACCGTGGCGGTTCACCCGAGAGCGGCGGTTCCCACTGACGCGTGAGGATGATTCCGGCGATGACGGCGCTGACGACCGCCACGCCGAAGGTCAGCGCCAACCCCTCGTCCTGCCGTCCCGCCGCGACCATCGAATCGAAGGCCCGGCCGCTGACCCAGGCCGTGACCATGGTCACGATGCCGAGCAGCGCGTTTCGCCGTCCGAAGAAGCGGCCGCGACGCTCCAGCGGGACCAGATCGGTCATCCACGAGAGCCAGGCGGTACCGCCCGCGTTGAGGAAGGCGTTGCCCAGGAAGATGACCGCCAGGAGAACGGCGATCCGCGTCTCGGCCAGACCGGGGAGGAAGGGGAGCAGGCAGAGCAAGATCCAGATTGCCCGGCCGCCCACCGAAGTGACGACCGTGAGCGGCTTGCGCCTCCCGAGGTGACCCAACCAGTGCGCGCCCAAGACTGAGCCGGTCGCGGAGATCGCCGTCAGAGCCGCGATCAGTCCGAGGTGGAAGTCGTTTGCGCCGGCCCAGAGGGCGTACGCCGTCACGAGGGAGCCGGCGGTGATCGTCCCGTGGACGGTGGCGAAGGCGCCCTCCACGACCGAGATGCGGCGGCTCCGACCGGGTTCTCCCGGAGGGACGCCCGGCGGGATCACGGGATCAGTCCTCCTGTGGTTGTCGTTGCGACCCGGATCGGCGCTCGGCCAAGGGGCGAGCGGGGCGCGATCGTAGCGGGAATGGGGGCGGGATTTCAAGGGGGTGGGCGATTGAGGGGGAGCGGGGGGAAGGTCGAGGGAGATGTGAACGCGGCGGTGCAGGCGAGGGAGCATCGGGGGTGCCGGGAGCGCACGCCGGCCCGAACCGTGGGCGCAGAGATGCGATCGCGTGCGGCACCGGTCGACATGATGAGTTGACGATCGGCTGTCCACCGGAAGGGTGCAGGTTCGCGTTCGGTACGGGGAGGCGGTTTGCTCGACTTCGAACCTATGGCGTCGGTGGTGACCTTGCTGGCCCCGGTGTTGCGCGTCGCCGGGGTCGCCCCATATGCATAAGTAGGCGTGGGATTTGCAGGTGCGCGGTCGCGGAGTCGCCGTCGTCGCCCGGGCGGAGCGTTCACCAGAGAATCCGGCGGACAGGCGTAATCGGCCCGATAACGCCTCGGACTCTCCGACTCTCGACTCTCTGTCATGAAGTGGTGAACAACCGAGTTCGGCGCGGGGGGCCGTGCAGGACGGCTTACGAAACCGGGTAGTGGTGAACGCTCGCGTGGCTCCCTTGGGAGATGCGCCAGTCGCAGCGGTTGGCCTCCACCCGAGCACGCGGACGGAGTCGCCGACCGCGGAGTTGGGGCCCATGCCGAGATCGGTCCGGCATGGTGTGACGTACGGGTGACGCTTTGCAGGGAGCCTACCGGCGGCATCCTGAGATCCGCATTGACAGTTCCTATCTCAGGGCGTAGGCTTCTGCCGGTCGCTTGGCAGGCGTCTTCTGCCGCGGCCTGCGTGCAGTGGTCGTTCCGCTGACTCTCTCGCCTACGGGGCAGGTGACAGGGTCAAGGAGAACGTCGATGGCGAATGTTGCCCCGCTCCTCGCCGGGCTGCTCAGGGCCCGCATCGCTGGGCTCACCCCGCTCCGTCCGTGCGCTCTGCGCCTCCACCGCCAGAATCGAATCCCGTGCGCTCCTTCACTCACGAGGAGGTCCGCGATGATGACCCGAATGTTCGCGTTCTGTGCCGGTGTCGGATTGCTGCTCTGGCTCGCCGGCCCAGCTCTCGCCGGTCCGAACGAGGGCGGCACCCTGATCCTGCACGCGAATCCGTCCCTCACGTTCACGAGCGACATCACGAACTACTGCGGGATGGCGGGGCTGGACTCCTGCTCCCACGCGGTCACGAGCGTAGCCTGGGAGTCCGAGAAGAAGATTGTATTTCACGCCATCGCGGCTTTTCCGCCGGGGTCCCAGCCGCGCCTGAAGGGACTCTCGTTCGGGATCAGCTACGATCCAGCGAAGTTCATCCTCGCTGCCAGGGGATCTTGCGCCGACTTCGAGCTTCCGGATGGCGCCTGGCCGGACTCGGGGAGTGGTACCGCCCAGACCTGGACGACGGAAACGCAGACCGGCCTGCTCACGGAGTGCTACTGGTTGTGCGGGTACGCGTATGCCGAGGACGAGGAATCTCCGGATTCCGCGACGGTGGAGCTGATCCCGCATCCGCTGCATGGTGGGACGTTCGTGGACAGCTCATTCCCGGCGCAGGTAGATACCATCGCGGCCTTTGGGAGGTTGGGGTTCGGGGCCGCCGGGGGGGTGCCGTGTCCAACCCAATCTGGAGACACCGATTGGGTGTGGATGAACGCCGTAGAGAGCATCAGCGCTGAGCAAGGCGAGAGCGACGACCTAGATCCTCCGCCACCATGGGATGCGGATGTCTTCTTTGTACAACTGTCAACGACAGCAGACAGCTCTCTCGTTCAAGCCATGACTGAACTGAAGTCCCTGCCCGGCCTGGGCGTTCTCGTCGCACTCTCTCCCGACGGTCTCATTTGCAGGGGTGGGCCCGAGGTCCGGTCCCTCGTCGCGAACAGCCCGAATGTGACGATCGTGACGTCCGACTTGCTCTTGGATCTGCCTTCGCTCGGCTCCAGATCGTTTCCGCTTGGACAGCACGGTGACGCCGCGTATCTGTGGAATGCGATGCGGCAAAGCGCCGGAGTCGTCGCCCCAGAGTCCTACGTCATCGAGAACGATCTCGTGCCGGACTCTACGGGCCGCGATGACGGATGGAGCCGGCCAAGTCATAATCCAATGCTGCAGACGTCGCCGTACTTGCTAGGTAACGTGGTTGTTGAAGTGGTGTTCGTTGAAAGCCAACTGTTCGGCTGCTCGCAGAATCCGCCGAAGGAAGACTGGGGAATCGATAGTTACCAGAAAGCGGCCTGGAGGGTCGGATGGGCGCTATGGTGGCTCCAGCAGCAATCTCCCTTGAACGGCATTAATCCCACGTTTATCGTAAGGTGGGAGAACGCCGGGACTACATATGAGCCGATCGCTGAGACGAAGGATGACATGCAATCCACATGGGGACCACAGGCCGTGGACGGGCTACTGCCTGGTGAATTCCAGCATTCTGCCTCCTTCGCGTTGGACTGCGCGGCATTGAACGCCATCCGGCGCACGGAGTACTGCGCCGATGCCGCCGTGACGCTCTTTCTTGTCATGGACTCTTGCGATGACGATCATGCGTTCGCAGATGGATCGTCGGCATTCGCTGTCCGGTACGGACCATATGCAGTTGTTCCGTATTTGGCTAAGGAGCAGGATGAGCAGGGCGAACCGGATCACCTGGCCGATATGGTCATACACGAACTCCTTCATACGTTCGGGGCTGCGGACGAGTACTACGGATCCCCTGACTGCCTTCCCTCGACGCGTGACTTACCGTACGGCTACATGCGGGAGTCGAATGGAAACTGCGACGACGGCTGGGGGAGCCCCGAACCATGCCTGATGTCGTCTACGCCGCGGCGGCTCTGTGAGCACACACTCAGGCAAATCGGGTGGTGGGACAGCGATTACGATGGCTTCCTTGACCCACTGGACCACCCGGACTCCGGAATGCTCTTGCGGATGGGAAACGGATACGTCGTGCCCACGCCGGGGAACTTCATTGACATCGGTCACAATGGGGAGTGGCGCCGCCGCCTGCCGGTTGGGAGTCTCTTCTCGGAGGATGGGATTGTTGTGTGGGATGGTATTGACTATGACGGTCATCCGTGTGACCCCGGTAATTACACCTGGACATGCTTTGGTTTGGGATGGCCTGAGGATGGTGAGTCGAGCGAAGCCAGTCTGTCTAGCGACTGGATGTGGCCATTCATTACTGAGGCGTCCGTGAACGACCCAGATCCTTCCCTCGGTCTCCCACCTGGCATCAAGGAGCTGCATCTATGTTTCAGGGATGCTGACACGCACGGTGGGTATGTCCATGCCAGTGTTCAGCCGTCCGGCCAGGAGTGGAGCGCAACTATCACAAGCAACCAGTATTTCAATGAGAGGACGAACGCGGACCAGCCGCTCGTCAGGCTGTTCGCCTACAACTGGGGAACACCCGGGAACCTTCGAGTATCGGTGTCGGACGTGGGAGGGGGACACACCGAAGTGTTTACGGGTCCGCAGTTTCAGCCCAATCTAGCGGCGGTGGGTGGACCAGCAGGGGCGAATCGCGGTGAAGCGTGGGCAAGGGTGGTAGTACAAAACCCTTCTGATGGACTGGTGACGTGGCGTCTCAAGGCGATCCCCGGCGAGAAGCTGGGGGCCGACGTGTTTGATGTCACAGGGCGCGTGGTGGAGAAGTGGAGTGGGACCGTGCCTGGTGACGGGCTGGTCACGGAGACCCTGGATCTACGTAATGCTTGGCCTGCGCACAGTGCCACTGGCGTGTACTTCCTGCGGCTTCGGGGCGACGATGGTCGAGAGGTTACGGCGCGGGTTGTCGTTGTGAGGTAGGCAAATGCTGTGTGATACGAGGCGGGTGCATTCGAGATCCTGGATCGGAGTCTGGGTGGCACTCGGCGTATTCGGCTGCTGGTGCGCCGTAGTAGTAGGCCTGGATCACCGACAAAGCAGTTCGGCAACATGGCAGGTATTGGCGCTGAGAAGAGGGCAGCTTCTTGTGACCGCATGGTCAGCATACGATTCTCTTGAAGCCGCGGCGCTTGGGGAGCGACGTTCGGAGTACCCGCAAACACGTCAGTGGCTCTCAAGAGTTGGAATGCCCGACTCAATAGGTGTGTTGCACCTTGTGAACTGCGGGCGAAGGCCGGTCCGGGCGGAGGTGCGCCTGAGTGTGGGGTCGAAGGAGTGGACGTGCGACACGTTTACCGGAAGAAGACAAGAGTATCTTCGATCGAGTTTTCTCTGCGCAAGCGTGAGCGTGGATCGGGTGGTGCCGAATGTGCCTTCGGGGTACTTCGGACGAGGCATGTTCCTGCTTCCGGTACTTGGACCGAGAAGCGATACAGTTGTGGTGCGGGACATGCCGCCCGGATCCGAAGTGACCATGGCCTTGGCCTTTGTAGCGGTACCGTCATCACGTATCGACGTCCTGACTGACGGTCGAGTTACGGTCGTTCGGCGGCTCTCCCAGGCCGTCAACCTCAATTCAAGAGTCGTTCACTGGGCTTGGGTGCGACGGCCGTGGGGGTATCTCGCAATTACGGTTGGCCCAGTGGCCCTTCTCGTAGGATTGACTATCGCGCTCACGTTGTCGGTGGTGGAGAGGCCACGGGGTGCTTCTGGGGGAAGCGCGTAGGGTCAAGATACTCGAACGAGGTTCAGGAGCATCAGTACGGGCCGATGGGCTCGCGCGTTGGGTGTCGAGGCGTGCGCTAAGGTTCGGAAGATTGCCTCAAGCAGGTCCGTCATGGTCTCTTGGTCATGGTTGCGGGGGATGCTGTCGTGGACGTCTTTCCAGAGTCGCTCGATCCGTTTCTCCGTAACCGGTCAACCCTCGGAGCCTTCCCCTCCTCTCCGGTCTCGGGTACAACC
>CAYYQN010000107.1:0-9936 GCA_964473865.1 uncultured bacterium | reverse complement strand
AAATGACTCGACGATCCCCCGTCGGGTCAGAAAATCAAATGGCTCGACAGGGGTGAGCGCCCAAGCGGGCTGCGGGCCGCGGATCCGCACCGGGTCAGGCCCTGGCGGTCCGGCGCGCCTCTTCCTCCCGCCACAGCTGCACGAACAGCTCCAGCGATCCGGGCCCGTACCCGGCATAGTGGTTGTTGAAGTAGACGTACACCTTTGGGACCCGGTCGAGCAGCGAACGCACCGGCGCAACCCAGCCGCGCATCTCTTGCTTGCGGTCGACCATGAGCTCGCCCCAGTCCCGATCGCGTTCCCCGACTTCCCGGGCCCGCGCCACCCGGTTGTCCATGGCGGTGTGGTTGCCCAGGAACCGGACATACGCGAAGTCGGCCGTCAACGGATCAGGGCCGCGCAGGAGCTCCTCTGCGTCCGGCATCGTCTGGTAGGCCGTGAAGGCCAGGGCGAGGTTCCGCCTCCGCAGCAGGTCGAGCAGAGCCTCGTTGACCCACCCGCGATTGCGCACCTCCACCACGAAAGGGACATTCTCCGGCAGCAGCGCGAGAAAGTGCTCGAGACGTCGCCGGAAGTCCCGTCCGGACCGGTACTCCTCCGCGTCCTGGCTGCGCGGCACGTACCGGAACTGGAACAGGACGGGCCCGCGCTTCTCACCCAGGATGTCGATGAGATCGAGAAACCGGCCCCATTCCTCGGCGCAGTCCTGCAGGTAACGGTCATGGGTGATCGATTTCGGCGCCTTGAGGGAGAAGACGAATCCCGGGGGCACGCGATCGCGCCACGCCTCGACCGTGCGGCGCGAGGGAATGGCGTGCCAGGTCGCGTCGATCTCCACGGTGTCGAGCTGGGTGGCGTAGTGCCCGAGGAATTGCTCGGGTCGGAGACGTTCCGGGTAGAAACGTCCCCTCCAGTCGGGATTGCTGAACGATGATGTGCCGAGGCGCAGTCCCGCCGGGATTCCGTGCAGGTCCAGGGCGGTCACGCGGCGCTCCCGGGCGCCGGTGCGCCGGCCCCGTTTGCGCCGGTCGGCTTCCCGGTGGGCGACTCCGCATGCGCGCGCGCCCGCAGGCGCACGTAATCCTGGGGCTCGATCCAGAGATAGTTCGCGATCAATCGCAACTCCTTCTCCACGGCTGCCCGACCGCCATCCACCTGCCGTCCGGCGTCGAAAAGCGCCGCCAGCAGCTCGAGTCGCCCCTCGTGGTCGGTGATCCGGTTGACGGAGGCACAGATCCGTTGCCGGTCGTCGTCCTCGGTCTCGTTCCGCTGGACCAGCCTCAGGACCTCGCCACGCTCGGCCGGAGTCAGGCCGGTGACGGCGAGGAAGCGGCCCACGCCGGCCTCGAACGCGGCGGGATCCTCAACACCGCCGGCGCGGAGAACACGCCGGGCGAGGAGCCCTCCGAGAACCCGGCGCTCGAGCTGCGCCTGGGGTGCGGCGGCGGGTCCGCGTCGCGTTCCCGCCAGGACCGCACGGACCCGGGCGAAGAGCGTGGGAGTCTCTCCGGCCTCCATGATGCGCTCGAGCAGAGAGAGCCACCGGGTCTCCTCCGGTGCCAAGGCCCGGTCCGCCGCGACAAGAGCGCGAGCCTGGGCCAGCACCCGGCGTCGTTCTTCCTCCGAAGGTGCCGAGGCCCGGAGGTCGCGGGCCAGGTCTTCGAAACGATCGAGGGGCACCGGCTCGAGTCGCATGCGGGCCAGCGCCACGCGTTCGGGCTCCGGCAGGCCCAGGGAGGCGATCGCCGCATCCAGCATGGCCGACTCCTCGGCGGTGACCTGGCCATCGGCCCAGGCCAGGGCGGTGAGGATGCGCAGCACCGCGATTTCGGTCTCGAACATGATGATCCGTTCCGGGGCCGCGCCCACCCCCGTGACCGACCGCGGTCCGGTGCCCCCAGCCGCTTCCGCGGTCTCTCTGACGCGTGATAGTCCAGCCTACCGGGGCCGCCCCGGGTTGTCCAGAACCCTGACCCGGGCGCGTCGGACGGGTCGTCGCAACATCGCCGCCCGGACACCGCCCCGGGTCGGCCCCCGGCCTCGTCTCGGTCACGCCGTACGCGGCTGCAGCGCGCCCCTCGTCAACCCTTCGCGCACAAAACGCAGCACCTCGTCCTTCACTTCGCCGGGTGCGCAGGAGCAGGCCTCCGCATATCGGCCAATCGCCTCCTCGATGGACCGGCACTCGCCGAGTATCTCAAACAACCGAAACGCCGCGGCCGGCACCTCGAGTTCGAGGAACGGGCTGCCGGGCGGAAAGCGCAATCGACAGATCGGCTCGGTTCCGGGGTCGGGGGAGGGGCGCTCCTCGATCCAGGTCGTTCCGTCCGTCCAGCGCACAGCGGACGAGAGAACGGCGTCGTCGGGACGGGACGCCAGATCCAAGGCCGACCGCAGCCCCACGATCGCCTCGGGCCGGACGGCCCCGAGGCTCCGCACGATCAACTGGATCGAGTACTGGGGCCCGCTCGAGGCGTCTTCCGGGGCGCGCAAGACCACGAGTCCATGGTGGAACGCCGTCACTCCCAGGTTGGCGAGGTGGCGGCGATATCGAACCGCGTCCTCTGCGAACCGGGTTCCCAGACTCGGATCCTCCAGCTGCGCATAGGCGATCGCCTGCACGTCGAGGGTCATGCCCTTGGCCAGGAGCACCGTCAGGTCGAGCGGCGCGTCACGCAGAGCGGCGCGGACTCGCTGGTGAAACGGCGCCTGCGGACGCAGTGCGGTATCCAGGAGGACCGCCGCCACTCCGCCTGGAGCCAGGACCGATGGGAGCTGCCCGATCAGGCGGAGCGCGATCTCATCCCCCCAGGCGCCTCCGTGGAGATAGGTCACAGCCGGAATCTCAGAGGGGAGCGTCATGAACGGCGGCTGCGAGAAGACCAGATCGAAGCGCCGGCCCGCCGCGGGCGCGGTCAGATCTCCGACCGCGAACTCCGCGCTGAGCCCGTTGAGGCGAGCATTCCACCGCGCCAGCTCCACCGCCCGCGGGTTGATGTCGGTTCCGAGGACGCTCGCCCCACGCCCAGCGGCGAACAGCGCGACGGACCCGGGGCCGCAACCCACGTCCAGGACGGACGCGCCAGGAAGCGACTCGGCCAGTCGAATCAGCGGCAGCGTGGTCTGTCCTGGACCCATCACCGCCTCTCCCCCTTGGCCCAGCGCGTCCGAGAGGAAGTACAGCCGATTGAGGGGAGTGAGATGAAAGGGCGACTGCACGAGATCCGCACCACCCGGAGCCTCGGTCACGAGCCCCGAAGCGGCGGCGATGCGAAACAGCGACTCGCCCAGCGCGGCCTCCGCCGCCCGGCGCGGCACGCTGTCGGCGTAGAGAAACAGGCGACCCAGAGCCGCGGCCGGCGAGCCCTCCCGGACCAGCGCGTCTCGCAGGAGGCAGAGACGCAACGGATCCAGGAGCCCGGCGGCAATCGGCTCCACCCGGGTCAGCAGATCGGTGCTGAAACCGACTTCGGCAAGACGCCCGGCGAGCGCGCGCAAGGACGTTTCGTCGACAGAGCGCAGACGGGAAATGTCAGGCAGGGCCATGCGATCCTCCGGCGACCGAGCGCGGTTGCCGCTGCCCGCTTCGTGCGGCGCAGCGCTCCGGCGCCGGGTCACGCGATTCCCGAGTCGGCGAGCCCGAGGTCGGCGGCGAGGCGTGACCCGGCGCCCCAACGATTCTCTGCCCTGCTTGCGGGACCGCGCCAGCGAAACTCCGCTTCCGCCTCCCACGACCCCCGCAGACCGCGCGGGGGCGAACCGGCATCGATCGTTCTCCGCAGCTCGCACCGGTCTGCCGCCGGCGGTCGCTCGGCAGTTGGCCGCGAGGCGCTTCTCTGGCACACTCACCGCGGCTTACGGCGGGTTGTCTCTCGCGATCGACTACACGGAAGGAGTCGCACGATGCCCACGCGTTCCCGGCGCTTGTCTCGATGCCTCCCGACGGCTCTGCTCGCGGCCTGTGTGGCCGGTGGCCTGCCGCTTTGGGTCTGCGCTCCGGCGTGTGCCGCCGGCGATCCGCCTGTCCGCACCGGCCGGCTGGAGGTGCTCGTCGCCGGACCGCGCGGCGGACAAGAGCATCTCCACTCCATCGACTGCGCCTTCTCCGAACCGATGGTGCGTCTCGGCGAGCGCGGCCGCGAGTCCCAGAAGGGACCGCTGCAGTTCGACCCTCCGCTGCGGGGAACCTATAGCTGGCTCGGCACCTCGACGGTCAGCTTCCTGCCCAGCACGCCTCCCCCGGCCGGCACCCGGATCACCTGCACGGTGCCGGCGGGTCTCAAGAGCCTTGCCGGCCGCTCGCTGGAGACGCCATACACGTGGACGATCGACTACCGTCGACCCCGGTTGGTTGCGTCCATCCCCGTGTTCCCGTCGGGGAATCGCGCCCCCACGGACTCTGACGCCGCCATCCCGACGCTCTATCCGGATGATCCTCTGCTCCTCGCGTTCAGCGCGCCGCTCGGGCCCGGAGAGGCGGACCGGATCTCCATCACGGGTCCGGCCGGCCGGGTGGCGTTTGCCACCGTGCGGCCCGAGAGCCTGCACGTGCGCGCGCTCTTTCCCGGCGCCCCACCGGAGGGATTCGACCCGCAGGGGCTTGTCGTCCTCAGGCCGGCCGAGAGGTTGGGCGACGGCACCCTCTATCGATGTGCCGTTCCAGGCGATCTCCGATTCGCCGATCGCGGACTGGGCCTCGCCTCCGCGATCTCCTGGGAGTTCCGCACCACCCCGCTGCCGGCCGTGCTGTCCGTGACCGGGGATGACGGACAGCTTGCGTTCCGCATGGCGACTCCCACGGAACCAGAGTCGCTGCTGGCGCATCTGCGGATTGTTCCCGCCGGCTCCGACCTGCACGCGGAAGGGTGGAACGATCGCGTGAGCATCTGGGGCGCCTTGCCGGCGGGGAAGGACCTGGCCATCGAGATTTCCGCCGGGCTCACGGACCTCTACGGACGCGCGACAGCCAGCCCGTTCTCTGCCACCATCCGGATGCCTCACGCCGAACCGCGACTCGATCTGTTTCCCGAAAGCGGGGTGTTGCTGCCCGATTCCAGTCAGTTCATCCAGGTGAAGGCGCAGAACGTGAAGACCGTGCGAATCAGTGCGGCCTGGCTTTCTTCGGAGGAAGTCGCCCGGCATCTCGCCGCCCTGGCCATGCGAAACCAGGGCCCCGCCGACGGAGATCCGCCGTCGCCGGCGGTTCCGCGACCCGAGCCCCGGTGGATCGACCTCCCCCGTTGGGCGAGCCCTCCCGCGCATCCCGATTCGCTCCTCGCCCTGGAGTACCCATTCTCGAGGTTTCGCCCCCGTCCGGCCCGAGCCGCCGGACTGCTCGTCTCGGTCGAGGCGGACCGGCTCTTCCCGGCGGAAGAGGAGTGGCAGTCCACGACCTTGAAACAGCTGAGTCTTCTGCGAATTGCCCGAGTCGGCATCCACAGTCAGCTGGGAGAGTCGGCAGGGCTTCTCTGGATCACGGACCTGCTCGATGGCACACCGATCGCGGATGCAGCCGTCTCTCTCTGGGAGTGCGCCGGAGCCGCCCCCAGAGCGATCTGGCAGGGCCGCACCGACGCGGAAGGGATCGCCTGGACCCCGGGGCGCCGCACCCTTCTCGAGCAGGGCGAGCCGCGCCTGGCCCGGGCCGTGACCGATCAGGGCGAGGCCTGGCTGGACCTGAGCGTCCCCTGGCGGGGAGGAGACGCTCCGCCGCCCGACGGTCCGAATGCCGCCTTCATCTTCACCGATCGACCGATCTATCGCCCGGGCGAGACGGTCCGATGGAAGGCGTTCGTCCGAACGAGCGACGCCGGCGGTCTGCGCCCGCCGGAGCGCACCACGCTGCGCCTGAACCTGGATCTTCCGGGAAGCGCGTTGACTGCCGATGCCGTGACCGGCGTGGACGGCAACTGCGACGGATCGCTGGTTCTCCCCTCCGACGGGCGGACCGGCGACTGCCGCTTGACGCTCGGCATCCCCCTGGCGAACGGCCGCCTGGCGAGACTCGGATCGACGCCGGTGTCGGTGGAGGCGTTCCGCGCGCCCAGATTCGAGGCTCGCGTCGAGACCGCCACACCCCGTGTCATCAGCGCCGGGACCGGGCGCTTCGCCGGCCGCTTCTCCTACTTCTCGGGCGGACCCCTGGCAGGCATGCCGGTGCGCTGGTTTCTCCGCCGCCAGCCCTGGCCATTCCACCCCGAGGGGTGGGACGGCTACTCGTTCGCCGACGACCGTCCGGGCACGCGTTGGAGCGCGGACTGGGCCGGACCACAGGCCATGCAGGACGGCGAAGCCCGGCTGGACCTGGATGGCCGCGTGGAGCTCACGCTTCCTCTCGCCTTGCCGCCGGAGTCGGGAGACGCGCTGCTCACCATGGAGATCGGCGCGCGCGATCTCGCCGATCAGTCCGCCTTCGACCGGACGCAGCTCCTGTTGTTGCGAGGACCCTGGCGGCCGGCGGTGCGCGCGGTCTATGACGACGCCTCTCCGCCGGGACGGGGGACCTGGACCTGGGCCGTTACGGACACCGCCGGGGAGGTGGTGCCCGGCATCCCGGCCACGCTGGAGTTCGTGCGCCGCGAATGGCGCACGGTCCGCATCCGCCGCATCGGCGGGACCTTCGACTACGACAACTACGCTGTCGACACCGTGCTCGTTCGCCAGGAGGTGACGAGCCTGGACCGACCGGACCGGGTCGTCGTGCCGGTGGTCGGGGCCGGACTCTATCTGGTGCGGATCACGCTGCGGCAGCCGGACGGGACCTCGCTCTCGGCCGCCGACTCGCGCTACTTCGAGGGACCGGAGGTGGCGAGCTTCCCACGCGAGCGGATGGACTGGATTCAGCTGCAGGCCGACCGTCGCACGGTCGGCCCCGACGACACCGTTTCGGTGATCATTCCGACCCCGGCCGGCGGCGCGTACGGCTTGCTGGTAGTGGAGAGCGGGCCCCTCATGCGAGCCCACAGTCTCAAACTGGAGGGCACTCCGCGGGTGCGGGTCCCGCTCGGCGGCCTGGCGCCACCGTCGGCACAGATCTCCGCGGTGCTGGTCGGCCCCGATCGCGTGCCGGTGGACGACCGCGGCGGGCCGCGGCGGAGCCTCCCCTACTTCGCCCAGGGTGGCGCGCAGGTGCAGATCTCCCGCGATCGCTGGCGAGCGCAAGTCGAGGTGAATCCAGATCGCCCCGTCGTTCTCCCCGGGGATGAAGTCAGCATCGAAGTCCGTCTGTCAGACCTGACCGGCGCGCCACTTGCCGGAGACGTCGCCCTGGCGGTCGTCGACGAAGCCGTGCTGGCGTTGGTGGCGGATCAACCGGCCGATCCCACCGCCGCCCTCTTCCCCCATCGCTGGGATCGGATCGAGTTGGACGACATTCGCAATCAGCTCCAGATCCTTCCCCTTGCCGAGAAGGGAGCGGAAACGCCCGGCGGAGGTGGCGGGGAAGGCGCCGCTGCTTCCTGGCTGCGGTCTCGATTCTCGGCCACGGCGTACTGGACTCCCTCTCTGCGAGTCGGCCCGGACGGGACCGCGCGGCTGAAGGTGCGCCTTCCCGACACGCTGACACGGTACCGGATCCGGGCGATTGCCTCCGCGGCCGGGCAGCGCTTCGGCTTTGCGGACGCGCGGCTGCGAGTCGATCAGCCGCTCTCCGTGGAGGCTGCGGCGCCGCGCGTCCTGCGGCCGGGCGACCGATGGACTCTGGGCGCGCTGGTGCAGAACCGCACCGATCGAGCCATGCCGGTACGCGTGACCTGCGCCGTTGGGGGCGCGACCCTCGACGGGTCGCCGACCTGGAAGGGAACCGTAGAGGCGGGATCTACCCGGCGGGCCGACTTCAAGCTGCGCACCGGCGATCCCGGGACAGTCAAGATCACCCTCACCGCCGAGGGTGACGGTCCCGGAGGAGCGGCGGCCCGGGACGGGGTGGTCCGTCTGCTCGAGTCCCGCATGGAAGTGGATCGGATCACGGAAGTCGCATTCGGACGCACCGCGACCAAGGCGGAGGAGGGGCTCCGACTCGACGATCCCGGCCTGTCCGGCTCGGCGACACTCACTGCCCGGATCTCCCCCACCCTCCTGGCTGGACTACGAGACGGGATCGGGTTTCTCACGGGCTTCCCGCACGCCTGCACCGAGCAGGTCGACTCGCGCCTCCTCGGGCTGCTGGCGCGGCGCGATCTGGCAGACCGATTGCCGCCCGACACGCTCGACCCGGCGGAGATCGACGCCGCGCTCGCGGCCGGCATCGCGGCCCTGAACCTGCGGGTGCGGGCCGGCGAGGGCGGATTCCGTCCCTGGCCCGAATCCGACCGGCGCGACATCTACCTGGACGGCTACACCGTCTGGACGCTGTCCCGGCTGAAAGAAGCCGGAGTCGAGGTCCCGGAGCGCCTGTATCAACATGCCGTTGCCTCGGTCCGACACGAACTCGATCGGCGACCGGAGTCCGACGATACCGCCCCGCCCCCCTCGCCGCCGATGCGCGCCTTCCTTCTCTGGTGTCTGGTCGAAGCCGACTCGTCGCAGGTGACGGACTCCGATCTCGAGGCGATCGCGCAGGATCCGGATCGCCTGGGCACGGCGGGACGCCTCTATTTCTTGCTGGCGCTCGACCGCTTCGCAGCCGCCCATCCGTCCCGACCCGCGCTGCGCCAATCCGCCGTCGCCCAAGCTCGCCGCTTCTTCGAACTGGCGGGCTCGAGCATCGACCGTGCCGCCCGGACCGCCGCCCTGGCCGAACAGCTTCCGGACATCTATCCGTGGTCCTCCGGATCCCCGGACCGCGTCCGACCGACCGCGCTGGCGGTGGTGCTCCTCGCTCGAACCGCCGCCGATCATCAACTGCTGCCCCAGTTCGCGAACTGGCTCTTGGAGGAACGCCGCCACGGCCGTTGGCCCAACACGCACGAAAACGTGCTCGCCCTCGAAGCGATTCGCGGATATGCCGGGAGGCTCGAGCAACTCCGGTTGCCGATGCAGGGGCGAATCGCGCTGGGGCTCGCCGCCGAGCAGGGGTTTCGCTTCGAGTCCGGCGCGCTGCAATCGCAGGAGTTCACGTGGACCCTGCCGCAACTGCAGGCGGTGCGCCGACCGGACCCGGCTTCGCCAAACCTACCCCTGGCCATCGAAGGGGACGGCCGCGGCCCTCTCTACTATGAGCTTCGGCTCGACCGTTTCCGCTCCGCGCTCACCGCACCCGCCGCCGAGGAAGGAATGACGATCGCCCGGGAATACGTCTCGGCCCGGAGCGGAAAGCGGCTCGATGTCCTGCGGCGAGGAGATCCGGCGTGGGTGCACCTGGCCGTGGTCGTCCCTCATGACGCCCGGTGGCTGGCGATCGAGGATCCGCTGCCTGCCGGTTGCGAAGCGGTCAACCTCCGGCTGCGCACGGCCAGTCAGTTCGAGTCCCTCACGCCCTCGGCCTCTTCCCGGGTCCACGGGAGCCACCGTCGTGCACGACCGCCCGACGCCGGTTCGCCTGATGACGAGGGGCTGCCGGGAGCCGAGCGCGGCAGCATCCTGCGGTTCGATCAGAAGGACATCCTCGACGACCGAGTCCGCTTCTACGCGGACGATGTCCCGGCCGGCGTCTATCACCTGTTCTATCCGCTGAGCGCGACCAGTCCCGGTCTGTTCGGCACGCCCGGCGCGCGGGCATCCCTTCTGTACGAGCCTGAGGTCTATGCCACGTCGCCCCCGGCGACGGTGCGCATCGAGTAGCTGTGCTGGGCCGAGATCCGCAGGCGTCGAATCCGCGTCGACCAGAGGAGTCGGATTCGCGCTGGCCAAAGGAGCCGGATTCGCGTCCACCAGAGGAGCCGGACTCCGGCGGCGCGACGCAGAAGTCGACTTCGACTGGGACGGCCGAGCCGGCGGACACACGAGATCGGACCGAGTTCTCCCCCACGACAAGCCGGGCCGGAGCGGAAAGGCCCG
>CAYYQN010000106.1:0-10288 GCA_964473865.1 uncultured bacterium | reverse complement strand
GGTCAGCTCGCGCCTCACCTAGGATCGCCCAACTCCAATCTTCCGGCCACAACCGTCAGGATTCACCGCTTCGGCCAGAAACGCTCCAGAGCCTCGTCCATCCGCATCCCGAAGTCTTCCGGGTACCAGTGGCCGATGTTGGGTGTGACGATGATCCGGGCGTCCAACCCGCCGGCGGCCAGGCGGTCCACATACTCTCGCTGCCGCGGCAGACGCCCGTCCTGCTCGGAGGTCAGCAACGTGCCCCGCACGCCGCGCTGAACGGCCGCCTGGATGAGATCCGCGGGGGGATCGGGCGGTACCTCGGGACAGAGGATCACGAATCCTCTGGCCGGCAGCGTCCCGGCCCACAACGTCACCAGCGACCCGTAGCCGCCGGAAGAAAAGCCGCCGACCAGCACCCGGCTCGTGTCGATCGCGTGGTTCGCGAGCACCTCGCGGTAGGCCTCCCCCACCTCGCGCCGCGTGATGGCATCGTCCTGCCAGTGGAAGCCGTCCATGGAGGCGACCTGGGAGGACTGCACGTAGGCGACGACGAACTCCCGCGCAAGCCGGGGCGACGTCCACTGAGGCCGGAACTCGGCGAGCGTCTCGTCTCCTCCGTGTAGGGCGACGAAGAGCGGATAGGTGCGCTGCGGGTCGTAGCCCGGAGGCGTGATCACCTCCAGCTTCATGGCCGCCTTTTTCTGGGCTTCGGCGATCAACTCCTCGTTCCGCGCCCGAAAGCGCTGAAAGCTCTCGAGCGGCGCCAACGGCTCCCAGGCAGCACCGTTGAAGCTCCACTTCCCGTAGAAGATCCCGCGGCGATGCCCTTCCTCCAGCGCGCCGACCGCCCGCGACAGGCTGTCCATCCCGGCGTACATAAGGGCGAGGTTGTAGCTGTTGGCCATGACCTTGTCGGGGTATTGGTCCAGCGCTTCAGTCAGAATCGCCGCCGCGTCGGCGTAGCGCTGCTTGCGGAAGAGCTCCACGACCGCGGCCCGCATCGACGGGTAATCCGCGAAGTCGCTCGGGATGGCCGATTCGCCTTGGGTCGCGCGGGTCTCCGCTGCCACCTGATCCGAGGCGAAGGAGAAGTGCATCTGCACGATCACCCACCGGCCGTCGCGCTTCTCGAGGACCCCGGTCCAGCGGCAGTTCTTCCAGCACGACTCCTCGCCGCGGTAGGAGGAGCAGTCGTCGAGCAGCGCCGACCACCACGCGGTGCCTCCATCGCGCGAGCGGCTTGTCCGGAGGTCGCGGATCTCGTGACGGGAGTATAGGAACTCCGGATTGCGGAAGAACTCGCTGTGCTTCCGAAACGCCTCGATGCCCCGGATGGTGGACTTCGAGTCGGGGTGATAGATAAAGAAGTCCGCATCGTCGGCGAAGACGCTGAAGAGCAGATCGAAGTCCTTGTTCTTGAACCAGCTGATGCTGGCATCGATGGCCCGCTCAATGGCGGCCTGATCGGCGAGAGAGTCCATGGGCGCAGCGTCCTCCGTGGCGGTGGCGATCCCCGGGGCGGCGATCAGAAGGGCAAGAACCCAGGGGGCAGCAAGACGGATCATGGTTCACCTCCCGTGGGACACGAACGGTTCAAGCGCGGTCGCGGGTTCAATCGTCGTGGCCTGCTCTTCGAGTCTACCCCATCACGCACCCTTTCCGCCGGTTCGCGCGACCTGATCGGGTGGTGTGAGGAACCCCGGGGCGTGTCACCGGGACAGCAGGCGGGCCGCCTCCTTCGCCCAATACGTGATGATCATATCCGCGCCGGCGCGCTTGATGCTCAGCAAAAGCTCCATCATGAGCGCCTGACGCTCCGTGTCCGATTCGCCGGTGGCCAGAATCATCCGATACTCGCCCGAGACGCTGAACGCGGCGACCGGAACCTCGAATTCCGCGCGGGCCGCGGCGACGATGTCGAGCGAACTGAGCGCGGGCTTGATGATCACGATGTCCGCGCCCTCCATCACGTCCTGTTCGATCTCGGCCAGGGCTTGCCGGCCGTTGGCGACGTCGATCTGGTGGGTGGCGTGCCGGCTCTCGGCCGGATTGGATCGGGTGGCCTGCTTGAACGGCCCATAGAGACGCGACGCGAACTTCGCCGAATAGGGCACCGTGAGGACCTGGGCATGGCCCGCGGCATCGAGCCCGCCGCGGATCGTCTGGACCATGCCGTCCATCATGGCGGACGGGGCGATGCCGTCGGCCCCGGCCTCGGCCTGGGAGATGGCGGCCGAACGAAGGCGATCGAGCGTCAGGTCGTTGTCGATGACGGAACCGCGCAGAAGACCGCAGTGTCCGCTGCGCGTGTACTCGCAGAGGCAGAGATCGGTGAAGACGGTGAGGTCGGGGGCCACCCGCTTGATGAGCCGCGTGGCCTGCTGGGCCGGCCCGTCCGGGTGGGAAGCCATCGAGGCCGTGTCATCCTTGTCCCCGTCGTGCGGCACGGCGAAGAGCAGCACCGCCGGCACGCCGGCATCCTGCAAACGCCGCGCTTCCTCCCCCAGCGGGTCTCCGGAGAGGAGGCGCACGCCGGGCAGCGACGCCAACGGCTGGTCGAGATTCGACTCGGCGCCCACAAAGAGGGGGCAGACGAGGTTGTCCGCGGAAAGGTGGGTCTCCCGGACCAGACGCCGGATGCTCTCCGTCCGCCGCAGGCGGCGGAGTCGGTGGGTCGGAAATGTCATGCTGTCACACCTCCCAGACGACCGGTCCCTTCCCGGCCAGGTCCGCCGGCATCGCCTCGACGAACTCTATCACACGCGGGATCTTGTACTCGGCCAAACGAGACCGGCAATGCGCCACGACCTCGGTCCGGGTCAGGACCGCGCCGTCTGAGACGGCGATGACCGCCTTCACGATCTCCAGTTGGTGGCGATCCGCCGCCGCGAGCACCCGGCAGGCGTGGACCTGCGGCAACTCCCGCAGGACGCGCTCGACTTCGCTCGGATCGACCTTGATGCCGGCCAGGTTGATCACCCGGCGGCGCCTCCCGGCCAGGATCAAGTGTCCGCGCGCGTCGAGGAGGCCCGAATCGCCCATCGACAGGAATCCCGCCGGCCAGCCCGGACGGTCCGGCGCCGGCTCGCCGAGGTAGCCGGCCATGGCGGTCGGGGCGCGCACCAGCACCTCGCCGATCTCTCCTTCGGGCAGGTCGCGCCCCGTCTCATCGACGATCCGGATTTCGACGGAGGGTAGCGGCAGGCCCACATCGCCCGGGCTCGGACCCGCACTCACGGGCGCACGTCGACCGGCGCGGTCGTCGCCCGGTCCGGACGGACGCAGCCCGGCGCGGTTGTCGCTCGGTCCGGGCGGATGCCGCCCGGCGCGGTTGTCGCTCGGTCCGGGCGGATGCCGCCCGGCGCGGTCGTCGCCCGGTCCGGATGGCTCGATCGCCACGACTCCCGTCTCGGTCGATCCATAGAGCTGCCGTACGTGAAGACCGAGCTGGTCCGCGCACGCCGCGCGCAGCGCCGCCGGCATCGGAGCGCCGCTGGAGAGACAGTGCGTGACCGTGGAGAATGCCTGACGCGGGGGGCGATGATCGACAAGGAGGCTGAACATGGCCGGGGATCCGATCAGGACTTCGATCGCTTCGCGGACCACGAGGTCCACGAGGCCCCCGGGGGTGAACCGGCGCAGCACCACCAAGGTGCCGCCGCGCAGGAGCGGAAGGAGCATGCAGTTGCTGAATCCGTTGGCGTGGTAGAACGGTACGGCGCCCAGGAAACGGGTGCCGGGGGTGATCCCCAGGAACTCCCCGGTGTTCCGGGCCCCCGTGACCAGCATGCGATGTGTCCGCGGCACGATCCGCGGCGTGCCGGTGGATCCTGAAGTCGTCAGATAGAGCGTGATGGTGTCGTCCCGCGGACCGCGTTCGGCCGGGACTGCGGATCCGCCGCGAGTCGGCCGCGATCCCGTGCTGGCTTCGCCGTTCGAGGCTCCATCGGCGGACGAAGGGGCAGGACTGGCGAGGCCGGGTTCGATGGGCGCTCCCGCCAGGCTCTCCAGATTCTCCGCCATCACGAGAGTCGGGGCGCGCTCCCCTTTCGCGACTTCCTCCCAGGCCGCCCGGAGCTCCTGACTCGTGATTACGGCCTTCACTCCGACCTTGCGCGCCACCCACGCGAGCTCCGGCGGCCGCCACTGCGTATGGATCGGGATGCTGATCGCGCCGCGATCCGCCAGAGCCAGAAACGCGGTGACGAACTGCCGGCAATTGGGGAGCGGCAGCGCCACACAGTCGCCTTCCCGGATCCCCGCGACGGCGGCCAGGTGCGCACCGACGGCTGAGGTCGACTCCAGCAGCTGCTGGTAGGTGATCCGCGCCTCGCCATCCACGATCGCGACCGCCTCGGGTTGCACCCGGGCCCACGCCCGCAGTCTCGCGAGGATCACGGCCGCTCCCGCATGACGCTCACGCCTCGCTCCTCCTCATCCCAGGCGGCGAGCCCAGGCGGGTCACGATCATCTCGACGAGCCGTTGCTGATCCAGAAGGACCGGCAGAGCGAGACTCTCCGATTCGATGGTGATGCCGAACTCCCGCTCCAGCTCGACGACGAACTGCAGGATCGCCAGGGAGTCGACGGCCACCGCCTCGTCCAATCGCTCCACGTAGCGGAGTTCTTCCTCGCGCAAGTCGAGCGAAAGCGCGCGGATCAGCGCCGTACGAACCCTGACCGCGACTTCAGCCGCATCCGGCATTCCATCCCCCATTTCTATGGTGGCGGAGCATCGCGAGCTCCGCCGCCTCGCCCGCGGCCCGCATCCCGGATCTCCTCGCGTGCCTGGCGATCCGGGTCTCCTCCCGCGCCTGGCGATCCAGAACCCGCAAGGATCCTCGCGACCTCACCCGCGGCCGGCGATCCACATGTCCTCCCGCACCGCCCAGTACTCCCACTGATCCGGGTGCCGGGCCACCTGCGCCTGCAGCTGCGCCACCAGGCGAGGCAGATTCGCCGACACGAACGCCTCCCGGTTCGGAGCCGCATCGAGATGCGCCGGCTCGTCGAACTCAACCTCCGGCGCTCCGTCTTTCCAGAGGCAGAGCATGGGCACGACGGCGCAGCCGGAGAGGCGCGCGATCTCCAGAAAGCCTGTCGGAAACCTCCAGCGCGTGCCGAGGAACGGACCCCAGACCGTCTCCCCCGACGGGCTGGCGTCCGGATGCACGTCCACGAGCCCGCCGGTCCGCAAGCGCTGGAAAATGGCGAGCGAGCATCCCGGGTCCTGGATCAACGCCTCATCCCGCACCACCCGGTGAAGAAAGTCGTTGTACCGGTGGCACAGCAGCCGCTGACCGGCGCGGCTCATGCCCGGGTACCGGAGCCGGCCGCTCCGCACCGACAGGATCGCGTGCCCCGCGGCGGCCAGGCCGCGCTTGGCCGCCCGGTTCGCATAGCAGTGAGGGCTCAGCAGCATCACGCCCTTCCCGCGCGCTCGGGCCTCTTCCAGATGCGGCAGTCCGCGGATGGCCGCGGGTCGGCTCGGCTCCGTCCCCGGCTGCGCGAGGCAGAGGTCCGCGACCAGCTGGGCTGCGGTATGGGAGACCACGCGACGCGCGACCTCCTCCGGGTCTGCCGACAGAGCGCCCCTCTGCGCGGCGGCGGCCACCCGGTGGGCGACACGTCGCTTCTGCCGGGCCATCAGGAGCTGCAGGGCCGTTTCCAGCCGTTCGGTCAGGCGCCGCCGGTGTGCCGGGGAGTCCACGGACGCGAGACGTCGTACCGGAGACAGGTATAGGAACCAGACGAGGTCTTGGAGCGAGACCAGATGGCTCGTCGAACGGGACGGGCCCGGGCGTACTACGTCCGATTCAGAGGTTGAGCGCCGCAGCGGTCCCATCCCCGGCCATGGTTCGGTGGAGGCACGTCGTCACCGCGCGGGAGCGGTGTCGCGCACAGAGCGGAACCCGATCGTCACGTTGCGCCCGTCCGGGTAGTAGCCCGTGTAGCGAACGGCGCAGCGAATGTAGCTGAATCCGTTGATGTCCCAGGATCCGCCGCGCAGGACGCGCCCGGGTTCATCGTGCTTGGACGGCGGGTCCTCCCGGCCGTCGAACGGATTGTACGGGTACGCATAGCCCCAGGTCGTGCTGCACCACTCCCAGATGTTCCCCACGACATCGTAGAGGCCGTACGGGCTCGGACTGTCGACGGTCTGGAAGCCGCCCTGGCTGCTCCCATCGTAGTAGCCGACCGGTGTGGTGTTGGGTTCGTACGGGTCGCCGCTGGAGAAGTAGTTGGCTCGGGCGCCGTTGACCGCGTCGCCCCAGGGATAGGTCGGGCTGTCGGAGAAATCGCAGCTTCCCGGGTCGCCGTGGGTCTCGCAGCCGCCCTTGGCGGCCTTCTCCCACTCCGCTTCCGTGGGCAGGCGTCCGCCCGCCCAGCGACAGTAGGCGTCGGCCTCCCACCAGGAGACGCCGTTCACCGGGAACGCTTCATTGCCCGCAATCCCGCCGCCGTGGAAGGCGGGATCATTCCAGCCCAGCGGCAAGGTGATGCTGTTCGCCACCCGCCAGGCCCACCCGGTCGGATTCCACCACGCCTCGGTTGCGTAGCCGCCGGCGTCGATGAACCGCTGGTACCGTTCGTTCGAGACCTCGTAGCGGTCAATCCAGAACTGCTCGAGATGGACGTTGTGCACCGGCTCGGCGATGTTGGCCTGGCCCAGACGCACGTTGCCCGCGGGGACCAACACCATGTCCGCCGCCGGAGGACAAGGATTCGGATCACAAACGCCATCGAGGGTCCACACTCCCGCGCAGGCGGCCTGGGTCGTCACCGCGCAGGCCCCACTGGCCGCACAGCACGATCCGGTATCCGCAGGCTGCGGGCAGGGGTTCGGGTCACAGACGCCGCCGGCAGTCCAGGTTTCCGCGCAGGCGGCCTGGGTCGTCACGGCGCAACTGCCATCCGCGGCGCAGCAGGACCCGGTCACGGGCGGCTGCGGACACGGGTTCGGGTCACAGACCCCATCAACAGTCCAGATTCCGGTGCAGGCAGCCTGGGTCGTTACGGTGCACGCGCCGGTGGACGCACAGCACGACCCCGTCTTCGTCGGCTGCGGGCAGGGGTTGGGATCGCAGGCGGCGTTGGCGGTCCAGGTGCCGCCGCAGGCCGCCTGCGTCGTCACGGTGCACGCGCCGCTGGCAACGCAGCACGAACCGTTGGACGGAGTCGGCTTCGTCGGTTCGTCGTCTCCCCCACATCCGGCGAGAGCCAGGAGCGCCACCACCGCCGCCATCACTCCTCTGCGCATGACCAGACCTCCTTCGCCCGCCCCCGGGCCGGCTTGCCTTCGGTCCAGGGTAGACTGCATTCGACGGACAGACAACCTGGGTTGCGGCGGCTTGACATCGGCGCGGCGGACGGGGTGCGCCGAGGAACCGGGGCTGCGGAATCGACCGCGCCGCCACGGGGAGCGCCGAATCGCTATTTGGCCGGCGCTCCCGTGTCGTCGAGACGGAACGACAACACGCGGTTGTCCTGGAACGTCGGGACGACCAGCATCCCCGACTCCGGCGCGTATCCGAGGTCGGCGCAACCGACACCGAGTGGCGTGACGTCGAGGATCTTCTCCAGCCGTCCGCCCGGCTCGATTCGGTAGATCCGACCCTCCACCTGGGACAAGAGGTACCCGCCGCGCCCGTCCGGGGACAGTCCGTCCATGGTTCCCCGGGGCAGCACAGCGAATGTGCGGATCGCCCGCGTCGCGATCTGAATCGAACGCACGTGCGCGTCGGCGCTGCAACCGACCAGGAGTGAATCACCCACTGCGCAGATGCCGTTCACCTGCGCCAAACGCGGGTCGGTCAACCAGGCCTCGGCTATGCCGCCCGAAACGCGATGGATGGTCGCGGCCCCGGAGTCGGTGATGTAGGCCGTTCCTGCGGGATCCAGGGCGATGTCGTTCAGGAACCGGGCACCCGGGATGGGTACCCGGCGCGCCAGGCGGGCTGCCGCCAAGTCGATCACGGCCATCCCGGTGC
Organism: uncultured bacterium; assembly: GCA_964473865.1. Classification (GTDB taxonomy): domain Bacteria; phylum Eisenbacteria; class RBG-16-71-46; order CAIMUX01; family CAIMUX01; genus CAIMUX01. The sequence continues at coordinate 2,312 of CAYYQN010000106.1, read as the reverse complement.
GTTCCACGACATACAAGGAGTCTCCGCGCGCAACCAGACCGGAGGGATTCGCCATGCCGCCGATCCAACGGGGGTTGTCAACTTCCCCGTGGCGGCCCAGCCGGGCGAGAAACGATCCCCCATCCGCCACGCTCTCATCACCCGGATCGAAGTTCGAGACGTAGAAGACCCGCCGCGGCGAGTCCCACGCCACCGACTCCGGCGAAAGGAATACGCGTTGCGACTCGACGAGAGCGTGCAGTTCCGCGGTCTGGATCGTCGCGGAACCGTCCTGGCACATCAGTCCCCAGCCGCCGAAGGCTTCGGCCACGCAGGCAACCAGCTCGTTCTCTCCTTTGCGGAGCGGCAGCGGAACCTCGTCATACAGGCCCATGATGCCGAGGAACGATGGGTCGCGCTGCCGGTACGAGCTGCGCCCGAGGAATAGCAGGCGGCCATTCAAGAAGACGCTCACCGCATCGCTGTAACCGAACACGAGCGAACGGGTCTCGTCCGTCTCGCAGTGGATCCAGGTGCGCGCATAGAGCGCGTCGGGCGTGGACTGCTCCCCCTGCGGGCGCGCCACCCAGCGGCTGAAGTCGATTCGCCCGTTCGGTTCCGCTTCGATCCGAGTCCACGTGAGGGAGTTGAGGCCCTGCTCCGAGTACGGCTTCCGGCGATCGATCCGCCCGAGCTTGTACGCCGGCGAGATCTCCCAGTCGCGGATCATTCCCGGCGGGACATCGACCGGACGCGGCGGAGCGAAGGCCAAGGTCGAGTCGCGACGGCAACGGAAATTGGAGAAGAACGAGGAGCCGTCCGCGGCGCTCATCAGACCGATTCCTCCCGCGGCCGGGTCCCGCGCCAGGTGGTCCATCGTCAACGCCGGAGCGGGCGCGCTCCCGACGAACAGCCGCGCCTGCGAGCCCGTGAACTCCAGGCGCAGCGGGATCCATTCGCCAGGGGGCAGCTGCACTCCCGCGGTGTACCCCTCCCCAAAGTAGAGCTGCCAGCCGGTGATCCCCTGGAAGCTCGGGGCGTAGTGGATCGCATCGGGGTAGCGGCCGGCGCGGTGCGGGCGGAGGTAGACCCGCTCGTAGTCGAGGTCGGATTGCATCCGAAAGACAATGCCCGGGTACCCGGCCGCACCGGTGACCGCCAGGTCGACCTCGATGACGCCATCCTGGATGAGGCTGTCCCGAAGCCCCGCGGCGCCGGCGAGACTCTCCCGCCCGAGGTGCGTCGTGACCGTGGCCCCCGAGAGGTCCCAACGATCAGCCATGAACGGGACCGGCGCCGGGTACGCGGCCGAAGACTCGGAGCGCGCCGGGCCAGCCAGAAGGCACGGGGCGACCAGGCAAAGGCAACCGATGCTTCGAACGATCGCGACTGGAAGTGCGCTGCTGACCCCAGGAACTCGCGAGTGCACTTTGGCCTCCTCTCGCGGAACCGCAGAGGCGGCGAACCCGACACGCGGCCTTTCCAGATCACCGCCGTCCCGGAGCCGACTCGCCGCCTTTCCGTCTGCAGCGGTAGTGTACGGCGGCGTCCGCGCCGGGTTGCCCGGAATCGCCCGAATCGCCTGTCCCGCCTAAAGTTGTGCCTGGCCCCACCCGATCACGTCAGAGAGACGCGCCGATCGATCGATTGCGCTGCGCGGTGCCAATGGAATCACGGGGTAACTCATGAGATCCCTGACAGATCGCTCGTGCCTGCGAATCTGCCGCCTGGCGGCCGTGGTGGTGGCCCTGCTCCTGGCGGGGTGCAGCAAGGATCGCGGTACCGAGCCGCCGATCCCGAAGCTGGATCAGGTCAGCCTGAGCTTCGGCCGGGTGGAGCTGGGCCAGACGGTCGACCGTTCCTTCATCCTGCGCAACGACGGCGGGGGCGCGCTGGCCGGGTCGATCACGATCGGCTCTTCCTGTGCGGAATTCACGCTCGTCGCGGGGGCTGGCGCCTATTCCCTCGATTCCGGGCGCGCGCTGGAGGTCACGGTTCGGTTTCGGCCCACTTCGGCCGGCGCGAAGACCTGTCAGGTCTCCACCGGCAACCCGTCTCTCGGGCCGGTGCCGTGCTACGGGACCGGGGTGGAGATCCCCACTGGAGCCTGCTGTGCGGCGGATGGCTCCTGCACCGTGACCACGCAGGCAACGTGTGCGGGCGGAGATATCTGGCAGGGTCCGCTCTCTGCGTGCGATCCGAATCCCTGCCCCCAGCCGACGGGCGCCTGCTGTGCCGCAGCCGGGACCTGCACCGTGACCACGCAGGCAACGTGTGCGGGCGGAGATATCTGGCAGGGCGCGTTCACCACGTGCATGCCGAACCCCTGCCCC
>CAYYQN010000105.1:0-10654 GCA_964473865.1 uncultured bacterium | reverse complement strand
TACGGAGGGAAGAAGGTGACGCCATCCTCGAATCCGTCCCGGTTCGGGACGTTGTTCGGGCCGTCGGAGTCGTCGCCGGCGGCAACCTCGGGGCTGTACTCCTCGCCAAGCCACTCGTACGCGGCGGTCTCGTGCATCGTCAGCGGGTAGGGCGGCTCGGCATCGCTGAAGTCGGTGTAGACGCTGGGCCAGTTGGGACCCGCGCCGTCCGGTATCTGCGGCTTTCCGGAGAGCGCACGATAGACGTTGATGCGCCCGTAGCCCATCTCGAAGGACCAGCCGGTCAGGGCATCATAGCCGGCGTTGCCCACGCGGTCGCAGGTCTGCTCGATTCGGCCGCGGATCTCCGCCTGGGTGTAGCCCGGGAAGTTGCTGAGCAGGAGCCCGGCGAGGCCCGCTACGTGGGGAGTGGCCGCGGACGTCCCGTTGAACGTCATCGTGTAGTCGCCGTTGGCATAGCCGCCGGAGCCGACGATGTCGGTCGTCGGGATCTTCACGCCGGGGGCCATGACATCGAGACCGACCCCGTGGTTGGATCCCCAGTTCTCGCCGTCGCAGCTGCCGGGGTTCTTGCGTTCATCGCAGGGACTCGTGGCGCCGACGCAGATCGTCTCCTCGTAGGCGGCCGGATAGCTCGGCGCCGGGTCGTTGTCGTTGCCCGCGGCGAAGACCACCACCGAGCCGAGACCCCCGCGGCCGAGCGCGACCGCATCGCGGATCGCCTGGTGGATCTGCGGCGAGGGGGGGCCGCCGCCCCAGCTGTTGCTGAGGACATCGGCGCCGTGCAGGTAGGCCCAGGCGATCGCGTCGCTCAACCACTGATCGGTCGTGATCCATCCGAGGCCGGGTCCGTTCGAGTAGGCGATGCGAATCGGCATGATCCGGCAGTTCCAGCCGACTCCGGCGATTCCCAGTCCGTTGTTGGTGCGCGCGGCGGCGATCCCGGCGCACGCTGTGCCGTGGCCGTCCCAGCTGTTCGGCTGGGCGAGGCTGTCGCTCTCGGGGAAGTCCCATCCCCCGACCAGCTTGGTGATGTAGTCGGGATGCGTCAGGTCGCAGCCTTCGTCCAGGATCGCGATCGTCACTCCGAGGTCCCCTTTCGAGATCTCCCATCCCTCGGCGGCGTCGATGTCCGCGTCGATGACGCCGCCGGGCGCCGAGCCGGTGTTGTGGAGTCCCCACTGGCTGCCGAAGTGGGTGTCGTTGGTGGTGAACATCCGCGTGAGCCGTCGCAGGTAGTCCGGCGCGCAGTAGGCCACGCGCGGGTCAGTCTCGATGCGGGCGGCCGCCTCGATCACATCCCGGTCTTCCCCCGGCGCCGGTCGCAGCATCCAGTTTCCGGCGCGCCAGCTCGTCTGCCGTACGATGTCGAGCCGGTGCTGCGCGGCCAGCTGGGAGACCGCCGCCGGGTCCGCGCCGTCCGCGAGCTGCAGGAACAGCTCGCCGGTGGGGATCAGCTCGGCGCGCCGGGAAGTGTAGATCGGCTGCGCCGCCTGCACTCCCGTCATCGACCGCAGGGTGCTGAGTCCGCTCGCGAGCTCGCCCGCGGTCACGGTCCGGGCGAGTCCCAGGATGGTGAACTGCGGGTTCGGGATCTCCTCGAGCACCCGGCTTCCCTGCATGATTCCGACCTGTTCGAGGACCGCGGCGCGGTCCGCGGGAGTGAGCGCAATATCGAACCGCAAGGCGACCCTCTCGGCAGAGGTCGCGAAGGTGTAATCCTGTCCCTCGATTCGCACCGTGCGTTCCAGGCTCGGTTCCGGTCGCTGCGCGACTGCGGAAGTCACGGGCCCGAGTGATCCGGCGAGTCCCAGCAGCGCGACGACCGGGATCCACGTCCTGTGAAAGGTGGGCATAGGTCCTCCGATTCGCGAGCGTTGTCCGGAGCCGCTCGCGGATGTCGGTCCGGCGTCGGGGCCGTTCGGTCCGATCGCCGGCCGGAACAGAGACCCTGGACAACCCCCGTGCCAGCGATCCGGATTCGGAGAAGATGGTGTGATGGCATGGGTTTGGCGGCTCGCGCGATCGGAAGAGGCCGCCGGGCGAGTCCGGGTGGGCTCGTCAATCCTGACGAGCTCGCGAAACTCACTGCTCTCTATGCGGTTGGCGATTCGGTGGAGATCACGAACGAGCGCAAAACGCGAGTCGGTCTCTCCGGAACGGGCTGGCGTCGGGGACCCGCCTGCCGGCGGCCATCAAAAATCCGGACCTCACCCCGGCGGGCTTCGGCGGGTCGGGGACTGTGCGCGCACCGCGCGCCACACGGCCAGGAACTCGGCGAGGATGATGGCGGTTGCGCCCCAGACCACCTCCACGCCCCGGCGGCCGGGCACGAGGTACGCCGGCACTCCCACCACGCCCCCGTCGTGCAGCCGCCGCGGCACGCGCTCGAGGGAACGCGCAGCCAGGTCATCGGGATCGCCGTGCAGGACGTGCACAACCTCCGCGGCCTCGACGATCCAGTCGCCTTCGCGTCGCGCCGAGAGAGTCGGGTCGGCAACCCAGCCGACGAAGGGGCGGATCGCATACCCGCTCACCGGCACCGCCACCGGAGTGAGGGGGCCGAGCAGCTGCACGGCGTGGGGGGCCAGGCCGATCTCCTCCCGCGCTTCACGCAGCGCGCAGGCGGGGAACGACTCCCCGGCATGGCACCCGCCGCCCGGAAGCGACACCTGGTCCGCGTGGGCGCGGGAACCGGGAGGCCGGCGGATGAGCGGGAAGAAGACCGTGCCGTCCTCGCGCGGGACCAGGGCCAGGAGGACCGCCGCCGGCTCCATCGTTTCCGCCGCCTCGATCCGGTCCTCGAGACGAGAAGGAAGATCGTCGGGCCAGGCGGCGATCTGTGCGGCGCGGCCGGGCAGCGGCTGCTGCAGGGCTGTCCGCAGGGCGTCGCGCAGATCCGTCACGCCGGCGTCTCGCGCTCCGGGGGCTCTGACTGCCGCGGTTCCTCGGTCTTCTTCAGATGCCTCGCCTGCGGCATCAGCTTCTGCACGGTCTCCCCGAGCTGGGCCTGCAGGCGGTTGATCTCCCCCTGGAACTGACCCTGCATCCGCAGCACCTTCTCTTCGATCTTCGCCTGGGCCTCGCGCACCTTCTCTTCGACCCGGGCCTGGGTATCCCGCACCCGCTCTTCAACCTTGGCCTGCCCTTCGCGCAGCCGCTCCTCGGCTTCCGCGCGCGCCTGCAGCAGGCGGGCCTGCGTCTCCTGCACCTTCTGGCTGAGGACCGCGGCCTGCCGGTCGACCTGCGATCGCAGGTGCGCTTCCCGCAGCTCCTCCAGCATCGTCTCGCGCTGATCATAGAGCCGGCGCGGCGGACGCGGCGGCACGGTCTCGAGCACGTAGGCGGTGAGAATCGGCAGAGCCACCGTGGAATCGAGATAGCAGACCACGGCGTGGGGGAGCATGTCGGGGTCCACCTTGCCCCAGCTCACCGCCTCGGCCGGCGTCGCTCCGGACAGGCCTCCGGTGTCGGGGCGCGCGTCGGTCACCTGGAGGAAGTAGTCGTGGCCGTCCTCGTCGATCCCGAGCACTTCCTGGATTTGCGGCTCGGTCTGGAGGACGAAGTTCTTGGGCGAGCCGCCCCCGAGGATCCAGACCGCGCTTTTGCCCCGCCGCTTGGCGTCATAGACGATCGCCGCCGTCTCGTTGACGTCGCGGTTCGGATCGAGGATGAGCCGATTCCCGGTGAGGGCCGCCGCGGCGATGTTCATCCCGATGGAGGAGTCGCCCGGAGAGCTGGTGTAGACCGGCACGCCGCATTCCCAGGCGGTGGATAGGAAGCAGGGTTGCGGCACGCCGAGGATTCGCTCGCGCTCGCGGATGAACTTGCCGGCGAGGTGGTGAAACTCCGCGGTGGAGAGGATCTTCTGGAATGGCGGGGTGGCGATCATCTCCCGATAGAACGCGTCGGTGGAGAGGAGCACCCGGTAGTCGAAGAGAACATCGTAGATCCGCACCACGCCTTCCCGGCGAAGGGCCCGATCGTCCATGGCCGGCGAGCCCTGGTGCATGGCGAGATCGAGGCCGAAGTGGGTGTCGTGGTACAGATTCGCGCCGGTGGAGACGACCCAGTCGACGTAGCCGTTGCGCAAGAGAGGCGAGAGGGCGGAGAGCCCGAGTCCCGCCGGCGTGAGCGCCCCGGAGACCGACAGGCCGACGGTCACGTCGGGCTGCAGCATCCGTTCCGCGAGCAAACGGCACGCCTCGCGCAACCGCGCCGCGTTGTAGGCGAGAAACGTCTCGCGGACCAGCTCGTGGACCGGCATGCCCGCCTGGATCGGCCGGGGACGGATGCGCGGGCCGGTGAGATAGGGGTTGGTCCCGGGTCCGCCGCCGATCTCCTGGGGGGGCGGGCCGCTCTCGGGGCTGGTATCGGGAGCCTCGCTCATGGGATTCTTACCTCCTCGGGGTCGACCGATCCCGAGGGTACGGTTCCGACCGCCGATGGCGCAAGCGGGAGCGGACGTGAGGCGGGAACCGAGGACCTCGTCCTCGGCGGCCCGACGAGGAGGCTGGATGCAGGAAGCGACAAGTCCGGGATTCGAGGCCCGCCGGATATCGTTCGAACAGGAACCGAAGGAACTCCTGGCCCGGCTTCTCCCGGAGCTGCGGCGCGGAGGTGTGGTCCTCCTTCCCACGGACACCATCTACGGCCTTTCCTGCCGTTGGGACAGCGATCGGGCGCGAGAGCGAATCCAGGCGATCAAGGGGCCGGGCCGACTGGCGCTCTTCGTCGCCTTGGTGGCGAATGCGGAGATGGCGTTCCGATTCGCCCTGCCTCCGGAGCTCGAAGGGCAGCGCCTCCTCAGCGAGCAATGGCCCGGACCGCTCACCGCGGTCCTGCGGGCGCGAACCGAGGTGGTTCCGCAGTGTTGTCTCGGACCGGAAGCGACGATCGCGTTTCGCTGGCCGCGCGACACGTTTCTGCAGGACCTGGTGCGCGACCTCGGGGTGCCGCTGGTGTCCACCAGCGCGAACCGAACCGGCGAGCCGCATGTCGTGGACGCCCGGCAAGCCTGGGAGCAGTTCGGCGCCGGCGTGGATCTCTACGTCGATGCCGGCCGACGCCCCGGCATCCCTTCCACCCTGGTCGATCTCACGGTGGCCAAGCCCCGGCTGCTCCGGCTCGGGCACTTCGCGCCTCCCGGCGTCGAAGGGGGAGGGCCGGACTCGGAGCGTTCGCGGCGGCCCGCCGGACGCCGCTGAGCGGGCCGCGATGGGCCGATACCTGCTCCTGTCTGCCGTCGGTCTGATGCTGGCCTGCGGGTCGCATTTCGACCCTCGGGACGTCGACGAAATCGAGAGCGAGATTGCCGCGCGGATCGGCGCCGCCGCCGCCGCGCTCCAGCGGCTGGATGGCGCCGCGCTGCGCGCGGAGCGGGACCGGCTCGTTGTGCTGCGCCTGCGCGCGGAGAAGCTTCGCCTGCCGGCGGAAGCCTGGGAGGTGCGCGCGGGGCTTCTGGCCGCGCTGGATGCCGCTGCTGACGGCCTCGGCGTGGCGGCCACGGCGGTCGATCTGGAACAGGAAGCAGAGGCCTTGCGATCCGACCCGGTGCAAGGCAAGGAGATTGCGGATCGCGCCGGACAATCCATGGAGCTCTGCCGCCGGCGCTTCGAGGAAGCCCTCGCCGCGTTGGGCCGGGTCCACGAGGCGCGGGCGAAGCTGGAGGCCCGGTGAGCACTGCGGGTCGCCTTCGCGGCCGCCGGCCGGCGGCGGCGGAGGATGGCCTCGCCGTCGCTCCGGTGCCGTGGTTCGGCCGCTCGCCTCGGCGGATGTTTCTGTTACTGTGGCTGGTGGCCTTCTCGCACCGGCTCTTCCTGCAGCTCGGCAGCGTGGATCGGTCGTGGCCGTTCCCGGTCTTCTACGAAGGGGATGCCGAGACCTTCCATCGGTTCGCCCTCTCGATCCTGGCCGGTCAGACCTATGACGGGGGGATCCCGTTTCATCCGCCGCTTTACCCTCTCTTCCTGGCCGCCGCCCACGCCCTGCTCGGCAACCCCGCCCCGGGTCTGGTGCTGCGGATCGCCCATGGAGCGGTGTACGCGCTCTCGGTTCCCCTGCTCTGGCTCTGGATGCGCAAGCACCTGCCGGCCGGCGCGGCGCTGGCCGGGGCGCTCCTCGCGGCGTGGTCGTTCGGTCTGGCCGTGATCTCCACCGCCGCGGTCAGCGAGGGCCTGTACCTGCTGCTGCTGCTTGCGGGACTTCTTGCGTTCGACGGGTTGCGGGAGGCGCAGGAGGGATCGGCGGGGGCAACGAGGCCAGGCGGTGGGGGGACGGGACGCCGGCCCGCCGGGCGGGTGTCGGTTGCCGCGCGCCGGGCGATCCCGCTCGGCGTGCTGGGCGGTCTACTCGCGCTGACTCGCGCGGAAGGGTTGGGTTGGTCGCTCCTGCTGTTGGCCGCCGGTGGCCTGGCTGCGTGGCGTGCCCGCCGTCTCGGCTCCGGGGAAGTTGCGGCCCTTCCCCCCGCCGTGTCCTCCGCGGTGCGGGCCGCCGCGGCATCGCCCTCTTCGGGCACGCGATCGGCGAGCCGAGCGCCGGTTCTGCCCTGGGCCATCGCGCTGGGCGCACTGCTGCTCACCTTGGCTCCGTGGACCGTACGGAACGCGGTGGTGCTTTCGAGGGCGAATCGGCTCGAAGCCACCCGCCATCTGGATCCGCTCCCGACCCTGGTGATCACGACCGCGTACGGGCCGCTCAACTTCGCGCTGGCAAACCACGCCGGGGCGCCGGGCTACTTCACGCGCCGCGCTCTCACCAGCGGTCTGCGCCGCGATGTCCTGGACCTGACCGATCCCCAGCATCGCGACCTCTTCCTGCACGGCTACCATCGCGGGTGGGATTGGATCCGCCGGCATCCGGGCGACTTCTTCTCTCTGGCCGCCCGCAAGGTGGCGTTGCTCGCGCGCGGCCTGCGGCTCGGGTGGACGCAGTGGGACCTGCCGGGCGGGCTGAAGGGAACCCGTTACCCGGTTGACCTCGTCACCCCCGACTCCGGGGCCGCGGTGCCGATTCATCTGGCTCTCCTGCTGTCGGGCGCGTGGCTGCTTCTGACGGGCCGGGCGGGCGGCGGGCGGGGGCGCCGAAGCGGGCGCGTCCTGCTGGCGGTTGCGGGAGGATCCGTCCTCTTCTCGATCGGAGTGACGGTTGCATTCTTCGGCTACGCGCGCCAGAGTCTGCCCACCCTGGCCCTGCTCTGCGGAGTGGAAGGGACTGCATTGGCGTCGGGAGCCGGCTGGCTCTGGAGGCGCGTGCGCCGCTTCCCCGGGTGGACTCCGGATGCGGTTCCCCGTACAGTCTCCGTTGAGCTACCGGACCCGGGCGATCCGAGGCGCGACGGTCTTCTCGCGGGGCCGACGAGTCGCGCCCGCGGACCGTTGCTGGTGGCAGGTCTCATCGTCGCGCTCTGGGCGATCGAGTTCGCCGGGGCGTTCCAGAACCGCAATTTCCTCGCCACCGGAGAGACGCAGGCCGATTCTTCCCGGATGCTGAATCGAGACAGCATCATGGTTCTTTCGCCGAAATCGCCCTGACCGGGCGGAGCGATGCGCGAGAGACTTGCCATCCGAGAGAACGGTGGCTAGCATCGCGGCACCCACGGCGGAGAGCGGGGCCCGTGGGCCTCCGCAGACAGAGGGCACGCACCGACACGCACTGCCTGGAGGAATCACGCAACATGGCCAGGCCGAAGACGCCGCGCGAGGGAGACGCCGCTGGTCCGCCCGCCTCCGGGGCCGCCCGCCGCCGCGTCACCCCGGAGGTGAAGAAGGCTGTCGCCGCGGGAACCATCCACCGTCTCCGCATTGAGCTGAGCGAGAGCGATCCGTTGGTCTGGCGGGAGGTGGAAGTGCCCTCCGACGTCCGCCTCGATCGCCTGCATCGCGTCATCCAGGCGGCGATGGGCTGGTGCGACGGACATCTGCACCAGTTCGTGGTGGAGGAAGAGATCATCTCCGATCCCGAGGCGGTGGAGGATGCCCGCGACGAAAGCGCGACGCGCCTGGGGCAGATTGCGCCCGCGAAGGGGGCCACGTTTCTCTACGTCTATGACTTCGGTGACGACTGGCAGCATGAGATCACCGTGGAAGCCGTGGAGTCGCGGCCGGACGCGGCGAACCACGTCCGTTGCACCGCGGGCGCGGGGGCCTGCCCGCCCGAGGACTGCGGAGGAATCCCGGGGTATGAGGATCTGCTCCGGGTCCTGGCCGATCCCTCAGATGACGAACACGCCGCGATGTGCGAACTGGTGGGGTCCCGTTTCGATCCGGAAGCGTTCGACCTCGGCGCCGCCGCTCGCCGGGTGAAGCAAGTCCGCTAGCTCTCATGGTCCGGCAGGCTCGCGAGGCGATCCGCGACGCCGGAATCGCTCTCGGTTTTTCGCTGGTCGGCATCGCGCCGGCCGGCGCTCCCGCGGGCAGCGGCCGACTGCGCGAATGGCTGGCGCTCGGCTACGAGGGTCCGATGGCCTGGATGGCCCGCGAGCCGGAGCGGCGCCTCGATCCGGAGAGGATCCTCCCGGGGATGCGGTCGGTGGTGGTGGCCGCGCTCCGCTACCGCCGCCTCGAACCGCCGCGCGATCCGCAGGCGCCGCGGATCTCCTGCTACGCCTGGGGCGAGGACTACCACGCCGTGTTCGGCGGCCGCCTGCGGGACCTGGAGACGCGCATCCGCGCGATCCTCGGCGAGCCGCTGCGGACCCGCCTGGCGTGCGACACGTCTCCGGTGATGGACAAGGCCTGGGCCGCGGCCGGCGGGATCGGGTGGCTGGGGAAGAACACCTGCCTGATCCACCCGCGCGAAGGGTCGTGGCTCTTTCTCGGCGAGATCTTCCTGGATCGCGATCTCCCGCCGGATTCCCCGTTGCCGGACCGATGCGGGACCTGCCGTAGGTGCCTGGATGCCTGCCCGACCGGCGCGCTGGTCGCTCCGTATCTGCTGGATGCGCGCCGCTGCATCTCGTGCCTGACGATCGAACACCGCGCAGAGTTCACGACCTGGGAGCGCGCGGCGATCGGCGACTGGCTCGCCGGTTGCGACGTGTGCCAGGATGTCTGCCCCTGGAACCGGTGCGCGCCGATCTCGGCGGTGGAGGTGTTCGAGCCCCGGCCGGAGCTGGTGGCGCGCTCGGCCGCGGCCTGGGCGGAGACGGACGATGCCTCGTGCCGGGAGCTCTTCCGCGGCACTGCGCTCACGCGCATCAAACCGGCTATGGCGCGGCGAAACGCCGCCGCGGTGCTGGAGAATCGCCGGGCCGCCCGGCCCGATCCTACGGGAGCCGACGCATAGACCGAGGCCGCTCCGCGTTGACAGGACCGGGAATTCGCCGGTACTCTGAGATGTCGCTGCGGCCGTCCGGCCGCGGCCGGGTGGGCCGCGTGGGGAGAGGCCCGGGAGGTTTTCGGAAGATGATGACGAAGGAGACGGTCGAGGCCGCTCTCGACGAACGGATCCGGCCTGCCATCATGATGGACGGCGGCAACATAGAGGTGGTCGAGGTCAAACAGAACAAGGTGTTCGTGCGTCTCATGGGCGCCTGCGGCACCTGCCCCAGTTCGCAGATGACGCTCCGGCTGGGCGTGGAACGCGTGCTGCGGGAGAAGTTCCCGGAGATGGAAGCGCTGATCAGCGTCTAGACGCGCTGGTCAGCGTCCAGAAGGTCCAGAAGCGCTGATCAAGGTCCAGGACGCCCGATCAGCGTCCATTCCCATGCCGGCTGGACGGGCTGGCGGGCACCGGCCGGCGCTCGCCGTGAGCAGAGTTCCTCCGTTTCCGACCCGCTCCACCGGGCCCGGTGCTATCTTCCTGCGCGGGGAGTGTGCCGGCGCGCCGCCGGCTTCGCCGGAGGCGCCTCGGCAGGGAACGGGCAATCGGCCAGCACCGGGCAGCGCGCGCAGTCCGGCTTTCGCGCCTGGCAGCAGGCGCGGCCGTGCTGGATCAGCACGTGCGAAGCATGCGTCCACTGCGGTTTCGGAATGAGCGGCATCAGCGCCGTCTCGACCTTTTCCGGATCGGTCTCGCGGGTGAATCCGAGGCGGCGGGCCAGCCGTCCGACATGCGTGTCGACGGTGATGCCCGGCACGCCGAACGCTTCGCCCAGGATGACGTTCGCCGTCTTGCGGCCGACCCCGGGCAGACGCCGCAGTTCCTCCATGGTTCCGGGCATCACGCCGCCGAACTCCCCGACCAGGACTCGGCAGGCCCCGAGGATGCTCCTCGCCTTGTTCCGGAAGAACCCGGTGGAGCGGATCATCTCCTCCAGGCGTTCGCTCCCCAGCGCGAGGTAATCCTCGGGACGTCGACAGGCCGCGAAGAGCGCGGGGGTGACCTGGTTCACCCGCTCGTCGGTGCACTGCGCCGAGAGGACCGTGGCCACATACAGCTGCAGTGGGTCGGCGTGGTCGAGGGCGCAGCGCGCGTCGGGATAGGCGCGCGCGAGAGCGGCCAGGATCCTTCTCACCCGAGCGCGCAGGGCCGGCTCCGCGGTCGCACGCGGCGACGCTCCGGCGGCCTGGGGGTGAGATCTTGTTCCTGCCGTGGCACCTGCCGGGATCCGGGATCCCCGTTTTCGCTCCTGTGCGCGCGCCATGGGTGGCCTCCCTCCCGGCGACCGGGTGCGGTCTGCGGTGAATCCGGGCTCCCGTCGGACCCGGCCACC
>CAYYQN010000104.1:0-10673 GCA_964473865.1 uncultured bacterium | reverse complement strand
GAAGAAAATCGGGAAGTGGCCTCCTTCGCTACTTGACAGGGTCGTTCTATATCAGACGGAGGCCATCCCCCGAAGAAAATCGGGAAGTGGCCTCCTTCGCTACTTGACAGGGTCGTTCTATATCATCGAACGAGCAGCACCGGCTCGACCCGACGGCCCGCAACCGTTTCGATCCGCAGGAGGTAGAGCCCGGAGCCCATTGGCACACCGGCGTCGTCCCGTCCATCCCAGCCGACTTCGTGCGCCCCGGCCTCGAGTGCGGCGTCGTGAAGGAGCGTACGCACGGCACGACCGGAGACGCCGAAAACGCGCAGGACAACCGGGGAGCTTCGGGAGATGGAGAATCGTACCTGCGTGCCCGCGTTGAAGGGATTCGGCCCGGCCCTCAGTTGGAGCCCCGGCGGTCGCAGGTCAAATCCGACGCCCGCCGGCGCACTTGAGTCGCTCAACCGCACGTCGTCGAAGTTCCCCTGGATGGAAACTGAGGAGAGGCAGATCGTGATGGGCAGTCCCACGTCCTGCGCCTGCCCCACGTAGGTCGTGGTGTAGGTGGACCAGCCGCCGAGGATCGGGGTTCCGACCCCGTCATAGTAGACATCGTTCACTCGCAGCCGGGGCAGGCCCGTGGGATTGGCGTCGTTTCTCCACCCGACATCCACCAAGAGCGTGTACGTGACCCCCTGCTGGACGGCAACCCCCACGGTCTGTTCGATGCAGGAGGTGGAGGTATAGGCCGACGTCGGACCGTCGGATAGCGAGTTGAAATAGGTGGTGTTGCCCACGTCCGTGCCCGGCCGGAACTGGCCGCTGGTCAGTCCGAGCCCCAGGAAGGGGGTGTTGATCCACCCCGGAATGAAGTCCTCACTGTAGCTGCACCCCGCGCCGCAGCCGTTCGGCAGCCCGGCGACGGGCAAATCCTCAAAGGAGGAATTGTTTACGGGTATCGGAGCGGCCCATGCCGCCACCGCAATCAGCCATGCGCCTGCGCCTGCGGCCGGCACCAGCGCGAGCGGGAGGCGGCCCGGCGTGATGCGGAATCGGCTCCTCGACGCCGTCTGGAGGAAGGGTCGTTGTACCATGTCAGTCTCCTTCAGTGATCGCCATGCGGCGCCGCTCGACCTGGACGGTCTTCGATGGTTTTCGAACGCGCGCCGAAGCTTGCTGGATTGGCAGAGTTCCGTCGTCAGATTGCCGTTGTCCGGAGGGCCGCCACGTGCGGGCTAGCGAACCCCCGGGCGAGCACGGCCCGCGATGATATCGCGCCGGTGAGAGGAAGTCACGCGTGTCACAAGCGTCGAGCAGATCGGGCTCCGGATGGCCCGAGAGAACCCGCGCTGGGGACACCCCAGGATTCGCGGGGCCCGGACCGGGGTGGTTCTCATCCGCTTCCTGGTGTTCTTCGTCTTCGACTTGAAGAGCCGTCGGGTCAGGATCGCAGGCATCAGGTTCTGCGGTCCGCCGGGGCGAGGACCGTGAAGCTCCCAGCGCAGAGCCCGAACTTGAGCGCGTACGCGGAGAGGTTCGTCCGCTCGATCCGGAAAGAAAGCCGGTCGCGGGTGATCCCGCTAAGTGAGCGCCATCTGCGCAGGGTCGTGTCCGGGTACGCGGAGCATTGCCCGGCTACGGCTGGTGCTCGTGGAACCAGATCTGAACCAGCCCCTCATGGTTCGGGTCGGTCCAGTCGGCGCTCACCAGGGTGTCGACCGCGGCCACCCCGCCCTGCTCATCGAAGTCGGTGCGCGTGTAGCGGATCCGGCTCAGCTTGGACGGGATCTCCCCTCCCTCGAGATCGTAGACTGCCATGAAGTCGTCTTCGTCGTCGTAGGCGAGCTCCAGGGGAAGATCGGCGATCCGGATCTCGCTCACCACCTGCTGCCAGACCCTTCCCTCCCGGAGCATTTCCTGTCGGAGATAGGCTGAGAGCTGTTCGACCCTGCCGCCCTCGGCATCGACCGAGCCGGTGATCTCCACCGTCTCTCTCATCTCCGCCGTCGGCCTGGTATACCGCTGAGCGAAGCCCGTCCCGTTCCAGGTCAACTCGCTGTCCCAGATGTAGGACGGGCTGAACAGGGCGTAGCCTGTCCAGGTCTGATGCCGGAAGACGCCCATGACATTGACGGACGGATAGCGAGTCTCGTGCAGCCGTTCCAGCATCGATCCGCTGGCGCTGAAGGCCATGCCATTGCTGTGGAAGCGGCCGACCGTGACCACGACCTCGCCCGACGCGGCGCCCGAGGGGACCACGGCCACGATGCGGGTATTGCTCCAGGATCTCACTTCCGCCGTGATGCCGTTGAATGTGACCTGGGACGGTTCCCGGCCGAACCCGATCCCTTCGATCACGACCTGGTCGCCGGCCGCCCCGTCGCCCGGCTGCAGGGAGTGGATGCGCAGCGGGCGAAAGACGAACTGCACATCGAAGTCGTCCATGACCAGATTGCCCTGATCATGGAGAGTCGTGACCAGGGCGAAAAGGGTATCCTCTTCGCCCAGTTGACCCAGAACCGGTTCCAGGTCGAGAAGCGCGCCGTAGACCGCGCCGGACATCGCGGGAACCGCCTTGGCCTGCTCGTCGGCGAGCAGCGGAGGCTCCCGGTAGACCCCATTCTGCACCCGATGCAGCGTGGTCCTGACCCGCAGGTTCGCCTCAGCGCTCGGGTCCGTGTTCCAGACCGGCACCCGCCGGTGGGCGATCTTGGTGGCGTCCGGGGGAACCTCCGAGCCTTCGCTCAGACGCAGGCCGCTCGGGGTCAGGTGATCCCAGATGATCGTGTTCACGACCTTTTCCCCGGCGCCGAAGGCGATGCCCTTGTCGTGCAAGGCTAGAACGTCGGTTCCGCCCTCGAGCGATTCCAGGAGCTGGATCGTCTGCAGTCGCGGCGCCTGGGACCGCGCCGTCGTCATGGTCATGGTGACGAAGTTCCAGACGTTGAAGGAGAAGAGACCTTGGTTCCACCACTGGCGCTTGACCTCCGCGGCGGTCATCCGGGTGTACATCCGCCGCGCCTCGTGCAGCTGGGGATCGTGGAAGATCAGGTAGGTGGTGGCGGTGGGGCCGGTCCCCTCGATCTCGTAGCCGCAGATGACGATCTGATGAGAGACGACGCAGGTCAGGACGGGCTTGCCCTGGTCGAGACTGCTCATCACATAGTCGAGGAAGTTGTCATAGCTGATCCAGGTGTGCTGTTCCGGCACCAGCCCGGTGAGGAACCCGCTCTGGCGGGCCAGGGCGCTGACCCCGGTCCAGGCGATGCCGTCGTTCTTGCCGATGTGGAAAAGACTCAGGATCTCGTAGATCTCGTCTCTGCTCAACACGGTCGTGTGGCTGCGCAAGAACATCAGCATCGCGGCCGCCCAACAGTTGTCCCCGTCCTGCTGGTAGTACGGAATGGGCACCAGGCTCTTGACGCGGGTGGTGGTGTAGCCGGTCCCGTGCTCCACGACGTAGCTGCCGCGGCCGACCTCGGCGATCGCGGGCCCTCCCTTGGTCGGGGTCTGCACGCTCGTTAGATCGAAACTCAGGGTATCCGGGGCCGCCTCCGTGAAGTCGGTCAGGGGAACAGCGCCGCGGTTGCCCGCGGCGCGATAGGCCATGGCCACCCGGGCCGGTCGCCGGGTGGAGTCGATCGGGACTCTCAGGAAGGCGGAGCGGAGCGCCCCGTCCGACTCGAGCCCCAGCACCGTCTGGTGCGAGGCCGAGAAGGTGGTATCGCCTGAGACCCGCGTCAAGGTGACGCGGACGGGATTCGTCACCGCGCCGGCCGGGACGACCAGCGTCATACCGTTGCCGAGGGGCAATCTGGCGCCGGCGCTGGTCACGCTGGCCGTGACGCGGTCCGCGTCCGCCGACCCCTCCGGCCGGGCGATCACCGGCCGCGACGGCGAACAGGCGGCGAAGAGCAGGAGAGGCATGACCACCAGGATCGCCGAAACGGGAAGGCTGGGACGCTGTTTCTCCGTGCGTTTCATGTTTGCTTCCTCTCCCGCAGGTCTTCCCGGCTTCCGGGCCCCTGGTGTCCTCGCGGTTTGGCGACCCTGATGAACGATTTCGGCATGGCAGATGGCGACCCGGGTTCGTTAGCGGGACTCCCCATGGCGCGGGCTGCCCGAGAGCAGGCCCGCGGCCCGCGGCCTTCTGCAGCACCGCTAGCGTACCCGAAGCGCGGATCGCACCTGCCGGTCGCTTCCGGCGTCGATCACGACCCAATACTTGCCGGCGGCGCAGGGCCTCCCCGAGGTATTCCGGCCGTCCCAGAGGAGGGAAGAGACCTCCGCCTGCGCGACCCGCCGGAACGATCGCACCTCGCGTCCGTTCGCGTCCAGGATCCGCGCGGTCCAGATGGTCCCCGCCGGCGAGCGGTGCTCGATGCGCACCGACGCCCGGAAGGGGTTCGGCAGAATCCGCAGGCTCCGCGGACTGCCGGCCGGCGACAGGCTTCCCGGCGCTCCGTCAGCTTCCACCGCTGACGGGTCGGTGGCTACGGTGAAGCGGTAGAACCCGTCCGGCGCCACCGGCGGGCGGGTGGCCCGCCGTCCCGAGGAGTCCGCCGCTTCCAGATAGTACTCCACGACGGTTCCGGGAGACTGCATCGGGATCCGCGCTTCGAACGAGTCCGGAGCCGCCAAGGGAAGGAGTGGGACGCCCTGCCACGGGTCCTCTCCTTCCCGGCGCCATCGGACGCGCAGTTCCGCGGCGATCAGTCCCGCTTCGCTGCGGTCGTCGATGAGCGCGCGCACCGGGAACTCCACCAGCCACGGCTGCTCCGCGTCCAGCGGTCGGTGCGCGACGCGCAGCAGGCGACGATCGGCGATTCCCATCGTGCGGCAGTGCAGCGCGTCATAGTAGTACCACGGGCTGCCGGACGCGCCCGCGAAACCGAGAACCTCATAGCCGGGCATGGCCGCGCGGTAGGTCTCGAGGGCGGCCGCGTCGGAGGGTATGCCGAACGTGGGTACGTAGACCTTGCGATTGAGAATGAGCGAGTTGGTGTACGCGGCGACATCGTACCCGTTGTACGGCGGCGTCTCGATCCGCACGATCCGGTACGGTCGGCCGTGGCAGTTGGTGAGGCCCTCGAGGATTTGCAGGTTCTGCTCGATGCGCGGGTATTCCTCGTGCCAGCTCGGCACCTGCTTCACCAGGATCGTCTCCTCGTCGAGGAGCTTGGCCCAGCAGTCGATGTGCTGAATGCCATGATCCTCGGTGCCGTACAGGAGAACGTAGCTTCTGACGCCAAGGTACGCCTCCGCCGTTTCCAGGAACTCCGCCTCGCTCATCAGCGGGAGGTTCTCGTTGACCATCTGCTGGGTGGAGAAAGCCGTGCTGTAGCCGTCGGCCATGAAGTTGCCGCCGGTGCAGTAGGCGGGCATCGCCCAGAGCGGGCAGGCCAGCGCCGTCGCGAGCAGGCCGTTGACCTGGTCGTCTTCCTCCCAGCCGCGCCCGTCCTTGTCGGGTCCGTCCGGCGGCACCCAGGGGTAGCCATCGAAGCAGGGATCGACGATTCCCCACGTGCCGTCGCCGTCGAAGACGGAGTGGGGTCCCCAGTCCCGGGTCCAGTGGGAGTAGGTCGCGATGCGCAGGAAGCGGCAGTGCGCAAGGTTCACCCCGTTGTTCTGGAAGCCGCTGCGAGCGGCGTTCTCCGCGCTCTGCGTCTCGCAAAGGACGTAGACGGAGTCGTCCTCGGCCAGCTCGCGGACCAGCGGGTAGGAAATGCCGAGCGGCCAGCGGATGAGGGTGCCGGAGGCGGGTTCCCACTCCGCGACCGCGCGGGGGACAGGGGCGGGAGGTGCGCCCGGTGACGGAGCGGAGGCCAGAGCGACCAGGGCCATGGGCACGGCAAGCCCGAGCGCGAAGCGGGCCGGAGCGCCGATCTGGAGACAGGAAGGATGGGTGGGGAACATGGGGCCTCCGCGGCTGGGGCGATCTGCCCTGATTCTAGCAGTCCGGCCGGAGGATGGCGAGCGACCCCAGATGCTCATTGCCTCCCCCCTCGTTTTCCCCACCATCCCTCTCGGTCTCTCGGGCCAGGCAGGCGGCGGGCAGTCCCGCTTCTCAGCCGGGTCGGGGCTCCGCCCCGTGGAGCGGAAGCGTCGAGTGTTCCTCCACCGGACATGCCGGACCGGGCTGAGCCTGCGGGCGATCCGGCTCAGCGATCTTTCACGATGACGCGCTCCGACGTCCGGGTGAACCGCGGATCGAACGGCTCGGGTTTCACGCCGAGACGCGGCCCGGGATGATTCGCTCCCACGCAGCCTCTCCAGAGTGCGCCCGGGATCGCGCCCCCGCCATCTCGGGCTCCCCATGTCGGCTCCTGCCCTGACACCGGCGAGTTCGTCCGCCGCGCCCTCGCCGGGGGCCGTTCCCCCAGGTCCAGCCAGGTATCCGCGGCCGGGCGGGTGGGGGAGAGGTCCGCTTCTCTTGGTCCCGAGGTTGGGGAATCGGGGAACACCGCGGCCGTCTTCGCGGCATGGGGCGGGGATTCGCCTCGAAGACCACCCACCCCCAGTGGGGGCACGGCCGGCGGCTCGCCGTGTCCCTTTGGGGGAAAGGTCGTGGCCTGGGCTCTCGGAGCTCGATCATGGTCCCGTCGGCTTGCTCGGAGCCGGCACGGTCTCCGAGGCATGGGCCGGGCTGTCGGCCGCATTCGCGTCGACAAATGCGATCGACCGGAACTTCCCCAGCAGCTCCGCGCTCTCCTCGGACATGATCTCGAGCACGTCCTTCGTTCCCGGGCCGGGCCCGTCGAGACGCTCTTCGATCAGCACCCGCCAGCAGTCGCGCGACACGCACTCGCGCACGATGCCGTCGACGGACTGCCTCAGATCGGCCTTCGGGTTGGGGCCGGTCAACGTCGCGTGAAGGGAATCCGACTTCCGATGGTAGGGCAGGTTGAGGGTCGTGAGTCGCCCTCCGGCATCGAAACGGTCAGGGCAGGTTCGACCGCAGGTTCGAATCCCGGCGGCGATCATACCGGAACTCCGGCGGAGGGGAGACTCCCGGCCGCCGGCGCCCCGCTTTCCCCCTCAGCGATACGACGCCTTGATCTTCCCCCAGGAACTCTCCCGCACGGGAATCGCCGGCCAGACAATCTCCCCGCTGTTGACCCGGAGATTGTCGAAGGCCGCGGTGACGTCCCAGTGCATGAACTGGTAGGCGCTCCAGGCGGCGACCTTGATCGCGACGTCTCCCGGGGACGCGGGACCCGTCCCAATGAAGACCCAGCCGGCGTCGTAGTAGTAGCCTGTCTGGGTGCCTTCGGATCGGACCAGGCGAAGGGTACCGATCATGTCGTCGGTTCCCGTGATGCCGTGGACGCCGTCGGGAAAGTCGGTCGTGTAACACTCCCGCGGCCAGCTCGGATAGTCGTTCTGTCCGAAGCTGACGCGCTCCACCCCGGGATGTGTCGGGATGCCTGGTTCGTCGATCCCGAGGCCCAGGCGGACGCCGTTGCCGAACGGCCAGGTGAGGAGACGGAAGTCGACCTGGATGTCGAAATCGCCGTGAAGGAGGAAATTGCTGGCGAGCTTGCACCCGAAGTCGACCCCTGAGCACGAGCCCGGCATCGCGAGCTCCAACTGCTGATTCGCCTCCGCGAGCTGGGGGCCGGAGCCCCACACTTCGACGGTCCAGAGCGTGGTGTTGATGATGTTGTCGCTGAAGTCCTCGAGAAGCACGTCCGCCCGCGTGGCCGTTCCGAGAAGGGGAACGAAGCAGAGGGCCAAACACAGACTCATCGGGAGAGCCGCCGGTCCGAGTTTCATGGCGTACATCCTCCTCTGGGTAATCGTGTCGTGCCGTCCGGTCCGTCGCTGCGACGTGGCGGTGGAGGGGTCTCGCCCAACAGGGCATCCAGGACATCGGATAGCTCCGGTGGGACCGTCCGTCCGCGCATGGGCGCAAGGCGTCGATAGAGCTCGGCGGCCGCCTCATGAAAACCGCCTGGCAAACCGACCGCGGAGAAAGTCGCGGCGATCTCCTCCATCTCACCGGCGTAGCGCCAGGCCTTGGCCGTGACCCGTCTCGCCCGTCCCTCCGCCTGGTCGGCGAAGCCCGGCTCATCGGCGGACCATCGCCGCTCGAGCTCCTCCCGGACTTCGAGCTTCTCGGCGGCGGCCAGGATTGCGCTCAAGAGCGCAGTGGTTCCCTTGGAGTAGGCGGCGTAACACATCTTGAGCGCGGAGGCCTTGCCGACTCGGTCACCGAGCACCGCCGCCTGCAGCGGGCCGGCGGTGAAGCAGGCCGCGATGCGGTCCGCCGCGCGACCCGCGAGGTAGAGCCGGGTGGTGCCCGTTGTCCAGTCCGGCCCGCCGATGATGCCTCCGTCGACGAACTCGATGTCGCGGGATGCCATCAGCTCGCACAGGCGGATCGTCCGGGTCGGGGAGATCGCGTTGAGGTCGCCGTAGAGCCCACGAAACGAGTGGGCGAGAACCTGTCGGGCCACCTCCTCGGCCGCGTGCGGCGGGCAGACGCTGAGAATGATGGTCGAACGCTCGCAGAGTTCTTCCAGGGAGGAGGTCTCCACGAGCGGGCGCTCGCGAGCGCGCCGCTGCGTAGCGGGACTACGTCCTTCGGAGACCCAACGGACGACATGTCCCCCGTTGGCGGCCGATGCGGCGACGAAAACCCCCATTTCGCCGGGGTGGAGGATACCGATCCGCTCCGTCATCAGGTTCTCCCGTTCGACTCCTCCGGCGACTCCGGGCGACGTCCGGATCGTCACAATGACGTTAGACCCGCGGCGCGCCCGGCGGTGAGCGGAATCTCGGCCGGGGCCGGTTCCGACGCCCGTCGAGCGCCGCGGCCGCGATGCGAGGCTCTGGGTGCCCGGTCAAGCCGGCGGAGCGGTCAGAAGAGCGTTCAGCCGGAGAACGGTCGAGGCCAGGCCAGCGGTCGCCCTCCTGCGCCCGCGCTCGAGCGTCCTCCGGCCGCGTCATGGTCGCCGGCGCAGAAAGACGTGGGTCGCCCGTTCGCCCGGGATGGACTCGGTGCATTCGTAGCCCAGGGCGCGCAGATCGATGTCGTTCCAGAGAGGCTCGCCCGAACCGAGCAGGACAGGTCGGATGGCGAGATGCAGTTCGTCGATCAGTTTCGCGCGCAGGTACTGGCGGACGGTGGACACGCCGCCGCCGAGGCGGACGTCGCGGCCGCTCGCCGCAGCGGTCGCTTGCTCCAGAGCGGCATGGAGGCCCTCGGTGACGAAGCGGAACTCCGTCCCTCCCGCCATCCGGAGCGGCGCCCGCGGATGATGCGTCAGCACGAAGACGGAAGTGTGATACGGGGGCTCGTCGCCCCACCAGCCCTTCCAGGTCTCGTCCGGCCAGGGGCCGCGGACAGGGCCGAACATGTTCCGGCCCAGAATCCAGGCGCCGATTCCGGCGAAGCCCTGCTCCGCGATTCCGTTGTCAATACCCGTCTCTCCGTCGTCTTGTCCGTGCATCCCCCGCCACATGCGCGTGGGCAAGAACCACTCCATCAACTCGGGGCCCCGGACGCCGAGTGGGTTCTGGAGGTCCTGATTCGGCCCGGCGCCGAAGCCGTCGATGGAGAGTGCGAAGCTCCGGACGAGAAGTCGAGACATGGCATACCTCTCGGAGAACACCGAATCAGCGAGAGCCGTAGCCCTTCCTGAGGCCGTCCACGAAGTCCGGCCAACCCGTCAGGAAGGAAGAGAGCAGTACGATGATTCCAAGTAGAATCTTCCGCCTTCCGGCCTTCGTGCGGGATCCCGTCGAGTCCCGGTCGCGCGCGCCCAGCACGATCAGGACGATGGCAGCGAGGATACTTAGCAGACTGCCAATGAACTCCACCGGACCCTCCTCTCCGGGACGGCGTGTGATACAAGTGAAACGGTCCAGTCTAGCACATGCATGGTTCGGGGCACGGAGAATGGTCGTCGCCGAAGGGGTGCCCGACCGCGCGGAGGTTCACTCCGGAACCAGCGATCCTGTCGGTCTCTCCATTCCGACTCCAGGCATGCGAGGGCGCCGGTCACCGCCTCGGTTCCGAACCTGCGCCCCTGGTGTTTCGGAGAGATCGTGAAGCCGATCTCCGCCTTTCGGTCGTCGTCCGCCGGAAGGTGGATGCCGAGGTCTCCGATCAGAAGTCCGGACTCCCGCAGACGGATGCCGACGACCGCATCTCAGCCCGTGCTGCTCCACGCCGCTCGCGATGTACCCGTGCGGAGTCGCTTCGACGGGTTTTGGATGAGAACGGGCTCGCGTGCCCCAGGCGCTCGCCGGGCCCCCTGCGGGGGACCCCGGCGGCTCGCCGTGTCCTTTTGGGGGAAGGTCGTGGCACGGTCGGTCTTCCAGGCCCGGGCGGGCTTCGTTCGGGGCTCCGGCCGAAGGCTCCGGACGTAATCGACATCCCAGCTGCCGTCTTCAAGCGCACGTACGGACGGCTTCAACGCGCCGGTTGTCCCACCCCGACCGGTACATGCCCGGCATCGGCACTTGGGTCGTCACCGATCCGCCCATACCCGGACCGTGTCGACGCCCATTCAGCCGCCTGGTCACGCGGTTCTGGATCCTGTCGACAACCCGGTGGCGGCTTCCGCGCGCGTGCGTGAACCATGTCGACACGCGTGAGGCGGCCTCCCCGCGCGTACCCGGACCGTGTCGACAACCCGGTGGCAGCCTCCCTGCGCGTACCTGGACCCTGTCGACACTCG
>CAYYQN010000103.1:0-10832 GCA_964473865.1 uncultured bacterium | reverse complement strand
AGGTTCAGCTTGAACGATCCGTCGGGCCGGAGGTCGATCAGCTCCCGCTCGATCAGATCCTGGTAGACCGGACGGCCGTAGGGCGCGAGACCCATCAGCTTGTACTCGCCGCTGTTCACCTTGAATCCCGTGAAGTACGTGAACGCAGAATAGAGCAGGCCGAGCGAGTGCGGGAAGTGGATCTCCCGCAGGATCCGGATCCGGTTCTGCTCGCCGATCCCCACACTGACGGTGGTCCACTCGCCCACTCCATCCACGGTCAGGATGGCGGCCCGCGAAAACGGGGAAGGGAAGAACGCGCTCGCCGCGTGGGCCTCGTGGTGCTCGGTAAAGAGGATCGTCCCGGGATAGCCCAGCTCCCGGCGGACCAGCTCGCGGATCGAGAGCTTGCGGCCAAGCCAGAGCGGCATGGACTGCAGGAAGGAGGAGAGCCCGGCGGGCGCAAGACGCAGGTACGTCTCGAGCAGGCGCTCGAACTTCAGCAGCGGCTTGTCATAGAAGACCACGGAATCCAGCGCCGACGGCCCCGCCAGGCCGCCTTCGCGCAAGCAGTAGTCGATGGCGTGTGTCGGGAAGCGGGAATCGTGCTTTCGGCGCGTGAAGCGCTCTTCCTGGGCGGCCGCGACAACACTTCCGTCCACCACGAGGCAGGCGGCGCTGTCGTGGTAGAAGGCGGAGATGCCCAGGATGCTCACACCCAAGCGGCGCGGCCCTCGCGAGATTCCGGTCAGCCCTTCGGATGGAGCCCCGCCGCCGGGGGCGGCTGGTACCCGCGCTTCAGCGGGATCAGATTGGGACTGGTTCCCTGGTCGAGCCCGAGCACCGTGACCAGATCGGCGTTGCCCGGGATGACGAACTTCGAGTTCTGCGGCAGCACCTCGCGCAGGACATCGAGCTGCTTGGAAAGCGCGGCGCGTTCCTGGAAATACTTCTCGGCCGCGGTGGAGACCATCTCGATGGCCTTGGCCTCGGCCTCGGCGCGCAGCAGCTTCGCCTGGGCGTCGCCCTCCGCCTTCAGGATCTCCGCCTGCTTGAGGCCTTCCGCCCGCAGGATTTCGCTCTGCCGCACCCCTTCGGACTCGAGGATGGTGGCGCGCTTGTCCCGCTCCGCCTTCATCTGTCGACTCATCGCCTCGGTGATGTCGACCGGGGGATCGATCTTCTGCACTTCGACCCGGGTCACCTTCACCCCCCAGGTGTTCGTCGCCTCGTCGAGCACGGCACGCAGGCTGGAGTTGATGGCGTCGCGCGCCGTCAGGGTCTCGTCGAGCGCCTTGTCGCCGATCAGGTTTCGCAGATTCGTCTGAGCGAGGGTCGTCGCCGCGAGCGCGAAGTTCTGGACCTCGAAGACGGCCCGCACCGGGTCGACCACGCGATAGAAGATGACCGCGTCCACCACGACGGAGACGTTATCGCGCGTGATAACCTTCTGCGGCTCGACGTTGATCACCTGCTCGCGCATGTCGACTTTCACGATCTCGTCGATCAAGGGCGTCAGGAAGTTCAGACCGGAGTCGGCGGTGGCATGGTACTTCCCCAGCCGGAGGATCAGCCCCTTTTCGAACTGCTTTACGATGCGAGCACTCCGGGCCAGAACGATCAGCAGGATGAATGCGACGAAGACGATCAGAAAACCCATTGCCGAGGGCATCTGTGCCATGGTCAGGCCTCCTTCGGGGCGTCGTCCCCGGCGAGAGGGACGACGAATGCGGTGACGCCGTCGATCCGGACGACGCGCACGCGGCGGCCGGCGGGTACCGGCGGGGCGCCGGGGCATTGCTGCTCGTCGAGGAGCGCGCGCCATTCCTCCCCCTCGTGGCGCACCAGGCCGGCGAAGTCGCAGCCGGTCTTCTCGACCACGAGGACCGTCTGCCCCAGCAGGGCGTCCGTGTTGGAGGGGATACCGGGTCGCTTCAGGCGCGCACGCAGGCGCCGCCGTCCGAACCCGACGTAGAGCAGGGAAAGAACGCCCGCCGTCACCAGACCGGCCAGATACTGTCCAGTCAGCAGACCGACCAGGCCTCCGGCCAGGATGGCCGAGCCGATCAGGAGGAAGTCGAATCCGCTGACCGCGCCGAGGAGGATCTCCAGAAGGATCAACGCCGCACCCAGGATGACCAGGATCCAGCTAACGGGCTTCTCCATGACCACCTCCCAGTAGACCGTGAATCGGTCGCATCCTAGCCGGGCGCGGACTCCCGCGCAAGCCGGCGACAATCGCGAACCTCGCTGCATCTGATGAGAACCGAACGGGCGTTGCTGCGGTATAATGGAGATGAGGGAGGGGCTCCGGTGGACCCGACACTGCGGCCGGACCCCAGGGGCGCCTCTCCGCGGACCAAAGAATCCCGACCTGGTTGCCCCGAGGCGCATCGAAAGGGGATCGGCCAGAGTCGAGACGAGGAAAGCGAGGTGGAGTCATGACGCCCGCCATGCCCATATTGCAGGACGAAGTATTTCTTGAAGAGAACCGGCGGATTCGGCTGCGGCTGCTCCGCCTGCGACGATTCACTTCCCCCGACTCCGGGTTTCCCACGGCCCTGAGCTGCCTGGTTTCGTGCCTGGACGAGATCGAGGGTTTGCTGCCGGAGCTGACCGAGCACTACGCCCGCGAACGGCGCCTCTTCTATTCCCAGTTCGACCTGGACGACCATGGCGAAGCGTTCCAGGCCGGAGACGCGCTGTTGGCGGAACACCAGCCGCTGATTCGCGAGTTGCGCGCCCTGCTCGAGAGCGGCCGGCGGGTCGTCGAGGAGCTGCGCGCGGAGCGCGATGCCGGGGCGATGGCGGGGGCGCTCAAGGCCTATCTGTTCGCCACGGTCCAGGACCTGCTGGATCACGAGGAGAAGGATCGCCGGCTGCTGACGAGCGTCTGAGGCTCTGCCGGCCAGGTCCCGCACCGGCCTGACGCGGCTTCACGGTCTGGAGCGACAAGGCGTTCTGGAACAACGAATCGGTCTGGAGCAACAAAGGCCCCGCCGGGGGGAACGTCGGCGGGGCCCATTGCCGGCCCTCACGGGAGCCGGTACCTTCGTTGGAGGCGGTCTAGCGCTTCTTCATGCTCCGTCCGATGACCCAGCCGGCGGCGATCCCCACGCACGCGGCGCCAGCGATGAACCTGCCCGGATGGCTCCGGACGTAGGTCTCCGTCTGGTAGCCGGCCTTCACCAGGTTGTCCCGGACCGTCTCCTTCATCGATCCCACCCACTGGGTGGCAGCTTGCCGGAGTTCACCTTGCTTCTTCGCGAAGGGGGTTTGCGTAAAGTCTCCCGCGGTGACATTCGGCTGGGAATTCCGCGACATGCGATCTCCTCCTTGACGGGCTCGGGTTGGGTGGAGGCCGGGGGGCCGGCCGGGCCTGGTTCCAGTCTTCCGGAGACGCGGCGGCCGTCCGGCGGACTCGTGTGCGCGAGCACGCCGCAACGAACCACAAAGATCATGCCGGGGCGGGGAGGCTCGAAGCGGCGCGGCGAACCGCGTGGCGGGCGTAACTTGATGGCGTCGGAACTTGTTTCTCCACAATAGGTTCCGGATCTTCCTCGCGCCGCAAAGGATGCCCGCGGTCCCTGCGCCGCGATGCGTGCGTACGCTCCGGTCGGCCGTCTCGCGTGCGGGCCGCTCCCGGCGGCGTGCACGATGCAAGCGCGGGGGTCAGGCGATTCCGCGGATCGGCAAGCGGGTCAGTCCAGGCCGTCCCGGCTGAATTGCAGGGTGACCCGGGGGGGGGCGGTGTCGGCCCCCATCGGCCACGCCAGGTCGACCTCGACGTAGCTGAGGATCCCGCTGTAGTCGATGTCCCGGCGCAGGCCCACGCCGAGATCCCAGTGCACCTCGGATCGCCGCGGTGCGCGCAAGTCGTCCCACTCGCGAATCTCCCGGATTCGAAGGACCGATGGGTCTGCCCGATCCGGGTCCAGACCCCAGACGGCTCCTGCCTCCACGAACGGCACCAGCTTCAGCCCCAGGTTTCGCAGCGCTTTGACCCGCCGCACGCGCAGCGTGGCCGCCGGACTGCGGATCTCCGCCCGCAGCAGCAGACGCTGGGTGCCGATCAGCGAGATTCCCGCTCCCTCGCCCCGGGGCGGAAAGGCGCGCAGCCCGGCCGCTCCGCCGAGATCGGGCCAGGCCTGGCGCGGCGCGTCGCCGGTGGCGAGCGAGGCCGAGCCGCGGAGGCGAAGCGCCGCCCGGTTCCGGTTCAACCTCGTGTACCAGGCGTCCGCCTGCAGGCGTGAATACTCACGGTCGCCGTGGAGCAGCGCGCCACCAAACACCAGGAGCTCGGCGTCGGTGACGAGTCCTTGCACCGCCGTCTCCTCTTCATAGGTGGGACCACGCCGCAGATGGAATCGCAGCCCGTTCCCGGTGAACGCCTCCGCCGGCTCGTTGCGGGCCATCCAGTGGTCGCCGCCGAAGAGGTGGGCATCGGTCACCGCGGGCACGGCCGTTTGTTCGAGCCGCAGCCAACCGGCACGAACGTGACGGCCTTCGGAGAATCTGTGCGACAGGGCGATTCCCAGACGGCGCTCCCGCTGGTACTGCATGGCGTCATAGCCACCCAGCGTGAGCCAGGTGTTGCCGTACGGCTGGTGATTGCCGAACGGACGAATCTGGTCGGCCGCCTCGACGTCCAGGCCCCACTTCTCACCGGCGTGGAGCGCAATGCGGGCCCGGATCGCGCCCATCGCCTTCTCCCGCCCGGTGTCGTAGCCCGTGCGGAGCTCCAGATCGTTGAGGTGCAGCCGCAGATCCCGGAGGCTGCAGCCCACTTCGAGGTGCAACCCTTCCGCTTTGTTGAATCGTAGCCCATAGACGGGAGCAATCCGCCGCAGCCGGTCGTGTCGGACCGAGGCGTCGTAGGCGGTCGTCACACTGTCCCAATCGGACGGGTCGAAACTCGGGACAAACTCCTCGAGGCTGTCCTCGTTCGCGGGCGCGGCCGGCGGTTGCGGAACCGCCGCGAGCAGCGAGGCGGCAAGTGGAGGGGTGGAGAAAGCGCCGGCGTTCCCGAACGGCCGGGAGGCGTGCGCCCCCGGGCTTCCGGTGCCGAGCAGGATGAGGCCTGCGGCCCCGGCCGCGATCCGTGCCGGAACTCTCCGCCCATCGCGCGCGCATGCCTTCGCCAGATTCATGGTCGCTCCCTTTGGGACACTCCCGGCACCCGTTTGCCGGAGTCATGGTGGCCGGAGTTGTCCGACCGGGGCCAGCCTAGCCGATTCCGATCCCCCGGCGCCACGGAACTACGTCTCTGTTTGCCACCTGCCGGCCGGGGAAGAGAATCCCGGACTGGATTTCGGTTGGCCTTTGACCGATCCTGTTGTATGCGTTCCTGAATACCCGACCGGCGCGACGAGGGATCCCGCGCCGGCCCACGGAAGGGGATCGTGGCATGGAGTACCCGGCGCTGACCGTACAGATGCGCTTCGCGATCGCGCTGGCGCTCGGCTTCCTCGCCGGCATGGAGCGGGAGACGACCGGGCACACCAGCACGCACCGGGTGCAGGCGGGAGTGCGCACCTACTCCATCGTGAGCCTGCTCGGGTTCGCCTGCGCCTGGTTGGGTCAGAATGGATTCGGCCCCGCCGTTCCGGTGGGGTTGCTCGCCGTCACGGCGCTGGCGGTGGTCTCCCATCTTGTCAAGCAACGCCAGGGCCACGGCGGCTGGACCAGCGAAGTGGCCGCGCTGCTCACGTTCCTGGTGGGGGCCCTCTGCCTCCTGACCGAGATCTGGCTTCCGATGGCGCTCGGAATCTCCAGCACGATCCTGCTCTCGGAGAAGACCGAGATCGAGGCGTTGGTGGCGCGGCTGGAGCGGAGCGAATTCCTCGCCATCCTGCGTTTCCTGGTTGTGACGCTCCTGATCCTGCCGGTGTTGCCCAATCGCGACTACACGCAGTTCAACCTCAATCCGGCGCACATCTGGAAAGTCGTGGTGGTCATCTCCAGCATCGGGTTCGTCGGCTACTTCCTGGTGAAGAAGCTGGGAGGACGCTACGGGCTCTGGCTGTCCGGTCTGCTCGGCGGCGTCGTCTCGAGCACCGCCGTGGCCGTGGCCATGGGTCGGTACGCCGCCAAGGCCCCGCACGAGGAGCGGCGCGCCCTGCAGGCGGTGCTGATGGCCAGCAGCGTCATGTACATCCGCATCCTGGTGCTCTTCGGCTTCGTCGGCGCTGCCTTCGTGGGTCCCCTCGCCTGGAAGGCGCCGGCGCTGGCCGCGGTCGGTGTCCTGTTGGCCGCAACCATGCGCCGAGACCGCCGGCAGCATCCGGCGGCGCCGGCCGTGTCGACTCTGACCAACCCGTTCGAGCTGACCCCGGCGCTGCTGTTCGCCTTCCTCTTTGTCACCCTGGGCGTGGTCACGACGCTGGTGCGCGAGTGGTTCGGCGGAGTTGGGCTGTTGCTGCTGGCGTTCCTGGTCGGCGTGGCCGACATCGACCCCTTCCTGCTCTCGCTCGTGGCGGGAGCGCCGGAGGCCACGCAGGTTCTTACTCGGGCGATCATCATCGCGATGATGGGGAACACGCTGGCCAAGGGCGCCTACTTCGCCTTCCTGGCCAAGGGCCACCGCCGCACCGCCGCCTGGCGCTTCGGACTCTGGGCCCTGTTGCACGTGCCGCTGCTGTTCATGTGAGGCGTCTTGAACGGCGCGCGAGCGGAACTCCCGCGAGAGCGTCTCCTTCATCGGGTGCGTTGTGGCGCCGCGTCCTCGCCACCGGTTCGCGCCGTCGGCGTGCCTCATTCCGCTTCAGCCTCCAATTGACGCCGGATCCGGCTTGCGGGACCATAGGTTCGTAGCCAGGTTGGAGAAAGGAGCAGTCATGAGCTTGTTCGGAAAAATCCTCGAGAAACTCGGCCTCAAACGGCAGGCCGAGGCTGCCGTCCCCGAGACCCCCGCGGTCCCGACGACTCCGGCATCGACCGCTCCCGCCGCGCCGGCCGCGCCGGCCGGGCCGGCCCCCATCGCGGTGGTTGACGTCGTCGCGAAGCTCGAGGAGCTCGCGGCCGCGAATCCACAGAAGCTCAACTGGAAGGTGTCGATCGTCGACCTCTTGAAGCTGCTCGGTCTGGACAGCAGCTTCGCCGCGCGCAAGGAACTCGCGGTCGAGCTCGGATGTCCCGCGGAGAAGATGGGAGACTCGGCGCAGATGAACATGTGGCTGCATCGGACCGTGCTGCAGAAGCTCGCCGAGAACGGGGGCAATATCCCGAAGGAGCTCCTGGACTGACGGACCGGTTGACAGATTGGCAAAATGGCCATATGGTAAACAAGTGATCGCGTCGAAGGAAAAGGGTAGAGAGGTGTTCCGGCGCCAGGCCCGGGTCATGCGGGCTCTGGCAAATGAGTCGCGATTGATGATCGTCGATCGCCTGAGCCGCGGGGAGTGCAGCGCGGGCGACCTGACCCGCCTGATCGGTTCCGACCAGACGACGGTCTCGAAACACCTTGCCGTGTTGCGGGCCCATGGGATTGTCGAAGATCGCCGGGAAGGCAGCGTGGTCATGTATCGGCTGCTGACGCCTTGTGTGGTGAACTTCTTCTCCTGCGCCGCGCAGGTGATCAAGGAATCGCGCTAGGGCGGATCTGTTTGTTTGCGTGTGGGTTGCTGGTTTGGCCAAGTCGCCATATGCAAGGCGAAGCGCGGGTGACGTCCGAGCGGTGGGGTCGATGGATGGGATGGGGGCGGGGATTGGGACGGAGCTGAGGATTGGGACGGAGTCGAGGATCGGGACGGAGCCAAGGATCGGGATGGAGCGGATGGCGGCGACGGAGGCGATCGTGGAGACAGAGGAGATGGCATGGAACTAGGCGGCCTCATCGCCAGGTTGCTGCAGGGCGGGCTGGGAAACCTCGCCGCCTACCTCGCGGCGCACGTCCTGCTGTGTCTGGTTCCCGCTTTCTTCATGGCCGGGGCCATGACCGCGCTGGTGCCAAAGCAGACCATCGCGCGTCTCCTCGGGCGCAACACCTCCCGCGCCGTCTCCTACCCGGCCGCCGCCCTCGCCGGGTCGGTCCTGGCGGTCTGTTCCTGCACGATCGTCCCGATCTTCGCGGGCATCTACAAGAAGGGGGCGGGTCTGGGGCCCGCCATCACGTTCCTCTTCTTCGCGCCCGCCGCCAATATCCTCGCGTTGATCTACACGGGGGGCGTGATCGGGGCCGACCTCGCGATTGCCCGTCTGGTCCTCTCCCTGGCCTTCGGAATCGGCATCGGGATGATCATGGCGCTGATCTTCCGGCGTGAGGATGCCGCCCATGATCGAGAGACGGACGTGCTGTTCGCGACCCAGGCAACGGTGGCCCGCTCTCCGCTGCTCTTCCTCCTGGTGCTGGTCGCCGTGCTCCTTTCCGGCACTCTGAAGCTCGGCTTTCTCACCCGCGCCTACGCGGAGATCACGCTCCCCTTTGCCGGGGCCGTCCCGCTGCAGGAGGCGCTCCTGCGCCTGGTGCCCTTCGACGCCGCTCGGGGCGAAGAAGGGGTGAGCGTCCAGGGCGCGATCCTGATCGCTCTTCTCGCGGTGATTGCGGTCACCGCCTGGCGGGGCCTCGGACGCATTGAAGAGGGATGGAACCGGTGGGCCAAGGCGGCACTCGCGTTCGTCGCCGCCACCTTGCTGTTCGCCGCCTTGCGGGTAACCCCCCGGCCGGAGGGTCTGGCTCTGGCCGTCACCGGCCGATTCATCGGGGTGGGCGTCGGTCTCGCGGTGCTCTGGGGAATGGCGCGCGCGCGCCTGGGCGGGGAGGCGACCCGGGAGTGGCTCGCCGAGTCGTACCGGTTCGTGCGCCAGATCTTCCCCCTGCTGGTCGCCGGGGTCTTCATCGTCGGGGTTGCCCGGCAGCTCATCCGTCCTGAATGGATCGAGTCTCTGGCTGGCGCGAACACTTTGCTCGGGAACCTGGCCGGCGTCCTCTTCGGGGTCTTCATGTATTTCCCCACCTTGGTGGAAGTACCGATCGCCAAGATGTTTCTCTCGCTGGGCATGCACCGCGGACCGCTTCTCGCCTACCTGATGGCTGACCCCGAGCTGAGCCTTCAGAGCATCCTGATCATCACCGCGATCATCGGCCGAGCGAAGACCTGGACCTATGTTGCCTGGGTGGCGGTATTCAGCACCCTCGCGGGGTTGATCTACGGGGCGTGGACGGACGGCGCGGGCATCCTGACCCTCGCCGTCTACCTCGTGGCGTTTCTGGGATTCCTGGCCTTGGCCCTGGTGGTCGTGGAGCGCCGCAACCGCCGCCGGGCCGCAGCGGCGACTCGCGACGCCCCGCTGCCGGGCTCGCGAGAGCCCCGGCAACTCGGTTCGTCCACGACCCGCTGAGACATACCCGTGGCTGGCCGCCGGCCATCGCACCGGAAAGGAGAGCTGCCCTCATGTCCGACGTCTTGGTCCTGGGTCCCGGCTGTCCGAAGTGCCAGGTGCTCTATGAGCGCACGCAACAGGCCGCGCAGGAGTTGGGCCTGGCCTGCGATATCATCAAGGTGACTGACATCGACGCGATCGTCGGGTTCGGGGTCCTTTCGACCCCGGCCCTGGTCATCGACGGCACGGTCAAGGTGAGCGGTCGCGTCCCTACCGTGGCCCAAATCAAGGAGATGCTCGCATGAAGCCCCACTGCGCCCGCCGATCCGAAGTCGCCGCGCGCCGCCCCCGGGTCCGCCGCGCCCTCCCGGCCCTGGCTCTGCTTGGTCTTGTCGTGGGATGCGGGGCGTTCCTCGGAAGCGCCCAGGCCGGCCCGCCGGCCGCGGAGGCTCCGGCGGCGCCGGCCGGGGCGGTGGCCGATTCGGCCGGAGCGGTCGCCGACACCACGGCGCCGCACCGCGTGCTGGCCTACTACTTCCACACCACGCAACGATGCGCATCGTGCCGGAAGATCG
Organism: uncultured bacterium; assembly: GCA_964473865.1. Taxonomy (GTDB): domain Bacteria; phylum Eisenbacteria; class RBG-16-71-46; order CAIMUX01; family CAIMUX01; genus CAIMUX01. The sequence continues at coordinate 957 of CAYYQN010000103.1, read as the reverse complement.
AAGCCTACACCACGGAGGCGATCCAGACCGGCTTCGCCCCGGAGCTGAAAGACGGCCGGCTCGTCTTCCAGGCGGTGAACGTCGATGACAAGGGAAACGAGCACTTCGTGAAGGACTACAAGCTCTACACGAAGTCGGTCATCCTCGTGGACGAGCGGTCCGGAGCGCAGATCGGCTGGAAGAACCTGCCCAAGGTCTGGGAACTCCTGGGCGACAAGGAGAAGTTCGTCCGCTACATCCAGGGGGAGACGCGCGGATGCCTGTCCGGCCAGCGGTCATGACGCCCATCCTCCTTGCGATCGGCACAGCCCTCTGGCTCGGGATCCTCACCTCGATCAGCCCCTGCCCGCTCGCCTCGAACATCGCCGCGATCTCGTTCGTGGGGCGCAGCGTCGGCAGCCCGCGCCGCGTGCTCCTGGCCGGGCTCCTGTACTCGCTCGGCCGCGCCCTCACCTACGTGCTCGTGGGCGTGCTCGTCGTCTCGAGCGTGCTCTCCCTGCCGAGCGTCTCCTTCTTCCTGCAGAAGCGGATGAACCAGATCCTCGGCCCACTGCTCGTGGTCATCGGCATCGGGATGCTGGGCTGGCTCCGGCTGCGCCTGCCGTCCTGGAACGTCGGCCAGTCGATCCGGGAGCGCACGGCCCGGTCGGGGATCGTCGGCGCCGGCCTGCTCGGAGTGCTCTTCGCGCTTTCGTTCTGCCCGGTTTCGGCCGGGCTCTTCTTCGGCGCGCTCATTCCCCTGGCGGTGAATGCGCACTCGCGCGTTCTTCTGCCGGCCGTCTACGGGCTGGGCACCGGCCTGCCGGTCGTGGCCTTTGCCGTGCTCATGGTGCTGGGCGCCCAGGGGCTGGGCCGGGCCTTCAACGCGCTCACGAAGGTCGAACGGGCGGCGCGGCCGATCACGGGCGCGATCTTCGTCCTGGCCGGGCTCTATCTGGTGCTCACGCACATCTTTGG
>CAYYQN010000102.1:0-10989 GCA_964473865.1 uncultured bacterium | reverse complement strand
GTCGCTCAGGACCGGGCCGACAGAGCGCCAGGGGCGATGGAACGGCTTATCAGCCTCCAGGTAGAACGTCGCCGCGACCGCTCCGCCGAGGGCCCACTGCTCGATGATGCCGTCCGCGACCATTGCGTTGACCGCGATGAAGACATCTTTGAGTCTCATCCGGAATCTCCCCTGCCCGCCTGCGCTCCGGCGTCCGCTCCCGCGAGAAGGCGCCGGCCCGCCATGTGGAAGTAGCCTTATTGTAGGCTCGACGTCCTCGGCGATGCATTCGATAGCCTGCTGCGGGACGTTGGCATGTTGTGCCCGGGTGGCGGCCCTGGCAACTCGGGCCAAGACTTTCTGGACCCGCAAGTCTCCGCGGCCAGTGTCTGCGCCCTCACGCCCTCTTCCCCCGAACGACCAGATCAACATCGCAGTCGAGGGCCTGCAGCAGGAACAGCATCTGGTCGACCGACTTCCGGTAGTTGGTGGTATCGAGCAGTCGGTAGAACTGCGCCGGCGAGGTCCCCAGACGCCGGATGATCTCCCGCTTGGAGAGCGAACTCGCCGCAAGGCGATCCTGGGCCTCGGCGGTCAGCCGATGAAGGAGCATGTCGCGGAGGTAGTGCGGGTCGCGGTTGTAGTCCAGGGCCTGCTCGACGTGGACGCAGCCTTCCTTTCCGGATGCCAGGCGGTAGACGATGGCTTCGCTGGCGAGCTCCGGGTCGATCCAGGCCTCCACGACCGGGTCGGAAGCGCTGGGGGGCGGTTCGGACTTGGCGAAGGGAAAAGAGAACCAACCCCGGTAGGTGCGCAGCTCAAAAGCCCGCTTCCGGCTATTGACGACTACGGATCGGATTTTCATAGACGCCCCTCGGCCTCGAGCCTCCCCGTCGGACCCTGGTCACCTCTGACGTTACCTCCCATGGTAACAGTTGTCAACTGCCGTCTGGACGACACCAGAGGCAATGCGGAGCGCGCATCGTGCCCATGGAGGTGTCGGCTTTCCGACAAGGGGGGGGCCTGAGGACCGACCCTGCCTGATTGCCGGCGCCCCCCAAGCCCCCTACACTCGGGGCGTGAGAACGCTGGCCGAAGACACCGCGCCGGAAGCCGAGCGCGTGCTGATCGACCTGTTTCGTCGTGCCTCTCCGGCGAGGAAGTGCCAGATGATCGTCTCGGCCAACCGAGCCGGTCGGGCCCTGGCCATGGCCGGCCTTCGGGCGCGGTATCCTCGCGAATCTCCGGAGCAGCTTTGGCGCCGCCTGGCCGACCTCTGGCTCGGCCCGCAGTTGGCGGCGGCGGCCTACGGTCCACGGACTCCCGATGAGCGAGCATAGCCCGGACCTGTTCGACGCGGTGCGCCGCGTGGTAGGCGCCCTCGACGAGCTGGGTGTGCCCTACTTTCTCTGCGGCTCAGTGGCGAGCATGGTCTTCGGCGAGCCGCGATTGACAATCGACGCCGACCTCGTGGCCCACCTGAAAGAGGAGCAGGCGGCGCGGCTGGTGGACTTGCTGGGTGCGGAGTTCTACGCCAGCCTGCCGGCGATTCGGGAGGCCATCCGGCACGATGGGTGCTTCAACCTGATTCATCTCGAGAGCATGGTCAAGGTGGACATCTACAGCGCCTGGCGGAGCGAGTTCGCCCAGTCCCAGTTCGAGCGCAGGATCCGGCGCGATATCGGCACCGACGAGCCTTTCGAGGTCGCCCTCGCCACTCCCGAAGACACGGTCCTCGCCAAGCTCGACTGGTTTCGACAGGGCGGCGGGGTTTCGGATCGCCAATGGCGGGACGTGCTTGGCATCTTGAAGGTGCAGGGGGATGGGCTCGACTTCGCGTATCTCCGCCAGTGGGCCTCTCGACTGCACCTGGCCGACCTGCTCGTCCGCTCACTGGACGACGCCGGCCTTCCCGGGGCTGAGCCGGAGGGGTAGCCCGATGATGACGCGCGGACCGAGGCTGGATCGGGTACGAGCTTGAGCTGCCGGACTGGATCCGGGAGGCGTCATGAGTTCGCGATTCGCGTTGCTCGCAGTGCTCCTTCTCGCCGGCTGCGCTCATGATTCCCTCCCGCCCGTGGGCGAACGGGACTCCACGGCGCCGGCGGCCGTTCGCGACCTTCACGCCGCGGCGATCGATTCCGTCTCCGTCCGGCTGGATTGGACGGCCCCGGGAGATGACGGCGCCATGGGGGCGGCATCCCGCTACGCCGTGCGCTGGGCTGACACCGACACCAACTCGTGGGAAGCGATGACCGAACTGGCCGGAGTCCCGGTTCCGCGGAGCGCCGGGAGCCGGGAGACGCTGCTGGTCAGAGACAGATACCCGGGCACCACCTATCGCTTCATCCTGCGGGCGTTCGATGAGGCGAACAACGAGTCTCCTCCGTCCGACACCGCGCAGGCCCGGACTCCCGGCGGCGACCGGACGCCGCCGTCTGCGGTCACTGATCTCGCGGCGGTTCGGGTGACCGAGACTTCCGTGACGCTCCGTTGGACGGCGCCCGGGGATGACGGACAGCTCGGAACTGCGACCCGATACGATCTGCGCTATGCAACGTTCTACGTGGACGAAAACTACGGATGGGATCAGGCCACGATCGTCGCGGGCGTGCCTGCGCCGAGTGCCGCCGGAGCCGTCCAGGAATTCACCATCACCGGACTGAGGACGCAGTTCCCCTGCTACGTCTTTGCGTTGCGCACCGTGGACGACGCCGGTCTCGTCTCCCCGGTCTCCAATCGCGCCAAAGCGGGGACACCCGGTCCCGAAGACACCCACTGGTGGGATGGGTTTGCTCCCGCCCCGGCCGGCCAGGGACTCGATGGCGACGTCTATACGCTCTTCGTCCATGACGGAGAGCTGATTGCGGGAGGCTCGTTCCACCGGGCGGGCACCGTTCTGGCCGAGAACGTGGCGGCCTGGAACGGGTCGAGTTGGAGGAGCCTCGGGGGCGGTCTGGATGGGCCGGTTCGGGCCCTCTGCGAATATCAGGGCGATCTGGTCGCCGGCGGCTCGTTCTCCGCGTCCGGCGGCGACTCCCCCTCCGTCGTCTGCTGGCGGGACGGCAGGTGGGAAACGCTCGGACCGGGCCCGGCCTGGGGCGTCGATGCCCTTGCCGTCTGGGGCGGCGCTCTCTACGCGACCGAAAGCTCGGGCCGGATTCTCGGCTGGGATGGAGGCGTCTGGACACAACTGCCCACCCCGCCCGTGGATCCTCCTCTTACCTGGGGAGTCAGCCAGGGACGGCTCTACCTCGGCGGCTGCCCGGGCCAATATGGCGCGGACAGCCTGTGCTACATGGTTCGCTATCTTGGCTCGGGCTGGGGCCCCGTGTGCGTCACGGGGATGGCGGTGCCGCTTCCAGGCGCCGAGCTACCCTGTGTTCGCGCAATGCGCGACGATGGGGAGCGGCTTCTCATCGGCGCGTCCGAAGATGCGGGCGCCTGCTTCCGCGCCGTTGCGCTCTACGATGGCGAGGTCTTCCGCAGCCTGGACCCGCCGTTCCGTTATCCGAATCCAATCACGGACAACGGGCCTTCGGTGAACGCTCTCGCAATCTGGCGCGACCGGCAGGTCGTGGCGGGGTGGTTCTTCACTGGCACGCAGGACGAGCCGTCGACATCGGTGCTCTGCCTCGACGGGGACACGTGGCGCCCGCTGGCCTCGGGGATCGGCCGCTCCGAACCGGAGTTCGACTACACCGGGCTCTACGGCGTCGTCCATGCGCTGGCCGAGTACCAAGGAAGCCTCTACGCCGGAGGTTCCTTCCAGTGGGCCGGGGCCAGGCCGTCGTCTGGAATCGCGCGCTGGGACGAGTAGGGAAGGCCGGCCGATCACGCGGGTGATCGGAGCCCCACCTCGTCGAACCAGACCGTGCCGCCCATCGATTCGACACCACCGGCAACCGCCCTCGACGAGTGACCCCACACCTCTTTCGCCACACCGCGGCCGTGCATCTTCTGGAGTCTGGCGTGGAAGGCAACGTCATCCGCGGCTGGCTCGGTCACGTCGATCTCGGGAACACCAACCGGTACGCGGAGATCATGCCTGCGAGTCTTCTTTCGATACTCCAGCGGGGCGCCGCGGTCGCCCAGTCTGGAAGGACGACGCGTCCGTGCTGGCCTGGCTGAGTTCGCTGTAGGTCGTTATGTTCCCCGCCGCACGAGGGCCGCCGTGGGAACTAAGCCGCTTGCAGCGGCCGGCAACATAATCGTGGCCGCAACCTAGTCTGGATTATGTGGCCGGCCACATAGTCGTGGACGACATAGACCACACCGCCACCGAAGCTCCGGAGCGCCTCTTCATAACGCACAGGCCGACGCCGAGTTCCCCGCCCCGGACTCGGTGCCGGGAGCCGGTGGCCGGGGTGGGGGATTTTCGATGACCACCGGCTCCGAGCCGGTGGCCACCCCGGGGGATTTTGCCTGCCCGAGATACTTACGGATGGTCTTGCGGTCGACCCCGGTCCGCCCCGCGATCTCCCGACGACTGACTCCGCAACTCGCCAAGGTCTCGATGGTTATCCGCAGATGGCGCTTCAAGACGTTCACTCCGTTCCCCCCTCAGCCAAGGTGAGGAGTGAGAGTAACGTCCCGCTGCAGGCCGCCCGGTCAGGCCCTCAGGAGATCAGACCGGGGGTGGGGGATTTTCAGGTGGCCACGGGTGGGGGAGTCTGGGTGGCCGCCGGGGCGCTGGATGAAGGCTTCTTCAGCGCCTACACAGCGAAGCTGGTTACCCCGATTGACGTCGCTCCGTGATCGCGCTAGCGTCCCGGGCGATGCTTCGTGCGCGCCGCGTACTCCGGGATGCGGGCTGTCGTTGAATGCATTCCTGGCGTACGGCGACGGTGAATCAAGCATGGAGGTGAGCCATGATCATTGCGGTCGGCGACCGGGCGCTTGGATCTGTGCGTCTCTGCTTGCTTCGCATCGGGGGAGTGTTCCGGTTTGCCCCGTCGCTTGGGAGGAACCGGGGCACCGGGGTGGAATGCAGCGACGTCCCGACCGGTCTGCTCGTGCTTGCCACAACACTCCTCGTCACCGCATCGGCCGCCGGATCGCCCGATCTCCGCGCAGACTGCATCGACTACGGCCAATATCCGCACTGGATTGGCGAGGTCGAGCTCTCGTCCGGACTGCGGGGTGTCGATGTGGCAGACGGCGTCGCGGTGGTCTGCTCGGAGTATGGTGCCCTGACGACGATCGACGTGTCCAGCCCGACTCGCCCGGCGGTTCTGTCGACAGTACAAGCCAGACGAGGCATGCGGGCGGTTGCCATTGCTCCGCCGTACGCCTTCATCTGTGGCGGCCGGTCCTTCCAGGTCATTGATATCTCGGTTCCATCGCAGCCGGATTCATTTCCGGCCATCGCCCGTTGTGGCAGTGCGGTGGCGCTCCAAGGAGAGTATGCATATACCTGTGGTCCCGGTTGTTCTTTTGCTGTCATCAACGTCGCAGACCCCACTTTTCCCGAAGGCGTGGGATCCTGCGACGTCGGCAACTCCCAGGACGTCGCCGTCCAGGGGAATTACGCCTATGTGGCCGAGAGCTCGTATCTTGGCGGTAGCCTGAAGATCGTGGACATCACCGTCGCGTCGTCGCCCCAGGTTGTCAAGTCGGTGTCGATTCCCGGCGCTGTCTGCATCACGTTGTCGGGAGGCATGGCCTACGTGGGAGGCCAGGGCATCCGCGTGGTGGACATCACCGTTCCATTGGATGCCCACGTGGAGTCGGAGGTCAGCGTCGGAGCCGACGTTCTGGACATCGCGATCCAGGGACGCTCCCTGGTCGCGGCGTGCGACTTCAACGGCCTGCGCATCGTGGACATCTCCGATCCGACGCAACCGAGGATGACCGGCTACGTGGACGCTGACGGTATCTCGGTCGCCATCGACGGGCAGCATGCCTTCGTTGCGGACTACTCCGGAAAGGTGCGTAGCGTCTTCCTGGGTGACGCTCCGGTGCCGACCTTGGGCGAGGTTGCCGTGGCGAACCCGCGAGCTGTGAAGGTGACCGGCGGCCGAGCGTACGTCGCAACGAACACCGGCTTGCAGACGGTCGATCTGACCTCCGCGCCGGAACCGGTGGTGGTCGACAGCCTACTGACCTCCGGCAGCCCCTATGCGGTAGACGTGGCGAGTGGCTATGTGTACCTCGCCGACTTCAACGCCGGTCTGGAAGTGATCTCCGCGGCCGAGGATGGGGGGGTGACGCTGGTCCGGACGGTGGCGACTCCGGGCTACGCGGAGGATGTAGTGATCCGCGGCAAGCGCGCCTACGTTGCGGATTTCGACGCGGGTCTGCAGGTAGTGGACATTGCCAATCCAGCCGCCGCCACGATTCTCGGTTCCGCGGACACGCCGGGGTACGCGCTGGCGATCGCGGTGGACGAGCGCTATTGCTACATCGCTGATGCCGCGAGTAGTTCTGGGCTACAGGTGATCGACGTGTCGCAGCCCAACGCCCCGGAGCGAGTCTCTTCGGTCCCGATTCCCGATGAGGCGCTGGACGTGGCGTTGAATGGTCACTACGCCTATGTCGCGGCCTCGGATTCGGGTCTGCAGGTCGTGGACGTAGCGAATCCGCGAGCGCCAGTGGCCACCCAATTACTGAAGCTGCGCCACCCGTGCAGCTACGTGGCGGCGGCCGGCGACTACGTCTACGCGCTGGCGCGGCGCGACTACTCCGTCATCGACGTCTCGGATCCCGCCGCGCCCAAGGTCGTGGGGGGGAGGCAGATGGCCCCGGCCCTTGGGACCTCCGTGGGATGGAGGAGTGACCTGATTGTGTCCGGCTCGTCCCTCTATCTGGTGGGGCACAACCGGACCTTCATGGAGATCTTGCCCGCGCAATGCGGCGGCGTGACTCCGGTGTTGCTGGCCCACTTTGCGGCCACGGCTGAGCCGGGGGGGATTCGCATCCAGTGGACGGTCCCTCCGGACGTCCGTTTCAGTGGCTTCCTGATCGAGAGATCGGAGGCCGGGGGAGATCACCCGGCTCCCTACTCCGTTCTGAACTCGGAGGCCCCGATTCCCGGCTATGGTCCCTGGGAGTTCGTCGACACCGAGGTTTCCCAGGGCATCTCCTACGCGTATCGACTGGTGGCGCTCTCCGGGGTCGGCGAAGATCGAATCACGTTTGGGCCGATTCTGGCGACGGCCGCGAGCGACCAGCCACCACTGGGCGCCGGTCCCTATCCCAATCCGGTTAGGAGTGGCCTGGTCACTATCTCGTGCCGGGGGTTGGGAACGCCGCTCGAGAGCATGACCGTCTACGACACCGCGGGCCGTTGTGTCCGCCATCTCTCTGCTCAGGGACTCGCGCGCGAAGCGGACTTCATCGTGTGGGACACACGCGATCAAACGGGCCGCCGAGTCTCCCAGGGCTCCTATTTTGTCCGGTTGACGGGCGGGCGCCATACATCGGATGCCCGGGTCACCGTGATTCGCTGATGTTGAACCTGCGAGCGGACGCTCGGGGAGGAAGCGGTGAACTGGCAGGCGCTTTCCGTCGTTGTGATCCTGGTGCTGTTCGGAGCTGCCGCCTCGGCTTTGGGATCGAGCTGAGCGACTTCGAGCAGGCGCTCTAGCGGGGCGCGCGAGAGTAACGTCTCGTCGCGGAAGCCGCGGCTCAGGCGGCTGTCAGGTGTGCCTGCGGCAGGAACAGCATCTGGTCGACCGACCTATGGCTGCCCCCTGACCCGTGCAGGCGGCGACACCGCACCCCGGTTCGACCGAGCAGGCGTGCGGGCTCGCAGACCCCGGCTCGAAGCGCACAACCACGGTCTTCTCCTCGTTCCGATTCAGGCTGTACAGTCCCCCACCCGAAACGATCGAGTAGTCGTCACAGCTCTCCGAGACCTCGCCCGTCTTGGGCGTGTAGCTGTTGTTCCTGATCGTGAACGACAGGTCCCCTTCGTCTGGCCGGCCTGGACGCTCCCGAAACCATGATGGGGTTCACCGGGCGCTTACTGAAGTCCCAGCAGTTCTGTCTGGTCATTGGGCTACGCTCCTGTCCGATTGGCGAACGATTCGCGCCTGATCGCGAGCGGCGCGGTGTGGTGTGACGCGAATATCGGCACCCGGCGCCGGTGACTTGACTCGCGCGTCCGAATGAGCGGGGTTGCGTCCTCGTGTCGCAATTCACAGGATGACCGTCCCTGCCCAAGCGCCTATGATTGTGAAAGGATTCACAAGCCGGGAGGAACCATGACCGCAGACCGGATGCGCCTCTTCACCCGCCACACGATCGCCACCCTCGCCTATCGCGGCGCCAAGATCCTGCGCGGCGCGCCGCCCGACTTCGCCGAAGCGCGCGCCGCGCTGCGGGTGTCCACGCCGGGAGCGGCCACCGATCCCGCTGCGATCACACCCGCCACCGATCCCGCCGCGAGGAGCCGCTCCGCCCTCGAGATCCTGGCTCACACCGCGGATCTCCTCGCCTGGACCGCGCGCATCGTCGACGGCCAGCCGTGGCGCGAGGCCTGGCGTGCCTCGAAGCCGGAGTCGTGGGACCACGAGGTCAGCCGTTTCTACCGCGGTCTCGAGCTGGTGGACGGAGCCCTCACGCGCGAGGCCGCGCCCTCCCTCTCGCTGGAGCAGATCTTCCAGGGGCCGATCGCCGACGCTTTCACGCACCTCGGCCAGATCGCGCTTCTCCGCCGGCTGGCGAATGCGCCGGTGAAGGGGGAGCCGATGGTGATCTCGAAGATCGCGGTCGGCCGCCTCGGTCCCGATCAGGAGCCGCCGATCCGCGAGTTCGACTGACCTACCCCTCCCGCTTCATCCGCTCCTGGCGCGCGAGCTCGGCTTTGCTGGGCTTGCCCAGGGCGTGGGCGTCGGTCTTGACGTCGCCGGCGCGCTCGTAGTTGGTGATCATGACGCCGGAGCCCGAGACGCGCGAGCGGGTGAGCTTGTACTCGTGCGGCGCCGATCCGTCCGCGAACAGCTTCTTGCCGCGGCCGAGCACCACCGGCACCGTGAACAGCCTGATCTCGTCCACCAGGTCGTTGGCGAGTAGCGCGTGCACGAGCTCGGTGCTGCCCTGGGTGACGAGGTTCGGGCCGCTTTCCTGCCTCAGGCGCTTCACATCGGCGACCTCGCGGAGCAGCACGGTCCCTCGCCAGCCCGTATCGACCTCGCCCGAGCGCGAAACGGCAAACTTCTTTGCGGCGTTGAACGCCTTGGTGATGCCGCCGTTCGGGCCGTTCTCGTCCTGGAAGGGCCAGTACGCGGCGAAGATCTCATAGGTCTTGCGCCCGAGCAGGAGGTCGAAGTCCTTGAAGAGGCTCTCGACCTCTTCGCCGGCCTCCTGGTCGAAGTAGGGCATCACCCATCCGCCGAACTTGAAGCCCTTGGTGGGGTCCTCACTCGGCCCGCCCGGTCCCTGCATGACGCCATCCAGGGAAACCATGGCGCCGACAATGACTTTTCTCATGGGTACTCTCCTTGTCCGATCCGTGGGTCCAAACGCCGACAATCCGAGGTCGACCCGTCCGACCGCCCGGATCCCGGTCCGACATGGTTCAGATGAACTTCCGGTCGGCCCGAAGGTGTAACACTCCCCCGGGATGGCAGGCGGCGTCGGTGGACGAGAGGAGGCATCGCTGTTGCGACCGTCCGGAGAGACCGAGGCTCTGATTCCGTTTCCCGCTCCGCTCGGGTCGGGCCCTGGAGCGCGGAGTGGATCCTCGTGCGCGGCCTCGGACGTTCGCGGGTCGTGGCCGGCGACCTGGGTGGGCGCAAGGCGGTGGCCGATGCCTACCTGGGAAAGCCACTGGCGAGCGAGCGAGCGGTCCGTGTTGCCACCGCACACTGGGGCGCCCACGCTGTGACGGCGCAAGCACTCCTGTTGCATGCAAGCTTGTTCCACCGGAGACACCGGTGACGTCGGCTGAGAACTGCTCCACGTCCCAACATCTCTACGGAAGTGCGCTCCGCGCGTACCGGCGCGGGGGCGCCATGTGATGGGCGGCGTCGGCGGGAGCGTGGACGCATCATTTGCGTTTCTTACACGACTCGCGAGGCGCCACAAGAGATTCTTACAATCGCCAAGGCCGACGGGGTCAACTCTCGACGGATTTCCACGGTCCCCCGGATTCAAGGCCCATGGTCGCACGCTTCTTGCGCTCGCACCGCCATGGCACATCACTTGCCTGACACAAGCCGGGTCAACGCCGCTTTGCGCTCACCAGGGGGCGGCAGGCAATGCCTGCTTGATCACTCCATAACGGTCAGGGACCGCGCCGCGGTTCTCACGGGTGCGGTATCACACGCCGTTCCCCCCGATCGCTACATCCAGCTTCACAGTCTCACCCGCGCCGGGCGCCGCTAGGCCCGCTTCGGCCGCACCTATGGAGTGCGCGAGAAACCTCAGCTTTCCAGGAGGTTCACCCTCGGGTGGATCAGGAGGTCCCTAATGAGGACGGTTTCCAAGTTCGTGCTGGTAGTCCTGCTACTAGGCGCAATCACCTTGCCCGCTTGGGCACGCACCACCTATACGGGCTACTCCGGTGCGCCGGGCAGCCGCGGGCGCTGCGCCTCTTCTTGCCATGGCGCAGGGGGCGGGACGATCCAGGCGAGCGGGTTCCCATCGGTCTATGTTCCGGGCCAATCTTATACAATCACTGTGTCGCATGCCGGAACGGACCTCATCGCCAACTTCAACGCAAGTTGCCGTATCGGGACCGGATCCCAGAACGCGGGCGTCATCACGGCGGGAACGAACACCGCCACCTATAATACGTCACTGGAAACGAACGGCGTACACCTGTCTCCCTCCTTCCTGGACGGCGGGACCTTCACCTGGACGGCCCCTGCGGCGGGGACCGGAGACGTGAATCTGTATATCTGTGGCATCGAGGCCGACTATGACGGCCCGAACACGATCCTGAGTTTCACCGCCGCGGAACAGGCTCCAGCCACCGGCGCCTGCTGCGCCCCGGCCGGCTCCTGCGCCACCTATTGCGCCGGGTGTTGTCCGTAGACGCCCTGGCGTGCCCCCGCTGTTCTG
>CAYYQN010000101.1:0-11168 GCA_964473865.1 uncultured bacterium | reverse complement strand
CGATTGGGAGGCCAGTGATCATGCGTCTTTCACGGTGTTGGCACTTCTCACCATTCCGGCTGCTGCGCTGGCCGTTCTCGGCGGCGACCCCGGACACCTGGTCTACCACCCGACCGGTGACGAAACGCTCGGCGACGAATGCGGCCTCGCGATCGCCGCGGACGGCGTGCTCTTTGCCGCGTTCGAGAGGGAGATCGGAGAGGACGGAGACGTCGTCATCCTGCGCAGCGCAAATCACGGTTGCAGCTGGTGGCCGTGGAGCACCATTTCCGGGCCGCTGGCCGACGACCAGGTGTGCCATCCTCGAATCGCGATCGCGAGCGACGGCACCGACGAGTGGGTGATCGTCAGCTACCTGCTCCGGGGCGCGGGAAGCTCGGATGACGCGATCTGGGTCTGCCGGGCCCCCGCCGCTCAGGCCACTCCGACCTGGGATTCCGCGCTCGTCGAGGGATTTCCCTGGTCCCCGGGTGTCTTTCCCCAGTTGGGTCCGCCGGAGCTGGCCGTACGTCCCGCGGGCGGGGGCTTGCTGACGATCGCGGTGGCCTACTGGGTGTGGGTAGACGTCCGGGAGTACGTCCTCCACTACAGTGTGTCGCAGGACGGCGGCGTGTCGTTCTCCACTCCGCTGGCCGTGGCCCATCCCCCCGCACCCGCTGACGGTATCGTCTCCACGGAGGTTGAGGTCGGTTTGGGCGCATCGGGCCGGGTGCACCTGGCCACCCTTCGCACCGTGAGCGCGGCGACGCCCGAGTCCGTGCAGGTCACCTACTATTCCGGCGTGAACGACGGCGCAGCGTCCGGCGACTGGAGCTCTCCGCCCACGACGCTCTTCGCCGGCGACACCGGAGACCACGCCCTGCTCATGCTGGCCAGCGATCCGGGCGGCGATGATGTCCTCATCGGGTACCGCCGGCTCTCCTCCCCTGACGACGAGACCTTCATCCAGGGCTCGCTGGACGGCGGGGTAACCTGGGCGCCGGGCTCACTTGCTGATCCGGAAATCAGCTACCGCTTCGAGCTGTTCTGGACCTCCATGGGCTTCATGGGCACGGCGAGTGACGCCTCCGGCTGTTACTCGCTGCGTCCGGAGTCCGACCCCCTGAGTTGTTTCGAATCGGCGGAGTTTCTGCTCTGCGAGGGCGGGATGTGGTCCTCGGGGATGCTCGCCCTCGATCCGTCTCAGGGCAATCAGACCGCCATGATCGGCGCGATGTGGATGCAGCCGGACCAGGCGCTGGCGCTCTGGTTCAATGCCGAATGGCGGGACGCCCCCGGCTATGCGGTGCGCCAGCGGTACTGGAGCTGGACGCCCGACGAAACAGCGTCCCGCTACATCGCATCCCCGGGCGTCGGCGACCTGGATGGCGACGGCCGGATGGAGGTCGTTGTACCGGACAACACCGGCAACCTCTACGCCTATGACAGCGATGAAACAGCGCACACCTACCCGCTGGGCCCGGCGAGCGGTCTGTCCAACGGGGAGATCGTAGCGGCGAGTGGCCACGACGCGCATCTGCTCGACTCCGACAGCACGGAACGGCCGGGTTGGCCGCGGACCTTCCCGGGCGCCGGCGTTGTCGGCCGCCCCGTCCGCCGGCGTCGCCCTTGCCGATGTCGACGGCGATACTGACCTCGAGATCGCCGTGCCTCTGAGCGACGGGACGGTGGAGCTGATCCACCACGATGGAACGGCGTTCAATGCGGGCTGGCCCTTCGACACCGGCACCGGCTCGCCGGTTGTCGGGGTCTCGATCGCGGCGATCATGCACCCCGCGGGCCCTGCGGTCTGCTTCGCCACGGTGTCGGGCGGCGTCTACGCCGTCCACCTTACCGGCAGTCTGCTGTCCGGCTACCCGGCGGCCGTAGCCGCCGGCGATGTCTGTGACAGCGAGCCGATCATCGCCCGCGTGGCGCGGCCGGAGGTCGAGCGGCCGCAGCTTCTGCTGAGCACTCTGGGCGGCTGGCTCCACGAGTGGACCGCGCAGGCGCAGACGCCTGCCGACTGGCCCAACTACTACCCCTTCGACCCCGCGCTAAGCCCGGTCGCGGCCGACGTCGACGCCGATGGCATCCAGGAACTGGTGCTCGCCGCCGGCGACGAGATCTACGTCTTGGACACCGGTACGCCGGAGCTGAACAGTGAGTCGCGTCGCTGGCCCATGGCCGGCCACGACCTTGCACGCTCGGGTTGCGCGGAGTGTGCGCCCCGGCCGCCGGCGTGGCCTGCGGCGTGTACGTCGTTCGGTTGACGGTGGCCAATGGTCCGGTGAAGAACGTGCTGTCGCGGGAGCTCGTGGTGCAACGTTGAACCGAGCCCGGCCGGCGCGGCTTTCGTTTCGCGAAATCGATCGGACCCAGAGCGCGGCTGCGCGCGACTCCGACCCCAAGGCCACTCCACGGGCCGCCCGGTGACCATCCAGGACCCGTCGAAATCCATCCCCGCGGAGCGTTCCGCAACCCAGTCTCAGCCCGCGGAAGGGGAAGCCCGGCACTGGACTGCGAGGCCCGACACTTGAGCTTCCGATCGAAGGCGGTGGCGGGTCACTCGATCCACGGCTGGGTTCTCGAGTCCTTCCGATCGCGGTGGATCGAACCACGCAGTCGTGTGCGCGAGTCGGCCAATTCAGCTCTTGAGGTTCACCGCCAGCGTCGAGGCACCAGTCATGGAAGTCGCGCGGGCAACCAGCTTGAAAAGGGGAAGGGAATCCCGTATGGTCTGTTCATTATGGCACAACGATTTGACGCAGCAACGAACCTCGCAGCCACCAGACACTTGGTGGGCTGGATCGCGCGCCCGGAAGCCACGCCCGAGACCTATCAGCGGCTGGGCTTCAAGTGCGGCCTGGAGATTCATCAACAACTTCTCACCGAGAAGAAGCTGTTCTGCCGCTGTCCGGCGGGAATCTACCAGGAACACGATGACTTCGACGCCGAACTGGTGCGGCACATGCGGCCGACGCTGTCGGAACTGGGCGAGTACGACGGTACGGCGTTGATGGAGTTCAAGACCAGGAAGAACATCATCTATCGCATCAAGGACCGGACGGCGTGCACCTACGACTTTGACGACACCCCGCCCTTTCGGATCAACGAGGAGGCGCTCGACAAGGCGATCGACATCGCCCTGATGCTGAAGACGAACATCGTCGGCGAGCTGCATGTGGCCCGCAAGCAGTATCTCGACGGGTCGATTCCGACGGGATTCCAGCGGACGGCGATTGTCGGAATCGAGGGGGTGATCCCGCTGAAGCACAAGGACGTGCGGATCATCCAGATGTCGATCGAGGAGGACGCCTGCCGGGAGGTGTCGGACGTCGGGCACTGGCGGACGTACCGGACCGACCGGCTGGGAATGCCGCTGATCGAGACGGTGACCTACCCGGATCTGCTGACGCCGGACGAGGCCGCGGAGGCGGCGCAGTATTTGCGGTTCCTGGCGCGGTCCTCGGGCAAGGTGCGAGTCGGAATCGGCGCGGCGCGCGAAGACGTCAATGTCAGCGTGACCGGCGGGACGCGGGTCGAGATCAAGGGAGTGGCCCACATCCGCTGGATCCCGAACCTGGTGCACAATGAAGCCTTCCGGCAGCGGGCGCTGCTCCTGATCCGAGACGAACTCAAGCGGCGCGGGCTCGATCCGAAGACCTGGACGGTGGCGCACCAGGAGCTCGATGCGGACCTGCTGCCGCGCGAACAGAAGGCGATCAAGCGGGTCAAGTCGCGCGGGTGGATCTTGGCGGCGATCAACCTGCCGCGTTTCGAAGGAATCCTGAGCTTCTTCACCCAGCCGCAGCAGACCTTCGCGGATGAGCTGAGCGACCGGCTCAAGGTCATCGCCTGTCTGGAGCGGCCGCACATGCTGCACTCGGAACAACTGCAGATGTTCGGCGATGAGCAGGAACTGGCGGCCATCCGGCGACATGTCGGCGCGACGTCCGGCGATGCCCAGCTGGTGGTTTGGGGGCCGCCGGAAGATGTCGCTACGGCAATCGAGACCATCGAAGAGCGCTGCCGAATCGCGATGCAGGGAGTGCCGAATGAGACCCGCAAGGGGCTTCCGGACGGCACGACGATCTTCGAGCGGGTGCTGCCGGGGCCGGACCGCATGTACCCCGACACCGATTCCGCGCCGATCTCGATCGACGATGAGGTGATCGTCGAGAAACGCAAGCGCCTGCCACCCAGCATCGCCGACCGGTTCCGCCAGCTGAACGAATGGCGGGTGCCGGAGGACGCCTTTGCCTACCTGTTGCGCAATAATCTCGTTCCGCTGATCGAGACGATCGTGGCCGAGAGCGACCAGACGCCGCGCTTCGTGGCGACGCGATTGGCGCACACGCTGAAGCATCTGCAGGGAAAGCGCACGGCGCCGCCCGATTTCGACGATGACAAGTTGCGGCAGCTGTTCCACTTCGTCAAGGAGCGCGGGCTGAAGAGCGAGATCCTGACGAAGATGATACCGGTCGTGTACGACCATCCGAACATGGATCTGGAGTCGGTGCTGATCACGGTCGAGTACAAGGAGCAGAGCATCGAGCAGATCCTGGAGTCTCTGCCGGCGCTGCGGCGCAAGTTCGGCGAAATCGCCTACGACAACAACCGTGAGGCGGAGGCGCGCTGGATCATGGGGCAATTGCGCCGACATGCGGTCGGCAACGTGCCGCTGCGGGAGCTGCAGGGGCGGGTGGCGGAGGTGATCAACCGTGGTTGACCTGTACAAGGGGTACAAGGGAGAAGCGTTGGCGACGCTGCAGAAGTTCAATGCGCGAGTGTGGAGCGAGACCAAGGTCGAGACGACGCGCGGCGACTTTCGCGGAATCCTGCTGCCCCGGAGCGAAAACGACGACGATGAGCACATCGTCATCAAACTGGCCTCGGGGTACAACATCGGCATTGCCACGGCCACGATCACCGCGATGACGGAAGAAGGCTACAAGGAGGCCCACTACAAGATCCCGGAGAAGGAATTCCCGGTGCATCCGGGCAAGCCGAACGTCAGACTGCTCGGCACGGGCGGGACCATCGCCTCGCGGCTGGACTATCGCACCGGCGCGGTGATTCCGGCCTTCTCTCCGGGCGAGCTGTACGGCGCGGTGCCGGAGCTGGCCGACATCTGCAACCTGACCACGGAGAAGCTGTTCGCGGTCTTCAGCGAGAACATGGGGCCGGAGCAGTACAAGACGTTGGCGATCTCGATCGGCAAGGAGATCGAGAAGGGGATCGACGGCATCGTGATCGGCCACGGGACCGACACCATGCACCACACGGCCAGCGCGCTGGCGTTCATGGTGCAGAACCCGCCGGTGCCGATCGTGATGGTGGGCTCGCAGCGGTCGTCGGACCGGCCGTCCTCGGACGCGGCGCTCAATCTGATGCACGCCACCAAGACGGCGGCGGAATCGGACATCGCGGAAGTGATGGTGTGCATGTTCGGGCCGACTTCGGACGAGTACGGCCTGCTGCATCGCGGCACGCGCGTGCGGAAGATGCATTCCTCGTACCGGTCGACGTTTCGGACCGTCGGCGACATGCCGCTGGCGATGGTGAGCCGGGAGAAGATCACTCCCATCAAGACCGACTACAATCGCCGCCGGCGCGACCGGCAGGTGACGGTCAAGCCGTACTTTGAAGAGAAAGTGGCGCTGGTCTACTACTATCCGAACATGATGCCGGACATGATCACCTCGCTGATCGACAACGGCTACAAGGGGATTGTGATTGCCGGGACGGGACTGGGGCACATCAACAAGCCGCTCTATCCGGCGATTACGCGGTGTCAGCAGGAAGGCATCGCAGTGTACATGACGGTGCAGACGCTGTGGGGATATGTGCACATGTTCGTCTACGACACCGGCCGCGATCTGATGAGCAAGGGGATCATCCCGCTGGCGAACATGCTGCCGGAAGTGGCCTACATCAAGCTCGGCTGGGCCTTGGGGCAGACGTCGGACCTGGAAGAAGTGAAGAAGATCATGCTGACGCCGGTGGCGGAGGAGATCACCGAACGGGAGCCATACAACGGGTACCTGATCTTCCAGGGTGGTGTGCCGGAGGTAGAGGGGTTCCTGAAGAGGATCCACAGGTAGCCTCGGGATCCCGGAGACGCTCCAGCGAGCAATGGGTGCGGCGGCGCGCGGCGGCTCGTCTTTCTGATGGCTATTGCCCGAGCTGAGCGCTGATGGCTACACTCGTGCTCATGCGTCGGCGCGTCATCAACAGCGGCTTTGCCGTGTTGCTCTACGGCATCCTGATCCTGGCGGACGGCGTCGAGCGGCTTGAGAAGCACGACCATGGTCCGCTCACCTCGGACCACGCATGCGCCGCCTGTCAGATCGCGGCGTCTCCGGTAGACCTGCCCTCCGCGGTGGTGGCGGTTCCGGAAAACCGGCCTCCGGCCCCCGATTCCGCTCCTTTGGTGACGATGCTGGTTGCCCCGGACGCGCCGATCCCAGCCCTCCCGGAGCCGCGGGGCCCGCCCCTCCTCTGACGCCTCGGTCCACCTTTGCACTGGTCGCGCCCGGCGCGCAGAGACGCCGTGGCGTGACGTGCGCTTCCTCGACTCGACTACAGCGTGGTAGCCGTGCCGTTGGCTTGACCCGACCCGCGATCCGTGCCCTGGCGCCGACGCGGGTGGGAGGATTTCCGACCGTTCCGGACACCGGTCCGGCGGAGAGGGGGCTGTTCATGAGCTTGAGGAGTCGGCTCGCGGTCAGCAGGGGGCTGGCCGCGCTTCTGTTTCTGGCGGTGATTCCGGGGCTGGCGCACGGAGGCGCAGTGAACCCGGATCTTTCCGTGATCGGCCAGCCGGTCGCTTCCGTCACGGACGATCCTTCCGCGATCGACCGAGATCGCCTCCGGCTCGAGATGGGCGAGACGGAAGTCGTCTGCGAGGCGTATCTGAATCCGTACGCGGCGGGGTGCTTCACGATGTCGCTGGGTCCGGAGGGAATGGAGCTCGAGGAAGGGACCTTCACGCTGCTGAGGGGACTGCCTCTGGGACTCAGCCTGAAGGGAGGCAAGTACCGGGTCGGATTCGGCAAGCTGAATCCGGTGCATCCCCATGCCTATCCCTTTGGGAAACGCTTTCGGGTGCTCGGGGCCTACCTGCCGGGAGAGGAAGCGTTCAACGAAACCGGCCTGTCGCTGTCGGAACAGGTGGCGCTGCCGGGCGACGCCTCGTTGACGGCAACCGTCGACTACTTGCAGGGCGATTCCTTTCGCCGGGAACGCGAGAGCGACGACGATCCGGCCGACCCGCTCGCGACGGGCGCGGGAGACGACGCCGAGCAGGCCCGGCCCGCCGCGTCCGGCCGCCTGAGCGTCTTCACGATGCTGGGGGAGCAGTCGGCTCTCGAACTCGGCCTCTCGGCGGCGCACGGGACCAACAACGTGGCGGCCCGGGCGCGTACGACGGTTCTGGGTGTGGACGCGAAGGCGAAACTCTGGCGGTCCGCGGATTCCTACCTCCTTCTTCAGGGTGAGCTCCTGCGTTTGGATCGCGACGAAGCTTCCTGGTCCTCCGCGGCCGGGTACGAGAGGGAGGCCACGAAGCCGGCGGGCGGGTACATCTATGGCGACTACAACTGGGGACGCCGGTACAACGCTGGGATCTCGTACGAACGGTACCAGTTCCCCACTCCGGTCCGGGAGACGACGCAGGCTCTGGGACTCTTTGTCGGGTATGCGCTGATGGAAGAGACGCTCGTCTTCCGGGTCGTCTACGACCGCGGCCTGCCGCCGGAGGGTGCTGCCATCAACACCGTTCGCCTTCATGTGGTCTTCTCGATGGGACCCCACAAGGCGCATCAGTTCTAGGAGGCAACCATGAAGAAGCGAACGATGCTCCTGGCCGCATGGCTTGTCCTGGGCGCGAACGCGCCGGCTCCGGCGGCCCTCCGCGTGGTCGCCTCGACGACCGACCTGGGCTCCATCGCCGCCGCCATCGGAGGTCAGCGGGTGGAGATCCAGGTGATCGCGCGGCCGACGGCCGATGTCCATCGGGTGGAGGTTCTTCCCTCGTACATGGTCCGCGTGGCGAAGGCCCAGCTCTATCTCAAGGTCGGCCTGGGGCTCGACGCCTGGGCCGACGGCATCATCGATGGCTCGCGGAATGGCCGCCTCAAGGTCCTCGATTGTTCGCACGGGATCGAGGTTCGGGAGAAGCCGACCAGCAAGGTGAGCGCGGCCCAGGGGGACGTCCACCCGGAAGGCAATCCGCACTACTGGCTGGACCCGCGCAACGGCGCGATCATCGGGCGCGCCATCGCTCGGGAGCTGGGGACGCTTGATCCGGCGCACGCCTCCGACTTCATGCGGCGGGCCGAGGACTTCGTCGCCTCCGCACAGGCGGCGTACCAGCGTGGCCAGGAGGCGGTGGCGGCGATGCCGGTGCGCGAGATCGTGACCTACCACGCTTCCTGGGTGTACTTCGCGCATGCCTTCGGTTTGACCATCCCGGCCACAATCGAGCCGGTTCCCGGTATCCCCCCGACCGGCCGTCACCTCCAGGAGCTGGTCGACGTCATCCGGGGCCATCGGATTCCGGTAGTCCTGCAGGAGCCGTACTTCGGAGACGATGCCGCGGAGTTTCTCGGGCGGGAGACGGGGGTGCGCGTGGTGAAAACGGCGCCTTCCTGTGATTCCGTGGCACCTGACAGCTACGTGGCCCACTTCGACCGGCTCTTCGCCGCTCTGCGGAAGGCGGAGTGACCATGGCCGCGGCGCTCTCGCTTCCCTTCTTCCGGACTGCGCTGCTGGCGAGCCTGGTGCTGGCGGGCATCCACGCGTACCTCGGCTTTCACGTGGTGCGGCGAGGGGTGATCTTCGTCGACCTCGCCCTGGCGCAGATGGCGGCTCTCGGAGTCGCGATCGGGGTCGTTGCGGGTTTGCACGAGAATGCGGTGGCATCCTACGCGCTGGCCTTGGCCACCACGCTGGTGGGAGCGGCGTGCTTCGCCTGGCTGCGGCGGCAGGAACGTCGGGTGCCGCTGGAGGCGTTCATCGGAATCGTGTTTGCGACGGCGCAGGCGCTGGTCTTCCTGGTCCTGGAGAAGGTGCCGGCCGGCCCGGAGCACGTGAGGGAGACGTTGGTGGGGACCCTCTTCACCATCGCCCCGGGCAAGGTGCTCCAGACCGCCCTCCTCTATGCGGTGATCGGTGTAGTCCACGTCGTGCTGCGCGGGCCCTTCTTCGAGATCACGAACGATCCGGGTGGCGCAAGGGCGCGGGGCCGGCGGCTCTTCGCCTGGGACTTCCTCTTCTACGCAACGTTCGGCCTCGTCGTCACGTCCTCGGTGCAGATCGCGGGAGTCCTGTTGGTCTTCGGCTTCCTGGTGATTCCCGCCGTGGCCGGGTTGATGACGACGGGACGACCGGCGGGCGCGCTGGCCGTGGGGTGGGCTTTCGGTTTCCTGGCGGCTCTGGCGGGACTCCTCGCGTCCGTTCGCCTGGACACGCCGGCGGCCCCGACGATCCTGGTCGCATTGACGGGGCTTCTCTGTCTGCTTGGGGCGTGTCAGACGCTTCGAAGGATGCGGGGGGGCGGGGACAAGGGCCCAGTCGGTCCGGCCAGCAGGCCCGGCCAGCAGGGTGCAGAAAGACCCTCGTGAAGGGAATGGAGGACGGGCTTCCTTACACCGGCATCAGGCGGCGTCGATCTCACGGCGCGATTCGCGTGGCTACGGCGTACCCCCCAACGATGTCGTCTTCCGCAGCGTCACGACATGATGGATCGGTCCGTCGGCGACCCGGTCGATGGTCCAGCCTGCGTCGCGGGCCAGCCGGCGCAACGCCGCCAGCCCCAGCAACCGCACGGCAATGCCGCTGGCGTTGCCGATCCACTGGAGTCGCGGAGGTAGCGTTTCCCGATCCTGGAGGAGCGCGCCGACGAAGACCGCGCCGGGAGGCGTGTGCTCCCGAAACGCGATCAGGTTCGCCACGATCTGTTCGTCGCTGCCGTACTCGAAGAGTCCCCCCTCCGACGAGCCGGCGATGATTGCCGCGGAGTCGACGCTCCTGGCCTCGCGAAAGGGGCGGGGAGAGTCCCGGTCGTCGCCAGAGGGGTCGCCCGCGAGACCTCCTGCCGGATTGCAGCCGGCGGTGTCCCGCAGGATCTCTGCCAGCCGCGAGGAGTCCGCCCAGTCGTAGCGGATCGGGTGAAGCTGGATGTCGAACGGCTGCAGCGGGCCGCCCGGGGACTGCAGCGCGGCCAGCGCTCGCCCACCGAACGCCGGTCCCGCTTCCTCGAGGTCCAGAACCAGCACCGAAACGGCGCGGCCGGCCAGCAGAGCGGGGCTCTGCTTTCCGACGAGGATGAGCGCATTCAGGCTGTCGAGAGCGGTTCCCCCGCCGATGTTCAACAAACGGACCGGACCGGGGCCCGCGGGCAGCGCGGGGAGGAGCGCCTCGGCCAGCAGGCGCGCGACGGTCTGCAGGCGATGGCGGAAGGCGAGCGGGAGTAGCTGCCGGGCTGCGCGGCGGTCGCGATCGGAGGCAAACCCCCGGCCCAGATTCTCAGGCCCGAGCTTGTGCAGGTAGGTGGCCATGCCGTCCAGAAAGTAGCCGCGCGCCTGCAATCCTCGACGTAACAGGATCGACTCCTGCGCCAGCGCCCGTACTTCGTCCGCCGACATCGCCCGGAAGCGAGCCAGATCCGCGAGTGTTTCCTCGATCGCGGACGTCAAGGCCGGTTCTCCGGCGTCGACCGCGAACGCGGGGTGCGTGATATCGATGACCGGAAGCTCGATGCCGTCATCGCTCACCGCATAGAAGACGCCGGCGCGCTTGTCGGCTTCGGGAATGCGGACCTCCATGGGTGTCTCCTTGCCCGTTCCGGAATGGATCGCCCCCGCGGGTCACGCGGGTCACGCGGATCATGCGGATCATGCGGGTGATGCGGGTCATGCGGGTCATGCGGGTCATGATAGCGTGGTTGGCAACGCGCCGCCTCACACGCTATCATGGGCGCGGATCGAAGGACCTCCGCTCGAATCTGTCGCGACATCGATCTCAACGCTTCTCGAGACCGGAGATGCTCCGAATCGCGGCGTCCGGTCACTTCTGAGTCCACGGCGGCCCGGTCGCGGGATGACAGTCAGCTCCGCTCGGGAGGTGCCCATGAAGCCTCCATTGCCATGGCGAATCGGCCGTTTCCTTCGATACCTGCGCGT
>CAYYQN010000100.1:0-11333 GCA_964473865.1 uncultured bacterium | reverse complement strand
GGACACACGCCGGCGATTCCTAGGCTATCGTTGTCGGTCAGAGCTGCCGCGATGCCCGCCATCTTCGTGCCATGTTGGCCACAGAAGTCAAGAGTCCACGGTTCGTATGGTCCGAACTGGTAGCCGCCGTTCAAGTCGTCCATGGAGCCCTGGGCTCCCGAGGTCAACACTCCGGAGTCAACCACGCCAACGCTCATCCAGGGATTTCCCATTGCGCCGTACCAGTACGGAACTGCGTCGATGCGGATATCCATGTCCTGGACTGCATCGCTGCAGTTGCCGTATCCCTGTCTGCCGCCATCGTTCTTGAGATACCATTGCCCGTCGGGGGAGTCTGGCCTGTCGCCGAAGAGGGAGTCGTTCACGGGCTCCGTGAAGACCATCAGGGAGTCCGTGACCAGTTCGGCGTTGTGGACACACTCACAACTCGCTAGGCCGATCAGCGCGTCCTCAGCTGCGTCTCGCGAAGGAAAGGAGACCCGGAAGAAGGAGGAGAGATCCGGAAGCGCCACGAACTCACCGCGCAAGTTGTAGGCAGCCGTGTCAGCCCTCGTCTTTCCCGGAAAGCTCTTCCAGATCGCACTTGCCTCATGGTGGTAGAGAGTGTCCCTTAGCGCTACGCACGGAAAGGAGACGCCCTCTGGTGGGAGCGCAACGAGGCGTTGGCCATCAAAGGAGGCCGCACCAGTTGCGAGGTACACCGAGAGCTCGTGCGTGCCTGGCGCCACCGGGTCTGTGTTGGGCCGATACCCGAAAGTCCCGAACCCGAGATATCCGTAGTCGGCAATCGGGTCGCTTTCCCTGGGTTCCGAGTCGTCGACGAACTGACCGCCGTGCAGAGGATGGGGTGCGACGGCGAACACATGCGGTTCGGAGGAGTACCCGTAGCCCGCGAACCAGTAGACCTCGGTCAGCTGCGATGTGTGCGTCGTGGACCAGGTCAGGGATGAACCAGTGCCTGGACCCGGCCACTCCTGGTCCGGGACCTCGAAGTCCCCACATCCGCCGTGCTCAACGAGCGCCAGGCGCGTCGGGTCGTACGCGACGCCAAAGCCGATTCCCTTGAGTCGGGGCTGTGAGGTGGCTGGGAACGCGGCGATGACGTGAAACACTCGGGTGACACCGGAGTCGGCCGGCAAGCTGACTCGAGCCAGGGCGGGATCGGAAAGGTCGGACGTCCCACAGTAGGTCCCTGAACCCGCGCTGTACACCAAGTCGGGGTTTGCATGAAGGATCAGGGTCCCACCGGCGTTTGCACCAGCCCTGGAGAGGTCAGGGGACGACAGTGCTGCGCAGACCAGCAGGCACGCTGCCCAGACGGGCAGACGGGCAGACGGGCAGACGGACAGACGGACAGACGGACAGACGGACAGACGGGCAATGATACCACAGCTTCGATCGCATCGCTTCACTCCTCTCCGGCGGAACCGCAAGGACTGGACTCGACCGGCGCACGGGTGGGAGAACTCTTTCGCACGACCCTGTCCCGAAGTGGTCCACAGGGGCCGGGCTCTGGATGTCGGTTACCTTGGGATCTCGTTCACCTCCTCCTCGTCAAGCGCCGTAGCCCGATCGGACGGAATCGCTTCCTCACACAATAGAGCGTAGTCCAGGTGGCCGTGCGGCGCCACGGAGAATTCCGCCGGGGACCCTTCTTCGAGAACGGCAGGGGCTGACTTCCGCGCAGGTGCGCCGACCGCCCGGACAGGGTAGGATCCCTCCATGATCATTCCACCGGCGGGCGGTGGCCGGGGCGAGGGGAGTCCTCCCGAGGACCCGATCGTCGCCGCGCTCAATCCGGAGCAGTCCAAGGCGGTCCTTCACGGCGAGGGACCGCTGCTCGTGCTCGCCGGCGCCGGGAGCGGGAAGACCCGGGTCCTCACGCACCGGCTGGCCTATCTCGTGCGCCGGGGCGGCGTCCCCCCGGACCGGATCTTCGCCGTCACGTTCACCAACAAGGCGGCGGCCGAGATGAAGGAGCGGGCCGAGCGCCTGCTCGGGCGCCATGCCGCCGGGCTCTGGATCGGCACCTTCCACTCGATCTGTCTGCGTCTGCTGCGGCGGCACGCGGAGCGGATCGGCTTTCCGCATGGGATCGCCGTTTCCGACCAGGACGACTCCGTGGCCCTCCTGGCCGAGGTCCTGAAGCGGCGGGGCGCCAATCAGGCTCCGTCCGGCGGCGTGGACAAACGCGCGGCGCGGGCGCTGCACGCGGTGATCTCCTCCGCGAAGAATCGGGCCTGGACGCCGGACGACCTGCGCAAGCTCTCACGAAACCCGGAGCGGGAGCGGCAGGCGGCGGCCTGGGAGGAGTACCAGTCGGCGCTGCGCGAGCAGGGGAAAGCCGACTTCGACGATCTGCTCCTGCTTGCGGTGCGGCTTCTGGAACAACCGGAGGTCGGGCCGCGGTATGCCGACCGGTTCCTGCATCTTCTGGTGGACGAGTTCCAGGACACCAACCGGATCCAGCTTCATCTGGTGCGGACGCTGGCCTTCGGGCCGGGCGGACACGGCAACCTGATGGCGGTCGGGGATGACGATCAGTCGATCTACCGCTGGCGCGGAGCGGATGTCGCCAACATCCTCCGCTTCGAGGAGCACTTTCCCGGCACGCGCATCGTCACGCTGGCGCGGAACTATCGCTCCACCGGCGCCATCCTCGCGCTGGCGAACGCCGTCATCAGCCACAACCGGGGCCGGCATCCCAAGGAGCTCTGGACCGGCAACGGCGAGGGAGAGCGTCCGTGCTTCTACCTCGGGAGCGATGAGGAAGACGAGGCGCGCTGGGTGGCGGGGCGCATCGCCTCCCTCCGGCGCGCCGAGGTGGAGGCCGCGTGGTCCGACTTCGCCGTCCTCTATCGCGTGCACGCCGCTTCCCGGCCGTTGGAGGAGGCGCTCTTCGAGCGCGCGATCCCGTACGCGGTGGTCGGCGGCACGGCGTTCTACCAGCGGATGGAGGTCAAGGACCTGCTGGCCTACCTGCGTCTGGCGCTCTTTCCGCGCGACTCGGTGAGCTTCCGCCGCGCGCTCCGGGCTCCCGCGCGCGGAATCGGCGAAACGGGGATCGAACGGATCCTGGCGCACGCGGCGGCGCGCGACGGGGATCTGGTCGCGGCCTGTCGCGGGGGGGCGGAGGAGATCGGGATCCGGGGCGAGGCCCGGCGCCGGCTGCGCGAGTTCGGAGAGCTCGTGACCGAGCTGGCCCGGCGGAAGGATGAAGAGCCCGAACCGCTGCTGCGCCGGGTGCTCGAGGAGACGAAGTATCTTGAATGGCTGCGCGGCGAGGACGCGACGGCCGCCGATCCGGCGGGGGAGCGCGCGCAGGAGTTCGAAGAGCGCCGCGCGAATGTCCTCGAGCTTCTGAGCGGGGCGGCGCGCTTCAGCGCCTCCGCCGAAGAGAAGGGAATGGCCGCGTATCTCGACCAGGTGGCGCTCTACACGAACCTCGACACGTCGGCGCTCGGCGACGATCGGGTGCGCCTGATGACGGTCCACAATGCGAAGGGACTCGAGTTCCCGCATGTCCTCCTGGCCGGATTGGAGGAGGGGCTCTTCCCGCATGCCTCCTCGCTCGAGGACGACGAGGAGTTGGAAGAGGAGCGGCGGCTCTTCTATGTCGGGGTGACCCGCGCCATGCGCACACTCTCGCTTTCCGCCGCGGACCTGCGGCGGCGGATGAACACCGCCTCGGCAGGCGGCCCCTCGCGGTTTCTGGCGGAGGCGACATCGTCCCTGGCCGGAGCGGGTGTCCGTCGCGGGTCGCGCGCCGATCCCGATTCGACTTCGGGCCGAGAACCGGACCTCGATCGTCAACTGGATCTCGATCGCCAACCGGACCAGGATCGCGAACCGGCTCTGGATCGCGGCGGAATCGGTTCACCGGGATGGGGGCTTCGGCGCGAGGTCGGCGGGCACGGGAACGCGCGGACTCGCTCGGGCCGGACCGGAAGCCGGCGAGCGGGCGTCGGGGAGGCCGGCCGGGCCCGGCCGCCGAAGAAGCGGCTCGTGGGCCGCACGGTCCATCACCGGATCTTCGGCGAGGGCACGGTGGAGCTTCAGGACGGTGATGGCGAGGAAGCCCGCCTGACGGTCTTCTTCCCGGGACAGGGAAGAAAGAAGATCCTGGCCCGGTTCCTGGAGCTGCCAGGATGATCCTGGCGGGCCGGCGGCACGGGGAGTCGCGGCGCGGCGGGGAGGCACGTTGTCAGCCTGGTTGATGTACGGCACGCGCGGACACCGGTGGGACGGGATGCGCCTGTTCGGCCGGCCTCCGGTCCTGGCGCCGCCGGCGTGGGCCCTGGCGGAACGGGTGTGGGATGCGACAGGGGTTCTGTCTCCCGCACCGGCGGAACTCCCGGGCGGGCCGGTTCCCTTCGCCGCCGAGATCGAGGCGCTCAGCGAGGCGGTGCCTGCGGGAGCGCGACGCATCGCCCTGGTGGTCCCGGATGGAACCCGCGTGGGCCCGTGGCGCCTGCTCCTGCCGCACTTGCTCCGGTCAATCCCGGGCGTTGCCCCCGGCGCCGAGCGCTCCCTCCTGGTCGCGAGCGGTGTCCACGCTTCTCTTGGCGCCGAGGCGCTCTGCCGCCATCTCCTGCCGGCCGATCCCGAGCCGTCGAAAACACTCGAAGGTTGGTCCGTAGTCCAAAACGGGGACAATCAGTTCCGGGATCACAAGCCGGTCGGGACCACGCCGGCGGGGACGCCGGTCCGCCTGCTGGGAGCGTACCTGCGCGCGGACTGGCGAATCCTTCTGGGCGAGATCTCGTGGCACTACTTTGCCGGCTTCGGAGGCGGGAGAAAGCTGGTCTTCCCGGGATTGGCCGAGCCTCTCGGCATCGTCGAGAACCATCGGCGAGCGGTGGTCTTTCCGGAGGAGTCCGGCGCCGATCCGGCGGCGATGGAGCTCGAACAGTTCGGCTGGCAGGATGGCTGCGGTCCGGGGAAGACGGCCGGCAATCCGGTTCACGACGACCTGGAAGCCGCCGTGGCGCTGGCGCCTCCCCACTGGGCGCTCACGGTCGTGGAGACGCCTCCGGCCGATCCCGACCCCGCGCGGCCTCGGCCGTTCGACTGCCGCGTGTACCAGGGGCCCTATCCGGCGGCGTTTGCCGAGGCGACCGAAGCCTACGAACGGCGCCACCGCGTCGATTTCACCGCCGCTCCGCGGGTGCTGTTGACCGATGCCGGCGGAAGGCCGCGCGACGCCACCTTCCTGCAGGCGCACAAGTCCCTCCAGCATGGCGTCCGCTTCGTGTCCCGCGGGGGACGGCTGCTGCTGGCCGCGGAGTGCGCGGATGGGCTGGGTTCCGCTACGCTGGCCCGGTTCGCCGCCGCGCCGAAACGGTTCCGTCCTTTCGCGGAGATGGGCGATGATCCGCTGGCAGTGATTCACCTGCAGACTCTCATCGCCCTCGCGCGCGTGGTGCGGGCGATTCCGGTGGGCCTCTGGTCGGCGCTGCCCGCGGAAGTCGTGGGAGGTCTCGGCATGACGCCGCTCGCGAGCGAGGACGAGGCGCGGGCATGGGCGCTGGCGGGTGCGGCCGCTTCGTGGGGCTGGCTGCCCCGCGCGGAGCGGTTCCTGCCGCGCGTGGACTTCAACGGGGGTGTGTTGCGATGAAGGTGCTGATCGTCGGATCGGGCGGGCGAGAGCATGCCCTGGGGTGGGCGATCCGCCGGGACCAAGGCGATGCGGAGATCCTCTTCTGTCCGGGGAATGCCGGCACCGCCCGCCTCGGCCGCAACGCGGCGGGATCGCCGGCCGACCTCGGATCGATGGTGAACCTGGCGCGCGACGAAAGGGTCGATCTCGTCGTGATCGGTCCCGAAGCGCCGTTGGCGGCAGGCCTCGCCGATCTTCTGGCCGCGGCCGGCGTGCCGGTGTTCGGGCCCAGCGCGCGCGCCGCGGCCATCGAAGGCAGCAAGGTCTTTGCCAAGACCCTGATGCGGGAGCAAGGCATCCCAACGCCGGCGTTCGAGTCGTTCGCGGATCCGGCCGAGGCGCTCGCGGCCGCGACCCGCGGCCCGTTCCCGATCGTGATCAAGGCGGACGGACTGGCGGCGGGAAAGGGAGTGGTGGTCGCGCCGGACCGGGCGGCCGCCGAGCAGGCGGTGTACACGCTGATGGAGGCGCGGGCGCTGGGCGCGGCCGGGGCCCGGATCCTGGTGGAGTCGTTCGCAGAAGGGGAGGAGGTCTCGGTCTTTGCCATCGTCCGGGGCGAGGAGTTCCGACTCCTGCCGTTCTCGCAGGACCACAAGCGGATCGGCGACGGGGACCAGGGGCCGAACACGGGAGGCATGGGCGCCTACGCGCCCTTCGCGGGCGCCTCCGCGGCGCTCCAGCGCACGGTCGCGAAGGAGATCTTCGTGCCGGTGCTGGCGGCCCTGACGCGGTCGGGGCGGCCGTTTCAAGGCCTGCTCTACGCGGGACTCATGCTGGTGGAAGGCCGGCCGCAGGTGCTGGAGTTCAACTGCCGCTTCGGCGATCCCGAGAGCCAGGCGGTGCTGCCGCTTCTCGGTCCGGGGCTGCTGGCCGCGTTGCACGCGGCGGCGACCGGCGAAGGACCGATTCCCCAGATCGAGCCGCGGCGGGCGGATGAGTCGGCGGCGACCGTGGTGCTCGCGTCGGCGGGATACCCGGGCGAGTATCGCACGGGGTTTCCGATCGAAGGACTCGCGCGGGCGGAGGCGATCGAGGGTGTGCAGGTCTTCCATGCGGGGACCCGCGCCCAGGACGACCGGATCGAAACCGCCGGCGGTCGCGTGCTCGCGGTGACCGGATGTGGTCGGGGACTCGCGGACGCGCTTCGCCGCGCCTACGCGGGCGTGGCGGAGATCGGCTTTGAGGGGAAGACCTACCGCCGCGACATCGGCGGCAAGGCGCTGGCAGGCTGGGGCGGCAGGAGCTGAACTCGAGTGCCGGGAGGAAGGTTGCCGGACCCACGGAGGACATCCTGCGGGCCGCTGGCGCGTCGGATGCAGGCCAGGTCAAGGATGGGGAGATCAACGAGGATGCAGAGATGACCAGGAGAGAAGAAAGGACTGAGACCGCGGACGGGACCGCGGACGGGACCGCAAAGGCGTCCCCGCTGGTTGGAATCATCTGCGGGAGCCGCTCGGATCAGCCGTTCACCGACGAAACCGAGCGGGTCCTGCGCAAGCTCGGGATCCCGTTCGAGCTGCGGGTCCTGTCGGCGCACCGGATGCCGGACGAGACCGCCGAGTATGCGAAGACGGCCCGCCCGCGCGGGATCAAGGTGATCGTCGCTCTGGCCGGGCTCGCGGCGCACCTGCCGGGGGTCATCGCCTCGCACACGACGTTGCCGGTGCTGGGAGTGCCGCTCTCGGGCGGGGCCATGGGGGGCCTCGACGCCCTGTTCTCCATCGTGCAGATGCCGGGCGGAGTTCCCGTGGGCTGCCTCGCCCTCGACAAGTCCGGAGCGCGCAACGCCGCGGTTCTCGCCGCAGAGATCCTCGGACTCTCCGACCCCGCGGTCGCGGCGCGGCTGGTGGCACTCAAGGAAGAACTGGCTCGGGGAGGGGCGGTATAGGCCGGAGCGTCGCGGGCGTGGCGTTCATGGCGGACCCCTCAACGCGGACGCGAGCTTGCCGGCGCGGCGTCCGGGCCCGGCCGGCATTGTGCCCGCATCCGAAACCGGCCCCAAGGCCATGACCAGATCAGACGAGACGGATCCGAACGCGGCCGGTCCACGGTGGGCGGGTCTGCCCGGCAACGAGCCGGACGGAGATGACGCCTGTCCCCTCTGCGGCTCCCGCGGCCTGCGCGAGCGGGCCCGCGCGTTCGGTCGGCGGTACCGGGAGTGTCCCCGCTGCCGGCTGCTCTCCATGCATCCGGCGGATCATCCATCGGCGGACGCGGAAGCGGTGCGCTACCGGCGGCACCGGAACGACCGAGACGATACCGGATACCGGGCGTTCCTCCAGCGGCTGCTGGATCCGACTCTGGCGCAGCTTCGGCCCGGCGACCGCGGCCTCGACTACGGCTGCGGCCCCGAGCCGCTGCTGGCCGCCCTGACCCGGGCCGCGGGTCACGAATGCGATGCGTACGATCCGCTCTTCCATCCGAACGCGTTTCGTCCGCCCTACGACTTCGTGCTGGCGAGCGAGGTCTTCGAGCACTTCCGCGATCCGTCCGCGGAGATCCCGCGTGTGCTGGCGCTCCTGGATCCGGGTGAGGCGGAGCGTGAGGGGGGGCTTCTGGCGCTGATGACGCTCTGCCGGCGCGAGGACGTGGACCTTTCGCGTTGGCACTACCTCTCCGACCCGACCCACGTTTCGATCTATCGGGCGGAGACGCTGGCCTGGATGGCGCAACGCCATCGCCTGCGGAGGGTGTGGGCCGATGGAGAGCGGGTGTGGCTGGGGCGGCGCCGGAAGACAGAACCACCGCGCGACACCCTCCGGAGGCGCCACGCGGTGGCTTGATCCGGGCGCGCGGAACGCCCGAACAGGCACGATCGGCTAGCGGGTCAGGACGACGGTCCTCCGCTTCTCCTGGCCCGCGGACTGGAGGCGAACGAAGTAGATGCCGCTGGCGGCCGGCTGTCCCTCATGGTTGCGGCCATCCCATACCGCCGCGTGCGTGCCGGCCGCCTCGAGCCGCTCGGCGAGCGTCCGGACCAGGCGACCGCCGACGTCGTACACCGCCACCCGGGCCGGCCCGGCCGCGGAGAGCGTGTAGCGGATCGACGTGCTCGTCTGGAACGGATTCGGCAGGTTCGGCAGGAGGCGCAGACCGGCCTCGAGACCCACCGACTCCTCCGGCAGATCCGAGATCCCGGTGGCGAAGACCGCCTGGGCGCGATCGGCATGGGCGCGCAGCTCCGTGAGGTTGTTGCCGCCCACGATCGCGAAGGCGACCAGCCTCATCTGCCCGGGAGCGAGATCAAAGGGACCGACCGAGACCAGCGCCGAGTAGTCGTCGTCGGTCGGACCATCAGTCAGGACGTGCTGCGCGTCGGCCGCCGCCAGGAACGCGAACTTGTCGGCGTCCGCGATGAACTGGTTGGGCCAGACGTAGGTCTCGTTCCGGATCAGCGTGAGGTTGGCGAGCGGCGGGGTTCCGCCCAAAGGGGTCAGCAGCGAGAGCCCGGCGTGGACGCCGCCGGCATCCGTCAGGTACACGAGCTTGCGCGTCGCGTCCGTGCCGCCGCGATCCTCGTAGCCGTCGCCCCGGATGTCCAGGTCCAGGAAGAGTCCGAGATACAGGTCGTCGAGACCGGTTCCTCCCTGATTCTGGATCAGGACGCGCGCGATCACGAAGTCATCGTCGCTGGCCGGGGCGGCGAACGCCCAGGACTCCTGATCGACCACCAGAGCGCCCGTCCCCCCGGCCCCCGTGTCGGCGTACCGTGCGCGGAGGTCCTGGTCCGAGACGGTGGCGGCCTGCTGGATGCGGCCGTCCGGACAATCGGTCACGGTCCACTCCCGGGCCGGATCGGCGTCATAGTCGCGATTGGCCACGTAGTTGGCGTCGCGGGCGACCCAGAGACTCCCGATGTACAGGTGGTTGGCGCCGCCCGCCAGAGGGTAGACGAAACCCGAGCCCTGGGCCTGCGTGCCGTCCATGAATCCGAGCGCTCCCTGATCGGTCACGGTCAGGCGCGCCGCGCCCACGTCATGGTCGGCGAAGTCGGGCCGCGGCGGCACGCACGGATTCGGCGCGCAGGCGGTTCCCGCGCCCTGGAACTGCCCCCCGCTTGCCGCGCAGGCGGAGGCGGTCCGCACGCTGCAGCAATCGTTCTCGCAGCAGGCGCCGTCTTGCGGCGCCGCCGGGATCACCTGGATCGCGGTGGTGTCCTGGTCGGTCGCTCCGTTGGGATCGCGCGCCTCGAAGACGGCGGCGTGCCAGCCGACCTCCGCCCCGCCGGGGGACCAGCTGAAGACTGCCGTACCGTTCGCCTGGTCCTCGTACGTCGCGCCGCTCGGCAGGGAAGTCGCATGCAGGAAGAGCGGGTCGAAGTCCGGGTCGGTGGCGCCCACCGTGAAGGTGAGCGCGCTGCCGGCTTCGACCTGGACGGTGTCCGGCGCCGTCTGCTCGGGCGGGTGGTTGAGGCCGCCGTCGGAGGGACCGGAGCGGTTGGTCACCTCGTCCTGCGTCATCACGGCGAAGTGGTGGAACCCACCGGTGAGGCGAACCGCCAGGACCGTCTCCGGCGTGCCTGGATTGGCGGGCACCGGGATGGCGGTCATGTCGGGCCGGATCCACAGCGCATGCCGCCAGTTCGTGACATCGATGGCGGTCGGTCCGTAACGCAGGTTGTAGAGCTCCGCCCGGTGCGACAGGCCGTCATCGCCCGGGGCCGCCCAGGTGATCGCCGTCGACGTCTGACTGGTCGGCGTTGCGGTTACGGACACATCCGCGGGCGAGATCCGGTCCTGGGCCCAGACCATCACATTGTCCAGCATCCAGTCCTGATAGGCGGGAAGGGGCGTACCGCACGGCTCGTCGTGGTAGACCTCGAACGCGACAAAGACGTCGTCGAACCCGTCGTCGCAGTAGGCGGTCAGGTCGACGGTCTCGTGCAACACCAGGCCGCAAGCCGGAGGAGTCGTTGGTATCCCGTTGTAGGTCCGGAGAATGGCCCAGGGAGTCTGATTCCGGTAGAGCACGACCCGGCCAAAGATCAGCTCCACGGCCGACAGGTCATAGGCCAGGGTCGCCTCGGTCATCTCCGACAGGTCGAAGCTCGGGGTGCGCAGGCGGTCCGTTTCGTCCCCGAAGTAGGTCGGGGCGTAGCTCGTCGCGGTGACGTAGCCGTTCGGAGGCGCATCGGGGAGGAAGAGAGGCTCGCAGGGAAGCCAGGGTTCGATGCCGTTGACCCAGACCCACGGGTTGCAGCCGGATCCCTCCGGCACCAGGTTGCCGAAGAAGGCATCGAACATCTCCACGAAGTTGATGAAACGGTAGTCCTCCACTTCCCCTCCCGGGGTGGGGACCTCGGCGCCGGCCAGCGGGTCGTCATAGCTCACGCGGGCGCGCACGTTCATGAACCGCCCGTCCAAGGGGCTCTGGGTGTGCCAACCGATCGACGCGGAAGGGACCATGAAATCAAAGGTGAAGGTCCGGGTCCGGTCCGCGCCCCAGGATGACGGGGAGACCACGAAGTTCTGGACCATGTGATCGTCCACCATGTCCCACCAGCCGTCGCTCAGCCAGTCGAACCAGACGTTGAGGTAGAGGTTCTTTCCGAGGTACCGGCGGCTGTGCTGGTCCTCCACCGAAACCGTCACTTCGATCCGGCCCAGCTGCCCCGGGATGTACGGAGGGAAGAAGGTGACGCCATCCTCGAATCCGTCCCGGTTCGGGACGTTGT
>CAYYQN010000099.1:0-11522 GCA_964473865.1 uncultured bacterium | reverse complement strand
GAACCAGTACTGCAGCATCGATCTCGCCTGATACGTCGGGTCGTAGCTCATCTGCTCCTCCGGCAACGCCCGGGAGTCCAGGAACGCGGACAGGGCTTCGATGGGCGGCCGAAAGTCGAGCCCCGAGCCCTCGAACTGGTCCACGAGCACGACCAGGGCCTCGCAGGCGGTGCCGACGTCGACGTCATTCCCGGCATCCGCATCGTCGAGCCGACGCCGCGCCCACTCCGGCAATCGCGAAGCGGCATCGTAGAGCGCATGGGCGAGCGGTTCGGGGCGGTTGGAATCCCACAACCAGAGCCAGCGCAGCGCCGGGAGAGGCTCGTCGCCGCGCAGGGTCTCCGCGAGCTCCTGATGGAGTCGCGGCCGCCCGCGAACGAAGTCGACCGCCGCCGAACGGACCTCCTCGGACGAGTCGCTGGTGTAGACCAGCCATGCCGGCAGCGGGCTTTCGGAACCGAGCGCCCGGAACGCACGGAGCTTCTCGTCGTGGGCCCGTTTCTCCGCGGCCTGCCGCACGGCCAGATACGCACGGGTCTCCTTTGCCACCGCGTGGTTCTTCAGCCCCAGGACCAGCATGCCCACGGCGAGAAGGAGGACCAGAAACGCCGCCACCCCTCGTAGACCGGAGACGCTCACGCTGACTCGCCTGCCCGGCTCCAGCGCCACTCCGGCCAGAAGCGCCAGCAGCAGCGGTGCAATCACGGCAAACGCGGCCACCCACGGGCGGGCGGCGCGGCCGTACCAGCCGGTCGCCGCCGTGAGCGCCCAGAGCTCCATTCCCACCGTGGCCCCCAGGAGCAGCATGACGACGAGCCATTGCGCCATCCGGCTCGGGTGGATCCAGACGAAACCGCCGCGGCTCGCCGCGATGGTGATGACCACGGCCAGACCCAAGGCCCGCGCGAGGCCGAGGAAGAGAGGACCGGCCAGGGCCATCGTGTCGGGCCCGCTCAGCGGCCGAACCTCGGCCGCAATCGGTATGAAGGCGAGGCTCGCGAGGATCACGAGCGCCAGGATCGCGTAGCTGACGTAGATCATCGAAGCTCGGCGTCCTCTCCCTGTTGCGGGGCTGCGATCGTTGCCGGCGGCGCGTGCCTTTGCGGCAAACGCGCAAGCCGGCGAGCATACCACACCCTTGGACTGCGCGGGCTCGATGCGGAGCGACGACCCGCCCTGGCGGCGATTCTCGTGGTTCGATTCGAACGAAGACGCCTATGCTGCGTTGGGATCGGATGGGGACAGAAACCGCCAGGCGACGAGGACGGCGGAACAGACGCAGGAGGATCCATGAAAGAGTCGATGGCCGGTTGGCTCGTGCTGACGATGACTCTGCTGTCTGGGGACCCGAACCGGGCGCAGGCAAGCCCCGAGGCGCGGGCCGGCGCCGCTTCCGCGCTCCCGGGCGCGGTCCTGCTGGAGAATGTCCGGGTGTTCGACAGCGCCGCGGGAACCATGAGCGAGCCCCAGGAGATTCTCATCACCGGCGGCCGCATCGCCTCGCTCGGCCGCGGATTCCGCCCGGACACCGACGTGGAGCGGATCGACTGCTCCGGCAAGTACGCCGTTCCCGGGCTCTTCGACTGCCACATCCACCTGGCGCACCTGACGGCCCAGGGCGGAGACACCCTCCGCGCCGCGCTCGCCGGCTTCGTCTCCCGGGGAATCACCCATCTCCGCGACGTCGGCGGCCCGATCGACGTCCTTCACCGCCTGCGGGATCAGACCGCCTCCGGGGAGCTGCCAGGGCCGGAGATCTTCTACACCGGCCCGATGCTCGAACACCGTCCCCTCACCTGGGACCGTTTCAACGAGCAGCTTCCCGGA
Source organism: uncultured bacterium (assembly GCA_964473865.1). Classification (GTDB taxonomy): domain Bacteria; phylum Eisenbacteria; class RBG-16-71-46; order CAIMUX01; family CAIMUX01; genus CAIMUX01. The sequence continues at coordinate 9,695 of CAYYQN010000099.1, read as the reverse complement.
TTCACGGTAGCCGTCGACTCCACAGCCGATGTGGATTCCATCCTTCCGGCGCTGGCGGCCCAAGGCGCGCAGATGGTCAAGACCTTCAACAAGCAGAATCCGGTGGTGTACCGGCACCTGATCGAGACTGCGCGCCGGCTCTCCCTGCGCGTCGTGCACGACCCGGGCGGTCCGATGTTCCACGCCCTCCCCATGGACGTGGCCCTGGACCTGGGCGTCACCAGCATCGAGCATGCGAAGTCCCCCTGGCCGGTGGTCCTCAAGGATGACCTGCGGCAGGAACACGACTCACTGGTCGGTCCGGGCCACGCCATGATGGCCCGGATGGGGCTCCTGACGAAGGCCGCCGGGCAGGGCGAGGAATCGATCTCCGAAGAGAGGCTCCGCGACCTGGCGGCGGAGATGAAGGAGAAGCAGGCCTTCCTCTGTCCGACGCTGTTCGTCCTTCTGAACGCCGAAAAGGAGGCGATCGAGGAGTCGAAGAAGCAGATGGACGTCGACTCCCTGCCGGCGCCGGCGTTGCAGATGATCAGGACCCTGGTCGGCGGCATGGCCGCGGTCAGCCGCCACGTGGTGCGCCAATTCGCCGGCTACGGAGTGAGGATGCTGGTCGGCCAGGACGGCAACGACCCGGCGACCACTTTCGCGGAGATGCGCCTGATGAAGGAAGCGGGCGTACCCGAGGCCGAGATCATCAGGGGCGCGACCCTCTACCCGGCCCAATGGCTGGGGGTTGACGATCGGCTCGGTTCCATCGCCCCCGGCCGACCGGCCGATCTGCTCGTGGTCAGTGGGAATCCGCTGGCGGACATCGCACAGCTGGAATCGACGTTCTTGGTGATCCAGGACGGCCGGGTGATTCGAGACGCCCGGAGGCCCTAGCGGGGCGTTGAAGAGCCCAGCCAACCTAGGCCGGAGCGCCGATCGGTCGGCGGTGAGGCGCGACGACGAAGTCGATGCCGCGGCGCGTGACTGCGGGAAGGAGCAGCGCCGCCCGGGAAACCCGAAGGCGGACCCCAGGTGCGCGGGCGGTTCCGCTTTCCGCCCGTCGGATCGCCTCCCCAGGGCCCGCCTCCGGCGCGGGCGCGTTCGATTCCGGCATCTCGATCTGGCCCGGGCACACCGGCGAAACCGGCGCGCCCGTGCAGATCACCGGGACTGGGCCCGGACGAACTCCACTCCCTTCTCGATCGCGCGCTCATTCAGCGCGATCATCGACTTGGCCTTGACGAAGTGCGGCAGCGACCGCTTGACGCCTTCCACATCCAACACGCCGCTCAGCCCAACGTAGGCCCCGAGCATCACCATGTTGGCGGCGCGCGTCGAGCCGAGCGCATCGGCCAGCTCGGTGGCCGGCACGGCGAACACCTGCACGTCCTTCCGCGCGGGCGGCGTGTCGATGAGCTTGCTGTCGTAGAGGATCACCCCGTCGGGGCGGACATCGGCCTCGAACTTCACCAGCGACGGCTTGTTCATGGCGATCAGCACATCCGACTCTTCCACCACGGGCGAGCCGATCGGGTCACGGGAGATCCGCACGTGGCAGTTGGCGGTCCCACCGCGCATCTCCGGGCCGTAGCTGGGCAGCCAGGAAACCTCGTATCCGGCGCGCATCCCGCAGTCGGCCAGGCCGACGCCCAGCAGGAGCACCCCCTGACCGCCGAACCCGGCGATCTTGACCCGCGGGTTCGCGTAGCGCGGATCGACCTTCGGAGCCTTCAGGACCTCGTCCTTCGCGCCGGCTCCCTCGACCCCGATCTTGGTGAAGAGATCATCCGCGTCGAACACCCGCGGCCGGGCCTCGCTGGTCGGCACCTGCTCCGACCGGTCCTTGGTGCATCCCAGCGGGAACACCTGCTCCATCGTCTCCGTCATCCACTTCTTCGCGTCGACCGGATTCATCTTCCAGCCGGTCGGACAGGCGGAAAGCACCTCCACCAGCGAGAAGCCCTTGTTCTCAACCTGGTTCCGGATCGCCTTGCGGATCGCCAGCCGCGCCCGGTTGACGTGCTTCGCATCGGTGAGAGAGACGCGTTCCAGGTAAACCGGCGCATCGAGAGATGAGAACAGCTCCACGATCCGCATCGGGAAGCCCTCATTCTCGACGGCGCGTCCATACGGGGAGGTCGTGGTCTTCATTCCCACCAGCGTGGTCGGCGCCATCTGGCCGCCGGTCATCCCATAGATCGCGTTGTTGATGAAGATGACGGTGATCCCCTCCCCGCGGTTCGCCGCCTGGAGGATCTCGTTTCCGCCGATTCCGGCCAGATCGCCATCCCCCTGGTAGGAGATGACGATCGACTCGGGGTGGGCCCGCTTGACGCCGGTGGCCACCGCCGGCGCGCGGCCGTGGGCCGCCTGAACGTTTGCGACGTTGAAGTAGTAGTAGCCAAACACCGAGCAGCCGACCGGGCTCACGAACACGGTTCGGTCCTTGAGGCCGAAGTCGTCGATCGCCTCCGCCACGAACTTATGCACGTTGCCGTGGCCGCAGCCCGGGCAGTAGTGCGTGGAGATCTGGTCGGGAACGTTGGCGGTCTTGCGCTCGTAGTTCTCGTAGAAGACCTCGGCCTTCTTGAAGCTGTCCTTAGCCATGGGCCACCCCCTCGAGCTTCAGGATCTCTCTTGCCAGCTCGTCCGCGGTGGGAACGTTGCCCCCGACGCGCCCGTAGAACTGCACCGGCCGGCGGCCTTCCACCGCCAGCCGCACGTCCTCGACCATCTGCCCCATCGACAGCTCGGCGACCAGGAAGTCCTCCACGCGGGTCGCCAGCTCCCGGATCTTCGCCGTGGGGAACGGCCACAGCGTGATCGGCCGCAGCAGGCCGACCTTGACCCCTTTGGCCCGCGCCGCATCCACGGCCGACTTCAACAGGCGGGAGACGATGCCGTACCCGATCACCACATGCTCCGCATCCGCCAGCTTGTACTCCTCGAACCGCGTCTCGTGCTTCTCCACCTCGTCGTACTTGCGGAAGAGATGCCGGATGTGCCCTTCCAGGGCGTCCGGCTCCAGATAGATCGAGCTGACGAGATTGTTGCGCCGTTCGGCGCCCGGTCCCACCGCCCACGGCTTGTCCGGCAGGCTGGTCACCGGATCCGGGAACATGCAGGGCTCCATCATCTGGCCGATGAATCCGTCGGTGAGGACGCAGGCCGGATTGCGGTACTTGTCCGCCAGCTCAAAGGCCAGCATGGTCAGGTCGCACATCTCCTGGACCGAGTTCGGAGCCACCACGATGAGCCGGTAGCTGCCGTGCCCGCCTCCCTTCACGACCTGGAAGTAGTCCGCCTGTTCCGGCGCGATGTTCCCAAGCCCCGGTCCGCCCCGCATCACGTCGACGATGACCAGCGGCAGCTCAGCCCCGGCACAATAGGAAAGCCCTTCCTGTTTCAGGGAGATTCCCGGGCTGGAGGAAGCGGTCATGCACCGCACCCCGGAAGCGGCGGCGCCGTAGATCATGTTGATCGAACCGATCTCGCTCTCGGCCTGCAGGAAGACTCCCCCGACCTTCGGCAGCCATCGCGCCGCCGCCTCCGCGATCTCGCTCGCCGGCGTGATCGGGTAGCCGTAGTAGGCGCGGCAGCCGGCCAGGATCGCTCCCTTAACGACGGCCTCGTTGCCCTTCAGCAGTTCCTTCGCCATGGCATCCTCCTCAGACCGCCGCCTTCTCCTTGTACACCGTGATGGCGCCGGGCTCGGGGCAAGCGTAGAAGCAGATACCGCAACCGGTGCACCCCTCGCCGATGTACTTCGCCGTCCGGTACCCCATTCGATTCAGGGTGGTCGCCAGGACCAGGACCTTGGTGGGGCACTGTTCAATGCAGTAGCTGCACCCCTTGCACTCGTCCACGCGGACCTCGACCCGCCCGGTCGGACGGGACTTCGGGACCTTGACCTCGCTCATCTCGCCTCCTCGGTGGATTTCCGGACGGGAGTTCTCGGTCGCGGCCCGCCCGTCCAACTCGCCGGCATGCCGGATATCCCTGAATCCTCAGCTTTCAGCGTCGGGATCCGTCCTTGCGGTTGACGGCGACTCCCGCCCGTCCGCTCGCGACCGGCCTCGGAGCACCCGGAACACCCCGCGGAACCGGCGCTTCCATCCCCTTGCGCAGCACCGAGGCTATGTCGCGCGTAGCCGCCCGATCTCCGTAGAAGAGAACGCCGGCCTGCCGCGCCTCGCACTCCTCTTCGGGGTCGGACTGGGCAAACGTCAGGATCACGCCGACGTCGGTCCGGATCTGGCGCACGAGATGCACCAGGTGCGTCCCGGAAACATCCGACAGAGAGCTGTCCAGAACCACGAATCCGATCCTTTGGTCTTCGAGCACGCGGAGGCAATCCCGCCCGGAGCGTACCGCCAGAAGCCGCTCGGAGAGTCCAGCCAGCTCGCACGAGAGCGAGTGCTGGAACTCCGAGTCATCCGCCGCCACCAAAGCCCACCGCCCCTCACCCATCCTCACTCCCATCCCAACCGGCTCGCTGATGGATCGCCTCCGCGCCCGAATCCCAACCCAGGCCGAAATGCAAGGAGCGTGCCCCGATCGACCCGTTCTCCGGCCGGGTGCAGTCCCCTAACGCACTGTCCGGTAATCGGATAGGTACCAACTCGACAGGGACCGGGTCTCACGCCGGAGCCGCCTGTCCAGACCCACGACAAAGTGTCACGTTTCAACACAACCGGGCGCGGAGCGGCGGGAGCGCTCCTGGACCCAGCGCCGGACCCAGGGCAGCAGCGCGAATGCCGGCAGCGCGAGGAGGAAGGTCACGCCGAAGTAGTCGCCGTAGCCGAGGCGCTCCGTCGCCCAGCCGCTGAATCCCCCCGCCACCGACCGGCTGAGTCCGAAGATCGCCGACAGCAGAGCGTACTCGACGGCCGCGTGCTCCCGCTCGCAGATGTTCATGAGAAACGAGAGGAAGGCGGCTGTTCCCATTCCGCCGGTCAGGCTCTCGAAGACCGAGGCGGCGTAGACAGACGGACGCGGCAGATCCAGCCAGGCCACCCCCGCGTAGCCGAGGTTCGAAACCGCCTGCAGCGCCCCCAGGATCCAGAGACCCCGGAAAATCCCGACCCGCCCGACGAAGATCCCGCCGACCACGGCACCGAGCACCGTCATCAGCATCCCGATCGTCGTGGAGATGAGACCCACCTCGGCCGGAGTGAGCCCGCGGTCCAGCCAGAACGGCTTCACCATCGGGCCCATGCCGGAGTCCCCCACCTTGAAGAGGAGGATGAAGAGGAAGACCCCGGGGGCGGCGGGGCGCTTCAACCAGGTCCAGAGCGAACGCCACAGCGTCCGCCGCGCGGCCGCCGGGATCGACAGCCGAGGCGCCAGACGCACCCCTACGGCCAGCAGCAACAGAGCGAGCGCGGCGATGCGGATCAGGAACGGCCACGACCGGAACGCGGACAGGGCCACCAGCCCGCCGCCCACGGCGATGATCGCCGCGCGGTAGGCGGAGACGCGCATCGAGTTCGCGGGTCCCTCCTCGCCGTGCCGCACCAGACCGATCGTGTACGCGTCGATTGCTATGTCCTGGGTGGCCGAGAGGACGGTGAAGGCGAGGAGCAGACCGCGCAGCGACCAACCGAACGCCCCCGGGGGGAACACCGGCAAAACCGCCAGGATCGCCGCCATCGCGGCCAGACAGAGCGAAGACCAGGATCGGCGGTCGCCCAAGCGGTCCACGAGCGGCGACCAGAAGACCTTGAGGCTCCAGGGCAGCCCGAGGAGACTCAGGAATCCGATCTCCCGCAGCGACACGCCGGCGCTGCGGAAGTAGACCGGCAGCAGATCGTAGACTACCCCGAACGGAAGCCCCTGCGCGAAGTAGAGGAGCGCGATCCAGGGGAGCTTCCGGCGCAGCGCGGTCTCGGCCCCGCCGGTCCCTCCCCCGTTGCGACGCACGCCGGTGCCTTCGGCCAGGCTGGATCCGCCGGGCACCACGGAGCTACGATGTCTGCCGGACCGTGAAGGTCAGGATCGCCTCGGTGTCCGCGGGCACGGGCACGCGGAATTCGGCGGTGCGGGCATCCTTCTTCACGAAGGGCAACGAGGCGTTGCGGATCTCCCAGTCTCCCCACACCGACTCCTGCACCACCACCTCGATCGCCTCCGTCTTGCGGTTTCTGAGCTTGACCTGGATCGCGCGGTCGAAGACGCGCTCAGTGACCCGGTCCTGCGACAGCTCCGTCCGCTCGGCAACGATGTCGAACGCCTTGCCGACACCGAGGCGAAGCTTCTCGTTCTTCGGCGTATGATCGATCTGGTCCTCGCCGACGAACTGCAGATCGCCGCGCGAGTCCTTCTTGTACACGCGGACCTTGCCGGCCGGGAGCGGCATGCCCAGACCCAGCTCCTTCTTGTTCTCCGCCTCCAGGATGATGCGGACCTTCTTGGCATCGCGTTGGCCGTTGTATTCGTAGATCTTCTTCACCGGAGTGGAGGCCGAGGGGAAGAGCGCGACCTGCTTGGTCTCGCGGTCGGCGATGGTGGTCGCCCGGTCGAGCGTGTAGAGGTGGTACTCGAAGAACGTCTCCTCGGCGAACCCGTCAGACGCCTTCTCCATGAACACCGCCTGCGCCCGGCCTCCGCGCATGGCCATGGGGGCCGGGGGCTGCACCCGCTGGACATCGCCCGCGATGAGCTGGAGCCGGGCCTCCGGGTAGGAAGCGCCGGAATGGTTCTCCAGGGACACCCACGCCGAGAGATCCATGCGCGTATCGCTCTCGTCGGTGACCGCAACGTATTCGGCATGCCAGGCGAGCCCGCCGGTGAGGTAGGAGAGCTCGACCGGAGTCGGGCCGCCCCTTTCCGCCTGGAGCAACCAGACCAGGGTGGGGCGGGTGCGCAGGCCTTCGGGCAGGGTGGGCAGCCTGAGATCGGCTACTTCCTCCCGCGTGACCAGGCTGACGCCCCCGTCGGAACGCCGCAACACCAGCGAACCGCTGTCGAAGGACAGGAGCGCGCCCGACTTCAGCTCCCCCGCCTTGAGGGCGGCCTCAACCGACTGGTCGAGGTATCGCTGCAGGATCCGGTCGGGACTCGCCAGGTCGTACTGGAAGTTCTGCTCGAGCACCTCCACGGGATTCCCCAGCGCCTTGAGGTGCACCGAGGTGGGATCGATCTGCGCGGGGACCTCGGTCAGCTCGAATGTGGTCCGGCCCGCCGGCACCTGGATCGTGCGGCTGTCGCTGACCAGCGCGAGGTTGTCATTGTAGACAGTGAGTCGCAGCTCCCGATCAGCGGCCGCGGCCGGACCGCTGGCCGCCACCGATCCGAGAACCGCCACCAGGGCGAACAGGCCGAGGGCCATCCCCGGCGCGGGAACGAAGCACGACAGGTTCATGGGATCCTCCTTTTCCGGCGGGTACTCGCGGCTCTATCCCGGAAGACCGCCGGAAATTCCCGAACGAAGGGCTAGCACGACGCCGAAAGACCCAGCCAGCCGCGCCGGCGGGTTTCTTGACATCCTGCTATGCCTCCAGCGCCTCGCGGGCCCGGGAGAGCTTGCCCATCGTCTCCTCGATCTGCAGGAGTTTCTCGCGCTCCTTCTCCACGACCTCGGGCTTGGCCCGATCCAGGAAATCCGGGTTCTCCAGCTTGCGCCGGGCGGACGCCAGAAGCTTCTCGTTCTTCTCCAGCTCGCGACCGAGCCGCTGCCGCTCGAGGTCGAGGTCGATGATTCCCTCCAGGTGCACGAACACCTCCGAGCTGCCGGCCACGCCGGCGGCAGCGAACCGCGGCTTCTCCACGTCCGGACCGATGTGCAGTTCGGCGACGCGGGCCAGCGTCCGCAGGTACGACGCGCACTCCCGGTAGAGCGCCTCCGACCGGGCGTCGGCGCGAATGCTCACCGCGGCCTCCCGCGACGGCGGCACGTTCATCTCGCTGCGGATGTTGCGGATCGTGACCACCGTCTCCATGAGAAGCGCCATCGCCTCCTCGGCATCCGGGTCGGGCCGAAGCGTCGAAGACGCGGGTGCGACCGCCGTATGGCGGCCGCGGCGATCGCGGGCGGAGGGTGTCCCGTCCGGCGCGGGGGACGGTGGCCCCGCGATTTCCGGCCAGGGTGCCTGGATCAGGTCGCCCGTGGTTCCCGGAAGATGGTGCCAGATCTCCTCGGTGATGAAGGGAATGAGCGGGTGCAGCAGCCTCAGGGTCGTGTGGAGCCCGAACAGGATTCCGCGGCGAGCCTCCGCGGCCTCGGCCCCACCCTGGCTGATCCGCACCTTGGCCATCTCCAGATACCAGTCGCAGTACTCGTGCCAGGTGAAGTCGTAGAGCGTCCGCGCCAGATCGTTGAGCCGGTACTCGTCGAGCTTCTGCTCCGCCTCCAGCACCACGCCGCGCAGCCGGCTCTGCAGCCAACGGTCACCGAGGTCGCGGCTGCCCGGTTCGCCGGCCAGCGCGCCTTCATCTTCGCCCAGGTTCATCAAGGCGAAGCGGGTCGCATTCCAGAGCTTGTTGGCGAAGTTGCGGCCGATCTCGATCTTCTTCTCGCCGAAGAGGACGTCGGTGCCGGTCGGCGTGAGCAGCAGCATGGTGAAGCGCAGAGCGTCGGCCCCGTAGCGATCGATCAGGTCGATGGGATCGGGCGAGTTCCCCAGCGACTTCGACATCTTCCGGCCTTCTTCGTCCCGAACGATGCCGTGCAGGTGCACCAGGGAGAACGGCTTCTTCCCGGTGAACTCATATCCGGCCATGACCATGCGCGCCACCCAGAAGAAGATGATGTCCGGGCCGGTGATGAGGTCGTCGGTCGGATAGAACTCCTCGAGGTCACGGGTCTCTTCCGGCCAGCCCAGGGTCGAGAAAGGCCAGAGCCAGGAAGAGAACCAGGTGTCGAGGACATCGGGATCAGGGGAGAACTGGGTCGAGCCGCATTGCGGGCAGGGATCCTTCTCCTCGCCGGCAAGAACCTGGTGTCCCTGGGAGCAATAGAAGATCGGAATCGGATGCCCCCACCAGAGCTGCCGGCTGATGCACCAGTCGCGGATCCCCTCCAGCCAATGCAGATACGTCTTGCCCCAGCGTTCCGGAATGAAGCGGACTTCTCCCGATTCCGCAGCCTTGACCGCCGGCTGCGCCAGGTCCTTCATCCGCACGAACCACTGCTGCGACAGGAACGGCTCGATGACGGTGTGACAGCGATGGCACTCGCCCACCGAGTGCTCGTACGGTTCGCGGCGGTCGAGGAGGCCGTCCTGTTCGAGCTGCCGCACCACGCCCTTGCGGGCCTCTTCGCGATCCATCCCAGCGTAAGGGCCCGCCGTTTCGGTCATGACGCCGCGCTGGTCGATGGCCGACAGGATCGGCAGACCGTGGCGAGCGCCGATCTCGAAGTCCACCGGGTCGTGTCCGGGCGTCACTTTCAGGGCGCCGGTTCCGAACTCCTTCTCCACCGCCTCGTCGGCGATGAGCGGGATCTCGCGATGCAGCAACGGAAGGATCAGGGTCTTGCCGACCAAGGGGGCGTAGCGCTCATCCTCCGGGCTGACCGCCACGGCGGTGTCGGCCAGGATCGTCTCCGGCCGCGTCGTGGCCACGGTGACGAACCGATCGGTCCCCTTCACCGGGTAGCGGACGTACCAGAGGAAGCTCTGCCGCTCACGGTACTCGACCTCCTCGTCGGAAATGGCGGTCTGGCAGCCGATGCACCAGTTGACCAGGTACTGCCCGCGATAGATCCA
>CAYYQN010000098.1:0-11671 GCA_964473865.1 uncultured bacterium | reverse complement strand
GGCTCACGATCGTGTGCAACGGAGAGATCTACAACCACGAGGAGCTGCGCCGCGAACTGGGAGCCTTGGGGTATCGGTTCCGCTCGCAGTGCGATACCGAGGTCATCCTGGCGGCCTACCAACACTGGGGCGAGGCGTGCGTCGAGCGGCTGAACGGGATGTTCGCGTTCGCGATCCACGACGAATCCGAAGATTGCATCTTTCTCGCGCGGGATCGGGCCGGAGAGAAGCCTCTTTACTATTGGCACCTCGGCGACATCTTTGCGTTTGCGTCGGAGCTCAAGGCCCTGGCGCGTTGCCCGCTGCTGTCCCGGCGGTTGAATCTCGAAGCCATGAACTTCTTTCTGGCCTACGGCTACGTGCCCGGAGAGATGTGCATTCTCGACGGCGTGCGCAAGCTGCGGGCGGGGCGCACCCTGGCCTACGACCGGCGCACCGGCGCGCTCCGCCAGCGGACCTACTGGACGCTGCCGCCGCCCGCGCCCGAACCGGCGGCCGAGAGAGACCCGCAGCGGCTTGTGGACGAGCTGGAGACGCTGCTCGCGGATGCGGTGCGAAGGCAGATGGTGGCGGATGTTCCGGTGGGGGTCCTGCTCAGCGGCGGGGTCGATTCGAGCCTGGTTACCGCCCTGGCCAGCCGCGTGCACGGTCGTCCGGTGCGAACGTTCACCGTCTCGTTCCCGAACCACGCCGCCATTGATGAGGCCGGGTATGCCCGGCTGGTGGCCGACTACTTCGGGACGGACCATACCGTGCTGTCGGCCGAGTCCACCTCGCCCGATCTGCTCGAGGTGCTCGCCCGCCAGTACGACGAACCGCTGGCCGACTCCTCCATGATTCCCACCTACCTGGTCTCCAGGTTGATCCGGGGGCACGCCACGGTGGCGGTTGGCGGCGACGGCGGCGACGAGCTGTTTGCGGGCTACACCCACTACCGCTGGCTGCAGCGCCAGGCGCAACTGCGGCGGTTCGTTCCGGCCGGGATCCGCAGCGCCCTGGCGGGTGTGACCTCGAGTCTGGTTCCAACCGGGGTCCGGGGGCGAGGCTATGCGCTCGGGACGGGGGGATCGATCGGGCGGAGTATCGCCTTCGTCAATCTATACTTCGACACCCGGATGCGGTCGCGGCTCTTTCCACCGCTTCGGGACCTGACGCCCGTTGATCTGGCGCGGCCGGAACGATACCGGGGCGAGGAGGGGATTCCCGGGACGAGTGTGATCGAACGCGCCACCGCGGCGGACTTCCACACCTCCCTCGCGGACGACATTCTGGTGAAGGTAGACCGGGCGAGCATGCTCACCTCGCTGGAAGTGCGGGCTCCGTTCCTGGACCACCGGGTAATCGAATTCGCCTTCGGACGAGTTCCCGAATCGTTGAAGATCCGGGACGGGCAGCTCAAGATCCTTCCTCGGCTGCTGGGCGAGAGACTTCTGCCCAAGAGCCTTCATCTTGAACGAAAGCAGGGCTTTACGATTCCCCTCGCCGGTTGGCTGAAGGGGGATTGGGGGAGTTACATGCGTGCCGTGATCCTTGGTGCGGACTCGTGCTTCACGCAAACGGAGGTGGCCGCGCTTCTGCGCAGCCAGAATCGCGGATTGAGCAACGCGCATCGGGTGTTTGCGCTCACCATGTTCGAGCTATGGCGCCGGGAGTACGGCGTCACCTGGTGATGCGCGGAGCCGGTCGGGATGGGGCCGCGATGAACGGGAAGGCCGGGGAAGAACGGGTCCTGGTGACCGGAGGTTCCGGATTCATCGGGACCAACCTGGTGGAGGCGTTGCGGCGGTGTGGGTGCGAGGTCTGCAACGTCGACATCGCCCCGCCGCTGAATCCGCGCCACGGGGAGTGGTGGGCCCGGCAGGACATTCTGGATCGGGACGGGCTTCGCGCGACGTTTCGGGCGTTTGCCCCGACGTGGGTGGTCCACCTGGCCGCAGAGACGAGCTTCCGGCACGCGGGGGGCGCCGCCGCCTACGCTGCGAACACGATCGGGACGGAGAACGTCCTGGCTGCCGTTCGGCAGACGCCCCAGGTGAGTCGGACGGTCGTCACTTCGAGCATGTTGGTCTGCCGTCCCGGATACCATCCGCGCTCCGACACGGATGTGTGCCCCTCCAACGAGTATGGTCGCAGCAAGGTGTTGACGGAGAGTGTCACGCGCGGATGCGGCCTTCAGTCCCTGTGGACCATCGCCCGGCCGGTGACCATCTGGGGACCCTGGTGCCGCCGACACCGCGACGAGCTCTTCCCGCTGCTGCGCCGGGGGCACTACCTGCACCCGCCAGGGCGGCCGGTCATCCGGACATACGGCTATGTCGGCAATGTGGCGCACCAGATCCGGGCCCTCCTCCGCGCGGAGGCGAGTCAGGTTCACGGCCGGACGTTCTACGTGGGGGACCCTCCGCTGGACCTGCGGGCCTGGGTCGACGGGTTCTCACTCCGCCTTCGAGGGCGCCGCGCGAGGGTGGCGCCCCGGCTTGTCCTGACGGCTCTGGCGTGGTCGGGCGACCTGCTCACCCGCGGCGGAATCCGGTTTCCCCTGACCAGGGTCCGACTCGACAACATGACCACGGACAACGCAATCGACATGAGTGACATCATCGGGTTGGCCGGCGCCGGTCCCCACTCGATGGAAGAGGGGATCGCGGAGACCGTGAGATGGCTGCAGGCTGACGCGGCCGGGGATCCAGCATGAGAGTCGCGCACGTCCTCAGTCACCTGTCCGAGCGGCACGCGGGGGTGCCGATCGCGACGCGCAAGCTCGGCCGCGCCCTGTCGAAGCTGGGCCTCGACATCTCCTTCTGGGCCACCGGCCCACCCGAAGACGCTCAGGTGTTGGATGGGCTCGGAATCCGGCCCCAGCTGTTCCCGAGGCGGTGGCCGCAGGCCTGGCGGTATGCGCCGTCGCTGGCGCAGTGCCTGGGTCGAGAGATCCGGGCTCTCGACCTGGTGCACATCCACGAGGCCTGGGGATATCCCCAGGCCGCCGCCGCCCGCCTGGCGCGCCGACATGGGGTTCCGTATGTCTGGGCGCCGCGCGCCTCCCTGGAACCGTGGCGCATGCGGCACAAAGGCTGGAAGAAGAAGACCTACTTCAGATGGATCGGCTCTCGCATCATGCACGGCGCTCGCTGCATGCACGCCGTGAGCGAGACCGAAGCGCTGGGCTTTCGCGCGCTGGGCTATCGCGGGCCGTGCGCGGTGATCCATAACGGAATCGATGTCGAGGAGTTCGCAAGCCTCCCTCCGGCAGCCGAGGCAGATCGCCTTTGGCCGATCATGGCGGGACGACGGGTGGTGTTGTTCCTGTCCCGGCTGAGCCCGGAGAAGGGCCTCGATCAACTACTCCCGGCCTGGGGCGAACTCCAGGGCCATGGCGCGGCCGCGGGGGCCCTGCTGGTTCTGGCGGGTCCGGATGATCGAGGCTATCGCCGGGTCGTGGAGCGATTGGTGGCGCAGGGTGGACTGGGCGGTGCGGTGGTCATCCTGGGCATGGTGAGCGGTCGCGCCAAGCTGGCGCTGCTCGCCCGGGCGGATCTCTGCGTGCTCCCGTCCTACAGCGAGGGATTCAGCAACTCCATTCTCGAGAGCCTGGGCGCCGCCACGCCGGTGCTGATCACGCCCGGCTGCAGCTTTCCGGAGGTGGTCACGGCCGGAGCGGGGCTGTGCGTCGGCGCGCAACGGGCGTCGCTGGCCGAAGGACTCCGGCGGCTGTTGGAGTTCTCCCCGGATGAGCGCTCGGCGATGGGAGCGCGCGGGCACCGTCTGGTTCACGCGGAGTATACCTGGGATCGAGCGGCCCGGAAGCTGGCCACGGTCTACGAGGCGATTCTGCGGGGAGGTGTAGTCCCCGCGGATCCTCCGCCGATCCCGACAGACCTGGCCGGGCAGGCCATCTTCGACTTCGAGCGGGCCGCGGCTTCCGGCGCAAGCTGATCCGGGATGGCGGAGACGGGGCATCATCAGATGAGGATCCTGTACTCCTTCAACAAGCATGGTTTCGAGGCCGACTACTGGGCGCGGGAGATCTCCGCGGCATCCACGAGCGACGTCACGTTCATCTGCTTCAACCATGGCCCGTATCTGGACCCGGAGCTCTATGCCCGGGCGCAGCTTCTGGACAACCTGTACTTCCGGCAGCACCCGGGCCTCACGCGGCTGTATGAGGATCTTGTCCGGACTCTCCGGGAGCGGGAGGTCGACGCCCTGCTCGTTGACAACTACAACCCCTACCACCCCGAGTTCCTGCGGGCGCTCAAGGTGTACCGGGTCTTGCGGACGTCGGACGGGCCGGTCTGTGCGTACGACCGCGACTTCGCCTATCTGCACGCGTTCGATCATGTGCTGTATCACAGCCCGGCCTACAGCCGGGACCTGGGGATGAAGGAGAAGCTGGAGTATTGCGGCGCCCGGCGCGCCGACTGGTGGCCGATGGGCTCCTTCGATGCCCTGTGTGATCCGACCCGGACGGATCGGGACATCCTGCGCGGAAGGCGGGACATCGACATCCTGTTCATCGGCGCCATGCACGTCGGGAAGATGCCGTTTCTGGCCGCGATCATGAAGACGTTCGGCCGGCGTCTGCGCCTGCGCGGGGTGACCAGCGTCAAGAAGAACCTCTACTTCAACGTCCGGTACGGCTTTCCCGGATGGGTACGGCCGGTGCCGTTCTCCGCGTATGTTCCCCTGTACCAGCGGACGAAGATCGGCATCAACGTGCACAATCGCGGCGACTATACGGTGGGGAGCTACCGGCTGTTCGATCTGCCGGCAAACGGCGTGATGCAGATCTCGGACGGCGGCGAACACCTGGGGCGGTTCTTCGAAGTCGGGACGGAGATCGAGTCCTATCGCGATCTGAACGACCTGGTGGCGAAGGTGGAGTGGTACCTCAGCCATGACGAGGAACGGGAGCGAATCGCGTTGAACGGGTTTCGGCGGGTGCGGCGCGAGTACCGGATCGAGCACCTGCTTTCGGTGGCGGCTTCGCTCATCCGCCGGGGAATGGAAAGCCGGCCGTGAGCGTGCGAGCCGAGTCCGGGGTCGATGCCGGCCCGACGCCGGAACCGGGGGACCCGCGCCCGGACGGCGCCGGCGCACGGACCCGTCGAGAATTCCCGGGGGCCAGAGCGCCAAGCGTCACCATTCTGTACCACTACATGCACCCGGACGATGTGGCCGGCGCGCGGCACTTTGACGACTTCGGCCGAGAACTTGCCAGACACGGCTGGGACGTCGAAGCGATGCCGTGCAACCGTGGGTGCCGGGACGAGGCGCGGCGCCGCCCGCGAGTTGCCGCGTGGGAGGGAGTTCGCTTCAATCGGGTCTGGCGTCCGAATCTGCGACAGGCCTCCCCGGCCGGCCGAGTCATCAACGCCATCTGGATGATCGTCGCCTGGAGCCTGATCAGTCTGCGCAGGCGGTCCTCTCTGCCGGATGTGGTCGTCGTGGGAACCGACCCGGTGTGCGGCATCCTCGCGGCGCGAGTGATCCGATCCATTCGGCGGGGAGTCCGGATCGTCCATTGGTGCTTTGACCTGTATCCGGAGGCGGCGGTGGCGGCGGGCGTTCTGCGGCCCGACTCCCTTTCCAACCGAGGGATCCGGCGGCTCTTGGGTGGGGCGTACGGATCGTGCGACCTGATCGCGGATCTCGGACCCTGCATGCGGTCCCGCCTGGACGCCTATCGAATGACTGCCCGACGCGTCACGCTGACTCCCTGGGCCCTGGAGGAGCCGGAACAGAGAGTGGTGCCCGACCCCGCGATCCGGGCGGACCTCTTTCGGGGCGCGTCGCTCGGTCTGCTCTACTCCGGCAACGTCGGTAGAGCTCATGCCTGCGATGCCTTTCTGGCTCTGGCCCGGCGCCTGCGGACCCAGGACGCATTCGTCTGCTTCAGCGTCCGCGGCAATTGCGCTGAGGAGTGGCGCCAGGCAGTTCGGGAGGACGATACCAATGTCGGGTTCGCCGCGTTTGCGTCGGAAGCGGATCTGGTCCGGCATCTGGGTGCCGCGGACATCCACCTGGTGAGCCTGCGCGCGGAGTGGACCGGCGTGGTGGTTCCTTCGAAGTTCTTCGGCTGCCTGGCGGTCGGCCGCCCGGTCATCTTCGCGGGACCCCGCGACTCCAGCATTGCGGGTTGGATCGCGGAACACGGCGTAGGGTGGGTGCTCGATGCCGACTCTCTGGACTCGGTCGTCGCCGACATCGTCCGTCTCGCGAGGGATCCGGCGCGCCTGCGTAGCCTGCAGGACCACTGCCACCAGATCTACCGGCGGCACTTCCGGCGGGATCGGGTGATGGATGCCTGGCGGGCGGAGCTGACCCGGTTGCTCCGGCCGGCGGCCCCGGATCCGGCGGCCCAGGCGCCGGCGGATCATTGAGTCGGCAGCGCTCAGGCGGCGGGGCCCGGCCGGCCGTTCCCGCGGGTTCATGCAGGGGGCGATTGCCCCGGGGGCGCGGGTCCGGCTACCCTGCTGCGGGTCCATCGGCACGCAGCTTCGGCGGTTTCTCCGGAAGAGACGCACCAACATGACGATTGTCTCTCTGTCATCCCTTCGCATCGCCCTCCTGGGTGGCCGGGGCATGCTCGGCACGGCGTTGCAGGCCGCCCTGGCCGGCCGAGGCTGCCGGCCGGAGGTCCTCGATCTTCCGGAGTTCGATCTGCGTCGGGAGGCGGACCTCGCCGCCGCGATACGAGGCTCGGATCTGGTCGTCAACTGCGCCGCCTTCACCGACGTCGACGGCGCTGAAGCGGAGCCGGAGGTGGCCCACCAGGTCAACGCGCTCGCGGTGGGCCGGCTGGGGCAGCTGGCGGCGGCGCACCGGGTGAAGGTGCTGCACATCAGCACCGACTTCGTTTTTGATGGCGTCGCGGACCGGCCGTACGCCGAAGACGACCAGCCGCAGCCGCTCAGCGTCTACGGCGCCAGCAAGCTGGCCGGGGAACGGGCTCTGGCGGCGTCGGCCTGCGAGCAGCTGGTGGTCCGCCTGCAGTGGACCTATGGGGCCGGAGGCGACAACTTCATCGCCAAGTGCGTGGCGCGGGGAAGGGTGTCCCGGGAGTTGCGCGTCGTCCACGACCAGGTGGGCAGTCCGACCTGGACCCGGGACGCCGCCGAGGCGCTGCTGGCCCTGCTGGGACGGGGACAGACGGGGCTGTTCCACTATGCCGCCGCCGGCTACGCCAGCCGCAGCGAGGTGGCGGAATTCGCGCTCCGCCGGCTCGGCATCGAGTGCCGCGTCGTGCCCTGTTCCAGCGACGAGTTTCCCACCCCGGCGCGGCGCCCACTCAATTCGCGGTTCCACTGCGGGAAGCTCGACCAGGTCCTCGACCGGGCGCGCCCTTCGTGGCAGGATTCCCTGCAGGAGTATCTCCGTCGAACCTAGAAAGGGGCTGGTTCCATGCCGTATCGCTGTGTCCTGGTGACGGGCGGCGCCGGTTTCATCGGCAGCAACTTCGTCCGCTTCCTGCTGGAAACGGAGCCGGACCTCGAGATCGTGAACCTGGATGCCCTGACCTACGCCGGCAACCTGGCGAGCCTGGGGGATTGCCTGCAGGCGCCCGCGCACCACTTCGTGCGCGGCAGCATCGTGAACGCGGAGCTGGTGCGGCTGGTGCTGCAGCGACACCGGGTCGACGGGATCATCAACTTTGCGGCAGAGAGTCACGTCGACCGCTCGATCACCGGGCCCCAGGTGTTCGTCGAGACGAACGTCAAGGGAACCCTGACACTCCTGAGCGAGGCGCTCGCCGCCGGCGTGCCGCGCTTCCTGCAGGTCTCCACCGACGAGGTGTACGGGTCGCTGGGGCCGAGCGGGGCGTTCACGGAGACTACGCCGCTGGCCCCCAACTCTCCCTACAGCGCGAGCAAGGCGGCGGCCGATCATCTGGTGCGCGCGTTCCATCGCACCTACGGTCTGGACACGGTCATCACGCGCTGCTCGAACAACTACGGCCCGTTCCAGTTTCCGGAGAAGCTGATCCCGTTGATGATCATGAACGCACGCCGGGACAAGCCGCTGCCGGTCTACGGCGATGGTCTGCATGTTCGCGACTGGATCTATGTGCGCGACCACTGCGCCGGTGTCTGGGCGGCCTTCCAGCGCGGAAAGCCGGGCGAGGTGTACAACTTCGGCGGCAGCAGCGAGATGCCGAACCTCGAGATCGTGCGCCTGCTTCTGAGACAGCTCGGCAAGCCGGAGTCTCTGATCAGCTTCGTGGAGGATCGCCCGGGGCACGACCGGCGCTATGCCATGGATGTCGGCAAGGCCCGCCGGGAGCTGGGCTGGGAGCCGGCGACGACGTTCACCCAGGGGATGGCCGCCACCATCGCGTGGTACTTGGGCCATCAGGCATGGCTGGACGAGGTGACCTCCGGCGAGTATCAGGCCTACTACGAGAGGATGTACGGCAGGCGGGGAGGGACGCGCTGAGGCGGGTGATCCCCGCGATCGGGGCGATCCCGGGCTCCGCCGGCGCCGGGCCGGAAGAGCGGCTCCGGGGCCTCCACCGGAGGCGCGTCGAGCTCGGCGATAGCACCTCGTCGCCAGCGGGCGGCCGGACGGCGAGCGGAGCGGCGCAGACGCCCCTGTCCGGGAGGGCGAATCAGGCGGACGCCGCCTCCGCGCGATTCGTCCTTGGCTCGCCGGCACCCGCATGGTAGAAAGCCTCATGCCCAACAACACCGTCCGCGCCGACAAACGACAGGTGGTGCCGCGTCGATCCCCGTGCCGCAATGCCGGCCGGCCGGCCGCGTTTCTCGGCTCTGTGGCCCTGCTCCTCGCGGCCGGATCCGCGGTGGCGCAGACGGTACCGGCGGAAGCGCTGGATGAGGCGGCGCGGCGCGCGGGGATCACCCGGGAGGAGATGGTCCGGCGATATCGGCTGGCCCAGTCCGGTGTGCCGGACAGCACGGCGCTCAGCTCTCCGGACCTGCCGGGCCGACGGGCTCTGCCGGACAGCATGCCGGAGGTGGTCCTGCCGTCGGCCACGGGATCCCGGGACTCGATCGAAGTCGATGAGGAGCGTCCGCGGCGCGCCACGACCCCCAAGGAGTCTTCCCTCTTCGGTGCGGACTTCTTCTCGCTCCAGGCGGAGGGCTTCGGGAAGCACGCCTTCGGCCCGGTTCCGGCCGACTATGTCGTGGGGGTGGGCGACCAGATCGTCGTCGACGTCTGGGGGGATGTGGAGTTTCGGATCGAGCGGATCGTGGATCGCGATGGGACGATCATCCTGCCCAAAGGCGGGAGGATTCTCTGTTCAGGCCGGTCCCTGGCGCAGGTTCGAGGGGCCGTCCGCGCGCGCCTGGCCCAGTCCTACTCCGGACTCTCCGACGACGCGGGAGAGGCGACCACGTTCCTGGACGTGTCGCTGGGGAAGCTGCGGGCGATTCGGGTCTTCGTGATCGGCGAGGCGGTGCGGCCGGGAGCCCACGAGCTCAGCTCGGTGTCGACGATCTTCTCCGCCCTGTATGCGGCGGGCGGTCCGAGCGTGAACGGTTCCATGCGCGACATCCGGTTGGTGCGGGGAGACCAGCTACTGGCCAGCCTGGACCTCTACGAGTATCTGCTGCGAGGCGACCGGTCCAAGGACCTGATCCTGAGGGAATACGACACCGTGCTGATTCCGCCGCGGGGCAAGACCGTGGCGCTCAAAGGATCGGTGCGGCGGCCCCTGAGCTACGAGCTCAAGGAGGGGGAAGACCTCACGGACCTGCTGGAATTCGGGGCCGGGTTCACGGCCACAGCCGCCCCGGAAATCCTGCATCTGGTCCGGGTTCTGCCGCCCGCGGAGCGACGGCCCGGAGTTCCGGACCGGATGCAGGTGGACATACCGCTCGACGTCACCACGAACCGTCCCTTGGATCCCGCGCAGGCCCGGCTCTTTGATGCCGACTCCGTGCTGGTTGGGGCCGTGAGCGATCGTCTCGAGAACTGGGTCGAGGTGCAGGGGGCGGTGAAACGCCCGGGTAGGTACCAGCACGTGCCCGGCATGGACGTGGCCGCCCTCCTCGACCTGGCCGGTTCTGCCTGGCCGGACCTGCTGGAGCAGCGAGCATCGCTGGATCGGGTGGCGGCGGACGGGACGCTGCAAAGCCATGATCTTCCCCTCGGAGCGATCCTGGCCGGGGAGGCGGACAAGGTTCTGCTGCAGCCGCAGGACATCGTTCACGTCTACTCCAAATGGGATCTGCAGGACCGGTTTCAGGTCGTCATTTCCGGGGAAGTCCGATCGCCGGGCAGATTCCCCTATCGGGAAGGAATGACCCTGCGGGATCTCATCCTGAAGGCGGGAGGGTTGCGCGAGTCTGTCGACTCTCTGCGCGTGGAGATCTCCCGGCCGAGGCCCGAGGCGCTGGAGAGCCGAGACCCGGAAGGTCCGGGGCCCCTGACGGTGGATGTCATCGAAGTGCCCTTGGGCCGGGACTTTCTCACCGCCCCACGGAGCTTCGCGCTGAAGCCCCACGACCTGGTGATGATCCGCCGGCTGCCCTGGTGGGAGCTCCAGCGATCGGTCCAGGTCAGCGGGGAGGTGCTCTATCCGGGCGAGTACGTGATCGAGGGGCCGCGCATGACCGTGTCCGACCTGATCAAGAGGGCCGACGGTCTCCGGCCCACAGCCTATCTCGAGGGGGTCCGCCTGATCCGGCGCCGAGACGGGATCGGCAACGTCGCGCTCGACCTGGACTGCGCGATGCATCATCCGCATTCCTGGTGCGATCTGGTGGTGGTAGATGGCGACGAGATCATCATTCCACCGACCCCGCACACCGTGACCGTGATCGGCGCGGTCGGATACACCACCAGCATCCCCTTCCGGGAGGGGAAGAAGCCGGGTTACTACGTCAACCGCGCCGGCGGATATGCGGAAGGCGCGGACAAGGGCCGGACCAGCGTGGTCTATCCCAACGGCTATGCGCGAAAGGTGCGACGGCTCTGGTGGGATCCGGAGGTTCTGGCCGGCTCGACCATTCGCGTCGGGTACAAGGCGCCGTCGGAGAAGTCCGATTGGCTCGGCACCCTCGAGAAGATGACCGCGATCGTAGCCTCGGCCGTCACCACGGTCTACCTCGCCCACCAGGCGACGAAGTAGACGCCCCGCGGATAGACGCTCCACAGATAGACGCCCCGCAGGCCGGCGACGCCAAGGCAGAGTTCACGAGGTGCGGGGCTCAAGTGGGCTTCCGATCGGTACTAGACTTACGGAAAGCAGGACGGGGTCACGGCACTTCCGCCGCCCCGGAGTTCAGGAATGACGATCAACCGAAATGTCCAGGCCTTCCTCCGGGAACTGCGCCCGTTTCAGCATGCCCTGTCGAGCATCGATCGGGTTTGGGACGTGATCTGCCCCGATCGTGGAAGCGAGTGGATCCACATTGCGGATCCCGAGGATGTTCGCCTGAGGCTGCTTGAGCCACGAGAGTTCTGAGAGCGCGGCGGGGACCAACATTCATCAACCTTGGTGACGGGCCTGCGCCGCGCGCCGCCACCACGCCTCCTCCGCGGGCGCCGACTCTACGGATGCGAACGCCGGCGCTGCGGACGCCGACTCCACGGATGCCGGCTCTCCGGACACCAGCTCCATGGACACCCGCTCTTCCGATTCGGCAGTGATCCGCCGCGCCCGGCGGACGGTCGTGCGGAAGTAGGAACGCACGCGGTCCGCTTG
>CAYYQN010000097.1:0-11870 GCA_964473865.1 uncultured bacterium | reverse complement strand
TCATGTTCCTCTTCCTGGGCAACATCCGGGCCACCCTGATCCCGACGATCGCGGTCCCGGTAGTTCTGCTCGGCACCTTCGGAGTCCTCGGCCTGTTCGGTTTCTCCATCAACATGCTCACCATGTTCGCGATGGTCCTCGCCATCGGGCTTCTGGTCGACGACGCCATCGTGGTGGTCGAGAACGTCGAGCGGCTCATGAGCGAGGAAGGGCTCTCGCCACGCGAAGCGACTGCGAGGTCGATGGACCAGATCCAGAGTGCGCTGGTGGGCATCGGCCTCGTGCTGGCCGCGGTCTTCGGCCCGATGGCGTTCTTTCCGGGTTCGACGGGCGTCATCTACCGGCAGTTCTCGATCACGGTGGTCTCCTCGATGTTGCTCTCGGTCGTCGTCGCCTTGATACTCTCGCCGGTCCTGTGCGCGGGCTTGCTGAAGCCGGTCGCGAAGGGCCACGAGGCCGCGGAAACCGGGTTTCGGATCCTCCGGCCGTTCTTCCTCTGGTTCGACGACCTCTTCTACCGCTCGCGCGCGGTGTACGAGCGCGTGGTGGGCCACGTGCTGGGCCGCCGCCTGCGCTACCTCGCGGTCTTCCTGGTGATCATCGCCGGGGTCTGGCTGCTCTTCTCGCGCATGCCGACCGCCTACCTTCCCGAGGAGGACCAGGGCGTGATGCTTGTCTCCGCGCAGACGCCGCCCGGCACCACCCTCGAGCAGACCGAGGCGGTGGCCAGGCGGGTGCAGGCCTACTTCCGCGAGAATGAGCGCGACGCCGTCGCCTCGACCATGGCGATCTGCGGGATGGGCTTCGGCGGCCGCAGCCAGAGCCAGAGCATGATCTTCGTCAAGCTGCGGGACTGGGAAGAGCGCAACCGCGCGGAGTTGAAGGTCAAGGCGATCTCGGGACGAGCGACGATGGCGCTCGCCGGAATCCGAGAGGCGCGGGTCTTCGTGTTTCCGCCCCCCGCGATCCCGGAGCTCTCGTCGGCCACCGGCTTCGACCTCATGCTCCAGGATCGAGGCGGGCTCGGGCACAACCAGCTTATGGCGGCCCGCAATCAACTGCTCGGCATGGCCATGCAGGACAAGCGGCTCGTCCGGGTGCGGCCTCTCGGCATGGAGGATGTGGCGGAATACAAGGTGGACATCGACTGGGACAAGGCCGGCGCTCTCGGCGTCTTGCCCAGCGTCGTGCAGGGCTACCTCTCCGCGGCCTTTGGCAGCACCTACATCGGCGACTTCGTCCAGGGCGGCCGCGTCAAACGTGTCTACGCGCAGGCGGATGCCCCGTTCCGCATGCTTCCCTCCGATCTCGACCGGTTGCACCTCCCCAGCACCCGCGGGGGTCTCGTTCCCTTCTCCGCATTGGCCTCTAGCCACTGGGTCTTCGGCTCGCCGCGCCTCGAACGCTACAACGCCGTGCCCGCGATCAACATTCAGGGAGAGGCGGCGCCGGGCCGCAGTTCCGGGGAGGCCATGCAGGCGATGGAGGAACTCATCGCCCGGCTCCCGAAGGGAATCGGTCACGAGTGGACCGGTCTCTCCTACCAGGAGCGCATGGCCGAGGCGCAGACCGGCCTGCTCTACGCATTCTCGGTGCTGGCGATCTTCCTGGTGCTGGCGGCGCTCTACGAAAGCTGGACGGTGCCGATCTCGATCGTCCTGGTGCTGCCGCTCGGCGTGCTCGGGGGCGTGCTGGCGACCTCGCTGCGCGGACAGCCCAACGACGTCTACTTCCAGATCGGGTTGCTCACCGTTCTGGGTCTGACCACCAAGAACGCGATCCTGATCGTGCAGTTCGCCAAGAGCTACCTGAAACAAGGGATGGGACTGATCGAAGCGACGCGGCTGGCCGCCAAGGTCCGCCTGCGGCCGATCGTCATGACTTCGCTGGCGTTCGGCTTCGGCGTGCTGCCACTCGCCATCGCCCGCGGCGCCGGCGCCGGCGCGCAGACGGCGATCGGCACCAGCGTTCTCGGCGGAATGCTGAGCGGGACCTTCCTCGCGGTCCTCTTCATACCGCTCCTCTTCGTGGTCATTGTCCGACTGTTCACCCGGAGACCGGCCTCGGCGCCCGCCTCCGTGAACGCGACCTCGGGCCTCACGGTCCCTCCCGCGGAGGGAAGATGAACACGCGATTGTCGATCGTAGGGGTGGCCGCGCTGGTGTTGGCCGGCTGCACGATGATGCCGAAACATGAGCGTCCGCCGCTGCCGGTGCCAGACCGGTTCCCGGTGCCGACCGTGACGGGAGAAGCGGCGGAGAGCGCGGCGGAAAGCGCAACGGGAAGCGCCGCGGGTAGCGCGGCGGCCGAGAGTCTGGCGACCATTCCTCCCTGGGAGCAGTACCTTTCCGACGCCCGCCTGCGCGAGGTGATTCAGCGGGCGTTGGCGAACAATCGCGACCTGAAGACGGCGGGGCTCAACGTCGAGGAGACTGCCGCGTTCTACCGCGTTCAGCGCGCCGAGATGACCCCCACCTTCGGCATCCAGGCCTCCGGACAGAAGACCTGGCTGCCCGACCGGATGACCGAGTCCGGGCACGGCGAGGCGACAGAGCAGTACGCGGTGGAGGTCGGCTTCATGTCCTGGGAGATCGACCTCTTCGGGCGCCTGCGCAGTCTGAAGGCGGGCGCGCTGGAGCAATACCTGGCGACCCGGCAGGTGCAGCGTGCGGTGCGGACCTCGCTGGTGGCCGGGGTGGCGGCAAGCTGGCTCCGACTGGCCGCCGACACCGAACGCCTCCACCTGGCTGAGGCCACGGTCACGGCGCAGACCGCCTCGCGCGACCTGGTTCAGGCCAGCCGCGACGCCGGCGTGGCCTCCGATCTCGAACTCAGTCAGGCCCAGAGCCAGGTGGAGGCGGCGCTGGCCAGCCGCGCCGAGTTCACCGGGGCGGTGGGGATCGACCGTCACGCCCTCGATCTCTTGGTGGGTTCGCCGGTGCCGGATGAACTCCTCCCCCGGGATCTGGACGTGCTCGCGGACCTGCCGGAGCTCCCCGCCGGGCTCCCCTCAGAAATCCTGCTCGCGCGCCCGGACATCCTCGCCGCGGAGCACGTTCTGCGCGCCGCCGACGCCGACATCGGCGCCGCGCGCGCCAACTTCTTTCCGCACATTTCGCTGACCGCGGCGTTCGGGACCCTGTCATCCGAGCTCTCGGACCTCTTCGTCTCTGGTACCGATAGCTGGCGCTATGCGCCGATCGTCCAGATGCCGCTCTTTGGAGGCGGCGGCCCCCGAGCCAACCTGAAGATGAAGAAGATCGAGCGCGAGAAGGCCATCGTCGCCTACGAAAAGGCGATCCAGTCGGCCTTCGCGGAAGTCGCGGATGGGCTCACCCGGCGCGCCACGCTGCGCGATCAACGTGAGGCCTGGGACCGCCTGCTCGTCTCGCTCGAGCGGACGCTCCGTCTCTCCGAGGCGCGCTACCAGGCCGGGCTGGACGGCTATCTCGGTGTCCTGGTGGCGCAGCGCTCTCTCTACTCCGCCCAGCAGACCGGGGTGGCCTTGCGCATGGCCGAGAAGGCGAATCAGATCGCCCTGTACAAGGCGCTCGGGGGCGGCGACTGAGGGCAACCCCGGGGGGTGCCGGCAACGCCCCGGGGCGTCGTCTGCTGGAACCACTCCACCGCGGTCACGGCCTCACGCGTCCGGCCATCGCCGCCCGCCGCAAGGCGGACCTTCGAAGCCTGAGCCCGTCCGCGGATGGTTAGCAGGCGGCCAAACGCCTACGATCCCGCGCCGGACCAGGGAGGCCCGGATCTGCCGGGCCGGGTCCCCGTTCGACCGCACGCACTCCGCATTCCACCCGGCGTCCCGGGCGGCCCGGACGTTCTCGTACTTGTCGTCGAAGAACAGGATCTCTCTCGCGCCGAAGCCGGTATGGTCCTCGAACCCCCGGAAGACCTCGAGGGCGGGCTTGACCAGCTTGAGCAGATGGCTGGCGTGGCGGTGCTCGAGGCGGCGGAAAGCCCGGAACTCGGGAGGCGGCAAGGAGGATTCCATCATCCCCCAGTGCAACTCGTTCGTGTTCGAAAGGCACCCGGTCGAGACTCGGGTCCCGTTCCGCAGCTCCTCGACGAGCTGCTCCATCCCGGGATACTCGCCAAGCAGCCACGCGACGTGGATTCGGCGCAGCTCCTCCGGGGAGTAGAGCCCGCCGATGGACTCCGAGCACCCACGGAAGAACTCCCCGGCTGAGAGTCCGCCCAGCTCGTAGATCCCGTTCCAGCGTTCCATCTCCCGCCGGACGCCCGACGGTTGACCGGTGAGGCGGTCAGGCAATCCCGCCGCGGCGCATCCCTCAGCCCAGGTATGGCAGATGCGGATGATGACCCCGCCGAGATCGAAGCAGACCAGCCGGACGTCGTGGGTGCTCATGATGGGAGAGTCTACCATCCGGTCTCGTCCGGGCGGAGCCGTCGCTGGCCTCCGGCTGCCCCACCGCAGAGGAAAGCGGACGCTGGACGGAACGTGTCCGGCACCGTTACCATAGTTGGCTTGCCCTGAAGTCCTTCCCAATCACGAAAGGCAGGAGTCCGATGTCAACGAATACAGTCCGTCTGCACCGGGTGCTGCACGCACCCCCCGACCGCGTGTTCCGCGCGTTCGTCGATCCCGACGCCATGCTCAAATGGATCCCTCCGCACGGGTTCACCGGCAAGGTCCACGTCTGGGAGCCCAAGGTCGGGGGAAAGCACCGGATGTCCTTCACGAACTTCTCCTCCGGAAAAAGCCACACGTTCGGCGGCGACTTCCTGGAGATCGTCCCGAACGAACGGCTCCGTTACACCGACAGGTTCGATGACGCCAACCTGCCCGGCGAGATGCAGGTCACGGTCACCGTGGCGAGGGTTAGCGTCGGCACGGAGCTCACCATCGTGCAGGAGGGGATTCCCGCCGTGATCCCGGTAGAGGCCTGCTATCTCGGCTGGCAGGAGTCGCTCGCCCTGCTG
Source organism: uncultured bacterium (assembly GCA_964473865.1). Taxonomy (GTDB): domain Bacteria; phylum Eisenbacteria; class RBG-16-71-46; order CAIMUX01; family CAIMUX01; genus CAIMUX01. Next base: position 6,917 of record CAYYQN010000097.1, on the reverse strand, counting down.
GCGAGACTGGTCGAGCCGGAGATCCCGGACTGAGCCGGGATCAGGCGGCAACGCGAGTCGTCTGCGTGTCGCCTGGTCCGCGCCCTCGACCGACGGAAACGGCGCCGGGCCCGGCCAGGGCCTGAAACGCCCGTTTCGCGCCGGTGCCAGCGCCAACGCCCGAGCCGGCGCCGGCGCCGACGCGTCGTCCGCTTAAAGAGCCCCCCCGGTCAGGACCTGGATGGTGACTCCGGGGTAGGTCACCGTCCGCTCGATTCCCGGGCGACGGGCAAGATACGCGGCCCAGCGACCCTCGCGATCGGTCTCCTGCGGGCGCAAGAACAGGACGAAGACGCGCCGGTGGTTTCGCACCTGTTCCTCGAACTGCGCAAATTGCTCCGCGATCGGGAGCCCCTGGTTCTGCCACTCTCGCGTGTTCCACAGGTCCACGCCCGTGGGCGCACCACCTCCGACCGGCCAGTAGTAGGCGTGGAAGGTGATATCGGAACCCACGGTGAGAAGGAAGTCGCCGGGGCGGGCCTCGGCCCGGATGAACGCGGCGGCCGAGCGCGCATCCTCCTTCCAGTAGCGAGGGGCAAACTCGTGGCCCGCGATGCTGACGCCGAAGGGGATGAGGATCGCCAGGAGGAGCAACCACCGGAGCGCCGCGCGGCTCGGAGCCAGGACGCCGGTGGCCAGGATCGCCAGCAGGGCCGGAAACGCCACGGCGGCATAGCGGGCGTTGAAGACCTTCAGGTTCAGCAGCGCGACCAGATAGATCAGCGCCACCGGGAGGAGGAGAAGAAGAATCCAGAAACGCTGCAGCCCTCCATCGCGCCAGAGCCTTCGCACGCCCAGAGTCCCCGCGATTCCGAACGCGGCGGCGGCCCAGAGGACCGCCGGAAGGTGTCCGCGGACGGCCGCCGCCAGTCCGGCGTGGGCGGTCGTGTGCAGCTCGGCGAGGCTCGGCCCGTAGCTGTAGCCGGTGGCGAGAGCGTAGTAGGCATACGGCAGGCCGAAGAGCGGTATCGTGGTGGCGCCCCGGACGTCGGTCAGGTCGCTCACGGCGGGACGCCCCGCCAGACCGGCAGGAACCATCATCCGATGGTAGAACTGGATGAACCACGGGGTGAGTGCGAGGAGAGTCGCGCCCCAGCTCAAGGCCAGACGGCCGATCAGGGACCGCCGGCGGCCCCCGAGACCAAGGAGCGCCCCCGCCTGGGCAACCAGCAGAAACAGGTACGAGAGATTGCTCAGAATCCCGAGCACATTGAACAACGTGTAGGGCACCCAGCCTCTGCCGCCCGAAACGATTCGTACGTAGGCCCCGATCGACAGGATGGCGAGCAGGATCATGAGGACGTAGTTGCGCACCTCCTGGGAATACCAGAGGTGGAAGGGGGACAGGGTGAGCAGGAGGCAGGCCACCAAGACCGCCTCTCGGCGCAGGACCGGCCGGAGGGCCCAGTAGAGGCACGGCACGGTGGCGGCGCCCAGGACGGCTCCAAGTGATCGCAGGGCCGCTTCCCCGGTGCCGAAGAGACAGGTCCAGAGATAGAGGGCGGCCGCATGGACCGGCCCTTGCAGGTTGTAGAAGAACTTCTGGGCCGTGTATCCGTCGAAGATCTGGGCGTAGAGGATGGTGAAGGCCTCATCCACCCAGAGGGACTGCCTCGTCAGTCCCCAGAGTCGCAGCAGAAGAGCGGCGAGCGTCAGCCCCGCAATCGCCAGAGCGACGGGCCGCGGGCGGGCCTCCGTCATCGGTAGATCCCTTCGTACGCCGTGGGTCTGCCGTGGCCCCGCATCCGCGGGATCCACCACCGGGTGATGATACGCGCCGCCATCTCGGGCGTACACTCCTATCGCCCCAGCCGGGAAGAGCCTTGAAGTCGCTCCCGGGCTCGACTAGGCTCGGCGGCCATGAATCCAAGGACAACACTGGGGTCCCGATCCGGCTCTCGGGCCGGTCGACGTCGCAGACTCGTCGTCTGGCTCTGCCTGATCGGTCTTGCCGGCGCCGGATTCGTCGCCCATCGGATGGTGCGGTACTCCTTCCTTCACACCGCGAGCCGGTTCAACCCCGCCAGCCTGCAGTCGCCTCATCCGACCTGCTTCTATCTCGACTGGACGGGAGATCTGCCCGACTCCGCCGCCGTACAAGAAAGCCTCGCCGGGGACGGGATCTTCTGCTCCGAGAAGGACATCGTCTGGGGGGGCAAGCTCCGGCACGATCCTCTGACCGTCATCCAGGGCTCGCTCGCGATCCACGACCAGCTCCTGCGCGAGGCGCGGCCGGATCTGGATGCGGTCTTCCGCCGTCAGCTCGAATGGCTGGTGCACGACGGGATGTTGCTGCTTCCCGACAGTCTTCCGGTCTGGCCGCAGTACTTCCGAATCGACCGGTACGGCCTGCACGACCGTTGGATCTCCGCCCTCACCCAGGGACAAGCGATCTCGATTCTCGTGCGCGGCGCGGCATACACCGGCCGGCACGAGTACCTGGACTGGGCGGGGCGGGCCGCGCGCGTCCTCATGGACTCCGATCTCCCCATCGTCTGGCGCGGCGACGACGGCGCGGTCTTCTTCGAGGAGTACCCCTGTACCCCGCCATCCCACGTGCTGAACGGCTGCCTCTTCGCCTGGCTGGGACTCTGGGACTATGCGCGTGCTACGGGCGATCCTGAGGTCCGCGCGTTCTGCCTGAAGGCCGTGGCCGACATCTCCGCCACCGTCCCGCGATACGAGGTAGCCGGCTGGACTCGCTATGACGTGCACCAGGAAAGACCGACCAGCCCGGGCTACCAGGAGATCCACACCGCGCTGGCCGAGACGCTGGCCGGAATCTTTCCCGCAGATCCCGCCTGGCGGGATCGCGCCCGTCGCTGGCGCCGCGCCACGGCCGACCCCTGGCTGCGCAGCCGGATCTTCTTCCTCGTCGCCTGGGACAAAGGGCGCGCGGCGATCGCGGGCGAACGGGTTCGGGCGGAGGGCCACCTTCTCCCGGGATCCGCGGCCGGCGGCTGACGCGATCGCCCCCAGGCGACCGCGGGCTCATCCCTTCAATTCCAGGACCCGCAATGTCTCCAGCTGGCACGTCCCCAGCCCCAGCTCTCCCGCCAGGCGTATGTGGGCGATCTCTTCGCCGCGGCAGGTCTGCCCACCCCAGGGCGCGAGTCGAGCGGCATAGGCATCCAGGGCCACGGGATCGGTTCCCGCGACGATCCCGCCGTACGGCTCGACCTCGCCGGGTCCGGAAGGACCTCCGGTCTTCAAGAGCCGCGTGGCGTCCAGGATCGTGAGGTGCGGCCGCAGCACGGAGGCCAGGTCCGCGATCCCCTGGTGGAGGTCGAAATCGCTGTGAAAGGCCTGCCGATCCCAGACCAGGCCCATCAGGTTCTTGAGCCCGAAACTGACGCGGCTGGCCGAGTGCGATTTGGCGGTGGGCAGGTTGATGAAGACATCGGCCTTTTTCGCCAGCGAGGCAACGCGGGCGCGCTTCAGGACCTTCCCCTGAGGGATCAGGACCTCCTCGAAGGCGCTTTCCTCTCCGAGCGAGACGAGACGGGCATTGGCGAAGGGCTTCACCGCCGCGCTCAGACCGGAGCGCTCGAAGCACCGTTCCGCCGGGCGAATCGTGTGATCGGCCACGATGACCCGTTTCGCCTTCGCCGCGACGCAGGACTCGATCACGGCCGCGAGCACATCCGGGTGCGTGGTAGCCCCCCAGGCCGGCGGGGCGTCAAAGCCGATATTCGGCTTCACCAGGACGACCTGGCCCTCGCGCACAAACCGGCCCATGCCTCCGAGAGCCTCGAGGGCCTGGAAGACGGCGCGGCGCGCCTCTCCCCTGGCCAGCACCAGATCGGGCGGCGCGGTCGCGGGTTCAGAGGCGAAGAGGCGCCCCGCCGGAAGAAGGGTTGCGGCCGCGAGCCAACGGCCGCCGTGCCCGAGGAATTCGCGGCGTCTCACCGGCGGCTCCCGGCCGGGTTCTGCCCCCGCCCGCTATGGTTTGATTTCGTCGTCAATGTTGCGGGCCAGAAGCGCCAGGAGGGTCTGGGCATTGGCGGAGCTCGAGTCGATCGTCAGGAGCGTCCAGTAGACGTCCCGCCAGAAGCGAATGGTGGTGGCGCTGCTGATCTCGATTCGCGCCTCCGATCCGTACTCCGAGGTGGGCGTGCCCATCTGATTGTTGCTGTCGTTGTGCAGATCCTGGGCGTTCTGGGCCGTGCCCATGCGGAAGACCCAGATCCGGACCGTTTGCTGGTTGCCGTCGACGGTGGCATGGAACTCCTGTCCGGCGAACTCCTGGAACGAGTACTGGGTGTAGAGGGAGTAGCCTCCGTCGATGGCCTGCTGCAGTTCCTGCGCCGTGTCCGCGAGCAGCATCTCGCCCGACCGCGTCAGTCCTCCGCCGCTCGGCGGGATGAGATCCTGGGGGTGGCTGGGCGTCGTCGGGCCGGGGGTGCCGTTCGTGCTCTTGTCATCCCCGCAGCCGGCGAACAGGGACAATCCGGCGAGCAGCCAGAGCGCGCCGGCGACGCGAACACTCGCACGCTTCCCGGCGACGAGAGCCCCCGCGCGCTTCCGTGCACCTCTCTCCGTGCCTCTCTCCACGTTCGTCCCCGCGCCTCTCCCCGCGCCGCTCCCTGCGCGGTTCCCCGCGCGTACGAACCGCCGCCAATCTCCACTCGCCTCGCGACTCCTCATCGTTCCTCCCCCCTCCTCAGCCCGTGGGCGACTCGATCCTGCACCTCGATTCTGCTCCTCGATGCTGCACGTCTGTCCTGCACCTCGATCCTGTACGTCGAGGCTGCACCCCGAACCAGCACCTCGGTCCGGCAACGACCCGCTCGCCGCCGGCGGGCTGCCGCGGAGCTCGGCCGGCCGGGTGCGGAGCACCGCAGGATCCTGATCCTGGGTACGGCCCGAAGGCACCGGGCATTTCACTCCGACCTCTCGCGGCCGGCACCGGTCCCGGCCCATCACCGGGCGAGCGTGATCCGGCGGCTCTGCCGGACGCCACCGGACTCCAGGTGCGCAAAGTAGATGCCGGAAGGAAGCGACCGACCCGCGCCGTCCCGCCCATCCCACGTCAGTTCATGGGCGCCGGCCGAGAGATCGTGATGCCCCAGCCGCCGCACCAGGCGGCCCGAGGCGTCCACTACGGTCACCGTAGCCGCGGCCGAGCGGGGCAGACGGAAGCGCAGGACGGTGGAGTCCGAGAACGGATTGGGAACATTGGGATCCAGAGTGGCTCCGACCGTCAGCGACGCGGGCTCCGCCACGTCGCTCGGCTCCAGCTGGAAGGCCTGCATCTGTCCCGGGTCGCAGATCCCGAGCTCGAACGGCGAGTCCCCGGCGGTCTCGATCCAGGGGCAGGGCTTGGGCCCCCAGCCGTGGAGGTTGCGCTCCCGGTTGATCATGTCGCGCGCCCAATACTCGTTGGTGACCGGATCAGTGGTGAAGAAAAGAGTGTTCGGAGTGTGCTCGGGGAAGAGGAGCCACGACTGGGGCGGGTCCCCGGGACCCCCGTTGTACGTCGCTCGGATCGCGTCGGTGATGATGAGGGAGGTCCGGTTCCGGATATAGCCGTCCGAACTGATCCAGAGCATGTTCTCGGTCTCGCCGCAGAGACTGGAAGGGTTGCACGAACCATAGTGGTTCTTCATCGCGGCGGTGATCTGGTTGTTGGCGTCGTAGTGGGACTTCAGCACCGGCAGGTTGATGATGTAGTTGGCGTCGATAAGGTACTGGGAGAGGTAATGGCCGGGGACGACCGCGTAGGAGCTGGGGTTGTTGCTGCTGCTCAGGACGGCGGTGTGTCCATTGAAGGTGAAGTTGGACGCGACGTATCCGGACGCGGACAGACTCTGGTTGTCATAGATCGTGACCCGGCTGACGTCGTAACTCCCGCCGAGCATCGCGGCCAGTCCGGAAACGACTCCTCGGGCCACCTCCCAGCGCGTCGGAGTCGACGAGTTGATGCAGTTCACCTTGATGGCCACGCGCGAGGTGGCGGTCACGCCCGGAAGGAGGCTCTCGAATGCTCCGGCGACGGTCGGCTTCGCCGTCAGGAGACGCACCCCCTGATGGACGGCGGCCTCGACCTGCGACATGGAGATGGTCCCGTGCCCGTTCATCGCGGTGTCGCGATAGATGAAAATCCGCCCCGGCATGGCATTGCCGCGGGCGCCCGCAAAACCGGACGGGGCCCCGGCGACCGCACCCCGCAGGCCGCCGGGTAGCATCCCGGCCAGGGCGGCGCCGGCCGTCATCTTCAGGAAGTCGCGTCGCCGGACCGAGGACAACGCAAAGGGGGATCGGGGTTCGGGGGTCGGACGGGTCGAATCGGCGTGCATGACGTGCCTCCGTGGCCGGGATCCGGTCAGGACTCCACTGGTCGACCGTAGCGCTGCCAATTATACCCGAAACGGGCGCATGGGGATAGCCTGTTCCTCGCTCGAAGCGCAACCGCATGGCAGATGTCGGGACGCGGCGTCAGGATGCCTCCTGCCCGGCCGGCCGGCCTGGGAACGCTCTGCCCGCATCCTCGACGATCCGGCCGCCCGTGTGCAGACCCGGGTCACCGGTTCGCGCGGACCTGGCGGCGACGTTGCGGTCACTCGATTCGCATGAGCGACGTCGCCCACGTCACCTCCCAGGCCGCCAGCTGGTGCGCGGCCCTCACCGACTCCGAACTCCCGGTCGCTGTCTCCACACGCCACGGCGGGTCCAAACCACTCATCGGCCATCCCCGCGTCATCGGCGGAAGGCCGCTGTCCGGGACATTGCCGCCGCCACGCCATGCGTGAGAGGCCAAGGGCTGATCCCCAGCCCCCGCTTCCCGATGGCCGGGAACGCGATGGCTGGCCTTCGGCGTCGCGGTCCGCCAGCCCGGATGGCCGGCCGCTGGAGCTGAACCCCGCTTCCCGCACCCC
>CAYYQN010000096.1:10537-11895 GCA_964473865.1 uncultured bacterium | reverse complement strand
ACGGCGGGCGGCCCGCTCCCGGTCGCCGGACTCGCCTACTCCGCCTCCGGCCAGGCGCAGCTGACCGACGGCGGCCAAGGCTACGATCACGCCCGGCCGGATGCGCGGCTCCTCGGTCTCTCCCTGGGCGAGCGGATGAGCACGGCTGCGGAAGGAATGGCCCGCATCGTCTGGGACGACCGGTCACGCTCCCACCAGGTCTCTCTGCTGTATCTCGGCAGCGAATCGCGAGTGAAGTCCTACTACCACCACTACGCGCGCCGCGGCTGGGTCGGCTTCGAGCCCGGGTACGACCGCTACACGACGTTTGTCGATCCCGGGAGCACCGCGGACAGCGTCGTGTTCTACGACGGCCCGCGGCATGTGCCGGCGCGCCTGCGCACCAGCCGGCTCCTCCAAGGTTCGGCCACCAGGCGCTGGGGGGCCCGGGCGACCCTCCACGGGTCGGTTCGCGCCGCGGAACACCGGTACTCCACCCGGTTCGATGGAATCACCTTGGATGGCGCTCCATCCGTCCGCCACTGGATCCGTGAGGAGACCACGGGACTGAACCACCAACTGGAGCCGTTCTTCGCCACTCATGGCTACTACCCGGAGTACGAAGATGGACGAAGCCGGGAGCTCTCGGCGGCGGCGGACCTGGAGATCCGGCGCGGTGGTCATGATCTGTCGGCGGGCGGCGGAATCACCTTCGGCCGACACCGCTTCTACGCCGCCCGACCGGCGGTGAACTGGACCCCCCTGGGATCCCTGGATCGCTGGATGCACACGCTGGATCGCTTCGCGTTCCTGCAGGACACCTGGTACAGCGATGTCCACTCCTCCATGACCCTGGCCCTGCGCTGGGACGAACGACGAATCTCGGAGTATCCGGGGGACGCTCGCGCCGCCACCTGTTCTCCGCGGATCGGCTTCCGCCAGCCGTTCAGCGAGCGAGACGCGCTCCATGTGCAGTACGGACTGCTGTATCAGTTCCCGATGCTCCTCAGCCAGTTTCTCCGTCAGAACGACCTGGTCCGGAGTCCCCCGGACGTCACGCCGCAGACCTCCCGCGCCTTCGAGATCGGGGTTCAACACCATCTGTCGGCGCATGCCGTTCTCTACATCGCGGTGCACGACCGGGAGTATTCGGACCTGGTGTTCAGCCTGAGTGATGCCGCCGAAGCAGACGAGCTGTTCCCGGGAGTTGCCGCGCCGCCGGCGAGCCTGTCGCTCGAAAGCCGAGGGGTGGAGCTCCTCCTCGACCATCAGTTCCACCCTGGCCTCTTCGGCCAGATGCAGGCCGAGATCAAAGATGAGGACTCCGGCGGTCACGCGGTCCCCTGGGGACGCGCCGCCACCCTCTCCGGCTGGCTCAC
>CAYYQN010000096.1:7672-10437 GCA_964473865.1 uncultured bacterium | reverse complement strand
CGGATGGTGTCGAGCAGATCGAAGACCGGGTTCTCGCGCTTGCGAATCGCCATTTGCGTCCCGTAGGCCCGAATCGCCTGGCGTGCCCGATCAATCACCGAGGAGACGTCAACGATCATCGTCGGCAGCATGTCCTTTGGAACCATGTAGTAGTAGAGGTACGGCACCTCATGCGGCGGCAACTCCGGCAGCTGTGACTTGAAGCGCGCCATCTTCAAACCGTCCCGGACCACCGCGCCGGTGGCCGGGTGATCCACGTTCGCCGTCCCGTCCAGGTGGCCGAAGCGATTGGTGTGATAGGGTGCCAGGACCACGGTTGGCCGGTAGGTCCGCACGACGCAGGCAATCTTGAGTCTCCCGGCTGGATCGTTGGTTACGCCGGTATCCGGGAAGTCGAGCATGAGTCCCACGGACCCCATGATCCGATTCGCCTCGTCGAATTCCGCCCGCCTGGTTTCCGGCGTGCCGAAGGTGCCGGCTTCGCCCCGCGTCAGCGAGACATTGAGCACCCGCTTGCCCGCTTCGGCCAGGAGGATCACCGTCCCGGCGATTCCCATCTCCACGTCGTCGGGATGCGGCCCGAAGACGATGACATCGAAGGTCCCTGCAGGATCCATGCGCCCCCCTGTCGTGGTCGCGGGCCTCATCCACAATCCCCACCGGTCGCTAGCCCCTCCGGTGGGCACCCGGATGCCCGGAACACCATACGCCGCGGTGCGCGCGGAAGACAGGCGTTGTTCGGTTCTGATGGGGCGTACGAAGGCCGGTCCCGGCATGCGCGGCGACCGGCCCTGGTCGGGGTCCGCTCTCGAGTCCGATCAGCGAGCGCGCCGCCTTCGGATCAGCGCGGCACCGAGAAGGCCCCCGCCCAACAGGAGAAACGATGTCGGCTCGGGTACGGGATGCACACCCTCCGTGATGCCGGCGAAACCAGAAATGGCGGCGAAGTCGCCTCCGCCAGAGAGCGCGAACGATGCGCTCGTCTGCAGAAAGGTCCACGGACCGGGACCGGGACCGGACATCGGTCCCGCGGTGTGGAGGCCGTAGTCGTAGGATGCGCCGGCGACGCCGGGCCCCGTGAAGAACGCCGGGCCGACGTCGACCCCCATGTTTGTCAATGGGGCACCGACATCGGAGACCTGAAGAGTGGCCGCGGTTGGAGTCAGGGAGATCCCATCGCCGGTCGAATCGATCAGGTCTCCCTCGACATACGAAACCACGGTGTTCGGGGCGCCCGTCGGCACGATCGGAGTGCCGAAGATAAAGCCGAAGGTGCTCGGCACGCCGAAGTCGGTCACGGCAACGCTGTAGGCGATCGACGGATCCGGATCCAGGATCACGTTGTGCAGGCGGATCGCAAAACCACTGGTCGAGTACTCCCAGTCGTCCAACCGGTAGACTCCCGCGCGGTCCCGATACAACGGTACGTCGATGATCGCCTGCGAACCGGCATCACTCCAGAAACCGATGAATGGTACAGCGGCGGCGGCAGCACCAGGCCCGGTGAGCGCGCAGATTGCCAGAACGAGAACCTTTATCGTCAGATGCTTCATGGGTCCTCCGCGAACTGCATGTCTGATGAATGCTAGAGACGACGAGAACGATACCGTGTCTCAATTATGAGGTCAAGGAAATCCGACATCGCGCCGCCGCAGACTTCGAGGCTGTCGAAGTTGTGGAAGTCGTCGAAGTCGTCGACACCGACATTCGCAACAACGCGAGCACAGGGCGGCGCTTGCCCTGGTCAGAACTCCTTGGCCACCGACGTCTCGAGGAAGGTCCCGCCGAACCAACCGGAAGGACGCTCATCGACGAGGTCTTCGGGCTCGCCGGCCCCCCGTCCCCCATGATCGTCGAAGTGCACGAACTGGTGCAGGCCGAGCGATAGAGAGAGGCCGTGCAGCTCCGCCGATCCGCCGAGCGAGAAGGCCGCCAGGGAGTATCGGTCACTCGAGAGCTCGTGCCGTTCGCGGTCTCTCACGGTGAAGACGATCTTGATCCATGACTCGAGCTCTGCGCGGGGCCGGATCTCGTACCAGGTCAGGGCGCCGCGGAGTCGCCCCCAGCGGCGCGCGGTCTCCCCCGCCAGGCGGAACCGCCGCAAGGTGCCCTCCGCGCCGGCCTCCGCGACTCTCTTCCCTCCGACGAAGTTGGAGCGGTCGAAGCGCCACCCTTCGATGTCGGCGCGGCCGAACCCCTGGAATTCCGAGGTCTCCACCTCGGCCTGGGTCCGGTGGCGGCCGAATCGCGCTTCGCCCGCGACGAGCCATCCATCGAGGCGCGCGCTTCCGGAGCTCAGGCGGAGGTATCGCTGCCCGCCCCAGTAGCCGTTGGCCCGTCCTGAGAAGTCGGCGTTGGTGCGCCGGACCATCAGAGCATGGCGGGACGCCGGCGCTCGCCACTCGAGCGAGACTTGACGCAGGATCCACGCGGCTTCCGGCCGGAACTCGTCGCGGTATTGATCCGTGAGGCCCGCCGCCGGCCGAAATGCGGTCTCGCGATACGACCACTCCGCCACCACCCCGAGTGCAAGCCGGAGCCGACCCGCCGCATCCCGCGTCTCTTCCGCCAGATTCAGCGACGCGTGGATCCGCTCCTCTTCCGCAATTGCATCGAGCGGTACTCCATAGGAGCCGGAGCGCCACGCGCCGGCAACCCACAGTCGTTCCCGGACGGTCGCGCGAAGGCCGCAGACCAGCGGAACCGCTCCCCTTCGGGTCGCGGCCCGCGTGAGTGGAAACGTGGCCTTGGCGACGAGATCGGGG
>CAYYQN010000096.1:4741-7572 GCA_964473865.1 uncultured bacterium | reverse complement strand
CCTCCCAGTCCGAGATCGGTCCGGCTCCCGATCTGAAGCGTCTCCAGGAGCAGGCGTGGGACCTCGGCCTGCGCCGGCGTAGGCCCCAGGAGGGGGAGCAGGGGGAGCAGGAGACGCCGGAGAGCGGCGGCCGGCGATCGCCGCCGCCCTCGTGGAAGGTGGATCATGGTCGTGGAGGCAGAGGGGGGCTCGTACTCGCGTCCCCGAACTCGTCCGCCCAGTCGAGTCGCAGGACCTTCTCCCAATCGTACGCGTCGATACCGAAGATCCTCAGCATCTGGTCGGCGGAGGGGACGCCGGGAAAGAGACCGTGGACGGTCGGATCCGGCCAGTCGGCGGCCCACTCCTCAAAGGTGTCGGCTTCGAATGTGATCACCGGGATTGCGACCCACCTCTCGGCAGTGGAATAGGAAACCGTAAAGGTGAGATTGATGATCTGCGGGCCCGGGCTGAGCTGCCCCCCGGGATAGCTCACCTGGACGCTCACATCCCCCGCCCAGCCCGTCGTGGCCCGGGCCTCCTCCAGTCTGCTCTCGAGAACCTGCCGCATCGCCGTCTCCAGCCAGGAAGGCGCACCGTAGCAGGAGTCTTCGGACAGCTCGAAATCGTAATACGCCTTCCAACAGGTTCCTCCGTAGACGGGGCCGGATTCCGGTACGTCGACGGTGACGGGCTGGGTTCCGTCACTCCAGAAGTGATCCTCCTCGTAGGGAACAACCTCAGTGGAAAGCTCATACCGGGGGGCCAGGGCCTTGAAGTCCGGCACCGGATTGGTGAAGAAGGCCTCCAGGTCCACGGTGAGCGTCACCCGCGGCGTCTCCTCGTCGAAGTCCCAGTCATAGGATTCCGGAGTTGGCCCCTGCAGCGACCGGGTGATGCGCGGGAGCTCGTCGCTCTGGAAGTCCGCGATCTCCGAGCGGGCCGGCAGATCCGGACCGATCTTGATCACCTCGTCATCCTGGTTGTCCGTGCCGGAGTCGATCTCAGCGAACAAGGCGGTGATGCCGGCATCCAGGTCCCGCGCCGCGGCCAGCAGGTCGGCCGGCACCGCCGCCATGTTCTCGGTCCCGCCCGCGCGGAGCTTCAGCCAGGTTCCGTTCTCCTGGTCGAGAGCCGCCAGGATGTTGGATTCGTCGTAGGCGGGCATGCTGACCTCGTAGCTGACGGCGGCCCGGCACGCGGCGCGCAGCCCATGGAGTGCGCCGCGCGTCGCCAGGAAGTCGGTCCGGTCCGCCTGCAAGGGCAACTCGAGCATGTCGCCCTGCATCTTCGGCGTGATGGTGAATTCGTAGGCGGGATCGCCGCCCAGAACGATGTCGAGATGGCCGATCGCCCGGGTGGCGGCCGGGATCACCTTCTCCGCCAGGATCTCCTGGACGGTGGAGACCTGGGGCACCGAATCGAAACGCCCCATCCGGGCCAGACTCAGGACCGTTCGTTGGATCACGTCCACGGGAAGCGAGAACGCGGCATCGCCCCGGGGCACTCCAAACGGGCCGAAGCCGCCAAGCGTCGGGGCGCCCGTCTCGAACGGAACGGACTCGTCCAGGTACGCCTTCCAGTCGTCGAAGGCCGCGTTCACCTCCGGATCGGTGGTGAGGATCGCGACTTCGATCAGGCTCAGGGCGAGATGCGCCTCGACGTTGTCGGGGTCGCACTGGATCACCTGCTCGTACCGCTCCTTCGCCTCCCGGAAGTCAACATCATCCGGAGTCTCGGGATCCTCGTCGTTGATCTCGAAGAAGAGAGTCTCCTCCAGCTTGTCATGCGCGGCCTGGAGCACGGCGGAACAACCGGTCGGAGGAACGGGGGGCGAGATCTCCACGACTCCCCACAGACCAGCGTCCCCGGCGTGCGCCTCGGCGGCCTCCACCAGCGCCCCAACCCCACCGGGATCCGCCGCCGGCAGAGGTTCGCTTCCGACCCGGATCTCCGATCCCCCCGGGTCCTTGGCGTCGAATCTCCCATCGCTCAGATCCCGAGCCAGGGCGGCAACCACATCGAAGGCATTGGTGCCCAGGTCCGTGAACTCCGACTCGTGCGCGAGTGCGGAAAAACCCGCCAGCAGAGCCGCATAACTCCTCTGGCCCCCGCTGCCCGTACCCTGGGGCGCGGTGGTGAGAGGGTTGAAGCCGAAGCCCTCGAACTCGCTTCTCCGGTTCGCCCAGGCATCCGCCGGAGAAACCCCGCGCGCGATCAACGTCTGCGCCCCGACATGCATGGCGTGCGTCACCGGGGTCACCACGGCAACGGTCGAGTTCCGGGTGTTGAGGTAGCCCACCAGCTGCTGCGCGGGGGCCAGTGTCACCGCGGAACCGGTCGCTTCGTCGACATACGTCCCGCCTCCGGCCACGACCAGATACTCCTTGTCCTGACCGTCCTCCAGCGTGCCGGACCAGCTGCCATCGGCCTGGGTCGTCAGCGGCCCCAACACGAGCGTGCCGGGCATCCCCGCCGCGCCGATCGTCCGGATCTCCACCTTCGCCCCCGCGACCGGGCCCTTGACGACAAAGCCGGAGATCGCGGCCGGCACCGGATTCGAGGGCTTCTCTCCTCCGTCGTCGCTGCCGCAGCCGGAGAGGAACAATGTGACGAGGAGACACGCAAGCAGCACTCTGGGGGCGGACATCACGCTTCCCTCCTTCGTTCGGAGCACAAGGTTGACAAGAACGCTCTCCGGCGCGAGGGCGGTCCGCACCCCGATCGGATCGCGGCGACGATTCTAGCAGATCGAGGAACTCGGAGAAACGGATTGGGCCCGCTCGACCCTGAATACTCCTCTCGCGCCAGGCAGGCCGGGCTCTCCGGCCGAGCCCGACGACCGGCTCCGG
>CAYYQN010000096.1:0-4641 GCA_964473865.1 uncultured bacterium | reverse complement strand
CTCCGGCCGAGCCCGACGACCGGCTCCGGGCGGGCCCGAAGACCGCTCCGGCCGCTTCGCCGTTGCCCGTGGAGTCTCGGCTCGGTAGGGTGATCCCCCAAGGGTCGCTGGGGCGACCCGGGCCGCAACCGGAGGTCAACCGCATGGCCACCCATCCACCCAGCAGATTCGTCGGGGAACCGAGTCTCACCGCCCGCGGCCCACTGGCCTTCGCCGTTCACGGAGGCGCCTGGCAGATCCCCGATGCGGAGGCCGAAGCGCACAGCCGAGGTATGCGCGCAGCACTCGCGATGGGCCGTCGCGTGCTGGAAGAGGGCGGATCCGCGCTCGATGCCGTGACGGAGGCGATCGTCCTTTTGGAGGAGGACCCCACCTTCGATGCCGGCATCGGCTCGGTGCTGAACACGGCGGGCCAGGTGGAGATGGACGCCTCGGTCATGGATGGAGCCGACCTGCGCGCCGGGGCCGTGACTTGCGTGCGCAGGGTCCGAAGCCCGGTGCGGCTGGCGCGCGCCATTCTCGAGCGCGGGCGCCACGTGTTCCTGAGTGGAGAGGGAGCGCATGAAGCGGCCCGCCTCCTCGGCCTGCCGCTGGCTGATCCCGAATCTTTCGTGCTCGACCGCGAGCGGCGCCGGCTCGCGGCCATTCTCGGCGACGACCGGTTCCGCAGTTCCGATCCCTTCGATCACCCCGAGGCGCGCGAGGAACTCGGGTTTCTACCGCGGCTGTGCTTCGGCGGGGATGCGTATGCGCCATCCGGACGAGAGGTCGATGGCGATGCGCAAGGGCCACCCGCGGCCGGCCGACCGCTCTCCGCCGATCCGCCTCTGCCTGGTCGTCCTGCTCCGGGAGGCACGGTGGGCGCCGTGGCCCGCGATCGCTGCGGGCGGCTCGCCGCCGCAACCTCTACCGGGGGCGCGCCCGGCAAGTGGCCCGAGCGTATCGGAGACTCGCCGGTGATCGGCGCCGGGACCTTCGCCGACGACGACCTCGGCGCGTGCTCCGCGACCGGTTGGGGGGAGTCGATCTTGCGGGCCACCCTCGCATCCGCCGCAGTCCGGCGGCTTGCGCCGGCCTTCGCACCGGCATCTGCGCCGGATGCCGCGCCAGACGTCGCGCCGAGCCTCGCACCAGGCCCCGCCCCCAGCCTCTCCGCAGCCGATCCGCCCGCCGCCGGACCGGGGGGACCGCTCATCCCTCACCCTTCGCTCGCGGCGCGGGCAGCGATCCTTTGGTTTCAGCGGCGGGTCGGGGGGCTTGGCGGCATCATCCTGCTGGATCGTTCCGGGCGGATCGGCTGGGCGTTCAACACCCCGCGGATGAGCCGGGGGGTATGGGTGGAGGGGCAATCCGAGGGAATCGTCGGCCTGGATCCGTAGTGCGCCGAGTCCGCGCGGGGCGGCGACGGGTTCGTCCATGCGGCCGGGCCGGCTCCCTGAGCCGGCTATCCCTCCGCCTCCGCCCCGGCCCCTCGCGCCGTCCGGCGTCCACCCGCAGAGGAGGGCGACTCCTCGATCCGCCGCAGCTGCTCCTCGAGCTTGAGGCGTAGATCGTCCGGGAGCTTGACCCGCACCCGCGGCGGCAGTGGCTTCCCCCGCGATCCCGGCCCGCCCGCCTCGCCTCTGCGGGCGCCACCGCCAACCGCGTCGTCTTCGTCGGCGGTGCCGCCCTCACGCTCGAAGCCGTCGTCGCCACCAGCCTCGCCCTCGCCCTTCCCCCGCTGCTTCCGCCTCCGCCTTCCCGTTGTCGCCGCGCCCGCGCCCTCCGCCGCGCCGCCATCTCCCCGGGCGGCCGCGCCCGCTGCCGCCGCCGAAGCGTCAGCCGCCGCCAGGATGCGCTGGGCCCTTGCCAGGGCCGTTCCCGTCAGCGGCATCTTCGGCTCGTAATCAGGCTCCTCGAGCAGGGCGTGCAGCAGGATGAGCGCCGCCTCCTTGTCGGGAATCCGCCCCTTCATCTCGGCATCGGGATCCTGCTGGTACTGCGGCAGGAGCGGAGAGCCGACACACGACGGGCAGCCGTCATCGCATTGGCAGCGGCGAATCAGCGCCAGCGCGTCGCGCATCACCTCCTCGATGAGGTGCCAGGCCCGCTGTGCATACCCGAGCCCGCCCGGATACTTGTCGTAGAGGTAGAGCACCGGGCCGGTCGGGGCGCGCATGTCGACCGCCGTGCCGATGTCGAGCGGATCGCACATCGCGTGCAACGAAACGGTATAGGAAAGGACATTGGCGATTCCCTGCAAACCGTCGGCGGGAACGCGCCCCCAGCGGACGACCTTCTGGAGCGCGTCGGCGTGCGGGCGGAGCCAGAGGCCGGTGGTTGGCAACGTGGTGTGAGGGAGGCTGATCTGCCCGAACCCGAGCGAATCCCGCCCGCCGAAGCGGATCTTCTTGAACATCGTCAGCTTGTCCAGCACCGAGCAGGGTCCGAAGCAGACCTGGGCGCGCCGCCAGGTCTTTTCCAGGTCGGCCTCCGCCGTGTCCACGCGCGTGTCCGAGACCGCCTGCGTGTAGTAGTCGAGGTCGGCCTTGTGGACGTATGCCGTCCGCTCCGTGAGGTCGAGCTTGTCCACGAAATAGGTCTCTCCGTCGTGCATATAGACCGCCTGCGGATGAACCTGCCAGAACGCGGAGCCTTCATCCACGGTGCCGATCACGCGGTTTTTCCCCTGCTCTCCGTCCTGGTCGTCCCGGGATGCCGAAGCATCGAGAATCGTGTAGGCGTTCTGCGAAGCGTTTCGCAGCGAGACCGCGGCCGCGGGGTAGTCCTCACGGGTGTAATACCAGCGTCCGCGAATCTCCCGGACATGCTCGTGCTCCTGGAGAAGGTCGAGGATCCCGGGCGCCAAATCGCCGAATTCCGGCTCTTCCTTGCGTCCGAGCGGTATCTCGAACGCGGCGCAGCGAAGGTGGCTGAGCAGGATGTGCGGGTTTCCCCGGTCGAGCACAGCGTTTTCCGGCGAGCGCTCGAAGAAGTACTCCGGGTTCGTCATCAGGTACTGGTCGATCGGGGCGTTGTGGCCGATGAGCACCGCCGCCGACTCGCTCTCGCGCCGCCCGGCGCGCCCCGCCTGCTGCCAGGTCGAGGCGATGGTGCCGGGGTAGCCCACGATCACCGCAGCGTCGAGCGAGCCAACGTCGATCCCGAGCTCGAGCGCGTTGGTCGAGATGACCCCGAGCAGCTCGTTGTTGAAGAGCGCCGCCTCGATCTTTCGCCGCTCCTCTGGAAGATAGCCGGCCCGGTACGAACGCACCTTCTTGGCCAGTCCGCCGCCGTCCTCGCGCAGTTCGCCGCGGGTGTCCCGGAGCAGCACCTCGGTCATGGCCCGGGTCTTCACGAAGACGATCGCCTGATAGCCGTCCCGCACCAGCCGCACGAGGATTTCGCGCGCCTCGGCGTTGGCGCTGCGCCGCTCCATTCCCGCCGGCCCCAGCCGGGGCGGGTTCCAGAAGAAGAAGTGTTTCGTCCCCCGCGGCGAGCCGTCCCCGTCGACGACGGAGAACGGGAGCCCGGTCAGCCGCTCCGCCAGCTCGCGCGGGTTGGCGATGGTGGCCGAAGCGCAGAGAAAGATCGGACTGGAGCCGTGATGGCGGCAGATCCGGCGCAGCCGGTGCAGGACGTTGGCCACGTGCGAACCGAAGATCCCGCGATAGACATGAATCTCATCGACCACTACGTACTGCAGCCGGGCGAAGAACTCGGCCCACCGCGCGTGGTGCGGCAAGATTCCCGAGTGCAGCATGTCCGGATTGGTCAAAAGGATGTTCGCCTCGTCACGCAGCCGCCGGCGCAGGTTCGGCGGCGTGTCGCCGTCGTAGGTCCCGGCTCGGAAGAAGGGGCGATGCACGACCTCTCCGCCGGCGGCACCGGCCGCCGCCCCGCCCTTCCGCGCCCGCCCCGCCTCTCCCTCATCGCGGGGACGTCCTCGCGTCTCATCCAGCTCCTCAGCCCCTTCGTCTCCCTCCTCGCCGAGATAGCGCTTCAGTCCCTTGAGCTGGTCCTGCGCCAGCGCCTTGGTCGGAAAGAGGTAGAGCGCCCGGGCCCCGGGGTCCTGCCGCAGCCTTTCCAGCACCGGCAGGTTGTAGCAGAGCGTCTTGCCCGACGCGGTTCCGGTGACGACCACCGTGTGTTCGCCGGCCCGGGCGCAATCCAGCGCTTGGGCCTGATGGGTGTAGAGCCTCTCTATGCCGAAGCTCGACAGCGCCGCGGCCACCGGGGCCGACAGCGGGGCGGACGGCTCCGCATACCGCGCGGGCCGCGACGGCAGACTCTGCACCCAGACGACCTGCCGGTGGCGTCGCGCCAGACCATCGAGAAGTTTGTAGAGCGCCGAGGCAGGAACTGACCGAGCGCTCACGACAGGTTCCTTCGCCTCGCCGTTGAACGCACCTCCCGGCCGCCGCCCTCGTGGCCCGTTCTTCGCGCCTTTTTTCTCCTGCCCGCTCACTCCTCCTCCCCCATCTCCAGGTGCGCGTAGAGCGCGGCGAGACTGACCAGGTCCCGATGGTTGTGCTCGAGCACCCGGCGCATGTCGCCGGGATTGCCGGTGCGCACGAACTCGTGATAGGCGCTCGGAATGAGCGCCCCGGGGATGTCGTCGCGCCGGTGGTGTCCCAACACCCATGACTCGACGGTGCGCAG
>CAYYQN010000095.1:0-11906 GCA_964473865.1 uncultured bacterium | reverse complement strand
CTCTGCAAGTACTTTCCACGAATCGCCCCCGCAATTATGTCACGTTGAGGTTAGCGTGCCGCCCTCGTTGGGGCCGGCGATGGCTGAAACCGCCAGCACGAGCAGCAAGGCCGAGCAGGCGCAGATCGGAACCATCCTGATCGTCATAGGGGGATTCCTCCTGAGTGAGCCAACCCATCTGCCTCGGACCAAAGCGCCCGAGCAGGGAACGAGCGGCAAGAGCAGCGTGTGGCCAGCGATGGGGGCCTGAGCGGCCCAACGAGGGACGGGGCAACATTCGCCATCGACGTTCTCCTTGACCCTGTCACCTGCCCCGTAGGCGAGAGAGTCAGCGGAACGACCACTACACGCAGGCCGCGGCAGAAGACGCCTGCCAAGCGACCGATGGAAGCTTACGCCCGTGGAGGGAAGCTGTCAACGCCGGTCTCAAGAAGCCCGGACACCCCATTTCGGTCGGGATAGGGGCTGGCAGGTCGTCTGTAGATGCGCCCTTGTCTGTATCCGGCGTTTCCGCCTTCGTGCCCAACTAGAGTCCATCATGGGCGACCAGTCAGCCGCCCGACAGAGGCACGTATGCGTTCACCGCTTCCGCGGTTCGTAAACCGTGTGTCACGGGGTGCGAGCCGAACCGGGTCGTTCACCACTTCGCGGTAGAGAGTCGAGAGTCGGAGAGTCCGAGGCGTTGTCGCTCCATTTCGGGTCGTCCGCGAGATTCTCTGGTGAACGCCCCGCCCGAACGACGACTGCGCCCTCGCGATCCTGCACTCGCAAATCCCACGCCCAGTTACGCATCTGGGACGCCCATGGCGGTACACGTCGACGGGGTCTGACTGTCACCTCCGACTCCCCCAAGTTCGAAGTCCGACGTAACGCCTCCCCGCTCCGCACACGAACCTATGCCCGTCCGGTGAACAGCAGCGGAGCCGATCGTCGGCGCCGGAGCTTCCAACTTCCGCTCAGCGCCGCTCTCGTGATCGGTGCGAACCTCCGACCCGACGCGAGTCGGTCCGCGTTCCCCTGCCACGGCAGAACCTGCGGGATCTGCTCAGACCCCGCAGGTTCCGTTGTGCAGCGCCTCGGGCGGAACGTATCCGCGCGTGGCACAGACCGCCCGAGGCCCGAATCGACTAGCTCACCCCGACGACCTGCAACCGCACCGCCGGCTCACCCGCGGCGAGAGGCGCCTCCGGCTGCGGGCCCACGGCCGTCGGTGCCGTCGAGATCTCCGGCGTCGACGGCGTGGCCCCGGGGGTCTCGTCCAGCTCCGGAGCGGACGCCTCGCCGCGCTTGGGAAGAAGCGCTGGCGCGAAGATCAGGCGAAGGTAGGCGGCGTCTCCCAGGCAGGCCTGCTTTGCCTTCAGACGCGAGACGGCCAGCGCCTGGATCCAGGACCGCCGCTCGGCCGCCAGGTAGGCGAAGGCGTCGTTGCGGGCGTTGATCGCGGCGACGCACAGACCCTGGGCCGCGAGAAAGGTCTCGTGCATGGAGCTGAGACGGTCTCGGAGCGAAACCAGCCACGGGTCCGACTCCTCGCCGAGCTTGCCGATGACCGCTCTCGTGATCTCCAGGATCTGCTCCGGCTTCTCCCGGATCGCCGAACCGTAGCCCAGCGGGAAGTAACGCAGGTAGACGTCCGCCCCGTGGTTGTTGCGCGTCACCGACAGCAGGTTCAGCGCGAACTCCCGGAGACGATCCTCCATGCTGCGGTACGCCTGGTCCCGAGCGGCGCTGGCGCTCCGCAGCGCCGCCATCGCGTTGTCGTGCGCGGTGACCTTCTCCTCGAAGCTGGTCTGGCCCGCCTGCAGCGCCGCCGCCGCATCCGCCAGCTTGGGATCCGCGAGCAGCTTCGGAAGAATGCGCCGGCCGATGGCGACGCAAACCACCGCGGACCGTCGAAGCAGGTGCTTGAACATGGGAACCTCCTCTGCTCGGCGCCCCTCGGGCGCCGGCTGTTCGTGAAACCGTGCGTGGCCGATGCCTGCCGGGGTTTCGGTTGCCGACCATCACGTCGTCCGGCACGGATCCACATTCCAATACCCCTAATCGCTCGAGGGGGTGGTTTTAGTGCAAACGATTTTCACAGACTCTGAAAAATCCGTGCACGAGGCTCCAATCCGGGCGAGATGTCTGGATCTGAACACCGTCCAAGGAGGGACCCAAAAACTGCGGGCCCGTGAGAGCTCACAACCGTCGGCACGATGCGGGTATGCGGTTCGGACACGGCCCGTGTCCGCGGTCAGGGGGCATGTCCGCAGTTCGGATGCGGCGCATGGCCATGGACACGAGGCATATCCGCAGTCCGGATGCGGCCCATGGCCATGGACACGAGGCGTGGTTGCAGTGGTGACACGGCCTGCGTTCATGGATACGGGACACGTCTGCAGTCATGACACGGCCTGCGTGCATGGACGCGGGACATGTCCGCACTGGTGACACGGCGCACGTCCATGGACATAAGGCCTGGCCGCGGTTCGGATGCGCCCTGCATCCATGGATACGGGCCATGTCTGCAGGCGTGACACGGGCTACATCCATGGATGCGGGGCACGTCTGCAGTTCGGATATGGCCTATATCCACGGATACGGGGTACGGCTGCACTCGTGACATGGCCCCCGTCCATGGATACGGGACACGTCTGCAGTTGTGACAGGGCGTACGTCCATGGACACGGGCCACGTCTGCAGTCGTGACACGGCCCATGTCCACAGACACGCCCCGCATCCGAAGTCCTGCCAGGGCTTCGGCAAGCGTGAAGAACCGGTGTCCGATCCGCGGCCGGAGACCGGCTGGGCGCCGGACCGGGGCTCCTGTAAGGCTGACAGTGATCCGATTCGTGTGCGGCGCTCCTCGCGGAGACCGGCATTCGGCGACGAAATCCGGCGTTCGTCGACAAGAGACCGGCATTCACCGATCGGCGCTTGGATCCTGCGCCGCGTCCGCCAACATGGGTCGAGGACGGTAGCGGGACCGGCCAGGGGCCCCGGGGGCGGAAGGAGGATGCACATGGCTGCGCCGGGATACGCATTTCTCGAGGAACTTCCTCTTCAGGACTATCAGGAGCGGCTCGTGAGTGTGGCCCATGCCATCGTGGAGAACCGGGCGGACGCGCAGGACATCGTGCAGGACGCCTGGCTTCAGCTTCTGAAGGCGATTGCGGAAGGGCGCGGGCCGGTCGGCGTATCGGGTCTGGGCGCGGGGAGCACGACGCCTCCGGGGGAGGACATCCCCTTTGCGGGGGGCACCGTGGGCGACCAGGTCTTCGCCTGGCTCGGCTGCGTCTGCCGGCGACGGGCTACGGATGTCCTGCGCCGGCGCACCCGGCGGCGGGAGCGCCGGGAGCGGCTGGCGACGTGTCATCCATCGCCAGCGGCCCCGCCGGACCCGTCGGAGGAGATCGTGCGGATGGAGGAGCGCGAGCAGGTGCGGCGCGTCCTGCGGCGCCTGCCTGCCCGGCAGGCGCAGCTCCTGCGCATGAGATCCGACGATTGCTCGTACCGCCAGACGGCGGCGGCCGTGGGCGTGGCCGACGCCTCGGTGGGCTACCTCACCGTCCGCGCCCGCTCCGCCTTCATCGACTTGAAGAGACGGCTGGACAGGGAGTCCCGTCAGCCTGTACAAATCCGATCGACCGGCGCGTTCCCGGTCGGGAAAGAGACCGCACCATGGCGCCACTCTATCGCCCGCACCGACTGGGCTGCCGGCTCACCGTCGGACTCGCGCTGCTCGCGGTCGGCGTGATCCTGATCCTGGACCACTTCCACCTGTTGACCGGGCATTATGCCGTCCGGCTCGGACCGGGCGCGATCGCCGCCCTGGGTCTGGCCAAGAGCTACCAGCACCGCAAGGACCCGGGGATTGTCCTCTGGGGAGCGATGGCGATCTTCGGGCTGCTGCTCGTCGGCCACCGGTTTCACTGTGTTCCCTGGAACGTCTCGGACTTCTGGCCCGTCCTGGTGGCGCTCTGGGGAGTCAGCATGATCGCGCGCGCGTTCTCGCCGCGCCCGGATCGCTGGCCCCTGAGCGTCCGAGAGCTCGCCGGCCGCTTGCCGCGCGGGTCCGAATTCGGTTCTGCGGCGCGTGCGACGCCCGACGCGTCCGGTGCCGCCGTCGCCCGCGCGCCGGGCGCCGATCCGGACTCGGTCCTCGACCTTCTCACCATCTTCGGCGGCACCGAGCGTTCCGTCGTCACCGCCGACTTTCGCGGCGGCCGGATCACCGCGATCATGGGAGGTGTCGCGGTCGATCTCCGGCAGGCCGTCATTGCCGGTGGCAGCGGAGACTCCCTTCTTCCGGACGGCGTAGCCCCGCGGAACGCTGATCCCTTTGTCGAACCGTTCCCCGTCGCCGGGCCGAGCGGCGAGGCGACGCTGGAGGTGCTCGGTCTCTGGGGCGGCATCGAGCTTCGCGTTCCCGCGGATTGGAAGGTCGTGCTCGAAGTCACGCCGATCCTGGGGAGCGTCGTGGCCGAGCCCCGGCCCGCCGAAGATCGCCGCCAGACGCTCGTGGTGCGCGGGACGGTCTTCATGGGCGGCATCGAGGTCCGGAGCTGAGCATGCACCCGATCCTCTTCGATCGCCGACGCCTGGCCATCTACCTGACATCCTGGATCCTCCTGGCGGCCGGACTTTGCGCCGCCATGCATGTCAACGGCCGCCTGCGCCAGTCGTGGAGTCTCTGGCTTGGCCTTCCGGCGGGCGTGGCGTACGGGTTTGCCTGCCTCGCCTCCTGGTATCCGGCGCGCGCCCTCCCGGCGGAGCGGACCTCGGTGCCGCGGCTGCTGCTCGTCCACGGTGTCGGGGCGGCGATCTCGACGACCTTCTGGCTCATCGCGCTCACGCTGTGGGCGATGCTCCTCGGCCGCACGCGCGCGGGGGCGGGGATCCTCCACGGCTTCTACCACCAGCTTCCGATCCTGATCGGGTTCGGAATGGTGACCTACCTGTTGACCGCCGGCCTGCACCATCTGATGGCGCCGGCCGAGTTGTCGCGCCGGGAGAACCGGCGGAGTCTCGAGGCGGAGCTTCTGGCCCGGGAGGCGGAGCTCAAGCTCCTGCGGGCCCAGATCGATCCCCACTATCTGTTCAACACGCTCCATTCGATCGCGGCGCTCACCCAGCTCGACCCGCCGGGTGCCCGCACCATGTGCATCCTGCTTGCGGACTTCCTGCGCTTGAGCCTGCGGCTGGGCTCGCAGCGCGAGATCGAGCTCGCGAGCGAACTTGCCCTGGTGCGGAGCTTCCTGGAGATCGAGAAGACCCGCCACGGGGACCGGCTGCGGGTGGAGGAACAGGTGGCCGAATCGGCCGAACGCTGTCTGGTTCCTCCGCTCCTCCTGCAGCCGCTGGTCGAGAACGCGGTGCGCCACGGTATTGCGGGCCGGGTGGACGGCGGCTGCCTGCGCCTCTCGGCCGCGGTGGCGGATCGGGTGCTGCATCTGCGGGTGGAGAATGAGCGAGATCCGGAGGCGACCGCGTCCCCGGGCGAAGGGTTGGGACTACAGATCGTGCAGCGGCGGCTGGAGCGGATCTATCGCGGTCAGGCTTCTCTGGTCACGCGGGCGGAGGGGGAGTGGTATCGGGCGGAGGTTCGGTTGCCGGCGGAGAGGGGGGGAGTTCTTGAAAGTGGTGTGGACGAGCGAAGCCCGCTCCTCGAATCCGGGAAGCCACCCCATCGTCACGGATGTAGCTGAAAGGTACTGCTTGAGGCGCCGGGGACCACGGCCACCGGAGACGGCGAGCTTCAGCAGGGCTCTGAGGGGCCCGGCCGCCGCCATCTCTGCGCGATCAGCCGGACGCCAGCAGCTCCAGCGCCATCTCCAGAGGGAGGACCTCCACTCCATCCATCCGCAGCGGATGTTCTCCCGGGTAGACTACCAGGGGCGTGTGGCGCTTGCCGTAGAAGGCCGCAAAGCTCTTCAAGCCCTGGAGGTCTCCGCCCCGGACTGTCTTCACGGCCTTGATCTCGACGGCGAAGACCGCACCCTTCCGCTCGACGATGAAGTCCACCTCCGCGCCCGCCTCGGTGCGGTAGACACTTACGCGGACCGGTTCGTCCCGGCCCTGGAATTCGGACCAGAGAAGCTGCAGTACGAGGTGCTCGAAGGGACTTCCCAGGCGATCGCCGGAGGCTTCGAAGTTCCCCAGCGCTCCGTTCAGAACGCCGACGTCGTACAGGTAGAATCTGGGCGGGCGTTCCTGGTCGAGCACGTACTGCACCGTGTTGAGAAGACTGGGAACCCTCTGGATCTCGTCGATGAAGACCGTCGAAGCGCCTCGGATCCTCCGTTTGAGCAGACCGGGATCACGGAGGAAAGCCAGGTAGGTCTCCTCATCCGCCAGGTTGATCTCGAGCCGAGGGACCGCACCAGTGTCGACTTGCCGGTCTGTCGTGGCCCCAGCAAGAGGAACGACCGGCGGGCTGCTGCCAGCTTACGGCCCAGTCTACGTTCGATGTACATGTGTGCAGATCACGTCCGGATTTGCACTCGTAGCAACCTCGGTTGCGTCTGCAGGCGGGCCCGGGGCCACGGGGGTTCGCAACCCAGTCCCACGCCAAGGAGGAACTCGCACTCCGAGCGGATAGCCGGGTCGCCCCCGCAGGTCACCCTGCTCCACTGAGGCGTCTGCCTCTGGTATGAGCGGTCGCCGAACGCGCCCTCACGATACGTGGCGAAGACGGGGCCGATCCGGTCATCATGCCGGCTGGGCGCGTTCTCGAATCGGAGCGGATCACTCGATGCGCACGATGCGCGCGGTGCGGGTCTCCGCCGGGGTCCAGACCCGCACCCAGTAGATCCCCGCCGGCACTCGATGTCCCTCGTCGTCCCGCGCGTCCCAGTCGACCAATTGCCACCCCGAGGCCGATGGAGTTCCCGGCAACCGGCGCACCTCTCTCCCCTGTGCGTCAAACACCGAGACGCGGCTCGTCAGCGCTCGCGGAAGGAAGTAGAGGATCCGGCAGGTCCGGCTCGACGGATTCGGGTCCGCGTGGACTGCCGCCAGCTCTTCAGTCGGCACCACCGAGTTGACCGCAAACGACGAGACCGGGCTGTACCGCCCCCACTGGCCGGCATCGGCGGCGTAGGCGCGCCAGTAGTACGTTCCCGGATCCAAAGGGATCGGCACCGACCAGGAGGTTCTGCCCTCCGTCCCCTCCAGCACGTTGTCGCCCGCCCGAACGAGCCGGGTCAGGCCGGAATCCGCGAACACGCGGAAGCCGTATCGCAGCGGATCTCCTTCGGGATCCCTCGCGTTGCCGACCGTGAGCGTCGTCCGGGGCGGCACGCGCGCGAGGTCCGCGGGTGAGACGACCTCGGGTGCGGAGGGAGGCAGGGAGTTCATCACCGACCGCGCCACGACCACATTGTCGATTCCGGCCTCGATGACATCACCTCGATCAGGCCCGTCGGAGGCCTGAACTCGCAGTTGCACCCGGTTCGTGAGATCGATCACGTTCTCCAGGTCCACGGTGAGGTTTCTCCACTCCGCCGAAACATGCTGGTCCCCGATTTCGACCAGATTGACCCAGGAGGTTCCGGCATCGGAAGAAACGTCCAACCGGAACCAGTCCTCCCCGGGATCGTCGCCGGGGTTTCTCTGCCCACAGAAGTAGTCCATCGAGAGCTGGACATGCGCGGCGGCAGAGAGATCCAGGATGGGCGACTGCGCCTCCGCGACTCCTCCGTCGACGTCCTCATCGCCATCGGAACTGTTCTGCCCCGTGATGAATGCGTACCGGCCGGGCTCGGGTGTCGCGTCATCGTCCGGCTGAAACCCGGTCGGATTCGGATCACACCGGACGAACGACCCGGCCGTGGCGGTCTGACCGGCGCCGGTCACCCACCCTCCCTCGTCTTCCTCGAAGTCGCATGCGTAGAGCGCCGGGATCGAGCCAACCTGGAAGGTGAAGGGAGTCTCGCGGTGGGTGTAGTTGCCGGCATCCACCGCCACGCTGAACGTCACCCGCCTTCCTCCCGGGCATCGCTCATCGATCCGGCAACGATACGGGTGCTGCTTGTTCTCCCACACCGCGCCTGAGGGAAGGCCCCCCACGGAATCCGACACGGCGAGGAGCTGGACATAGGGGTCGTCGCAACCCAGGCGAGCGCGCACCGCGGGAGCGGTCTCGAGGACGCTCTCATTGATGACGCGGCTCACCAGCTCGATCGTCTCGCCCGCCTCGACCCTCCGTTCCCCGGGGTCCGATACGAGCGACAAGCTCTCGGTCTTCATACTCACCCCGGCCACCTGGGCGAGATAGAGCATGGAGTGGAGGTTTTCCCGCAGTAGCCCCTCCTTCTCGTGGGGAGCGGGCCAGAAGCCCGATCCTCCAATCTCGGTCAGAAAGGACAAGATCTTGGGCCTGGTGGTCCGATCCCCGTAGGCAAAGTCGGACGTGCAGCCGCTGACTCCCAGTCGACCGATGGAGTATCCGTTCTCGGACGCCCGGCCCGTCGCGATCAACACGAACAGTTCAGCGTCTTCCGTCGGGACCGCCGTGTATCCCCACGGATGGAGGATCGAACCTTGGTAGGAGTGGATCGAATCGTGAGTCACAAACCGGCGGCTGTTGATAAAGCGAATCATCGCCTGGGTCTCGGGCTCGCTCGCGGGACTGGGGCCGCAATAGGTTTCTGCACACGGATCACGCGACGCCCCGGCGCCGCCCCATCCGATCGGAAAGTTGCGGTTCAGGTCGATGCCGTCGCAGGAGTCGCCGGGGCGCCGGTTCTTTCGCCACATCCCCCCGCCGTTCGGCGCCTTCATCTCGTTGTAGACAAAGCCGTCCGGATTGACGATGGGCACAAAGTAGATCTCGCGCTCCTGCACGAGCTGCGTGGCCAGTGGATCCAGGCCGTAGTTCTCGCAGAGATACCGGATCAGGTAGAGGCAGAGCTCGACCGTCATGATCTCGCGCGCATGGTGGTTGCCGTCGAAGAGAACTTCCGGCTCCGGTTCGTCCTGGTCCGGATGATCAGAGACCTTGATCGCCCAGATCTCGCGTCCCTGGAGAGACTGGCCGATCGAGAACGGTTCAGTGGTGATTTCCGGAAACCGCAAATGGAGCGAGTCGATCGCGGCGTACATCTCGGCATAGGTGTGCCAAACGCCATAATCGGAGACCTTGCCCTGCCTTGCCGCGTAGAACGCCTCGAGATCCGGATGGATCATCGTGATCGTGTAACCCTGGGCCAGAAGATCGTCGGTGATCTCCGGCCGGGAGACCGCCCGGATTCCCCCTTCGTCCTGGCCGCTCACCTCGAGGTCAGGATTTCTCTCCTGTTGCTCCTGGAGAAATCCGCGTGCGTCCTGCCCGGGGCGGAGCCGGATGCTGATCTCCTGATACGGGTTACCGTGCGAAAAGGAACCAAGAGACAGGATCAGGACCAGGGCGGCGAGCGGTCGCGCGATCCGGAATCGAGGCATGGTCACCCCCTACCACCCCGGCAAGGCCGTCCTCAGCCATCCACCCTCAGCATAGCCGCGAGCACCCTGCGCCTCAAGCGAAGGAGGAGGTGAGGCCGGATCAATGCCGCGGCCCGGTTGTGCTCATTTGAAGCCTGCTGGCATCCGGATCTCCGCGATGGCACTCTTGAGAACGGTGTCCTGGCCGGCCCGGAAACCGGCGACTGTGGGATAGACCGTGATATGCGGCGTGACGCCCACCCCCACGAACTCCCTAGACTCGGCGCGATCCTGTCCAGCTCCCGCAACGGAAGGCGCCGGACGGTCCGGAGCGATTCGAGATCGGTGTCTCTTCTGGCCCAGTCGGCGCGGTACCGGCCGAGTTCCCCTGCCTTGTTCAGAAAGTCAAAGGCCTTGTCCCGACCGCCGGTGAGGGCGTGGCAGCAGGCGGCATCGTATGCGGCACGAGCGTCGTTCATCCCTCCCCGATTGTTACGCCATTGGAGACAGGCCGTGTGGCCGAGATGTGTCCGGGGACCCGGGCGGGGTCTGATCCTCCGTTCGCCGTGATGTGGACCCGATGGGCCGAGTCTGCGCGCCGGGCCCGAGAGAGCGACAGACTCTCCGATCGGCCTGTCGGCCGGTGGGCTGGGTGGGGATGTCTGGCGCGAACGCGGACGGCGGTTCTTCCTTCCTGCGGACGTGGCTCCCTGAATCCGACGCCTTCCCTCCCATCCTGAGCCGCACCCCAAACATCGACATGACGATCAGCGGCGCGCCGGGGATGAGCGACCCCTGGAACTCCGCCCGGTCGTTGATCCGCCGGAGGTACTCGAGTTCAAGCGTGGTCATGTACAGCCGGTACTGCCATCCCTTCCAGACGCGGTCGCCGTAGAACTCGTCGTCCACGTATCCTTTGACCTGGTGCCAGTCCCGCCGGAAGCTCAGGATGGGCCCGATTCCGGGATTGGACCCCTTGCCTCGTCAGACGGAACGGTAGCAGCGCGCCTCGTTACCGCAATCGCATCCGAACGAGAAATCGGCGTGTCGCGACAGGGCTGCGACGGGGCCGCGAGAAGGTCGATGACCCGGCTCGCGTCCGGAGCCGCCACTTCGGACCTGTGTTCCTTCGCGAACTTGACCGATTGCGCCACCGTCGTGATGTGCACCATGAGAACGCCGCCATCGTTCGGTCCCGCGTGGGCCAGGGGGGCAGCCACCAAACCCGGGATGGCCGGGACGGCGCGAACACCGAGGCGGGAAGCATCGAGAGCCACCCGCCCCGGTCAGAGATCTGGGCAGCCCGGCTGGGGCCGGGAGTGTGGCGCCTGCTCTTTGGGACCGGGGCCGGGCCGGCCGTCGGAGAGTCGGCGCACGTCCTCCACCTGGCCGCTCTTTCCAACCCCGCGATGAACGCCTTTCGGGTCATCCTGAGGTTGCCGCACACCGGGAGCGGATGAAAGTTGCCGCACACGAGGAGCGGATGATCACGCGGTTACGATGATCTGTTGGCCGGCTCGGGTCCGCCCCGCGGAGGAGTGCGGATCCTGCCGACCCCAGTGCGATTGCACCGGTTCCAGGAATACACAGTTCAAGAATGCACGTGGCAAACAGGGATATGATCGATCGCCTTCAATGTTGACGGCGTACAAGTACGCTGTACAATCTCTTCGTCTCTTTTTCCCAATCCTTGCGACCACCTGCCGCATCCAACAGATGCCTCGCTCTCTCCCGGCGCACGAAGCACCGCTCCACTTGCGCACGAAGCGAGAGACCAGCCCAGAAGCTCGTTTTCTCGGAGGTCCTCTGAACGCACCGGTTGGTGTCATGGTTCTGACCAGAGAGAACCGTCCCCCTCGCGCCGCGACTCCGTGCGCGCGTGCCCTGACTCCGCCGGCCCGCGCTCTGACTCCATCCGCAGGCGCCCCACCCGCTCGCGCTCTGACTCCGCCTGCCTGCACTCTGACGCCGCCCGCTCGGGCCCTGAGGCCGCCCACTCGGACCCTGAGCCCATCTGTTCGACTCGGGCGGACTCCGTCTGCGCATGCCGAAAGCCGTCAGTGCGCCCCGTCGCCCATCGCGATGGTCCCTCCGCTCGAGCGGCACTTCCACCGCCCCGTTCCGGCACGGGGCCGCCTGGACAAGGGCGCCCTGGCGCTTCTGGTCGACGAGCGGCTGGTCGTGCGCGCTCACCTGCGCACGCGTCTGGAGCGGGCGCGTTCCGCGGTCGCGCGGGCCCTGCTCGAGTCGAAGACCTACGAACAGGCCGGCTACTCCAACCCCCGGGACTATGCCCGCGAGGAGCTGGGGATCTCGCTGCGCGCGCTCCAGGAGGCGGCGCAACTGGATCGGCTGCTGGCCGCGTTTCCCAGCATCGACCGAGAGGTCTCTTCAGGAGCGCTCGCCGTCTCGCGCGCGCTCGAGATCGCGCCGGTCCTCACTCGGGAGACCGAGCGAGCTTGGCTGGGACTGGCCCGCAAGCACACGGTTCTACGCCTCCG
>CAYYQN010000094.1:9478-12058 GCA_964473865.1 uncultured bacterium | reverse complement strand
AAGCGGAAGGCGTTGTGGGTGTTGCGAAGGCAACGGGCCACGACGCCGTTTTCGTATCCCCAGGCCGGGCGCAACACTCCGCTACTGATCGCTGAATCGACCGGGTCGGACCGGAGGAAGCATGGACTTCCTGGACGATCCTGCGGAGTTGACCCCCGAGCAGCGGCTTGCTGAGGTTGCCGCGATTCTAGCGACCGGCTGGCTCCGGACGTTTGAGCGCCCCGCAGCGCTTGCATCCGACATCGCAGGTTCCGCCCCGTTCACCGAGAAACCCCTGGACTGTTCCGCTGCGCCGATGGCTGTGTGTGTCAACGGGTTGACCGCGAAAGACCCGAAGGAGCATGCAGCATGACGCCGAAGGTCGCACAGCAGGTCGAAGCGCTCCGGGACATGACCGTCGCCGAGCTGCGGGAGAGGTACGCGGTCGTGTTCGGCGAGGAGTCGAGGTCCAGCCACAAGGACTTCCTCCGCAAACGCATCGCCTGGCGGTTGCAGGCGAACGAGGAGGGCGGCCTCTCGGACCGTGCCTGAACCTCCCCCGGTTTGATGGACACCTCGAGAAGGTGGGGTACTTCCCTCCTGGAGGTGAACATGGCAAGGAAACGACGGGGAGGACATCGTGGGGCCACGTCAAGGGCCGGCTCCGGTAGACTTCACCAGCCAGCGACCCGGCCGCAGAGCGCCGCCGGACCCGTTCAGTCGCCGATCGGCCCCCGCGGCGCGACGGCTTCCGCCAGCATCAGGTCGATCTCGATGTCCCCGATGCTGTCGTAGAGGATCGTCGAGCCATCCGGCGAGATCGCCGGAGACGCCGCGTACCACTCCAGAGTGGCGAGCGTGTCGCATCGTGCGGAGCCCAAGGGGAGGAGCCCCAACGTCGAGCGTTCCTTTCCGCGCACGAAGAAGTAGAACCCCGACTCGGCGACGACCACCTCCTGCCAGTCCCGGCACAACTCCCCCGCCACGACCAGGGATGCCGCTCCGCCTTCAGACGGGAGGAGCCAGATTCCCGGCTCCCCGGACCGGACACAGAAGAGGCCGTTGCCGTCCGCGCTCTCGTCCAGGACCGTGTATCCGGCGTCGCTGATCCGCCGGCGGTCGCTGCCGTCGGGGCAAGCCCGCCACACCTCCCAACCTGAGGACGCGTCGACCTGGTAGACGAGGTCCCCGTGTGCACGCGACCAGAAGGAGAGGAGCTCCGATCCGCCCGTCCAGAGCCGGCGCGTCGTCCGGGACTCGACCTCGCTCGCGTAGATCGACGATTCCCCATCCGCATTGCAGGTGTACGCGATCCGCGTTCCATCCGGGGAGAAACGCGGCCGAGTCATCCGCGTCGCGCGCAGATCGGTCAGTTGCCGGGGATTGCCGCCATCGGAATCCGCGACCCAGATTTCCGGCGCCCCGGAGCGATCCGAGATGAACGCGATGGCGCGCCCGTCGGGCGAGAAGACCGGCTCTGAGTCCCGGCGGGTCGACGCCATCAGAGGCTGCGCGCGCCGCGTGAAGGCTCCGGTCGGGGACGCGTCCAGGCACCGGATTCTGCGGACATAGGTGATCTTCTCGTACGCGAGCCGCCGACCTTCGCGGGACGCGGACACCCGCTGCATCCAGCCACCGGGAAACGACAGCCGCGACCGCTGGCCGGAGCGGGTGCGGATGCTCCACAGGCCGTAGTCGCTCATCTGAGCGGCGGAGACGATCACGTCCCGCGGCGACAACCAGGCGACTCCGGAGACCCGGGCGCCATCGATCTCCACCTGGCGCGCAACGCCGCCGGTCGCCGGCACGATGTAGGCATCCTTCTCCTGCGTCTGGCTCACGCGGATGAAGGCGACATGCTTCCCATCGGGAGACCACACCGGCTCCAGATCGCCGCCGCCGTGGGGCGGGGGCGTCGTGATGGTTCGTTGCGAGAGGTCGGCCAGCGAGAGGAGGCGGATCCCGGGGACGCCGATCGGAGAGGAGCCGGCGGAGTACGCGATCGTTCGGCCATCGGGTGACCAGCTGAGGCCGTAGATCGGAGATTCCGCCTCCGCCATCCGCCGGATCGACCCACCCAGAACCGGCACCGTACAGATCTCGTGTCGTCCTTCGGATTCGCTGGCGAAGGCGATCTCCGTTCCGTCCGGCGACCAGGAGGGAAAGTTCTCGGCTCCGGGCCGGCTCGTCAAACGGACGGGCGAGCCTTCTTCTGTTCGCATGACGTACAGATCCAGCGGATTCTCCTCGCTCGGCGGGCTCGCCGCCGACCAGGAGAACGCAACCATCGACCCATCCGGCGACAGTGCCGGAAAGAGCTCCACCCCGGGAACGCTCGTGAGCGGTCGAGGCTCCCCCAGGACGAGGGCAGTCGGGGTGGTTCCGGAGATTCCCCGTAGCCCCAGGACCGACAACACGATCAAGAGCGCCATCGCCCCGCCGGCTGCGGCAAGCAGCAGTCCGCGATGG
This sequence comes from uncultured bacterium, assembly GCA_964473865.1. Taxonomy (GTDB): domain Bacteria; phylum Eisenbacteria; class RBG-16-71-46; order CAIMUX01; family CAIMUX01; genus CAIMUX01. Next base: position 9,610 of record CAYYQN010000094.1, on the reverse strand, counting down.
CTCTGCCTGCGGTCCGGAGCGCGAACCGGCACGCCCGGGGGCGGCGGCAGCAGCGCCGCGTCATCCGGCACCGGGGCGAGACTCGATGGCCGGGCTGCCGGCGCCGCATCATCCGGCACCGGGGCAACCTCA
>CAYYQN010000094.1:5673-9378 GCA_964473865.1 uncultured bacterium | reverse complement strand
GAGACTCGATGGCCGGGCTGCCGGCGCCGCATCATCCGGCACCGGGGCAACCTCAGGCGGCAGGGAACCTGCCGGGGCCTCCGCCGGCCGGACCGGCACGAGCAGACGGTATCCGCGCTTTCGGATCGTCTCGATCACCCGGGGGGTCTTGGGGTCGTCGCGGAAGACCCGCCGCAGCTCCGAAATCGTCCGGGTCAGGGCTTCCTCGCAGACCACCGAGTCGGCCCAGACCGTGTCGAACAGCGCTTCGCGGGAGACGACCTTCTTCGGGCGCGCCGCAAGGCAGAGGAGAACCTGCATCACCCGGGGCTCGATCTGGTGGGTCTGGGAGCCGCACTCGATCCGATTCAAGGCGGGCCAGACGAGACAATCCTCGATGCGGAAGGGGTCCGCGAGCGCCTGGATGGCCTCGCCATCTCGTTCGTTGTTCGTCATTTGGCCCTCATGAAGCCCGCCCCCCAGCCGTTCCCGGAGTGTAGCAGTCTCCCTCCGGGCGACAACCGGCCAGAGCGGCCGAACACCGTGTCTTCGCAAGAAATCGGGGCTTCATCAGGAATCCCTTAGCCCGTCTGCAGGCTTCCTCGGGCGGCCTCAACCTACGCTTCGAGGGTCGTTCCATAGACCGCGCGGGCCCCACGGGATTCCCCCGCCGCCCCGCGCTCGAGATCCGGGATCTTCCCAGGAGGTATCGTGATGAAGTGGGTCTTCGGTTCGCTCGTCGTGGTCCTGATCGTGCTCTGCGCCGGCGTCGGCGCGGCGCAGAACCTTCCCCCGGGGCGCTATTTCGGCCAGACTCCCCCCGGATTCGTGCCGGAGGTCTTTGCGCCCGGCATCATTTCGCTGTCCAACCGCTACGAGTTCCACCTGACCTTCTCGCCGAACCTGGATGAGTGCGTCTTCGGCGTCACCAACGCCGCCTGGAGCGGCTTCAACCTCTGGTTCACGAAGATGGGGAGCGACAGCACCTGGATCGATCCCATCCCCGCTCCGTTCCAGGGGAGCGGCGACGGGCTCTACCCGGCGTATGCCGCCGACGGCGACGACATCTTCTTCGTCTCCTCGCGCCCCAGCTACCCTCCGACGAAGATCTGGCACTCATCCCGGGAAGGGACGGGGTGGAGCACGCCGGTCGCCCTGGCGGAGCCGATCTACTCGGGAGCCAATGAGTGGGGCGGGACGCTCACCGCGGACGGCGTCTTCTACTTCTGCTCCAATCGCGCGGGCGGACTCGGGGGCGGCGACATCTACCGGGCCATGCCGGTGGAAGGAGGTTGGACCGACGTCGAGAACCTGGGCCCAACGGTCAACACCCCGCAGCTCGAGGGCACCCCGTGCGTGGCCCGCGACGGCAGCTACCTGATCTTCGAGTCGCAGCGGCCGGGCGGCTACGGACTCTCCGATCTCTACATCACCCGCAATGAGAACGGCGTCTGGACCACGCCCACGAACCTGGGCCCGACGATCAACACGGCCAAGTTCGAGGATGGCGCGTTCATCTCGCCGGACGGCAAGTATCTCTTCTTCAACCGCCGGGACTCGTTCATCACCACGGTGCAGACCGAGATCTGGTGGGTGGATGCCCGAGCCGCCCTCGATCCCGAACAGAGCGGGGTCAAGGATCCCGGCGGACCGGACGGGAGCCGCGTGCTGCTCTGCAGTCAACCGAACCCCTTTGGCCTCGGGACGACCATCCGGTATTCCACGCCCTCGTCCGGGTTCGTCGCCATCAAGGTCTATGACCTCCTCGGGCGGGAGGTCCAGAGCCTGGTCAACGAGTCCCGCGAGGTCGGAACCTGGACCGTCGACTTCGACCCGCCCCGGGACGACAGACCATCGGGGGTCTACTTCTGCAGCCTCCAGGTGGGGGACCAGAGACTCACGACCATGCGGATGGTGTCGCTGAGGTAGGAGCCGCGTGCGGCGTCCCATTGCTGGGCGATCCACTCCGGCCCGCGCAGGAAGGGGGTCGACAGTTTACTCATTACGCTGAGTATTTCTCCTCAGGAAGCGAGAGAGCGTCAGGCGGGGAATCCGGCGCGGGCGGGGCACCACGATCGTACCACTCTCGCTCAGGCTGAGGCCGGAACTGTCTTGCCCGGACAAACAGACCGCCGGGGAGCGCTGCCAGCTCGCGTTCCGACAGGTCGAGCCATCTGAGCTGGAAACGAGATCCGGACGTACTTCGTGGACTCAGGCCGAGAAGGCTCCCCACTCGCGACAGGGCGGCCCTCTTCACCAAGAAGAGCCCCCCCGAACCGACGGCGTCCGGTGCATCACGCTACGCCTCCATCACCCGCCGCACCGCCGCCGTAGCGTAGCGCTCCATCCCCTTCCCGATGCCGGGGACCCGCGGCCGCTCGGCGATCGCGCCGAGGACCTCGAGGAAACGGTCCACCTCCGCCTCGGTGTTCTGCAGGCCAAAGCTCACCCGGACCACGCCCGACAGCTCGAATCGCGGGAGGGCTTTGACCAGTGCGTACTGCACACGTTCCGCCCAGCGCGGGATGCCGACCAGATGCTTGATGAGCAGATGGCTGCAGTGGCAGCCATAGCGGACGCCGATCCCGCCGCGCTCGGCGAGGAGGCGGGCCACGCGGCCGGGCATCGCGCCCTTGACGTCGAAGGCGATGACGCCGCCCTTCCGCGCGAACTCCGGCGCGGCGGGGTCCGAGATACCGTAGACCTTGACCCGCGGCAGCTTCGCCAGGCCGGACAGGGCCCGCCGCGTCAAGGCCTGCTCTTCTTCCTGGATGGTGTCGAAGCCGATGCGGCGCAGGAGCCGGAGCGATTCGGCCAGACCGGCGATCCCACCGGCGTTCGCTTCGCCGGATGACCGGATGGCCTGCATTTCAGCCGGGTCGAACGTGAGCACTCCCTTTCGCGCCAGGAGCACGCCGCTTCCGAACGGGGCGTAGACCTTGTGCCCGGAGAAGGCAAGGTAGTCGACCTCCCAGGCGTCCGCCTGGAACCGGCGATGGGCGATCCACTGGGCGGCATCAACCAGGAGGCGCGCGCCATGCCGATGGACGATGCCGCTGATCGCCGCCAGGTCGTTGAACACGCCGAGGACGTTGGATGCGCCGCAGACCGCCACGAGGTCGATCCGCTGCCGTCCATGGCGACCTTCCGTGTTGTAGGCGGAGAGAACGAGCTCCAGCTCGCCGGCGTCGACGATGCCGTGCCGGTCAACCGGCAGGCGGACCAGGGAGAGACCGGCCGCACGCCAGGGCAGCTCGTCGGAGTTGTGCTCCAGGAGCGTGTTCAGCACGACCGGCTCGCGCGGCTGGGGCTCCTTCCCCAGGCTCTCCCCCCGGTTCTCCCCCCGGTTCTCCCCCAGACTTCCGCCCGGGCGCTCCCCCAGGTTCCGCCTCAGGCTCTTCGCGACCAGGTTGATCGCCTCCGTGGTGTTGGAGGTGAAGATCACCTCGTGCGTGGCGAGGGACGTGCCGAGCGTCTCCGCGCAGACCAGCCGGGCCTCCTCGACGAGGGCGCGCCGGGCCGCCTCCGACTGACGCCAGGTTCGGCGGACAGCGTCCCACACCGGCGCGAAGGTGGGCGTGCTGGCGGCGTTGTCCAGGTTGATGAACGGAACCTCCCCGCCCACGGTCGGGACGCGTGAGCCGTGACCGAGCAACGTCGAGCGGAGACGATCGAGGAGTTCGCGGCCGGAGAGCTCGTGCAGGGCGTTGTGGTCGGGGATGGCGG
>CAYYQN010000094.1:0-5573 GCA_964473865.1 uncultured bacterium | reverse complement strand
CGGCATCGTCCGCCCCCGCGTCACCGACCCGCACGTCACCGACCCGCACGTCACCCGCGGCGAGCTTCGCGCTCGTTCCCGAGCGCGAAACAAGGCGGAGCGCCTGTGCAAACGCAATCGCATGGACGATTGCCGGCGTGCCCGGCTGGAACCGTTCCGGGACCCGGCTCCAGACGACATAGCCCGGACCGACGAGGCGAGCCGTGCCTCCGCCCGTCTCGGGCGGAGCGCCCGCCGGCAGCGCGCGCCGCTCGACCGCCAGAGCGCAGAGGCCCAAGGGCAGGCCGAACTCCTCGCTCGACAGCCGGCGATAGTTGCCGGGGCGAAGACGCGTCTCCAACCGCGCGTCCGGCCGCGCTTCCGGCCCCGCCGCCCCGGGCTGCGCACCCTCAACTGGCCGCGCTCCGAGCCGAGCCTCCAATCGCGCCGCCTGGCGCGACGCGCAGAAGATGACCACGTAGCGGCGCCGGCTCAGTCCAAGGTGGTCGAGCACCAATCCTGCCGCCTCCTCGAAGAGGCGCGTGGATACCAGGGAATGGTGCCCGCTGCCGCGATGGACATTGGAGTACGTCTCGAGAGCGGCCTCTACAACACGCTCGACGCCCGGTGGAACGCTGGCGACGTCCTGATTCATGATTCCCCGCTCTGTTTCCTGGATCTGTTCCGCCATGGCTTCCTTCCGGATTCTGGAATGGGCCGGGCCATTGTACTTCCGCCTGCGGCACCGAAGCGAGCCGCCAGCGAGCTGTACGACGCGACGGCTCCGCGACCAGGATCTGCCTTCGTCTCTCTTCCCCAGGTTTCCGTGCGTGAACTCGCCCCGGGGCTAGTTGGGCGTTGTTCTCCGGTAACCGATCTCGACTCCGTTCCCGCCCTCGTACCACGAACTCGCCCCGGGGCGAGTTGGCGGGGCAAGTGTGTGTGTGCTGCCTTCCGAGCCGCGGTTGCGGGCTGAACCCCGCATACGCCGGGCTTTCCTCGCGTACCCGGCCACCGCCGGACCCGAAGCGCTGCCGAGCCAGGTGCTGGTTGTGGCGACGGCAGGCCAAGCGGAGGTTGGTCACTGTCGCGGCCCCACCGCAAGCGAACGGCTCGCGGTGGTCAAACTCGAGGAAGCCGGTTTCGGTGCAGCGCACGCCCTCCGGGCTGGTAAACGTGCACCGGCCCTGATCCCGTTCCCAGACCGCGCGGCGGACCGCCGCCGGGATGTAGCGCGTGCGCGTCGACGCCCGGCACTCGCCGGACCTGCGCGGGCTTCCGGACCTCCGGCCGGTCTTGAGCCGGCCGAACTTGCGCCCCTCGGTCTTCTCGAGCAGGACGATCAGGGCGAGATCCAGGACCTGCGCGATGTCGCCGTCGGGCACCTGGTGGCGCAGCAGCGCCTGTGCCCGCGTGAGCCGCGCATGCATCTCCGCGCCGGCCGTGAACTGCACCTTGAATCTGTCCGGCGCCAGCGGAACAACGACCGACCGGGCTGGCGACGTGGGCGGCCATGCCGGCGCCAGGATTGACGCAGTGCCATCCGGACCCGGCGCCGCACCGGCGGACATCGCTTGTGGAGAGGGCCCAGGGACCCCCTGCGGAGCCGGCGTCAGCATCGACGGCAAAGCCGACGCCGGCACAGCCGGCGGCGCCGACTGCTTCCGGACAAGCGTCGGCACCGGCCCCGCCGGACGGATCCGAGCCACGATCTCCTCTACCTGCCGCTTGGTCTTGTGCCGCGCCTCCGCGATCAGCGCCGACTGGTTCTCCGGGGTCAAGACCGGCGCCAGCAGGACCACCGCCGACAAGTGCAACGCGCCCTCGGCCAGTCGGGCAAGGAGGTCGGGGAACCGCCGCGCCGCCCGGGCTGCTTCGATCCGCTTGTACGCGGCGTGCTCGGAAAGGTGCAAGGCCTGCGTGCAGTAGGTGAAGAGGGAGGCGTAGCCGAGCCCGAGATGAAGCCGGCGCCGATCCATCTCGGCCAGGTGGGCCACCAGCGAGGCGGTCGCGCGCCGTTCGCGCTCCACCAGCCGGCCGATCCGCTCCAGGAGTTCGCGATCCGCAAGCAGGGCGATCTGCGCGAGGGAGGCGAGCGGATCGGGGGAGACGACCGGGGCGGGAGAGGCGATCGGCGAAAACAAGGTACTCGGCGCGAGGAAGGCACTCTGCGCGACTCCGGGTTCCGGGGACGAGACAAGAGCCATCGAGTCAGGGGTGTTGTTCTTCATGACCAACATATACACCCGGATCTCGATCCAGTTCGGCAGAACGTCGCAGAGCGTTTTGGTTCGGCCTGAGCCGGATTCCATCCGGTCGGCCACGCGAAGCGTCTGGCGCGCCCCACCTCGACTGTACAAGGGAAGGCACGCGTTCCCTCGCGGCCTCTTTCACACGCAAGGCCGAGAACCTGTCAAGAGGAAATCGCGGCCTCCAGCAGTTTTCTTCGGGTGCTTCGGGTGGCGGATCACGGAAATCGAGGCCGCAGCAGACGTGGAGCGAGAAGTGTCGATTTCCGGCGGCGTCGCAGTCAAGGCTGCTACCGCGGAGCGTCCTCACACCCCAAACACCTTCAGCACCTCGTCGCCATAGTGGTTGATGACCTTGACCGCGATCTTCCCCGAGTTCGGCCGGGGGAACGGCCGGCTGGTCGTCCGGTAGAGCGCGCTCCAGGCCCCATCGTCGATCTCGGCGCGCAGCGCCCGCTTGAGCTTGTCGTACGGCTCCTCCGCGCCGGTGAAGTAGGCGTGGCGCACGAAGAAGCTCTCGCCGTTATAGTCGGTGTCGATGAACCAGCAGGCGATGTCGTCGGTGGCGGAGCTACGGACCTGCCCGGTGGTCGGGTCGTAGACGTCCACCCCCTTGATCTCGACGGTGAGCTGGCCGTCCGGTCGCGTCGTGACCTCCACGTCCGGCTCGCCGAAGACCATGAAGAGGTTTCCCGCGCCGGTCTTCTTCAGGAGCTCCTCCCCCATCGCCAGGTCCGGGTTCATCTTGGTCGGCAGGACGGTAAGCCGGCCATAGCGCTTCGCCTCTTCGGTCACGTGCGGGTCGAAGGCGAACCCGCAGACGATGAGGAGGTCGAAGCCCACGCCCTGCACCGCTTCCTTGGCGGCTTCCTTCACCTGCTGCGGACCGACCGTCCCGTGCTCCGGCCCAATGGCGATGGCGGCCCGGCGGGTTTTTCCGTCCGCGTCCGCGTACTCGGCGGTCGCGTGCAGCCACGCTCCGGCATAGGGGTCGATCCGCTGGAAGGTGAGCCGCTCGGCCTTCCGGGTGTTCTGCACGCCGGCCTTCCGCAGGTTGTCGAGGATCATGGTGACGAAGTCCTGCTGCTTGTGCGCCTCCTGCTCTGTCACCGTTCCGTCGAAATCATCGTCGGCTGTGGAGAGCACCCGGTGCGGGGAGAGGCTCTCGACCGAGAACGGCCCGCAGACCCGCACCCGCTTGTTGTCCTCGTACGGCTGGTCGTAGAGCGTTTCGGTCTCGGCGTGGCGGGCGATCGCCCGGTCGATCTCCTCCTGCGTCATCCCTTCCTGGATATCCGGGTTGTTGGCGATGGTGCTGGAGGAAACGCGCGCGACCTGCTTGTAGACGAACCCCTTGCGAATGTCGCCGTTTGTCCGGTACTCCGGCGGCTGTTTGCCGGTCAGCTCCCGTTCCTTGGCAATTCCATCCGGAGAGTCGGCCAGCAGGTAGTAGGGATACTTCGCCGACATGAGCCGGGTGCGCGCGAGGGCGAGGGCGACGCGGCTGGTGTCGCAGGTGATCCAGCGCCGGCCCCACTGCTCGGCGACGTAGGCGGTCGTGCCCGAGCCGCAGGTCGGGTCGAGGACGAGATCGCCGGGGTCGGTGGTCATGAGGAGGCAGCGCTCGAGGATCCGTGTGGAAGTCTCCACTACGTACTTCTTGTCCGAGGCAAAACCGGCGACCCCGGTGTCGGTCCACAGGTTGGTGAGTGGGAACACAGGGAAGTCGGTTATGAACCGTACGTATCGAAGGGTATTGCCGATTAGCTCCACGCGTCCAGCGTCGATCAATCTCGCCATACCTTGTGTCCCAGTCTTCCAGTAGCCTCGATTCGGTCGGATTGATCTTCCCTTAAACTCAACCGGGAAGTCCCCTGGCGGCCGCTGACTCGTCAAGTCGCCCAGCGTGAATGCGCAGTTCTGAGTCTCGTCGGGTGACTCTCCGGGCTCGAGTCGTCGCCTCGTCCCATCCGATGTCTGTATCCACGTATAGCCGGATCCACCGAGGCCGCCGAACTCTTTGGCTGAGTAGATCTGCCGATACTTCACATAGTCGCGATTCCTCGCGTACCAGATCAGGTAGTCCGAGGTGCCAGCCAGGATCTCGGACGATGACGACGAGGTTTTTGTGAAGGTGATGAGTGAACAGAAGTTGTCGTCCCCGAAGACCTCATCCATGACCTCACGAACATGATGTACGTTCTCATCCCCGATCTGGACGAACACCGACCCGGTCTCGGTCAAAAGCTCCCGCGCCACCACGAGCCGGTCCCGCAGATACGCCAGGTAGGAGTGGATGCCGAGCTTCCAGGTGTCCCGGAACGCGCGGACCTGCTCGGGCTGCCGGGTCGCGTCCTCGACCTTGCCGTCCTTCACGTCGCGCTTGCGCGTGCTGACCTGCCAGTTGGAGCCGAACTTGATTCCGTAGGGCGGGTCGAGGTAGATCGTCTGGACCTTGCCCTTGAGCCCCTACTTTCTCGGCCAAAGACGTCATGACCAGGAGCGAGTCGCCCAGGATCATGCGGTTGGTCCAGTTCTGCTCATGCTGGTAGAACTCGACCTTCTGCGCGAAGTCCGCGGGCCCGCCGTTCATCTCGCCGAACAGCGACGCCTGGTAGGCGGCCTCGGTCTCCGAGATCTGGCCACCGTCCGGACGCTTCGCCTGGGCCAGCAGGTCGTCGATGATCGCCGGCGGGTGGATCTTCTCCTGGATGTAGATCGGCACCACCGGGACCGCGAGGTCGGCGCGGTCCTGCTCGTCCTTTCCCTTCCAGACGAGCTGCGGGTCGAGGGACGGGTCGCGCGGGTAGAGCATCGTCGTCGGCTTGGTCTCCTGGTCTTCGATGAAGTCCCGGAGCTCCTCCGTCGGGATGTTCGACCGCTTGTCCTGGTGGCGGATGGAATCGACCTTGGTGGCACGAGGGTTCTTGGGAGGCATCAGTACCATCCTTCTCGGGTCGCTGCTCGGGGTGCGGCTACTCCGGGTCGCCTGGCACGAGCCGCTCCAGCGCGGCGTCATTCTTCCGCATAGATGACCTCGGCGGAAGCCAGGACCCGGTCCTTGAGTCGGTGGTTCAGGTACTTGGGGTTGACGAGATCGACCCGCCGCCCGCCGAAGACCGCGGAAAGCTCCTGCTCGATGTCGACGATCTCGAGGCCGGGAACATGCTCCGGGGCGAACTCGACCAGGATGTCGACATCGCTGTCGGAGCCGAAGTCGTCCCGCAGGACCGATCCAAACAGGGACAGCCGCAGGATGTGCCGTTCGCGGCACACCGCCCGCAGCCTATCGATCGGAAACTGAATCTGGACCATGTTTCTACCCTCTGGCTGTGCACCGACTAG
>CAYYQN010000093.1:0-12177 GCA_964473865.1 uncultured bacterium | reverse complement strand
ACGACGCCAACCGCGACGCCTCACGCCAGGAGATGCGGTCGATGGTGTGCGGGCAATGCCACGTCGAGTACTACTGCGGACCCAAGACCACGCTTTTCTTCCCATGGGACAACGGGCTCAAGGTTGAAGAGATCGAAGCGACCTATGACAACTACAAGTTTGCCGACGGAAAGCGGTTTTTTGACTGGAAGCACGCCCGCACCGGAACCGAGGTCCTGAAGGCGCAGCATCCGGAGTTCGAGCTCTGGAGCCAGGGGATCCATGCCCGGTCCGGCGTGGCTTGCGCGGACTGCCACATGCCGTACACGCGAGAGGGCGCCATCAAGGTCAGCGACCACCACGTGCGCAGCCCGCTCTTGAACATCTCTCGCGCCTGCCAGACCTGTCATCGTTTCCCGGAGCCGGAGCTGAAGGCCCGCGTCGAGGCGATCCAGGCGCGGAACTTCACGCTCATGGACCGGTCCGAGGACGCCATCGTCCAGTTCATCGCCGACCTGGAGGCGGCGAAGAAGGCGGGGGTGCCCGAAGACCGGCTCCGGGAGGTTCTCGAGTTTCACCGCAAGGCGCAGTGGCGCGTCGACTTCGTCAACGCGGAAAACTCGATGGGATTCCACGCGCCGCAGGAAACGGCCCGAATCCTGGCCGAGGCGATCGACTACGCGCGCCAGGGGCAGATGGCACTGCGGCAGATCGTGGATTCCTCCAAGCTGGCGGAGCGGGGCTAGGCAGCCGCTCCCGGACCCGGAGTGTCCGATGCCGGACGCGCAGGTAGCGCCGGTGCCGGAGCCGGTGTCGGCATCGACATCTGCGCCGAGGGCAGCGGCGGCATTCGCGCCGGCTTCGGCGTCGACATTTGCGCCGACGATGGCAGCGACGCTGGCGGCCACCGCGCGGCGGGCGATACGCGAGCGCCCGCTCCCGGTTCTCCTGACCGGGGCCCTCATTCTGCGCCTGGTCGCGGCCTGGTTCGCTCGCGGCTACATGGCGGCGGATGACCACCATCAGGTCGTGGAGATTGCCGCCGAGTGGCTGCGCGGCCATGGCACATTCCTCGGCGGCTCGTCCCAGTTCTATCGCTCACTCCTGTTCCCCGGTCTGCATTGGGTGATCATGGCGGCCTGCCGGGAGGCGGGGTTGGCGGATCCCGACCGCGTCATGGTCGTCGTACGAGTCGTGCTCGGCCTCTACTCGCTCTGGGGAGTGGCGGTGGCGTACCGTTTTGGCGAGCTCCTCGGCGGCCGCAAGGTTGCCTGGGCCGCGGGGTGGCTGGTCGCCGCGCACGCAATGTTGCCCTATGCCTCGGTGCGAAGTCTCACCGAGATGGCAGCGCTGCCGCCCCTGCTGGCGAGCCTGTTCCTGCTCTACCGCCGTCGTCCGGTCGCGGCCGGCCTTCTCTTCGGTCTGGCCGCGGTCCTGCGCTTCCAGACTTTCTTCTGTGTGCCGGGAGTCGCGGGGTACCTGCTCTTCCGGCGCGACCGGCGCCTTCTGGCCGGCTGGCTGCTGGGCGCGGTGGTTCCCCTGGTGGGGCAGGGGATGTGGGACTACCTGCTGCACGGTTCGTTCCTGGGTTCCCTGGCGGCCTACTTCGAACACAACCGGGTTCACCGGTACGACTATGTGATCGGCCCGCTCTATCGCTATCTCCTGCTCGTGCCGGGATTCTTCATTCCGCCTTTTGGTCTCCTGCTCTTTGTGGCGATGTTCCGCGCGGTCAACCGCCGGGGCCTGCTCTTCTGGGCGACGATGTCCTTCCTGGCCATCCACTCGTTGATTCCCCAGAAACAGGAGCGGTTCCTGTTGCCGGTCTTTCCGGAGATGGCGCTGCTCGGAGTCGTCGGGCTGGCGGACTGGGGTCGGACGACGGGACCGCGGCTGGCGGGTTGGATCCGGAGGGGATGGGTCTTCTTCTGGGTCATCAACCTGCCGGTGGCGGCGCTGGCTCTGTTCCACTACGGTCAGGCGGCTCGGGTCAAGCCCCTCCTGGAGATCTACCGTCGCGCGGATGCGCGGGCGCTCATCGCGGACCTGACGGAGCAGGCGCCGGGTCTGCCTCTGTACTACCTCGACGGCGGGGATCCGGAGCGAAGTCCGCCGGTGTACCGGGTGACGAGAGCCGAGGAGTTTCCGGAGATCGCGGCGCGGCTGTCTGATCCGTCCTCCGTGGGACGGGGCTCGGCCTATCTGGTCGTTTTCACGGACGGACGCCGGGATGACCATCCGCATCAACTCCCTGCGGCATTCGGCTCGCTCGAGGTGATCGACCACTATCCGCCCGTTCCCCTGGAGCGCGTGCTGCGGACCGTGAATCCCCGGTACCACCAGGGGAAGGAGTCCTGGCTGTGGCGGGTACGGCCGACGGCGACGCGGTGACCGGGCCGTGGCCACGCCGCAGGCGGGGGATGCAGAGAGGCCGGCTCGTTGCCCGCACGCCGGTGATGCGCGCGCCTGCCAGACGGCCCCGCTTCGGCGGGCGAGTATCAAGTTCGTCTGTGGGCGACACGTTCGGGTTACTCTCTGCCTATGGATACTCGAACGCCTTCCACACGCCCGCGTCTTCTCTTTGACGGCGATTGCGGCGTCTGCACCTGGGCAGCCGGGTACGCGCAACGGCTCGATCGCCGAGGGAGGTTTGCGGTTCTCCCGTATCAGGATGTGCCGGAAGCCGAGCTCTCCCCCTGGGGGGCGACGCACGCGAGCTGCCGGGAGCAGCTTCACCTGCTCTGGCCCGGGGGTCGCAAGGACCGCGGCGCGTTTGCCGTGAACGCGTTTCTCTGGCGGTATCCACCCTGGTCGGTCCTGGTGGCGGCGCTGTACCTTCTTCCCCCGCTGTTGTTCTGTGAGATCGCGATCTACCGGCTGGTGGCGCGGCATCGTGCCGGGATCTCGCGGCGACTGGGATTGCAGGGCTGCCGGACGAGCTTCTGCTACGCTCATCCCCGACACCCGGGTTGAGGACGCGCCGGGCCGTGGGCGGCGGCACGAGCCGAGGCGTCCGGTTCTGCGGCTGGACGCTGCGGACGGCCATGCATGCTTTGAGACCGCCCGGCTCGGGTCCCTGAAGGCTCCGCTCGCCGCGGGGGGCGGACCCTGCCGCGGATGCAAGAGGATCGTCGATGCAGGAAAGCCATCCGGAGCCGACGCGGCTTCTTCATCAGGAAGACCCGGGTCTGCTGGAGTTCGAAGCGAGAGTCGTGGCGGTGCGGACCGGGGAGTCGGGCACCGAAGTCGCGCTGGATCAAACCGCATTCTACGCCGAGTCGGGCGGGCAGCCCGCGGATCACGGCCTGCTCTCGGGCCGGACGGTCCCCGCTCTGCGGCGCGAGGCTGGTGTGGTCTGGCACACTGTCCCGGAGGGCGGGCTCGCGCCGGGGGACGCGGTGACCGGGCGCATCGATGCGGCGCGGCGGCGCGATCACATGCAGCAGCACACCGGGCAGCATATCCTTTCGCAGGCGTTCGTGCGCGAAGGGGAACGCCACACGCGGGGTTTCCACCTCGGAGCCGAGGAGTCGACCATCGACCTTACCGGCGATAGGCCCGGACCGGAACTGTGCGATGCGGCGACGATGGCCGCCAATGACTGCGTCCTCTCCGATCGGCCGATCCGCATCCACAATGTGCCCCGGGAGGAGCTGGATCGCTACCCCCTGCGACGAGAGCCGGGCGAGGAACACGCGGTCCTTCGGATCATCGAGATCGATCAGTGGGACTGGTCGGCTTGCGGCGGTACCCATGCCCGGCGCACCGGAGAAGTGGGGCCCATCCACATTCTCGGGGTGGAGAAGATCCGCTCCCTCTGGCGCGTGCGCTTCCTTGCGGGCGCGCGCACCTTACGTTACCTCGCCGAGGCGCATCGGGTACTCGACGGGATGGCCCGCGCCCACTCGGTGCGGTGGGACGGACTGGCGGAAGCGGCCCGCGCGTGGACGACGGAGATTGGGGAGCTGACCCGAGAGGTCCGGCGCCTGCGCTTCGAGCGTGGGGAACGGGAAGCGGAGCGACTGCTCGGGACGGCGCCCCCCTTGCCTTCGGGTGTGCGGTTGCTCGGTCTCTGGCGGGAGGAAGCGGGGGCCCGCAGCCGTGCCCCCGGCTGGGGAGAGTCTTCCCGCGGAGAAGGGAACCCGTCTCGCGGGCCGGCCGGCGTCGACGAACTGCGGGCCTTGGCGGCGCGATTCGTCGCCTCCGGGGCCGCGGTGGTTCTGGTCGGATGCCCGGAGGGAGAGCGGGAGGCCTGGGTGGCGGCCCGCAGCGCGGAGTGGATCGACACGCCTGGCTCCCCGCCGCACATGGGGGAATGGCTTCGGGCCTGGCTGGCGATGCGGGGCGGCAAGGGGGGCGGTGGCGACACCTTTGCCCAGGGGGGCGCCCCGCGCGCGGCGCCCAAGGATCCGGCCGCGCCGGATCCCGGAGAGGAGGCCACGCTCTTCCTTCAGAAGCGGATGTCGAAGGGATCCGGCGCCTCGAACTGATTGTCCCAGTCGACCTCGACCGCAGTGACTCGGGCCATGCTCGGGCCGCGGTGGAGGTACTCGAGGAGCCGGTCGAGCTCCTCTCGCGATCCGCGGGCTACGACCTCGACGCTCCCGTCATGGAGGTTCCGGGCGTAGCCCCGCAAGCCGAGAGAGCGGGCTTCTTCGACGGTACTGGACCGGAAACAGACTCCCTGCACCCGGCCGCGCACCGTGGCTCGGAATTGCTCGTCGTCAGTCATCCGACAGTCCTCCCAGATACTCCGGCGGCGATCGTACCACGGTGCCCGAGCGATCCGGCAGTCCGGAGCGTGGCGTCCGCACGGCGGTCAGGGGGCCCCTGCCACCGTCGCGGCTCGAAGACGGTCTGGCGAGAACCTTGAGTTCGCCCGCAGGGCATCGCTATGCTCGCCACCATCAAGCGGAAGCGGACGAAACGGCATCGGGGGGCGTTGACGTGAGTCGGCGGTCAGGCTCGTAGGAAACCATCTCGTGCAGCACGCGTTCACGGTCGACGTTGAGGATTGGTATCACGGGATTCCGATTGCCGAAGCGCGGAAGGCGACTGCAGAGCGGCGGCTCGAGCGGGGGCTGGAGCGTCTGCTGGACCTCCTGGCCGCCCACGATGTCCGAGCCACCTTCTTCGTGCTGGGTCCGGTCGTGCGGGAGCATCCGGCGCTGGTCCGGCAAATCGTGGCGGGGGGGCACGAGCTCGGCTGCCATGGCTGGTCGCATGAGTTCGTGTATGCAATGACGCCGGACCGGTTCGCAGACGAGACAGCGCGAGCGGCGGCGGCGATCTCGGAACTCTGCGGTGTGGCGGTGCGGGCCTATCGTGCAGCGTACTTCTCGATCACGCGGCAATCGATGTGGGCGCTGGAAGTCCTGGCGGGTCTGGGGTTCCGGTATGACTCGAGCATCTTCCCGGTGCGGAACTGGCGCTATGGAATCCCGGACTACGATCCGCGCCCCCAGCGGATCGAAACGGCGCGCGGCCCGATTCTCGAGCTGCCGATCTCGGTCCGGACGTTTTGGGGTCGGAACGTGCCCGTTTCGGGCGGTGCGTACTTCCGGCTCTATCCCTATGCGTTCACGCGCGCGAACTTCCGGGCGTGCGAGAGTGCCGGACGTCCCGTCGTTTTCTATCTGCACCCCTGGGAGCTGGACCCCGATCACCCCCACGTGGAGTTTGCGTGGAAGGCGCGCCTGACACACTACGCGCGCCTGCGCTCGGTGCGGGCGCGGCTCGATCAACTGCTGTGCGACTTTCGATTCGGCACGCTCGGGGAGGTTTTGGAGCATGAGGTCGCTTGACCTGGTCCGTGACTACTTCAACCGCGAAGCCGCCCGTTTTGACTCCATCTACGAGGAGCGGAAGCCGTGGACCCAACTCGCTGTTGACCGACTCTGCCACCGCGTGGTCATTGAGCGCTTCCGGCTGATCTGCAATCTCGCGCCCGGACCGGGCGCCTGGTCGGTGCTCGACGTGGGGTGCGGCTCGGGCCGCTACGCGATTGCCCTCGCCCGGGCGGGCGCCCAGCGCGTGGTTGGCATCGATGTGGCCAAGGTCATGATCGACCTGGCGCAATCAGAAGCTGCCCGCGCGGGCGTGGAAGCCCGCTGCTTGTTTCGCGCCGGGTCGTTTCTCGACGTCGAGATCGCCGAGCGCTTCGACGTCGTCGTGGCCACCGGCTACTTCGACTACCTCGACGATCCGTTGCCCCACCTGAAGAAGATGCTGGAGCTGTCGCGAGGCCGCATCTTCGCGAGTTTTCCGAAGCGGTGGGAGTACCGCGTGCCGGTGCGCAAGATTCGGTTCGCGCTGTCGGGCGGCTTCGTGCGTTTCTACAGCCGGCGCGATCTTCGGGCCCTGGTGCGCGCCACGATGCTGGAAGACGAGCGTGTGTCATTCATCGATCTCGGCCGCGATTGGATTGCCGTGTTCCGCGCCCGATGACTGCTCCGCCCTGACCTTCCGGAACCGCGCAGCTTCGCACCAGGTCGACCTTCGCCACGGTCTCGCAGAGGCACCCTTCTGGGCGCCGGGAAGCCCGTACCGTCCAGCGCCCGGGCCCCGGTTCGGGCGGTCCGGAAGACGCGATGACCGGTTCGGGGACGAGAGACTCCGAGCAAGACCCGCATAACGGTATGATCGGCATACGGTTATTGGCCCCGGCGAGTGATGGGCGGACTCGGGCCGGCCGTGGCGCCCGGACGCGGCGCAGGCCGGGTGTGTGGCCCGCGGAGGCGGGGCGAGCGATCGCTTTCGGGCGGATGCGCGCGCTTCCGGCGGCGACCGCCGGGAGGCAAGGGTGGTCGGATGTGGCCACGGGCGCTAGACTGTGCGGGCCATGACCATACTCGATCAATGCCTTGCGCTCCTGCGCTGGAAGCGCCTCATCCTCTCAAACACCCTCATCGTGGCCGTCGCCTCCATCGTCGTGGCGCTGCTGCTCCCGAAGTGGTACCGCTCGACGGCATCGGTCTTTCCCCCCGATGAGGATCTGCTCTTGCCGAGCGGCTCGACCGGGGTCGCCTCGCTCGCCGCGGTCGGCATCGGCCGCTCGAACCTGCCGGTGCTGGCCAGCCCGTCCGACGTTCTCGCCGCGGTGCTGGAGAGCCGGGGCGTGTGCGAGGAGGTGATCCGTCGTCACGACCTCCTGCGTGTCTACAAGGTCGACGACATGGATCACGCCTTGAGGGTCCTCGACAAGAAGATGCAGGTGAAGGTCGGGGGTGAGGGGGTGGTGCGGGTGAAGGTGCTCGACCGCGATCCGGCGCGGGCGGCGGCCATGGCCAACACCTTCGTCGATCTGCTGGACCAGGTGAATCGGGAGAAGCGCCACACCTCCGCCCGGCAGGCCCGGGTCTTCCTCGAGCAGAGGCTGGTCCAGAACCGGGTGGACATGACAGCCGCGGAGGACACCCTGCGCCGGCTGCAAGAACGAACGGGCGCTCTGTTGCCCGAGGAACAACTGAAGGCGATCATCTCCGCGGCGTCCGAACTGCAAGTCCAGCTTCTGCTGCGCGAGACCGATCTGGCGGTGATGCGAGCCCAGGTCGGACCGGAGAATCCCGAGCTGCGGGCGACGGAACGCGAAGTGGAGGCTCTGCGCCGCCGGCTGCGTGAAGTGGAAGCGCGGCCCGGGGCTGGGGCGGGCCCGCTGGAGCTGCCGCTGGACCGGTATCCAGCGATCACGGTGGCGTATCTGCGCGCCTTTCGCGAGGTGAAGGTGCAGGAAACGCTCTACGAGCTCCTCACCGAGCAGTACGAGCGATATCGGATCCAGGAGAGCCGCGATACCCCGACGGTGCAACGCCTGGACATCGCCGTGCCGGCAACCATGAAGGCCAAACCGATTCGTTGGCTGATCTGCGTCGTGGCGACGGGTCTGGCGCTGCTGGGCAGTCTCTTGCTCGCTTCCATGCTCGAGGCCGCCGCGCGAATGCGGCGCGACGAGCCGGAGCGATTCGCGGGTCTGCGCCGTCTGGCCGCGGAGTTCGGCCTCGCCCGGGCCCTGGATCGGCTCTAGGCGATGCCGATGGTCCCGGACGCAGCCTCCGCGGTCCCGGATCGTGCACTTCCGGCGCGCCTGTTCTGGATTCCGATCCTTCTCCTGGACGGTCTGCTGCTGCTGCTCCTGCCCTGGACCGTCGGCGTGGCGCTGGCGCTGGCTGCCGTCGCGGTACTCGGCTGGGTCGTGCGACAGCCGTATGTATCCCTCGCCGTGGCTTGCGCGGGAATGCCTCTGGTGTTCCCGATCGGCGCGGCCTCCGGAGACGACCGAGCCACGTTCATTGCGTTGATCCTGTTTGTGCTGCTTCCCGGAATCCCCTTGTTGTGGGATCGGTTGTGGGCGTCGCGCGGCGGCCCGGCGCTGGGTCCGGCGATGCGCGATCCGGTCTCGTGGTTGGTCGTGGCGCTCGGCGCCTGGTTGGTCTGCGGCCTGGCGTGGACCCGAGGGCCTCTGTATGGCGCGTTCAAGACCCAGATGTATCTGGGCGTGAATCTGCTTCTCTACGCCGGCAGCGCGGTCTATCTGGGCCGAAACCGAGACAATGGGGGGGTGACCGGGACCGAGCCGCATGAACGCGTCATGCCTCGGCTGGCCCCGCGGTTCCTGCAGGCGATCTTCTGGCTGCAGGTGGCGATCGGCCTTTCCGCCCTCTGGAACTGGTTCTCGCAGTACTACGTCTTCCGGGACGACCGGCTGCGAACCCTCGGGATGAATGCGATCTGGACGGCGCGCTACGCGGGACTCGGCATCGTGGTCGCTATGGGGCTGCATGCGCTCGGCCGGCTGCGGCTCGTCCTGGCGGTGCCCGCGGTGGCCTTGCTGAGCTGGGTGTTCCTGCGAACCGGATCGCGAGGTCCCCTGGTGGCGATGGCCCTCACGCTCGGGTACTGGGCGCTCACGGCGACGCGGACACGAAGAAGCCCCGGTCTCGCCCGGGCATTGTGGGTCGGTGGTGGCCTGACGGTCTTCGGCGCCATCGTGATGGTGGAGCGGACGGCCAGCCTCTTCGCGGCGGGACGGCGGGTGTCGAACCTGGTGCGCACGCGGCTGCTGGAAGTCTCGGTCGACGCCCTGTCCGGGGTGACCCTGCGCGGACTGGGCACCGGCGGATTCCCCAGCCTGTTTCGGCTTCCCGACGACCGGTACTACCCGCACAACATCTTTCTGGAGGTGCTGCTGGAGAACGGGCTGATTGGACTGTCTCTGTTCGGCGCATTCCTGGCCGTCATCCTGACCCGCTGGCGGCGATGGAGACGATCCCTCCGCGCGCTGCCGGATTGTCCGGCCGTGCGGGAAGAGGCCGCCCTGCACCGAACGGTGGGCGCCATCCTGCTCTTTGCGTTGGCCAACGCCCAGTTCAGCGGCGACATCTGGGTGAATGAATGGATCTGGATGGGAGCCGGGATGGTGGTGGCCTGGGCGCCGCGAGACAAGCAGTGAGGATCCTCTACCTCGCGCCGGTAGACCTTTCCCGTCCCGGAGGGCAAGCGCTCCATGTGCGCCGGATCATCGAAGCCTTGGAGCGGCAGGGGCATGAACTGCGATTGGTCGCCCATCACCCGACGGAGCGCCTCGCGTGGAGCGGTCCGGCTGGAGGGATGGTCTTCGCGGGAGGGCCGGAGCGCTACCGCGTGCGGCGGCTGCGGATGCTGGCCTCCGAGTGGGAGATGGCCCGCGCGCTGAAGCGCGAGGCGCGACGTTTCGGGCCGGATCTTCTCCTGGTGCGACAGGAGGCGCTCACGGTGTCGCCGTGGTTCGCGGGACTGGCGGGTCGCCGGCACCCGTTGCCGCTGGCGGTGGAATCGAACTCATCGCTTCCGGCGGTGGCGGCTTCGGCGGGCGCCTCGTTCAGACGCGTCCACTGGCTTGCCTCTTGGGAGGGGCGGCTGTTGCGGGCCGCCGACGCCGCGGGAGTTGTCACTCCCGAACTCGTGGCGGACCACATCCGCCGGCACCGCGTGGCGACGGACCGGCTCTTCGTCGTACCCAACGGCGCGTGGGTTCCGCCGCCGCTCGGGAGCGCGGCCGTGGGGGTGCGCCGCGCCCGCGGGGTCGGGGACGGCGAGTTCCTGGTCGCGTTCGCCGGGAATCTCAACGCCGTGCAGGGGCTCGATCTGCTCCTGCCTCTCCTGGCCCGGGGCGACCTCTCGCGGGTCCGGGGCTGGATGATCGGGGATGCTCCCGAACGCGCGATATGGGAGGAACACGCGAGGCGCCTGGGCGCGCGGGCGGAGTTCCTGGGCGCGCTCTCCGAAGAGGAGACCGCCCGCCACTTGCAGGCGGCACAGGCGGTGGTGGCTCCCTACCGGGCCGGCGCGTACGCGCGGATCGTCGGCGGACTGAGCTCCCTCAAAGTGCTCTCGGCCCTAGCCTGTGACCGGCCGCTCCTGGTGACCGGTGCGCCCGGGCTGCAGTGCCTGCGGGAGGTCGCATCCGTCGCCCTGGTCCGCGACGGTGAGGAGGCTGCGTGGGCGGATGCCGTCCGCGCGCTCTGGGGGGAGTGGGAGCGTGTCGGATGTCCGCTGGTCGACTGGCCCTGGCCCGAAGGACAGGGCCCAGGTCGGCGGTTTATCGAGAGCGGGCACACCTGGGACCACGCGGCTGCCGCCTGGGCCCCGGCCTTCGCGCGCGCCGCCTCGCGCACGCGGGCTACCGCGTGAGCGCGACGATCGAGAGGACCACCGCCGTGGCGGTGCTGAGCGGCGAGAGCCATGAGGAGATCTTGTATGAACGCCGTTCCGGCACGCGCAAGGTGGAGCCGGGCACGACCGAGCCCGCCTGCGCCACGGGCCTTCGGGTTCCATCGGGCGTTTCCATCGTCCAGCCTGAAGTGCGCCCCACCTCGGTTGGCCCGCCGGCGAGGTGGACGTAATCGCGCGGAGTGAGCCCGGGCAGGAACGGAAATCGTCCCGGCGACCGCACCGATCCGGTGACAAAGATCCAGCGGGCCGAGTACTCCACGTCCAGGATGTCGCCCGGCTGCAGTGCGGTGGCGCGGCCGTCCGGGGACGCCAGGTTGAGCATGCGAGGCGGATCGTCCCCGCGCCGCAGGACCCCCCGGCCGGTGGCGCGATCGGAGAGTCCGCCCACCTGGTCGAGGAGGATGCCGACCGTGTCGCCCCCGCGCATCTCGATGAACAGGTCCGGCTCTTCCTCGGGGCGATCCCCGACGCGGACGGCCAGCCCGACCGGAGTCTGCAGCGGGCTGCGGGAGAACACCGGACCTCGGATCCGCACCGTCGCTTCCTGGGCGGGAATCTCGACGCGCATGCCCGGCTGGAGGAACGGATTCGACCCGGTCTCTCCGCGCAGCGACCAGGGCAGCATGTCGATCTCCCGGGGCGAGCCGTTCCGCGCATCGGCACCGCGGTCGTTCCCGACTCCGTCCCCGGCTTCGTGCCCAACGCCGCCGCCGGGCCCGTGCAGCAGGACCCGCCGCACGCTCCCGCCGGGGCGGATCCCGCCGGCCATCTCCAGAAGCGAGGAAAGGCGGTCCGCGCCGGTGACTTCGTAGACGCCCGGCTTGGCCACCATGCCGGTGACCATGATGCGGATCCGGGCTTGTTGGGCCAGCCGCAACGTGACCGGGGCGCGCCCGTAGCGCGGGAGCAGCGTCGCGATCACCGCCTCCTCCGCCGCGCGCAGGGTAAGCCCGGCCACGTGGAGCGGCCCTTGGCCCGGCAACACCAGGTCGCCCTCCGGACCCACCGGCAGCAGAAAGCTCCGCGGGACCTCCCCCCAGATTCCGAGGTGCAGCTGGTCGCCGGAGAAGAGCCGGTACGTGTCGGGGTCGACGAGAGTCTCCAGCGGAGTGGAGGGGGCCGGCACGGCGGCCTCGCTCGGCGACGGCTGTTCTCTACCCTGCTGCTGTTGCAGCCGTTCGAGGATCGAGCTGGAGGAGGTCTGGGCCGAGGCGACTCCGGCCAGCAGCAGGATCGCGAGCGCGGGCGCCACCCAGAGGCCCGCTCCCCGGGCGCTCTGTGCGGGTGGAGCCTCGTCTCGCCCGCGCGGGCCAAGAGCGCGCGCCGCCCCTTGACCGGTCCGCAACGGTCCTCCGGTGTGCGCGAACGGTCTCTGCAGTACCCTGCTGGGCATCGGTTCCTCCTCCCGTCCGGTATCTCTCCGCAAGACTGCGGGGAAGCGCCTGGGTGAGGATAGGCGACGCCGGGCTGCGGGTCAAAAGCGCTGGT
>CAYYQN010000092.1:0-12890 GCA_964473865.1 uncultured bacterium | reverse complement strand
GAAGATTCTGCGCCATCTTGGGCTCCCCACCTCCGCTCCCGCGCTGGTCGCCGCTGAGCGAGCTCCGCAGCCGGAGCCGGGATTCGAGCGGGCGGGGGAGGAGAAGCCGAGCGCCCATATCCTCCCTCGCGGGAGACCCGGGGGCCCCTGGGGTGCCGATAGATGCTCCTATCGGCTTACAGTCCTCGGGTCAGATCCTCGAGGTCCTGGGGAATCCAACCTCGTGCTGCCACTTCACGCCGCGATGCCGGGGAATGCTCCGGCGCGATGGCGGCCTTTTCGATGGCCCAGCCATGGAAGCGGGGCATCACGTCAAGAAATCGCGCGATATGCCCCTCGCAGGCGTTCAGGTCCGGAACCAGACGGTCCACGTTCCGTTTGCAGCTCGCCAATCGGATCCTCCGATTGGACTCATCGAGGGCAACGATGTCGATTTCGGTGCCGCGGCGGTCCCAGTATCCCTGGATCCTGCCGGTGAGGGCGAAATCGCCCATCCCCTTCCGGCTCCGCTCCTCATAGAGCCGCGCCACGAGCTTCTCGAGGCCGTGTCCCTCGGCTACCTGGAGGCGGGTGTCTGCGTCCGCGAGAATCTGTTCAAGGGGCCGGAAGTTGATCGATGCCGCCGGGACGGCGAGGGCAGCCAGCCACGAGCGAAGGAAGTTGTCCCTGATGTAGAAGCGGCCGTTGCGGGCAGTGGGTTTGGCAAAGATCGGTTGAAGTCGCTCGATCATCCCGTAACGCTCGCCGAGAACACGTATGTACCCTGCAAGTTGCCGGCGGCTCTCCGGATCTTCGGCACGGACGTGAGCGTCCAGTTCGCCGTTGTTGCAGCCGGGGTTCCTCGCCACGAACTTGAGCACGAGATCGTATCGACCACGGAATTCACGGAGAAACCAGTTCTCGGCCTCGTAACGAAGCGGGGAAGAACTGGAGAAGAACATACGCCGGAGCACCGCCTTCCGGTCAGCGGCCAGGGCTGCCTGCTCGAAGCAGTCCCGGTAGAACTTGGGAACGCCCTCGAAGAGGTTCCAGAGGAAGAGCAGCCGCTCCGGAGAACGATCCGCATGTACCCGGAGGATCTCGAGCACCGAAGCGATGTCGAGGTGCCCCAGATCCAGGCTGTCGGTGAGGCGATTGAAGAGGGGAGCGCCGCGGTCATCCAGGAGCGCGGACATCTCCGTGTGAATCGATCCGAGGACAAGGAGTCCGCCGCGAATCGAGTCAGCTTCGGCCGCAAGCCCGTCGACCTCGGTCTGTAAGAATGACGTGAACTCGTATAGGATCCGCCGGTGGAAGTACTGGAACTCATCCAGAGCGACGACATAGCCCTCGCGGATCAGGGCGGCAATTGCTCCGGCCAGGGTCCTGAGGTCGGTTGGTCGTGGGCCTGGAACCTGGAACGCGTCGAAGAAGTCCCGGGCCGTCGAGACGACGCCAACCGGATCGGAATCCGGAGTCTGGATGTAGAGGATCTTCCCTCGATTCGAGGAACGAAGCGCTGCCTGCACCAGGGTCGTCTTGCCAATCCGGCGCCGGCCGGAGATCTTCGCGAAGAACCAGCGGTTGCGGCCGAAGATGGCGGCCAATTGCTCCAACTCATCCTGTCGGCCATAGAAGCCCCAGCCTTCGCTTCCCATGTTCACCTCCTAAGATAAAGATTTTTATCTTAGGTCGTCCGATGTGTCAAGCGACTGTTGTCATTCCGGTTACGGAAGACGTGAACCGCTTCTCGACCCGCGCACGGGACGTCGCTGGCGCGGGGTCGCCTGGACTGGCCCCGAAGCGCCGGGGTTCGTCGCCGCCCGACCCGGACCGGCAGCACGCCCCCCTTGGGGAGTCCCTGCGTCGAAAGACCGATGGGGATGATACGGCGTGACCGCCTCGACCACGTGGCCGTAGTCAACGAACGGCATCTCCAGGGCTGCTTCCCGCCCCTTCCGGCTTCCGGGAGCCCCGGAGCAGCCGGTGCAGAGTCCTCCGGAAGCTGTCGACGCTGGGATCCGGCCCGTCACCGAGGCTGAGGTGCCCGGAGGCGGTCCACTCACCCAGGACGGTCCGCGGCAATCCGTCGGATTGGACGCCATGCTCCAAGGTCAAATAGCGAAGGACCTCGGAGCGACGCCGCCATGGCCACCAGCTCTTCCGTTCGGGACGGTACGCCACGGCCACGAAGTAGCTCTCAGCACCGCGGGAGGGAGTGGGCAGGCCGACAATCCGGACCATACACCCACCCAGGTACGCGATCTCCTCCACCCCAAGCTCGCCTGAGACCTTCGGCGCCGACTCCGGAAGCGAGTCCGCGCAGTCGTTCCAGATCTTGTTCAGGACCTCCGATGCCTTGTCGGTGAACAACCATCGGCACTGGAGATTCTCATGGAAGAGGTAGCTCCGCAGGGCGGCCGTGAACCGCGCACTCTGGGTGAGATCTGGTTCCGGGGTCGTTTCCATGCGGGAGCACCTCCTTTGCGTTGGCGCCGGCCTGGCACCGGACACCCTTCTCACTCGAAGTGCTTGTACTCTCCCCAGGTCTGCTCGATCGGCACCCGCCGGTCGCGGGCGATGAAGATCCCCAGGTTGTTCTCATACGGCATGCAGTGGGCAGCCGTGTGCACACCGGCCGGCGTCACGTCGGCATACGATTCGAGGTAATCCTCCCGGTCTCCCCCCAGCCGGATGAAGGTCGTGATCGGGGTCGGAGCGACGCCCCAGAACCAGTACGCATTGTGGTTGCAGATGACGCGCGGCAGCGGATACCGACCCGCGTAGAGCTCAAGCGCTCCCGCCTCGCCGTAGTTCATGACGAACGCCACCGTGGTCTTGCGCTCCGGCTCGGGGATGGTGAGGTACACCCTCGACACGTCCTGTGCGAGTTCCTCCCAGCCGTGCATGTCCGCGAAGGACTGGGGCAGGTCCGCGAGGTCCTTCCCTTCCGCGGTTCCCGGCGCTACGCCGAGCGCACGGGCGTAGCGGATGTACGCCTGGACGGGCAGGACCGGCATGGCCAGCGGGGCGAGCACGGTCCCCGTGACGACGAGAAGCGCCGACGCGCCCCAGACCGCAGCCAGGCGCCACCGCCGCCGCAGCGTCTCGAGGGCGACGCCACCGCAGGCGAAGAGCATCGGGTAAGCCGCTGCCATGTACTCCGCCTTGGTGTGCGGGTTGGCGAGAAGCACCGCGAAGACGGTGAGAAAGACCACGGCGAGAGGACGTCCCGAGCCGCCGCCCCGAGACGCCAGAGCCCACCCCAGGCCCGGGATCGCGACCAGGAAGGTAAGGGGATTCATGACGACGAACTGCTCGACCAGGAAACGCCCCCGCGTGAGCGACGCGTACTTGTCGCCCGCTGCGTTGCGCATGAACTCGAGGTGCGGCCAGCCGTGCAGCGCGTTCCAGATGACGAACGGAGAGAAGAGCGCGAGAGCCAGCGCCGCCGCGGCATACGGCCCCGGGGTCCGGAGCTGACCGCGAAGACGCCCTATCAGGACAATCGCAGCGCACACCCCCGCGCCGAGCCACAGCACGCTCGTCTTGTTGAGAAGACCGAGGCCCAGCACCAGCCCGAGAGTCTGCCACGCCCTCAACCCGCCGCGCTCCGATACCCCGAGCAGGAGGTAGACGGCGAGCAGCCAGAACATGATGTCAAGGCTGTTCATCGAGTAGTAGGCATGGAAGCCGAGGATCTGCGGGCTCGCGATGAACGCGAGAGACGCCAGGACAATCGCCGCGCGGCCACCGCCCAGGCGCCGGACGAGGAGGCCGAGGAGCGCGACGGACACGGCGGAGAGAATCGCCGGCACGAGACGAATGGCGAAGACCGAGTCGCCGAGCAACTGTCGTGCTCCGGCCAGGACGAAGATCGAGAGCGGCGGCTGGTCGACGTAGCCCGCCGCCAGCCGCTTGCTGCACGCGAGGTAATAGAGCTCGTCGCGAAAGTACCCGTAGCCGCCCAACGCGTTCACCGCGAGATGCACCGCGAGCGACAGCGCCGCCAACGCGAGAATCGTCGCCCAGGGGCGCGGCGGCGTTTCCATTCTCGGTTCAGGTTCCATCGGCTGGATCACTCCCTGCGGGTTAGCACGACCGGAACTCGCGGGCCGGGGAAGTCTAGGGCGATTCAGGATGCCGGGCAACCCGGGAGGGCCGCAGGCGTTACAGCTCCCAACGTGCAGATTCGTACAGCCCCGCTACCCCGCGGACGCGTGCGGCCGGTCCGGAGTCCCCGCCGCGCGAAACTCCCGTTCGCGTCACGCCAGCCCTCGGTATGGACGGTGCACTCGGGACCACGGGCCGGGCGACGCACGATTGGGGTACCGGCCCGGCAAGCGACGCGAGGCCAATTGGTTGCGACCAAGAGCTTCCCGGCCGTGTGCCATCGGCGGGAGACCGACTGGTCTCACGGAGACCGCGTTTGCGACCGCGGGCGGGGCCGTCTAGAATCGTCTTGTCGTTTCCGACGGATCGAACCGGACTTCCTTCAGGACGCCGCATGAAGGGAGGTTTCCGTGAAACGCACCCGTACGGCAGGCTGGCTTTCCCTGGTGCTCATGATGGCGATCCCGCTTGCCGCCCAGGCCGACGTGTACGGCTGCTACACTCGCAAGGGCCATCTCGACTGCGACCAACCGCTCGAGGAAAGCGGAACTTGCCGACTCGGCCGGGACTTCGAGATCCACACTACGGAACGAGACAGCCAGGCGACGGTGCTTGCCATCCATGCCGGCCGGATCGAGCTGGCTGCCGGCACGATCGCCGACGAGTTGGCCGCGCGACTCGGCTGGGACTTCTACGAGTTCCAAGGTCATGGTGGAGACGAATGCCTCGCCGGAATGAGCAACCCCGCCGTTCTGCACATCACCTCGGCGTCGTTCAACGAACCAACCGCGTTGTCCATGGTCTCGAACGACCGGCGGACGATCTCCATACACGGCTACTCGGGGTCAGCGGGCGACGATCCGGCGGTGGACATCATCTGCGCCGGAGGAAGGGACGATAACCTCATCGCGGCCTTCGCCGGAGCCGTGGCTCAGAGATCGTCCATGTTCCCGGATTTCACCCTCGTGGTCGACCATGGTCCGGAGTTCTCCTACCCCGTCTGCAGAAGGCTCAATGGCGACGACGAGAACAACATCGTCAACCGGAACAGCGAAGGGGCGGGTATGCAGCTCGAGATGAGCCGCCGGCTGCGCCAGGCGCTGGTGGACAGCGGCCCATACGGCGATTCGCTGCGCGAGTTGTTCTTCGGGAGCGTCCGGGCGGGACTCATGACCGCTGACGGAGGCGGCCCGGAGGCGATCGTCCACGACGGCCGCCACGGCGACCGCGACACCCTGCGGCCCGACATGTCTCCGCGGCGGAGCCGCCTTCGCGAAGCCTTCTCCCGATTCGTCACTCGCCTCCGGGAGAGGATCGATCACTGACGGCGTCGCGATCTGCAAGCGGCATAGAGCGTCTCCAGGCTGGGGAGGAGGGTGGCCCGGCGATAAGGGTTCCGTAGAATCTCCGGCGTGGCCAGATCCTCCGCCCGCGCCGCACTCACAACACGCTTCCCCCTACGCCAGCTCCAGCCAATTGAACCAGAGCGGATGGTGCTTCTTGTACCAGCTCAGGATCTGGCGCAAGCGAAGCTGGTCTTCCGGCGCAATCACGTCGGGCAGGATGCGATCGAAGTGGACCCGCACGCCCGTCTCGGCGAAGTGCTCGAGCGCGTCTGAGCAGAGCGTCTGCAGTTCGTTGCGGATCCGTCCGGAGTCGGAGATCTTCACCGGCCGCTGCTCGTAATCCTCCCCCCGGAGGAACCGATTCAGCAGCGGGTTGCAGACGAGGCGGCGGATGGGCGGAGGCTCCATGAAGCGCAGCGTCAACGCGACCTGCTTGATCCCGCGCGGGGTGGACAGACGCACGGTCACCTTGTAGGTGTCCTCGCTGATCTGAACGACGCCGGGCGCTCCGACGTAGGGATCGTCGAGCATGAACCCGCAGAGCGCCATGACGTCCCAGCGCTTGCGGGGCAGGAAGTCGTCGGCGGTCAGGAACCGCTTGTTCAGCGGGATGTTGGCGTCGACGACGTCGCGGATGTACCCGCGATAGGTCTCTTCGGTCGCCGCGTCCACAGGCGCGTCGAGGATCCGTGAAAGTCTGGCGGTGAAATCCTCGTCCCTCAGGTCGAGTTGCATGACTTCGCTCTCGCGCCGGAACGGCAGCTTGAAGGTCGAGCTGAAGACCGACAGAAACACGTCCAGACCGAGGATCGGCGCCAGGCTTGCCGCCTGCATGGCCTCCGCCGACGCCGCGTAGCCGTCCACGATGAACAGGTGCCGCACCCCGCCTTCGTCTCGCCAGGCGCGCACGATCTGCGTCGGCGAGTAGGTGCCGGAATCGTTGAAGAGCGCGAGGCCGCTCGGCAGGACCCACCCCTCCTCGGCCACGTGGACGCCGACGGCCTTCCACTCGCTCCACAAGTCGCCGATCCGCGCCACCCGGCTCTTGCCGCCGAGGGTCCACACGTGGAGATTCTGCGGCTCCAGGTCGGGCCACGCCTTGCGGCAGGCCTGCAGGACCAGCGCGCGCGGCGTGTGGAAGTCGATCAGGAGCGAGTCGCCGGCCGCGGCGCGGGCGACCTCTCGCGGCAGGATCAGGTTGCCCATGTAGCCTTCGTACGGCTTGGTGACCGACAGCGGCTGGTCGAAGACGTGCAGCACCGCCAACGGACCCGTGGGCGCTCCCTGCGCAAAGCGGCTGGTGTTCTCCAGCGTGTCGATCGCGGTGCCCCAGATCGTGATGCCGGCCTGATCGATCCGGGCCTGGAACTCGCTCCACGAGTACTGGTTGTTGATCAGCTTCAGGACCTGGCGGTCGAGAAGCTTCGCGACTTCCGGCCGAGCATAGATGCGGCCGAAACCGAGCATCGGGTTGCTGCCCATTTCGGGCGTCTCTCCGGCCTTCGGCATCAGCCCCTCGCCCAGGCACACCATCACCGCATGGTTCTCCGGCAAGCTGCGCGTCAGATACCAGAGGCACTCGCTCATCACGTAGGCGGAGATGGCGTCGGCGTCCTTCTTGACGCGGTTCAGCCCCTGCTTGTCGAGACCGGCTCCCTCCCCGTACCGGCCAAAGAGCCGGGTGCCAAGCGCGGTCACACCGGCGGTCATCGTGAACAGCCGCTCCATCGACCCGCCGACGAAGGAGATCACGTCGCGAAGCTCCCGGCGGCCGTCTCCGCTGATCCAGTCCACCTCGACGTCTTCCAGCCACAGGTGAAAACGGCCCAGGATCGGGCGCGTGTCGAACGCCCACTGCGCGATGAGGTTTCTGCGTCGCATATCGTTGGCAGCCATCATTCCCTCCCGTGCGGTGCGGGGTCTGCGTCCTGGAGGAAGAGTGTCGCCGGAGCTCCGGCAAGATGCCGAAGAACTCCATGGTGGCCGCCGGCCGGTCTCTCCAGCGGCCTGCTTGGACCGCGATGATGCTAGCACTGAACCTGGTCTCCTCAAAGAGTCGGATCCCCCGGTCCGACTGCCGGAACCGCGCGCTTGGCAGGAGCGCGCTTTCTGGTAGGATCCCCGCGCGTATTGCGGTCCGACGGGGGACATCGCTCCGGAGACTCCGGCCGCCGATCAGCGAGCCGGCGTCGGTTCGTCCGGAGGAAGGGAGCACCGCTCCGCCATGGGAACGTGGGCTGATCTGGCACGCTACGGCCGCTTCTCCTGGAAGCTGCGCGGATTCCTCCGCCGGCGGATCTCGCTGGAAGAGGCGCACGAGCACCTGCGGAAACGATTGGCCGAGCGCGAGACGAACTTCCTCCGCGTCGCCAGGCACGGGATCTACGGCAACCCCGGGAGCCCCTACCTACCCCTCCTGCAGCACGCGGGGTGTGCGTACGGTGACCTGGAACGCGAGACGCGGTCCCGAGGTCTGGAGGGGGCCCTGCGCGCGCTGCACGATTCCGGGGTCTACCTGACCTTTGAGGAGTTCAAGGGCCGAACGCCCGTCATTCGTGGGGGACGCGAGTTCCCGGTCCGGCCGGAGGCGTTCGAAAACCCGTTCCTCGGCACCTACTACTACGCGCAGAGCGGCGGCTCGACCGGGACCGGGACCCGGGTGGCGATCGACCTGGAGCACCTGGCCGATCAGGCCCCGATGAACATGATCTCCTACCATGTACATGGGGTGCTGCATACGCCCACGCTGATCTGGCGGGGCACCCTTCCCGACTGCACCGGGGTCAACAATGTCCTGCGCCCCGCGCTCTTCGATCAGATTCCCGTGCGCTGGTTCGCCCTGCCGACTGTGTCCGGCATGGCCCACCGGCCGCTGCTCGCGCGGATCGCCACTCCCTACCTCGTGCACCTGGCCCGGCTCTACGGCGCCCCGGTCCCCCGGCCCGAACCGGTGGCGCTCACCGATGCGATCGTCGTCGCGCGCGCCGTGGCCGAGACGCTCCGCACCCACTCGGCGTGCCTCGTCCGCGCCCACGTGAGCATGGCGCTGCGGATCTGTCTGGCCGCGCGCTCGGCCGGCCTCGACTTCACCGGCGCCACGTTCATGGGGGGCGGGGAACCCCCCACGCCCACCAAGGTGCGCGAGATCACCCAGACGGGCGCGACCTGGGTTCCCACCTACGTTTTTACCGAGGCGGATCATGTGGGACTGGGCTGCCAGCGGCCGCAGGACGGAAACGACCTGCACTTCCTCAAGCACTCCCTGGCGCTGATCCAGTACCCGCGTCCCGTACCGGGATCGAGGATGGAGGTGAACGCGTTCAGCTTCACCACCCTCTTGCCGGCGGCGCGCAAGATCCTCCTCAATGTCGAGAGCGACGACTACGGGGTGGTGGAGCGAAGCGAGTGCGGCTGCGACCTGGAGCGCCTGGGGTTCACCGAGCACCTGCGCCACGTGCGCAGTTTCAGCAAGCTGACCGGCGAGGGGGTGACCCTGGTGGGCAGCGAGATGGTCCGCGTTCTGGAGGAGGTCTTGCCGGACCGGTTCGGAGGCACGTCCCAGGACTACCAGCTCGTGGAGGAGGAAGACGAACAAGGATTCACCCGGCTGACGCTGCTGGTGGCCCCGCAGGTAGAGTTGAGCGACGAGTCTGCGGCCGTGCAGGTCGTGCTGGAAGCGCTGGGCCGGGGCACGGTGGCGGCGGACCTTTCGCAGTCGCTGTGGCGTCAGGCGGGAACCCTGCGCGTGGCGCGCCGCCCCCCGATCTGGACGGGCCGGGGGAAGCTTTTGCCGTTGCACCTGAGCGGCCGGGCGCGCGAACCGGGGGCGCCGGCTCCCAGCCGTTGACCTCATTGGGGATCCGGTCGGGGAGAGGCGGAAGATCAGGCGATCGCCGGCGGGTATCCCGAGGCGGACGATCCCGTCAGCGTTGAGGGGAGCCGTGAGGCGGAGGATCGTGCCATGTCCGAGGAGAGCCGGGAAACGAAGGATCGCGCTGGGATCGATGGAAACCGCCGGCCAGGAGTCTCACGACGGCACTTCTGCCGGCAAACGATGGCCGCCGCGGCCGCGCTGGCGATTTCCGACTGGCTCCTGCCCCGACCGGCGGCCGGTTCCGGCCCCTGCCCGGAAGTCGCCGGGGCGACCGTTCAGTGGATTGTGCCCACGCCGCCGGGGGGCGGCTACGATCAATACTCTCGACTGATCAGCCGGTTCTACGAGACCCGCTTGGGGGCCAGAATCGTCCTCGAGTATGTTGCCGGGGCCGGAACCGTCCGCGGCGCGAGAAGGGTCATGGAGGCAAAGCCGGATGGCCGCACTCTGGGGCTCGTGAACGCCGCCGCTCTGCTGATCTCGCGCGTCGGCGGAGACTCCGCGGCGCCTGACCCGGTTACCGAACTGACCATCCTGGGCAGAGTCTCGCGAACGCCGCAACTCTGGGCCACCGGCGGAGACTCCGGGGTCCGCAACCTGGACGATCTCTACGCGCTCGCCCGGAAGAGACCGATCGTCTTTGGCCTCACAGAATTCGGCTCCACCAATCCGGTCAGCGCGGTCGTGGCGAGCCGGATCCTGGGCCTCGAGTACGAGCTCGTCCCGGGCTACCAGGGCACCAGTGGAATCAGCCTGGCGGCGATTCGGGGGGAGGTCGACATCGCGCCGCTTACGGTCGAGGCGCGGACGGGCTCGCTGGAGGCGGGGGACCTGACGCCGATTCTCTACTTCGGCATGCAGCCGGACCCGGCCCAGATCGCACTGCGGGGCGTGCCCTGCCTGGCTGGAGAGAACGGGGCGGCGGCGGTTCGCGCCGCGGCGATGGGACGCGATGTCGAACAAGCCCGGGACGACGCGCGGGCCTTGTCTGTGTTCCTGGGAGCCGGCCGTCTGGCTGCCGCGCCGAGAAGCTTGCCCCCCAGCCTCGCGGCGTGCCTGGCGACGCAGCTCGAGCTGGCGTTGCGCCAACCGGACTGCCTCGCTGCCGCTAGGCTCGCCCGTCTCGAGATCGATTCTGCCGGGGGCGAACAGGCCGGCGCGGACCTGGTGCTCGCCCGCGAGGCGGCCCGGCGCTTCCTCCCGCTGCTCGAAGAGGCCAGGCGAAGGGTCCGGGGGTAGATGCTCGACTCCATCCTCCAATCGGCCGCGGAAGGCCTGGGCATCGTCTGCTCCTGGCCCAACATCCTCTACCCCGTGACCGGGACCCTGCTCGCCATGGTCTTCGCGTTTGTCCCGGGGCTCAGCGGACTCACGCTCATGGCCCTGGCCATCCCGTTCACCAGTTCCTGGGAACCACTGCAGATCATGCTCTTTTTCGGGCCGTTGGTCGGCGGCGCGACCTTCGCGGGATCAATCACCGCGATTCTGTTCAACATTCCCGGAACCGCCCCCAACGCCGCCACCATGTTCGACGGCCATCCCCTGGCCCGGCGCGGTGAAGCCAAGACGGCACTGGCCTGTTCCGCGACCGCATCCGCGCTGGGCTCGACCTTCGGCGTCTTCGTCCTGATCCTGCTGATCCCCGTGATGCGAGCCGCGATCCTCTCCTTCGGCGCGCCGGAGCTCATGATGCTGGCCGTGTGGGGACTCTCGACGATCGCCGTCCTCACCGAAGGCTCCCTGGTCAAGGGTCTCGCCGCCGCGGGGCTCGGCCTGCTTCTCGCCTTCATCGGGCCCGATCCACGCACCGGAGAGCAGCGCTACACGCTGGGCACGTTCTATCTGCGGGACGGCCTCGGCCAGGTTCCGGTCTTCCTCGGAATCTTCGCCATCGCCGAAATGTTCGACCTCATCCTTTCCGGCCGCCCCACCATATCGGGCGGCGTGCGCGCGGACCGGCTGACGGGCAGCGTTCGCCGCGGGATCATGTCGATCTTCCGGAACTTCGGGCTCTTCCTCCGCTGCTCCGTGATCGGCACCGTCGTCGGCATGATCCCCGGGATCGGCGGCACCGTGGCCAGCTTCGTGGCCTACGGGCACGCCGCCCAGAGCAGCCGGGACGGGCGCCGCACGTTCGGGGAAGGCGACATCCGGGGCGTCCTTGCCCCCGAGGCCGCGCATGACGCCAAGGACGGGGGCTCGCTGGTGCCGGTGCTGGCGCTGGGACTCCCGGGCAGCGCGAGCACCGCCCTGCTGACCGCGGCGTTGACTCTTCACGGCATCGCGCCGGGGCGCATGATGATGACGCAGCACCTCGATCTGGTCTTCGTCCTCATCTGGGCGCTGTTCGTCTCCAACTGGCTGACCTCCGTCGTGGGGCTGGCGGCCGTCAGTCCCATCTCGCGACTCACCGTGGTTCGAGTGGACCTGCTGGTGCCGGTCCTGCTCGCAGTCACGGCGCTGGGCGCGTTCCTGACGCGGGGACGGGTCGAGGATGTGGTCGCCGCGTTCGTCTTCGGCCTCCTGGGCCTGGGGATGAAACGGCACCGGTGGCCCCGCGCGCCGCTCCTCGTCGCCCTGGTCCTGGCGTCCTTCTTCGAGGTGAACTTCCACATCACCGCACGGCTGCACGAGCTGGGCCGGGTACGGCTCTGGACCCGGCCGATCGTCCTGGCGCTGTTCGGCCTGACGCTGGCCGGTCTGGTCCTGCCGTACTACTGGGGCTTGCGCCGAAAGAAGGGGGGAGAGCGCCGATGAAGCTCCTCCGGCACCGAGCATTCTTCACGCTGGCCCTGCTGCTTTTCACGCTGGCGTTGCTGGCCGCAACCCCGCAGCTCGGCCGCGTCGCCCGCCTCGTGCCTCTCGTCGTCATCGTACCCACGCTCGTGCTTCTGTCGCTCCAGCTCGCCGACGATCTCATTCCGCGGTTCCGGAGCTTCTGGGAGGACAAGGGGCGGGCGCGCTGGATCCCGCTTCCGGAGCGGTCGGCGCGGGAGGGCCGCGACCGGGAGGCGGCGCGGAAGTCCCCGGGAGACACCACCCTGGATCGAGAACCGGATGCCACCCCGGATGCCCGGCGGGAAGCCGGACCGGTAGCGCGTCGCGGCGGCAGCCCGGCCGGCCGGCTGGGGTGGACTCTCCTGCTGCCGCTGATGATCTACGCGCTCGGATTCTGCGTGGCGATCCCGGTGCACGCGCTGGTCTACCTCCGGCGATTCTCGGGCGAACGATGGCGTCTGTCGGTCGGGATCCCCCTGGGGCTGCTTGGCCTCTTGCTCCTCCTCCCCCGGCTCGTCCCGGGCGTTTCCCTGTGGCCGGGATGGATCTGGGCCCGGCTGGGGCTGGCCTGACATGGCTGCGACTGAGCCATCCGCTCCGAAGCAACGGGTGTTGCGCGCCAGCGCCTGGTCGTTCGCGCTGCTGCTATCCGAGAAGCTGCTTGGCCTGGTCCGGGTGCTGGCGCTCGCCGCGCTCATCTCCCCTCGGGAATTCGGTCTGTTCGGAATGGCGATGCTCACCATGATGGCGATGGACGCCATGACGCGGACCGGCTTTCAGCAGGCCTTGATCCGGGATCC
>CAYYQN010000091.1:0-13536 GCA_964473865.1 uncultured bacterium | reverse complement strand
TCCGAGCAGCGGCGACTTCCTCAACTCTGCCTCGCCCTCGACCCCGAGGAGGTGGCAAGCGAGGCCGGAATCGGCGATGTAGACGCGCGGCGACTTGATCAATCGCTTGCCCAGGTTGGCGAAAAAGGGCGGGATCAACAGGATCTGGTGTGTCGCCTCGAGGATTCCGAGCCACGACGTGATTCCGGGAACGCTCATGCCCAGAGGAGCAGCCAGGTCGGTCTTGTTGAGCATCTGGCCATGCCGGGTCGCCAGCAGTGCGAGAAAGCGACGGAACGTAGCCAGGTCACGGACGGCGGACAGGGAGCGGACGTCGCGCTCCAGGTACGTCTGCAGATAGGAACTGAACCAGAGTGAGGCCGCGCGAGGACGCGCGAGCACCTCCGGGAAGCCGCCGCGCAGGAGTCCAGCCTTCGCCGTCTCGCCGACGGACATCGGGAGGAGTTGCAGGACGGCAGCGCGGCCGGCCATGGACTCGGTCACATTGCGCATCAGCCCCGCCTCCTGCGACCCGGTCAGGAACCACTGGCCCTTGCGGTGGGGAGCGCGATCGATGCGGCCGCGGACGTAGTTGAAGACCTCGGGGACGTTCTGAATCTCGTCCAGGATGGCCGGTGGCCGGGCCTCGTCGAGGAATCCCTGCGGGTCGGCGCGAAACCGGGCCACGACATCCGGGTCCTCAAACAAGTAGCAGGCCGCCTTGGGGAACACGTGCCGGAGCAGAGACGTCTTGCCGGCCCGGCGCGGTCCGGTGAGGACGAGCGCCGGGAAGTCACGGGTGGCGGCGAGAACCACTTGCTCGAGGGTGCGGGTGACGTATCGCATACTTGAGAAATCTAAGGTTCCGCCTTAGAAAACTCAAGATCGTTCTTGTTCGGGCGGACCGGTTCCCGGGCGTTGCGAGCTTGCGGGGAACCGGGCCATCAGTATGCTTGCTAAACGGGTTTCCGAGGCCGGCGCCGGTCGGTTGGGACAGGAGAACCATGCGCAAGATCTGGCCGATAGTACGGTGCTCCCTTCTTCTGGCG
This sequence comes from uncultured bacterium, assembly GCA_964473865.1. Lineage (GTDB taxonomy): Bacteria > Eisenbacteria > RBG-16-71-46 > CAIMUX01 > CAIMUX01 > CAIMUX01. The sequence goes on along the minus strand of CAYYQN010000091.1, from coordinate 12,508 downwards.
GGGCTCTCCACATCCAGTCCGGCGGCGGTGACGGCCCGCTGGGACTCCCTGGCCCCGGGCTTGGAGCTCGGATCGTTTCGGGGACCCTGGGACACGGTCGGCGGGGACAGCACGGTGTACGTCTTGCGCATCGACCCTGTGGCCTGGGAGCTCAAGATCCTCTGTGCCGCGGAGCTCGGGATTCCGTCGAATCTGACGGCCCGGGAGTGGTGCGAGCGGTACGGACTCGCGGCCGCAACCAACGCCGGCATGTTCGCCGAGGACCTGAAGACGCATGTCGGCTACCTCAAGAGCGGCGAGTATCTGAACAGCGGCCGCTGGAACATCTATCAGTCGGTCCTGGCCTTTTCGCCGAAGGATGCGGCCGGACCGCCGGCGCGCATTCTCGATCTCGACCAGACGCCGCGAGAGGAGATCCTCGGCGGGTATCACTCTCTGGCTCAGAACCTGCGGCTGATCAAGCGTCCGCGGAAGAACCAGTGGACGGAGCAGCCGCAGCGGTGGAGCGAGGCCGCGCTGGGGGAGGACGGCGCCGGCCGCATCCTCTTCATCTTCTCCCGCTCCCCGTTCTCGATGCACGCCTTCAACGAGATCCTGTTGAGCCTCCCGATCGACATCATGTGTGCCCAGCATCTGGAAGGAGGGCCGGAAGCGCAGCTCTTCGTGCAGACGGGAGCCACCAGACGGGAGTTCTACGGTAGCTACGAGACGGACTTCCGTACCGATGACGACAATGCGCTGGCCTGGCCGATCCCCAATGTGCTCGGCATCGTGCCGCGGAGCGCGGGAACGGGAAGATAGGCCCGCCGCGAGCCGGGACCGCGACGAATCCCTGACGATCGAGCGCCGGGACCGCGACGAACCTGCGACTATCTGAGCGCGCGAATCGCGACGAGTCCCCGACGACCTGAGCGCCGGGACCGCGGCGAACCTGCGACTGCCGTTCCCCAGACGTGCGTTCTCACTCGATAATGGGACTTCCCCGTTGTCACCCGCTTGTCCTGGCACATACGCTGTAGGGATGTCCTGAATCACCGTGAGGCGGAAAGGTCCTTACCGGAGGATGCGACCACGATGCCTGAACGACCGGTCGCGGTTCGTCTGCCCGCTGATCTGGCCGCACGCCTGCACCGGCTCGTCCCGCGACTGGGCGCAGGCTACGAGCAGGTTGCCTTCCTGCACGGGCGCCGCGCCGCGGGACGAATCGAGGTGACTGCGATCGAGCCGGTGCCGAACACCCACCGCCGCCCCGGCAGCTTCGGTGTGGCCGCATGCGACTACCGAACCGCGCGCGCGCGCGGCACCCTGGTGGGGCTGTTCCACACGCACGTCAACAACTGCCGGCCGTCGGCCGCCGACCGTCGTCTGCTGCGCCTCCTCCCGCTGGTGCACGTGATCGGATCGCCGGGGCCCGCGCCGTCCCTGGCGCGTCTCCATTCCTGGATCGCGGCTCCCAACGGATCGATCCGGTCGCTGCGGCTGGAAGTGGTCCACGCCTCTCTTCGGGAGGGTCTCGATCCTTCGCCGGGGGAGGATCTCCGTCCCTCTCGCCGGGAGGTTTGTCGCCCATTTCACATGGAGGTCATCGCCCGATGAAGCACTTGCCGATTCTCCCCGCCCCTTCGCCGCGTGTACGCGACGCCCTGCGCGATTACGTGAGCGACGAACTCCGATCGAGGTCCCGCCGGCAACTGATCGCGGAATGGACGGCCGGCCTGGCCAATCATCGAGCCGAGAAGGATCCGTTCCTGCGCCGCCGCAAGTGGGCGCTGGCCCAGATCCACCCCAAGGCCGAGCTGCGGGGGATGATGCGCGAGGTCCTGGACGGGTTGGGACCGCTGTCCTCTCCCGAGGAGCCGGACCCGATCTCCGGGCGAGAGATCACCTGGCACGAAGCCTCATTCCTGGAGGCGATCGGCGGGATCAACTACGTCAGCGCCGTGGGCGGCGGCGTGGCCAGCCTCGCGCCGGAGGACATCGACTGGGGCGACACGATCGGCGCGGCCGAATTCTCCACGGAGGACGGAGCGCAGAGCTTCTCCGACGCCCTTGAGGCCAACGGAATTCCCACTTCCGGCCCCTATCTCGGGTCGGACGGCAACTGGCACGTGAGTTTCGTCATGCCCGAGTCGGACTGACCCGCCGGCATCACCAGGAGGTGGCTCTTGAACACTCGATCCGAGGCCCTGGACATCCTGATCGAAGACCTGGCTTTGCAGCTCCTTTCCGCGCGCGCGGCGGCCGCTCAGACGGAGACCCTCCACACCCGGGTGGCGGGGATGCTGGAGCGCTTGCCGCGATCCCGGAATCCGCAACGGATGCATCACCAGCGCATCCTCACGAAGGCCCGGGGCAACACCGGCGAGAAGCTCCAGCAGGCCCGGACTCTGGTGAGCGTCCTGGAGTGGGACCTGCGCCTCTACTGGGATGAGCGGGAGGCGGCCGGCGGGTCGCGGAAGGCGAAGACCGGCGCCGGCCGTCCGCGCGCGCGGGCGCGCCGGAGGGCGTCATGAGCCCCGCCCGAGCCGCGACCGCCGGCGAACTGGCGTTGATCGAGGACGGGGCGTTCTACGACTTTCTCGCCGAGGCGATCCGTTCGGCCCGCCGCTCATTCTGGGCGAACATCTTCTCCCTGAACTTCCGCCCTTCCGATGACGGGGAGCTGCTCGTGCGAACCATCGCCCGCGCGCTGGTCGACGCCCGGCAACGCGGAGTCGACGTGCGGATCCTGCTCGGCGGCAATGCCCGCAGGTTCCTGGACCTTCCGGCCGGCAATACCCTCTCCCAGCTCTTCTTCACCAACCTGGGAGTCGAGTGCCGGTGCTACCACGACGAAACCAACAACGGCTCGCACGCCAAGTACTTCCTCGTCGACAACGAGATGGTGGTGGTGGGCAGCCACAACTGGAGCCCCCGGGCGCTCTCGCTCGGCGTGGATACCTCGGTCGCCGCGCGGTCGACCGGATTGGCCCGGGCGGCGCGCGCGGTTTTCCTCGAGACGTGGGGACGGGCCGAACGTCCGGCTCGAAGCGGCGGCGAAATCGTCGCCGGAGTCCAGCTCCGGTCCGCGCTCTCGCCGATCTCGCTCTACGAGAGATTCCGGACTCCGCCGAAGACCAAGGACCCGACGTGGCACGCGGGGGACGTTCGTCTGCTGCCGGACAGCGCGTATCTTCCCACCCTCCTGGCCGCCATCCGCTCTGCGCGATCCTCGTTGCGGGTGTCGATGTTCTTCTTCTCCAACCCGACGAACCGGTCCCACCCGAACTACCGGATCGTGGGGGAGATCCTGCGGGCGCATCGCCGGGGTGTCGACACGCGGATCCTGGTCGACGCCGATCGGGAGAAGGACGTCTACCAGTCGAGGAAGATCAACACGCGGGTGAAGGAGTACCTCGGAAGCAAGGGGATCGCCGTCCGCTTCGACGCGCCGGACCGCGTGAACCACTCCAAGTTCGCGGCCATCGACGAGGAGAGAGTGCTCGCCGGGAGCCACAACTGGACGGCGGGATCGCTGAAGCGGATGCATGACGTGAGCCTCGACGTGCGCTGCCCGGAGATCGCCACCCGCTGCGCCCGGCTGGTGGACCGGCACTTCCGGGGGTAGGGCGCGGCAGCCTGCCTCGGGGCCGAGTCAGGCCGAGCGGCTCCGGGAGCCGTCTTGGGGCGAGGAGTCGTCGGGTGGCGTGCTGCTACTTGAGCAGGAGGGCCTTCCGGCTTTCCCTTCCCTGCTTGGTTCTGAGCTCGTAGTAGTAGACACCGGACGGCAACGCTTCGCCGTTGTCCGTCCTCCCATCCCAGGTGACCACGTGCTCGCCGGCAGGCAGTTGCCCTTCGACCAGCACTCGGACCGAACGCCCGGATGAGTCGTAGATTCGCAGATCGGCGGGACCGGCGGAACCGAGCGCAAAGCGGATTTCCGTCAGCGGGTTGAATGGGTTCGGGGTGTTCTGCCGCATCAGCGTGGGCGCCATCTCCATCCCGGCGCCACCGACCGCGGCGGCGACCTCTGGGGCGACATAACCAGACCAGTTGAGCGAGTAGCTCCGACCGGCCAGCTGCGCCGCCGATTCGAAGCTGAGCACTTCGCCCGGATTGAAGACGAGGCCGGTTGCGAAGTGAGACTGGACGACCGGTGGTTGAAACGACGAGGCGGCCTGGTATTGATACGCCCCACGCATCCGCCAGCGTTCCGTGGCATCGCCGTAGAGGTTGAGGGATATGCCCGACACGTCGCCCGCGTTGACCACCGTGCCCCACTCGATATCGGTGAGAACGAAGACGCTTCCCGCCGGTACGGTGAAGAAGACGACGGGCGCCGTGCCGGTCAAGACGCGCAGGGAGCCGCTTCGCATGTCGCCTGGAGGAACTTGGGCAGGCGACAGAGTCGCCGGCAGGAGGACCAGTATGGCCGCAGCCGCGGCCAGCGCGTTCTTGGGGGACGGCATCGTTATCTCCTTTTCCGAACGGCCGGGCGGCCGGTTGAAGGGAGGTTGTGGTCGGCAGCCGGCCGGAGCCACCCTGGCCGCGCGACGGTTCCTCCCTGGAACGAGAACCCGAGACACAGAACTTTCTGATGATGGGCGAAGAACCCTATCACAGCTAATGGTTTTTAACAGATGCGCTACTGCGTGGACCGGTCGCAGCGAAGCCGAGGGTACGCCTCGCTTCTCGTCCCGGGGGCTACGGTTCCGGCACCGGCTCGCCCAGTAGCTTGCAGCGGATGAGCGCCACCGGAATGGAGCCCTCGGCCAGGAGCGCGTCGTTGAACTTCCGCTCGGTGTACTGGGTGCCGAGCTTCTCGCGGTAGGCCGCCTTCAGCTCCAGGATCTGCATCTTCCCGGCGAAGTAGGAGACGAGCTGGCCGGGCCAGTTGACAGCCCTCAGGATGTCTTCGTCCACCGCGCCCATGCCGCGGCGCGCCTGACTCCGGAAGTCGGCCGCCTCCTGCAGGGTCCAGTCGCCGCACTCGACATGCACGTCGTAGAACACGCGCCGAATGCGGCCGCGCCAGGAGCGAAGCGTCCGGTACTCGGCCCCCGGCGAGTCGCCAAAGCCTCCCGCGCGCCAGAAGATCTCCTCCGCGTACATGGCCCAGCCCTCGATGAGGGGCGTGTCCCCCATCAGGTTTCGCAGCGGGTTCTTGTTGAGCCGCGCGATCGAGAGTTGTAGATGGTGGCCCGGCACGCCCTCGTGCGCGGCGTAGGGGCCCATGCCGGTGCGCCGCTGCTCCTGCCGGGCTACGACCATCTTCACGCGCTCCTCGAGCGTCCAGGAGTCCTTGAAGTGCTCCACGTTCCACCAGCCCACGTTGGAGCCTCCGAGGGGCGGCGGCGGGTTCATGCTGCCACCGTCGCCGCTCAGAGGAATCATCGCCTCGGGCGTGGGCCGGGAGCGAATGGGCCCCGCACCGGCGGGCACGGTGAGCAGGTCCGAACGGTCCAGGAACTCCCGGTCGGCGCGGGTGATCTCGTCGTAGAGCGCGAGCAGGCCCGCTTGATCCAGGTTTCGGGCCAGCTCCTGCTGCGCGGCCGTCGCCGTCGGGTCGGGCGGGACGAGGGGACGCAGCGAATCCATCGCGGCGTCGGTCTCGGTGAGCTCACGCTGGGCCAGCGCGAGGAGCTTCCGCGCCGACCAGGGCAGGAGCATCACCCGGCGCAGGCGTTCCTCGTAGCGCTCCGGGCCGATGACGGCGTAGTCCGGCAGGTCGCGCTTGGCCTTCAGCTCGTCGATGTAGGAGGACAGGGCCGAGGCCGCCGCATCCCGCTCGGCGCCGGGAGCCTCTGTCCGAAGCGTCGTGATGATCCCCGTCACCAGGCCCTCCGCGGCCGTCACGTCGCGCGCCGTGGGGGAGACGGCGACGCGCCGCATCTCGTCGACCATGCCGGGAATGGCGGCCGTCAGGCGTTTGCGGATATCGGCGCGCTCCGGCGCGTAGGTCCAGAGGGCGATGTAGGTATTGGCCAGCGGCTCGAGCCAGGATGCCGGACGGTGGAGGTAGAGCTTCTCTCCGGTCAACTGAAGGCGCGCATCCTCCGCAAGGGCGTAGACCCATCGGCAGTCGATCTGGCGGTCGATGTTCCACTCGCGCCACGCCATCGCCCGCAGCGCGGCCAGATCCGCGTCGAGGCGCGCGGCCAGGGCCGCAACGACCTGGGGGTCGAACGACGGCACGCGCGCCGCATCGTCAAACAGGCCGTCCCCGGCGGCGATGCTGGGATCGAGGGCGAAACGGACGTCGAGGATGTCCTTGGCGGTGGTGACGAAGCCCGCCGACCCGGGAATGGCCAGGGACGCCAGGGTGACCGGCTCGGCGGCCACCGCGCGCGACGCGGGAAGCGCCGCGCCGGAGGCCTGCAGCGGCGCGGCGGACTCGCGATGAGTCGCACCCGTCTCGGAAAGCGCCGCGCCGGAGCCGGACAGCGCCATCCCTGCAAGGAAGAGGTCGAGAAGCAGGGGGATCATGTTCATGGAGGGATTCTACCCGATCGGCAGTGGGATACCCTCACGCGAACCGAGCTCCGATCCCCGACGATCCGATCGACGCCGGTGCTGCGGTGGAGGGGCGGCGAACCTCACCCCCGCGCCTTTCGGAACCCCTCCACGATCCCGTTCATCCGGTCGTCATCTCTCCGGAGCAGCCGGACGCGGACGAAGCCCGCCGCGGTCAGGTCCTCGCGGATCTCCGCAAAGGTGTACGTGCCGCCGCCGCGGGTCCCGACCACCATGTTGACGGCGAAGAGCGCGCCATCGCGCGGCCTGGTGCGGTCGGGGCTCATGACGTGGTCGCGGATCAAGAGACGTCCGCCGGGAACGAGGGCGCGGCGGACTTTGCGGTAGAGGGCGACGTTCTGGGAGCGGCTGTTCTGGTGGATGATGGCCGAGAGAAGGGCCAGGTCGTGGCCCGCGGGCAGCGGATCGCGGTAGAAGTCGCCGGCCACCAGCGTGACGCGCCGGAGCAGCCGCTCGGCGGTGAGCCGGCGGCGGGCCATGGCAATCACGGGGGGCAGATCGAACAGGGTGGCCCGCATCTCCGGCACGGCGCGCAGGAAGGCGATGGAGTAGGCTCCCGACGCGCCTCCGATGTCGAGCAGGTTGCGGGCGACTTGCGGCCTCACCGCGTCCACGAACTCGGGCGCGCGGGCACGCGCCATCACGTCCATCGCTCCGATGAACGCCACCATCCGCTCCGCAGGGCGCGGAGCGTAGGCCCGGGCGCGGGACTTGGCCTCCCCGCGCACCAGCCCGGTCAGCTCCGACCAGCGCTCCCACAGGCTCGCGGAATGGAGGGCCGTGGGCAGGAGGCTCTGCGGCGAGTCGGCGGACAGGACCTGCGCCACAACGGGCGGACAGCGGTAGCGGCCGCGGGTCTTGCGGAGCAGCTCCAGGGCGCAGAGGGCGTCGAGCAGGATGGTCACGGCGCGCGGATCGCCCCGGAGGCGGGCCGTGACCTCGGCGGCGGTGTGCGGGGCCTTGGCCAGGTAGGTGAACAGGTCGAGCTGGGCCGCGGTCAGCACCACGCGGGATTCGCGGAAGCTTCGGGCCAGCGCCAGGATCTTCTCGAGTCGGGCGGGTGAGGTCATGGGTATTCTCCTTCTGCGCTTCCTGTCCTTTGTCGGCGATCGTACTCGGAGAAGGGGTGGCGAGAAAGGGGGAGAGGTGGGAGGAAGGCGGGACGGGCGGCGGCACGGGTGCACCGGGTGGGACTGAGGGAGAAACCCGGGCCCGCACGGATCCCAGCGGTCCGCCCCTTGAATGTGCTACAATCGATCGCGGCGCCAATCGGCGTGATGTTCGCGTGAACCGGGGACGGAAACCGGGGAGTGGTCGTCAGCCACAAGACCATCACCATCCGGTCGCAGGGCGGCGATCCGTCGAGCTGCGTCATCGACTGTGAGGGTCAGGCCCGGGGGTTCAATCTCTCCGCGGCGCACGACGGAACCACGTTGGAGGGCATCACAATCACAGGAGGCAGCGCTTCGGCGGGGGCGGGATTGGTTGGCCCTGACGCCCCCTGGGGGATCATCATCGCCCGCAACTGCGTGTTCTACCGCAACACGTCCTCGGATGCCGGTGGAGGGGTCTGGTCCGCGGGGCAACCCTCGTTCTTCGACTGCAAGTTCGTCGAGAACCACGCATCCACCGGCGGTGGGTTCGCGGGCCGCTGGTTCAACAACGCTTCGAGTTCCGCTTACGTGTTTGACGGTTGCGAGTTCACTGGCAATACCGTCCACTGGGGAGCCGCCGGGATCTATGTCCAGGACATCTGTGTTCGCCAGTCAACGATCCGCGGTTGCACTTTCACGCGGAATACTTCCCCGAGTGACGGGAGCGTGATCGAGTTGCGGAATGGCTCTCCCAGAGTCGAGCAGTGCACATTCTCCGACAATGGGGTTTCGGGAGGCGCCGTCATCCTCTCATCCGGCTATGTGGGGCAGTGGTCTCATCCCTATCTCGTCGGCTGCATCCTGTCGTTCGCCGCCGGAGGTTCCGCGGTACTCTGCGAGTACGATGCCGCTGCGACACTGTCGTGTTGCGACGTGTACGGCAATTCCGGGGGTGACTGGGCGGGATGCATCGCCGATCAAGCCGGCCAGGACGGAAACCTGAGCACTGACCCACTCTTCTGCGATGCCGAAGGCGGGGACTACCACCTGCAAGACGCCTCCCCGTGCGCCGGCGACAACAACCCCGAATGTGGCCTGATCGGCGCTCTTCCGGACGATTGTGGGGGGCCGGTTCCGGTTCTGCCGGTGGGCTGGGGCCGGCTCAAGTTGATGTACAGGTAGATGGGCCGTGACTTCGGCGGCGGTACGCGAGGCATGCCCGGGTGTCGTCAGCGAAGATCCCCGGGTAGTTGGCCAAGATCTGCTCGTGCGTCCAGCCGGAAACGAGGAGCTCAAGGATGAACTCGACGGCGAGCCTGGTGCCCTTGAGGTCCGGACCGGGAAGGGAGGGCCTGGTCTTCTGGTGCTGGTTCTGGTGGCCGGAAGCTCCGTAGATCCGCCGCAGGTCTCTCTTGACTGGCGGCTGGTTCTTCCGCCGTAGATCGTCGCGATCTGCTAGAATTGGATGTGCGGGTATAGTGGGACCCGGCCCTCGATCTACCGGTCCCGTCCCATGTGATGGTTGTGCATGGCAGATCCGGGAACTCGGGGGGCGACTTCCCAGAGGGCGGCGCTGACGGCGGCCTCCTGTCGGGCCGGGTGTGTCTTGGCCCGGACCAGGACACCTGACAGCGATCGGGTGTCTCAGGCCTCGAGTTTCGGTCTGCCTGCAAGATCCGGCCCCCCCGCCAAACGGAGGAGTTGACCGGCAGCCCGCGGCAGGCCTTCTACCCCTTGCCCCGCCAAACCAAGGAGGTGGACCGTGAATCCCCATCGCTGGATCATCGGACTGGCAGCGCTCGCCCTCCTGACGGCGCTTCCGTGCCCCCCAAGCCATGCCTTCCTGAACGACTCGTTCAGCGCGGGTCCGGGTTGGCCCAATCGCATCGACGACTACATCGACAGCGTCCTGGCCGTGACGCCGATGGCGCCCGTCGACATCATCGTCGACTTCTGTTCCACGCCTCTGCCCGCCGACAGCACCTTCCTGGCGGGCTTCGGCACCATCTACGAGGTGTTCTACTTCATCGACGCCATCGCCGTGCGCGGAGTGATGGCCGCCGATTGCCAGATCATCGTCAACTATCCCCGGCTCAAGCTGATCGAGTGGGATCAGAAGGTGTATCCCCACCTGGATGTGTCCAGTTGCGCGATCCAGGCTCGGGCGAGCGGCACGTACCCGTATCCGGCCCAGGCGGCCTGGGACCTGAATCCCCCCCGTGGCTTCATGGGCAGCGGGATCAACGTTGCCGTCCTCGATTCCGGCGTGGACGACGGTCACCCGGCCCTCGCGGGCAAGTTTGTCGCCGGCTACAACGGCTTCACCCGGCAGGGCGGTCCGGGCGTCAACCCCGACGATGACTGGGTTGGCTGGTTCCACGGCACGGCCATCGCGGGCATGATCATGGCCAACGATCCCGCGCAGCAGTACCTGGGTGTCGCTCCCCAGGCACACCTGATCGACTGCAAGGTTTTCGATGCCACCGGCAACACCCAGTCCTCGACGGTGATCGCCGCGATCGACTGGTGCCGGCGCAACGCCGCCACCTACAGCATCGACGTGGCCAACATGAGCTTCGGCGGCCGCACCGACGACGGCACCGACGCGCTCGCGCGCGCGGCCGATGCCCTGGCCATGGCCGGGGTGACTGTGGTCGCCTCGGCCGGCAACACGCCGCCCGCCACCGGGATCTGCTCGCCCGGCTCCGGCAACGGCGTGATCTGCGTCGGTGGAGTGACCGACAACGGAACCGTCCCGCGCGGGGATGACCTCTTCACTCCGGCGGCCCGGATGGGCCCGCGGAACTCGCCGCCGCCGACGTATCAACTCGGCTTCAATGATCTCAAGCCCGAGGTCTCGGCCTACATGGTCGGAATCACCACTTGTCTCGGTTCGAACCCGGGGCAGGGGGGCGCCGGCTTCTGGCAGCATCCCGGCACCGGAACATCGTGGGCCACGGCGCACGTCTCAGGCGTCGTCGCGCTCCTCCTGGAGAAGTACCCCGGCCTCGCCCCGGGGCAGGTGGACAACCTCCTGTGCGCGAGCGCGGAAACGCGGGGAATGCCTGCGTTCCCGTGGCTGGATCCGGTGTTCGACCTCAGCTATGGCTGGGGCATCGTGTCCGCGGCTGCGGCAGTGAACACGCCGCTCCCCGTGGATGTATCCGTGAAGCCCTGGGTGCCGAACAACTGGAACAGCCACAGCATCTGGGCGGGTCACTATCCGGTGACCGTGGGAGACCCCAATACCTTGAACGCGCGCGTCTACGCCACCGGCGGCCCGGCGTCAGGCACCACGGTCACCTTCGAGACGATGCGGACGGGATGGGGCTCGCCCTGGATTCCGGTTGGGTCAGCCATCGTCAATGTTCCCTGGGGAGGCAGTGCCGTGGCGACCATCGCCTACACGCCACCTCCGGGGATGGAAGGTCACAAGTGCTTCCGGGTCACGGTTTCCCACCCGCAGGACACGAATCCCGCCAACAACTCGGCCCAGGAGAATATCGACATCCAGCCCGCGGGAGGCTTCGCGGCGCCCGCGCTGGCGGCCGCGGCGTCCCGCACCGGCGCCCGTCAGATCTACAGCTTCCCGCTCACCATCTGCAATGAGCCGACCGCGCCGTTCTGGCGCACGGCGAACGCCTGCATCTGCACGAAGAATCTGCCCGCGGGATCGGAAGCCTGGCTCGTTCCCGAACCGCCCTTCGACCTCATGCCCGGGCAGTGCCAGGAGTGCGAGCTCTTCGTTGCGGAGCCTCCGGGCATTCCGTTCCAGGCCGGCGACGCGGTATACGTGAACGGCTGGTTCTGGGGCAACGGGATCGCCGAGGGGGGCGTCGCCGTGCACTTCGTGAGCCCGCCGCCCATCGAGACGACCATTGCCGAGGTGCAGTACACGGATGATCCGACGGCGCCTGCCCCGCTGATCGGACAGTGCGTGAAGGTGAGCGGCATCGCCACCACCGACGACTGGACGTTCCCGGGCCGCTACGCCGTCCAGGACGGCGGTGGACCCTGGAGCGGCATCTTCGTATTGAACAACGGGCTGAGCGCTGTCGCCCGCGGCGATGAGATCACGATTACCGGCACCGTCATCGAGGAGGGCGGCCTCACGGAAATCGACCCCTTCGGGGAGGTCGAGGTGAGCAGCACCGGGAACCCCGTTCCGCCCGCGGAGATTCTCGATCCCGGCATGATCGAAGGCAACGAAGCCTATGAGGGCGTGCTCGTGAGCGTCGCAAATGCCGAGGTGGTGAACGCCGCCGATCCGGACAACTGGCAGATTGCCGGGGACGGGGCTTGCTGGGTCGGTCGATGGAGTGGCTATAGCTACCTGCCTATTCTGGGCGACCGTCTGGACGTGACGGGGATCGTGGGATCGCTCGAGGATCTATGCAAGATCCAGCCCCGCGACGACGCCGACATCCAGACGGCCTCGTCCGGCGTCGGTCCCGAAGCTCCGGCCCACGTACTCGCATTGTCGCAGAACCTGCCCAATCCGGCCGGTCCACGCACGGGCATCACCTACCGCCTGCCGCGAGGCGGCGCGGTCGGCTTGCGGATCTTCGACGTCGACGGTCGTCTCGTGCGGACGCTGGTCGACGGACCCCAACCCGCGGGCGTCTGGAACGTAGTCTGGGATGGGCGCGACCACAACGCCCGACCTGTGCCCAGCGGTGTCTACTTCTATGTGCTGGAGGCCGACGGGCGCACTCTGGCGCGACAGATGGTGTTGGCGAAGTAGCACGGTCCCGCGCACGCGGCCGAAGCGGGGCAGGCCTGACCTCCGCCTGCCCTGTAGGTTGTGGTCGGAAGATTGGAGGTGGATCGACTCCATCCGGCGCCGGGTAGGGGGCGTGCGGCGAGCGAGATCCGCTCCCCCGGGGTCCGGGACCGGACTG
>CAYYQN010000090.1:0-13804 GCA_964473865.1 uncultured bacterium | reverse complement strand
CGGCCTCCGCAGCGGAGGAGCTGTCGAGCCAGTCCGAGGAGCTGCGGACGATGGTCGCGGGCTTCAAGCTTTCGTCGGCGCAGGTCCAGAGCGCGGGTTCCGGGAGAAGACTGGGCCTGACCGCCGCCGCCAAGGCCAGGACGCCCGTGACCGCGGCCACCATGCGGAGAGTAGAGGGCGGGCGGCCCAAGGCGGCTGCTCCGGCTCCGACCCCGGCCCGGGGGTTGAAGGTCGTCCACGGGACCGACGATCCCGAGTCCATCATCCCGCTGGAGGATGAGCCCGACACGGACGTCTTGCGGAACTTCTAGGACCAAGGTCCGGCCGGCCGGGGGGAACGCCCGCGGCCGGCCGGAGACAGTCTCGCTGGGGACGGAAAGGACGGACATGAGCAAGTCGGTGCTCGAGGGCGTGCGCGAGAGCGCGACGCGGAAGTCGAAGCGTGAGGAACGGGGCGGCAAGTTCCTCACCTTCTTCCTCGCCGGAGAAGAGTACGGCCTGGAGATCCTGAAGGTTCAGGAGATCATCGGGATGATGGACATTACCCCGGTGCCGCGCACCCCGGAGGACATCCGCGGAGTGATCAACCTGCGGGGCAAGGTGATTCCGATCGTCGATCTGAGGCTAAAGTTTTCCATGGAGTCGGCGGAGCGGACCAGCGAGACGTGCATCATCGTGGTCGAGGCGAATCGCCTGCAGACCGGGATTGTGGTCGACCAGGTATCCGAGGTCCTCGACATCATGGCCGAAGACGTGGAAGACACGCCGGTGTTCGGCTCGGACGTGCGGACCGACTATATCCTCGGCATCGGGAAGTCCGAGGGGCGCGTGAAGCTCCTCCTGGACATCGACCGCGTCCTCAGCGACGCCGACATCGAGCAGGTGGCAATGGCCGGGGCGGGGATGAGCGACATCTCCGCCGTCGCGTGATCGCCGGATCCCGCGGACAGGGCCCTGACGGGATCAACCCGTGAGCGCGAGTCCGAACATGCCGGGAGCCTCCGCGGGGCGCCTGCGGAACGACATAGGGGCCGAACCCGGACCGCTCGCCTCCCTCGAAGTGGTGGGCGGACACCTGTCGTTCGCCGAGGCGCGGCGCGTGTCCGATCTCTTGTATAAGGTCTGCCGGATCAGTCTGGGTGAGGGGAAGCAGCCGCTGGTAAAGGCGCGCCTGTGGAAGCGGATTCGGGCGCTGGGCATGCACGGCTACTCCGAGTACCTCGATTTCGTCGAGAGCCGAGCGGGACAGACGGAGCTCCTGGCGATGGTCGATGCTCTGACGACGAACAAGACCTCGTTCTTCCGGGAGTCCCAGCACTTCGACTTCCTCCGGGAGGAGCTTGGCCGGCACTTCAAGAACGGCCTGCGCCTGCGGATCTGGAGCGCCGGGTGTTCCTCCGGCCAGGAGCCCTACACCCTGGCGATCGTGTTGCAGGAGACGCTCAAGCCGGGACAGCTGGCGGACACCCGCATTCTGGCGACGGATATCTCCCAGAAGATCCTGGCGGCCGCGAGGCTCGGCGTGTATGACGACGAGGAGGTGGACGGCATCTCGCCGGCCCAGCTCCGGCGCTGGTTTGCCTCCACGCGCGAGGGAGACCAGGCGCGACACCGGGTAAACGACGAGCTGCGCCGCATCATTCGGTTCGCCCGTCTCAATCTGATGGAACCCTGGCCGATGCGAGGGCCGTTCGACTACATCTTCTGTCGCAACGTCATGATCTACTTCGACCGGCCCACGCGGGAGGACCTCGTGCGCCGGTTCCAGGACCTTCTCCGACCAGGAGGCTGCCTCCTGCTCGGCCACTCCGAAAGCCTGACCGGGCACATGCAGGGGTTCACCTACGTGTGTCCCGCGGTCTACCGGAAGTAGCCCGGCTCGGGCGAACAGCAGAGGCATACGTGATTCTAACGGTGAGCATCGCCGACCTGAAGACCTCGAACCAGCGCGAGGACACCATCGTGACCCACGCGTTGGGAAGTTGCCTCGGGATCACCGTCTACGATCCGGTTACCGGAGTCGGAGGGATGTTGCACGCGATGCTCCCCGACTCGAGCATCGATCCCAAGAAGGGATTGGAAAACCCATTCATGTTCGTCGACACGGGGCTGCCTCGTCTGTTCAAGGACTGCTACAGACTCGGGGCGGAGAAGACCCGAGTAATCGTGAAGGTGGCGGGGGGGGCCACCTCCAAGGCCAATCCGGAGGACGATTACTTCCAGATCGGGAAACGAAACTTCGTGATGCTCCGCAAGATGCTGTGGAAGAACAACGTGCTCCTCAAGTCATACGACGTGGGGGGGTGCGATTCGCGCACCATGTCCCTGGATCTTGGCACCGGAGACGTGTTGCTCAAGATGAACGGTGCGGTGCGTAAGCTCTAGGACCCAAGCGGAGAATCGGACGGGGGTGCAGTCGTGCCACTAAACGTACTGGTTGTCGATGACAGTGCCATCATGCGGCGGATGATCATCAAGACGCTCGGTCTTTGTGGAATCCCGCTGGGCGAGGTGCATCAGGCCGGCAACGGACAGGAAGGGCTGGATGTGCTCGACCGAAGCTGGGTTGACCTCGTCCTGGTCGACATCAACATGCCGGTGATGAACGGCGAGGAGATGCTGACGAAGCTCCGGGAGAAGCCGGAATTGCGGGATCTGGCCGTCATCGTCGTCTCCACGGATGGCAGCGCGACGCGTGTCGAAATGATGCAGCAGAAGGGCGCCGGCTTTGTGCACAAGCCGTTCACGCCGGAGCTGCTCCGGGACACCATCATCAAGACCACGGGGGCAAGCTATGAGCAGTTGGCTGGAAACACGGCTGTTTCGGGCGACAGCCCGGACTTTTGAGGACCTGGGGTTCATGATGCCGTCGTCGGATCTGAACGACGCGCAGCGTGCCCTGCGGCCCGATGCCGCGGTGGAGGTCACGTTCCAGGGGCCTTTCCGGGGACGGCTGGTGTTGGTGGTGTCCGGCCCGGTCCTGTCCGAGGTGGCGGGAAACATGCTCGGTGAGGAGCCGGCGGAGGCGTCCCGGGAGGCGCAGCTGGATGCGCTCGGCGAGCTGGCGAACGTCATCTGTGGAAACGTACTGCCGGAGATTGCGGGCGATCTCGAGACGTTTGCCCTGACCCCGCCCGCTCTCCTGGCCCAGATTCCGGGCGGGCCGACTCCCGGGGCGGACGCGATCGGCGTGGTCCAGGTAGGACTCGACGAGGGGAGCGCCGAGGTGAGAATCCTGCTCGAGGGAGAGCTTCCCGCCGAGGCGCGCGCGGAGGCAGCATGATCCGGGTCCTCGTCGTCGATGATTCCGCCATCGTGCGGAAGGTCCTGACCGAGGAGTTGGACCGATTCCCCGACATCGAAGTCGTGGGTGCCGCGGTGGATCCCTATGTCGCGCGAGACATGATTGTCCACCTGAAGCCCGATGTGATCACGCTCGACATCGAGATGCCGCGCATGGACGGGCTCTCGTTTCTGGCGAAGCTCATGAAGCACCATCCGATGCCGGTCGTGGTGGTCAGCTCGCTGACCCCGGAGAACAGCGAGACGGCCCTGCGAGCCCTGGCCCTCGGGGCTGTGGAGGTGATGTGCAAGCCGGGGGCGGCCTATTCCACTGCGGACATCTCGCGGCGGCTGGTGCAGGCGGTGCGCGCCGCGGCGCGATGCCGTCCGGCCGCTCTGTGCGGATTGCCGGCGGCGCCGGCCGCGCCACCCCCTGTCGGACGATTCCAGCTCCAGACCACGCGCAAGATCGTCGCCCTTGGCGCCTCCACCGGCGGGACCACGGCCTTGGAGGTGGTGCTGCGGGACTTTCCGGCCGATACCCCCGGAACCGTGGTTGTGCAGCACATGCCGGAACACTTCACCAAGGCCTTCGCGAAGCGTCTCGACTCCTTCTGTGCCATGCAGGTTCGGGAAGCCCGTGATCGCGACGAGGTCGTGACCGGTCTCTGTCTGGTCGCGCCGGGGGATCGCCACATGGTCCTCGAGCGCAGCGGCGCTGTGTATCTGGTCCGGCTCAAAGAGGGTCCCATGGTCCACTACCAGCGTCCGGCGGTCGACCCGCTGTTTGTCTCGGTCGCCCGTCACGCCGGGGTCAACGCCGTGGGCGCCCTTCTCACCGGGATGGGGTCCGACGGCGCGGAAGGGCTCCTGGCCATGCGCCGGGCCGGCGCGCGGACCCTGGCCCAGGATGAGCAGACGAGTGTCGTCTTCGGCATGCCGCGGGAAGCGATCAAGCTGGGTGCGGCCGAGGACGTGCTGCCGTTGCCTCAGATCGCTCCGGCGATTCTGCGTCTGCTGCAGGAGGCCCCGCACGCCGCGCGGGCGGCCTGACCGGATCGAAGCCGGTCTCCGGAGCGATCGCTCCCCGGGGACGATGGGTGGGCGCCTCCGCCGGCCGCGCACGGTGTGACACACCGTTGCCTTGGCCGGCGGATCTGCTAAGGTCCGAACGGCGCGGAACCCGATCCCGGCCGGAAAACCTGGCGGGTCGACTTCGGGTCCTGCCGCGAAGCAGGCAATAGCGCTCGTCAGGCCGATTGCGGGACCCGGTCGCCGGGGTCCGCGAACGCGCCCGGGAAGGTTGTGAGCATGAGCCCGATTCCGATGCTGAAGGACCGGCGCAGTGGCGTGCTGCTCCACCCCACATCGCTGCCGGGACCGCATGGGAGCGGAGATCTGGGTCCCGCCGCGGGCCGGTTCGCGGAGTTTTTGGCCTCGGCCGGGCAGAGCTGGTGGCAGATGTTGCCGGCGGGGCCGCCCGGCTACGGCAACTGCCCCTACCTGGCGATGTCGGCCTTTGCCGGCAATCCGGATTGGATCAGTCTCGAATGCCTGCACGAGGACCGGCTTCTGGGCCGGGAGGACCTGGGAATCGAGCTGCCGCGCCTCCGCGGGCGGGTGTGCTTCGAGGAGATGCGCCGCTTCCGTCGGCCCCGCCTGCACAAGGCGTCCCAGGAGTTCTTCCGCCGGGGTCGCCAGGAAGACCTGGCCCGGTTCGAGGCGTTTGTGAGCGATCATGCGGCGTGGTTGCCGGACTATGCCTTGTGGTGCGCCCTGAAGGACCGTTTCGATGGAATCTCGTGGACGGAGTGGCCGGCGGAGCTCCGGGGACGCGATCCGGGCGCGCTGTCCCGGGCGCGGCGCGAGCTGGCGGACGACGTCCGCGTGCACCAGTTCTTCCAGTATGAGTTCGCGCGGCAGTGGTCGGAGCTTCGCGACCGTTGCCGGGTGCTGGGAATCGGTCTGATCGGCGACATTCCCATCTATGTCGCCCACGAAAGCGCGGACGTCTGGGCGCATCCGGAGCTGTTTCACCTGGACGCGGAGGGACGACCGGCTCTCGTGGCGGGCGTCCCCCCCGACTACTTCAGCCCCACGGGACAGCGCTGGGGACACCCGCTGTACCGTTGGGACCGGATGGGCGAGAACGGGTATTCCTGGTGGATCGCGCGCCTCGGGCGGGTTCTCGGCATGTTCGACGCCGTGCGCCTGGACCACTTCATCGGCTATCGCCGCTACTGGGAGATACCGGCGAGCTGTCCCACAGCGGTGGAGGGACGCTGGGTGGACGGGCCCGGGACGAGGATCTTCGACGCCCTGCGCAGCGAGCTCGGAGAGATCCCGATCATCGCCGAGGATCTCGGGGTCGTCACGCCGGAGGTGGTCGCGCTGCGCGAGCGATACGGCTTCCCCGGGATGCGGGTGCTGCAGTTTGCGTTCGGAGGCGACTCCGATCTGAACGATCACCTGCCGCACCGGTATCCGTTCGCCTGCGTCGTCTACACCGGAACGCATGACAACGACACCACCGTCTCCTGGTACCAGACGCTGTGCGCGCGGGTCGCGGCGGGAGAGGCGGACGCCGTCCGCGAGCGGGCCTTCCTCTGGCGCTATCTCGGCGGTGAGCCGAAAGCCATTCACTGGGACCTGGCGCGACTCGCCTCTCTGTCGACTGCGGATCTGGTCATCCTTCCCGCCCAGGACCTGTTGGGGATCGGGTCCGAGGGACGGATGAACCTGCCTTCGACGGCCGGCGGGAACTGGGAGTGGCGTCTGGAAGACGGCGCGCTGGACGACCGAATCGGGACTCGCTTGCGCGACCTGACCATGACCTATGGTCGCGGTTCGCGGCTCCGGGATGCGATGGCGACAGCGGCGACGGCGGCGGCGACGGCGGCGGCTACGACGTGAACCGGCAGCCGCTGGTTCTCATCCACGGGTTTCCCCTCGACCATCGCCTGTGGGCGGGGCGCGAGGGCCTCGCCGATGGGCGCGCCGCGCTGGCGCCCGACCTGCCGGGATTCGGCGGCCAGCCCGCGCCGCCCCGGCCCGGGTCGGTCGCGGCCTATGCCGACTTTGTGCTCTCTCAGGCGGATCGCGCCGGTCTCGACCGCGCCGTCTTCTGCGGGCTGTCGATGGGCGGGTATGTTGTCTTCGAGTTGTGGCGCCGGGTTCCCGGCCGCTTCGCCGGGGTGGTGCTCTGCGATACGCGCGCCGAAGCCGACTTGCCGGAGGCGCGCCGGGCGCGGGACGCGGCCATCGTCCTGGTGAAGGCCGGCCGCCGCGCCGAGTTCCTCGAGGGGTTCACGCCTCGGCTTCTGGGAACGGCCTCGGCGCGCGATCCACAGGTGCAGGGCCTCGTCGAGTCGATGGGCCGGGACGCGTCCGACGAGGGGGTCTGCGCCGCGCTCGAGGCGCTGCGCGACCGACCGGACTCGAGACCGCTGCTGCCCGACCTGCGGGTGCCGGCGCTCATCGTCGTGGGCGACGAGGATGCGGTGACGCCACCCGACACGGCCGCGTCGATGCATCGCGCGATCCCCGGCAGCCGCCTCGTTGTGATCCCCGGAGCCGGGCATCTGGTTCCGCTCG
The DNA here is from genome assembly GCA_964473865.1 of uncultured bacterium. Classification (GTDB taxonomy): domain Bacteria; phylum Eisenbacteria; class RBG-16-71-46; order CAIMUX01; family CAIMUX01; genus CAIMUX01. The sequence continues at coordinate 6,928 of CAYYQN010000090.1, read as the reverse complement.
AGCAACCGGCCGCGTTCGGCCGGGCCGTTGCGGGATTTCTGAAAGACGCCGGGCTCTAGCAGAGCGCCGAAAGCCCCGTCATCCCAGGCCGGAGCGCCGATCGGTCGGCGGCGAGGCGCGACGACGTTCGCCGCATCCGGGTTCGCCGCTCGCTAGATCGAGAGTGCGGCGACCAGATGGACGCGCTCGTCGTGCGGGTTCACGATCCACGAGACCTTGAGGATCGGTTCAAATCCGGTCGAAATCGGAAGCGGCCGGCTGACGGTGACGCCCGCTTCGGTGCAGTGCAGTCCGTCTTCTTCGACGGCGTAGAGGGCGCTACTCCCCAGGGCGACGCCGGCCACGAAGGTCGCCGCGACGGTTCCGGCGGTGAGAGGCCAGGTCGCCTCCAGATAGGCGGCGTGGTCGTCATCGTGATGGATGTTCACGGTTCCGCACAGCCCCAACGGAAACCGCTCGGGGCCGCGATACGTCAGGCCGGCCTCGAGGGTGTGGCTGCCGGTGCTGTCGTCGGCGGACTCGAAGTACGAGCGGCCGTCCGATGGATAGTGATAATCGGCCAGGGTCGCGGTCAGGGTTCCTGCCGGAAGCGCCAGAGAACGCGCCAGCGTGAGGTCGACCTCCATCAGGGTGCTCCCGTCGTCGGCGCCGGCGGGCGGGGCGATCGCGAGCGAGCCCCAGGTGCCCAGCGAAAAGCCGGCGACGCTCACGCCGGCCCAGGGTTGGAGACAGGGGGAGTCTCCGAAGACCAGGCCACGCCACACGTAGCGGCTGACGACATCCAGGCCGAGGGTGACGGGACCCTCGGCTGAGGCAGACTCGACGTCCGGATCCGTGGTGGTGGCGACCTCGGCCCCGGTTTCCGCCTGGGCGGCAGCGGGCCCGGTGCCGGCCGTGAGCGTGAGCGCGATCAGGACGATGCCGAAGAGAATCATCCGAGCCATGTGTCATCTCCCCTCTGATCCGAAACGGCGCCCGGAGGGCCGTCCCCAGGCCGCGGGCCCGAGGCCAACCCGAACCCGGGCTCATCGGCCCCCGATCAGGCGGCCGGGGCCTTCTTCTCCTTCTTCATGATCTTCTTCTTGGTCGTCGTCGTGGTCGCGCGCCGCCGGGCCGCGCGCGGTCGGGCCGGGCCCTGCTCCTCCCGGGCACGGATCAGCTCCGCGGCCTGGCCCTCGGTCAGGGCGGATGGATCGCCGAAGTCCTTTGGCAGCGAAGCGTTGGTCTTGCCGTCCGTGACATACGGGCCGTAACGCCCGTTGAGGAGCTTCACCGTCCGGCCCTCCAGCGAGGCCACGTTGGGGAACTCCTTCACCGGCTCCGCTGCGGCCCGCGCCCCCCGGCCGCGCTTCTCCTTGGCCAACAGCTCCAACGCCCGGGACAGGCTGATGGTGAGAATGTGGTCCCCGGTTTCGAGGCTCCGGGAGTCGTTTCCCCGCTTGATGTAGGCGCCGAACCGGCCGTAGTAGGCGCGGATCTCCTGCCCCGCGGCATCCGTGCCGAGCAGGCGGGGAAGCGACAGCAGGAGGAGGGCCTCGTCCAGGGAGAACGACTCCGGGTCCATACCCGGGAGGAGCGAGACCATCCGCGGTTTCACGGTTCGCTTTCCGACCTTCTCGCCGTCCCCGAGTTGCACGTAGGGACCGAATCGTCCCTTCTTGAGGTAGATCGGTTCGCTCGACTCCGGATGCTTGCCCAGGACCTGCGGCCCCTTCTCGCCTTCGATGAGCAGGGCGATTGCGCGGTCCCAGGTCAGTTCGTCGGGGCAGATGCCGTCCGGCACCGGCGCCGTTCCCTCGCTTCCGTCGGCGCGCTGCAGGTAGGGGCCGTAGCGTCCGACGCGCACGACGACGTCCGGCCCCTCGGCCTGGCGGCGGTCCAGCGGGATCGTACAGGCGGCGCGCGGGTCGATCGTCTCGGCCTTGTGGGAGAGGATCGCCTTGAGGCCCGGCGACCCGTCGCCGTTGTAGAACTCCCGGAGGTAGGGAAGGCGTTCCGTCTCGCCGCGGGCAATCGCGTCGAGTCGGTCCTCCATACGGGCCGTGAACTCGAGATCGATCAGGTCGGGAAGGTGCTCCGTCATCAGCTTCACCACGGCAAATGCGGTGAAGGTGGGAACGAGAGCACTCCCCTTCTTGAAGGTGTACTCCCGGCGTTGAATGGTGTCGATGATGCTGGCGTAGGTGCTGGGCCGGCCGATTCCCGACTCCTCCAGGGAACGGATCAACGTGGCCTCGGTGAGCCGGGGCGGGGGTTGCGTGACGTGCCCCTCGGCGTCGATGCGGCGCGCCTGCACCTTGTCGCCGCGGCGCAGGGGCGGAAGGATCCCCTGTCGCTCGGCCGCGTCGCTTTCGGAATCCTCCTGCGCCTCGGCGTAGACCTGGCGGAACCCGGGGAACTCGATGACCGTGCCGCTGGCGGCGAAGACCGCTTCCCGGCCGCCGGCGTCGGCCCCGAGGCGGGCGGACAGACGGCGCCCGCGGGCATCGGGCATCTGGCAGGCGAGCGTGCGCTTCCAGATCAGCTCGTAGATGCGGGCCTCGTCGGGGCCGAGGCTGGCGGCCAGGCGCTCCGGCGCGTCCCACCGATCGCCCGCCGGACGAATCGCCTCGTGCGCCTCCTGCGCGTTCTTGACGCGGCTCTGGTACTGCCGGGGCTCGGGCGGGACGTACTCCGGCCCGAATCGCTCGCGGATTGAACGGCGGGACGCGTTGATCGCCTCGGTGGACAGGGCGACCGAATCGGTTCGCATGTAGGTGATGTATCCGCTCTCGTAGAGCCGCTGCGCGGCGCGCATCGTTCTCCGGGCGTCGAAGCGCAAGCGATTGCTGCCCTCCTGCTGGAGGGTCGACGTGGTGAACGGGGCGGGCGGCGATTGGCTGAACGGCTTCTCCTCCGTGGAGAGGACGTGAAAGGGGGCATCCTGGAGCTGCGCCACCAGCGAGCGCGCCCTCGGCTCGTCCAGGACCACCACGCCGGTCCGGGCGAGGCCGCCGGTGTCGGGGTCGAAGTCGCGGCCGCCGGCGAGACGCTCCCCGCCAAGCGACACCATGCGGGCCGTGAAGCTCTGTCCGGCCGTGTCGGCGAACTCCCCGGCCAGGTCCCAGTAGGAGGCGGATCGAAACCGCATGCGCGCCATTTCCCGCTCCACCAGCATGCGGATGGCGACGCTCTGGACCCGGCCGGCGGACAGGCGAGGGGCGATCTTCCGCCACAGGATCGGAGACACCTCGTATCCGTAGAGCCGGTCGATGATGCGGCGGGTTTCCTGGGCGTCAACCAGGTTCCGGTCGATCCCCCGGGTCTCCTGCAGCGACTGCAGGATCGCCTCCCGCGTGATCTCGTGGAAGACCATCCGTCGGGTCGGGATCTTCGGTCGCAGCACCTCGAGAAGATGCCAGCTGATCGCCTCGCCCTCCCGGTCCTCGTCGGTGGCGAGCAGGAGGGCGTCGACGCCGGCGAGCTGCTTCTTGAGTTCTGCGACCCGCTTCTTCTTGTCGCCGTGCATGACGTAGAGGGGGGTGAAGTCGTTTTCCACATCGACCCCGAGCCGCGCCCACGCTTCCCCCTTGTGGGCGGCGGGGATCTCGGCCGCGCTGGCCGGCAGGTCCCGGATGTGGCCGACGCTGGAGTTGACGATGAACTCCGTTCCCAGGAACCTCTTGAGGGTGCGGGCCTTCGTCGGCGACTCCACGATGACGAGCTGCTTGGGCATGTTGTGTCTATGTCCTCCCCGGCCCCGCGAGCCGATTGCCAACGGCAAGCTCTAAACCCGGATGCCGCCGCGCGCAAGCACGCCGGCGGATCCGCGCGCGAGGCCGCCGCGCCACGGTCCGGAGCAGCCCCGCATCCACCGGCTGCTCCTCCCGGAGCGGCGGTCCGCTAATGCAGTACCGAACCTCCATTTACGTTCACTACCGCACCGGTGATGTGCCGCGCCCAGGAGGACAGGAGGAACGCCACCGGCGCCGCCACGTCCTCGGGGTCTCCCGGGCCCCCCAGGGGAATCGGTTCCTTCAAGGAGGAGGCGATGTTCTCGGGCCGGAGAGACTCCGCGCTCATGTCGGTGCGGATCCAGCCGGGGGAGACCAGGTTCACCCGGATCGGCGCGAGCTCGACCGCCAGCGATCGGGTGAACGCGATCAGCGCTCCCTTGCTCGCGGCGTAGTGCGAGTGGGAGGCTTCGCCGCGCTGTCCTGCGGTGGAGCCGATAAACACCATGCCGGCCCCGGCGCGGGCGCGCAGATGGGGTACCACGGCCCGCACCAGGTGGAAGGTGCCGGTCAGATTCACGCCGATCATCCGCGCCCAGTCGGCATCGGTGAGCGACTCGACCGGTCCGCCGGTCCAGATTCCGGCGTTGGCCACGAGGAAGTCGAGTCCACCGAACTCCTGGACGGCCTGTTCCACCATGGCGCCGACCTGGTGGGGGTTGGCGACGTCGGCGCCCACCGGCAGCGCCCGTCCGCCCCGGGCTCGGATCTCCTCCGCCACCTGATTCGCCGCATCGGCGCGCCGGCGGTAGTTGATCACCACGGAGCAGCCGGCCCGCGCCAGGATGCGGCAGCAGGCCGCTCCGATCCCGCGAGAGCCGCCGCTGACGAGGGCCGTACGCCCGGAGAGGTCGATGTGGAGCCCTGGGTTGCCCATGTCTCCTCCTGCGATCGGATGGGTTACAGGTCGGTCACCTTGCCACAGGGTTCCCGCCCGGCACAAGGTCTCGATCCGGCGACCAGAGGTTGCAGGAGGGGGAAGTACCGCGTAATGATCTGGAGTGTAATGAGTTAGATCCAGAGAGGCGCAGCGTACACGCCGGGCCGGGCGCGGATCGCCTCACCGATACTCCCGCCTCAGCAGCCATCCCCGCGGGTCCAGCACCACGTCCGCGGGCTTGCGGGCAGTGCGGAACCGCCCCCATGAATGCGGATGCGCGCCTGGAGGGAGTCGAACCCCCAACCGTTGGATCCGAAGTCCAATGCTCTATCCATTGAGCTACAGGCGCGTAGCAGCTCCGCGGCGACCCGGCGGCGGACGGCCCCGGGTTCGCGCAGCCCGGTGATGATCGCACGCGGGGAGGGCCGAGGCAACGGCGCATCGTCGACGGCGAGCCACAAAGTCTGATGATGCAAGTGCCGCCGGCGCGAAGGGTCCGGGCGCCGATCGGTCGGCCGCTACGTTGCGGTCTCTGGACGCCGCCCTACTGCCTCAGCCGCGGAAAGAGCGGAGAAAGCTTGCGGATCGGCCTCTCCGCGAACGCCGCCCCGAGGCGCCCTGCTGCCTCCGGGAGAAACGGCTGGAGAAACCGCCCGATCTCCTGACCGCACCAGACCAGCGTGCCGATCACTTCGCGCAGCTCGCCCGTCCGGGCCGGGTCTTTGGCCAGCACCCACGGCCGGGTTTCCTCGATGTGGCGATTGCAGCGCCCGGCGGCGGCAAAGATGCAGTCGAGCGCGGCGCGGAAGTCGCAACGATTCATGGCGGCAGCGACCTCGGCCTCATCCGGACTCAAGCCGTCCGGAGCGGGGCGGCCTTCGGAGGCGATCTCCGCGAATCCATATCGGTCCGCCATGTTGGTGATCCGGCTCATCAGGTTGCCGAGCGTGTTGGCCAGATCGGCGTCGTAGACCGCTTCCAGGCCGGCGCGGGAGAAGTCGCCGTCTTCGTAGGGCGGAATCTTCCGCAGCAGGAAGTAGCGCACGGGGTCCGACCCGTACTCCTCGACGAGCGAGAACGGATCAATGACATTGCCGAGCGACTTGCTGATCTTCTCGCCGTTGACCGTGAGGTATCCGTGCACGAAGAGGGCGCGGGGCAAGGGAAGCTTCGCGGACATCAGCATCGCCGGCCAGTACGCGGCGTGAAAGCGCAGGATTCCCTTGCCGATCACGTGCAGATCGGCGGGCCAGAATTCGCGGCAGAGGGGCGCGTCTTCATTGAAGCCGAGCCCGGTCAGGTAGTTGGCCAAAGCGTCGAACCAGACGTAGACCACCTGCCCCGCCCCACCCGGAACCGGAATCCCCCAGTTCCTGGCCCGCGCCGCGGAGCGGGAGATGCTGAAGTCCTCCAGCCCCATGCGAATGAAGGAGAGGATCTCGTTCTTCCGGGTCTCGGGGATGACACGGTACTCATCGGTGGCGATCAGCGTGTCCAGCCGCTCCTGATAGCGGCTCAGGCGAAAGAAGTAGTTCTCCTCCTCGCTCAGCTCGGGCTCGGTCTTGTGCTCCGGACAGCGGCCCTCGACGAGGTCCTTCGGCGTGTAGAACGCTTCGCAGCCGACGCAGTAGTAGCCGCGATAGGGCCGGAGGTAGATGTCGTCCGGATCGCAGAGCGACCAGAGCTTCTGCGCGCCGCGGATGTGGAGCTCGCTGGTGGTGCGGAGGAAGGCGTCGGTCGAAAGCTGGAGCGCATCCCGCAGCGCGGCGAAGCGGGCGGAGTACTGGTCGCAGAACCGGCGCACCGGGATCCCCGCGGCTTCGGCCGCCTGCACGTTTTTCAGGCTGTTCTCGTCGGTGCCGGTCTGGAAGCGGACCCGGCGGCCGCGCAGGCGCTGCCAGCGGGCCACGGCATCGGCCTGCACGATCTCGAGCGCAAACCCGATGTGCGGATTGGCATTCACATAGGGGATCGCGGTCGTGATGTAGTACCGATCATCCATGTTCCCCTGCTCCGAAACGGATGCGCCGGTTTCCGAGAGGTGCGAGTCAGGAAGCCACATCGTGCGATGGCGCGGCTAAGGGTTCAAGATCGATGTTGGCGCGAGAGGCAGAGCATGCTTCGCTTCCGGAGAACCGGACGCGCTTCGCCCGACGGTTCCGGACCTCGACGGCGAACGGCTTCGGCCAGCCCATGTCCAGCAGCCATCGGCTGCGTCCTGTCTCTGGACGTCGGACCAAGACCCGAAGTATAATGGGCTTGATTTCGTCTGGTC
>CAYYQN010000089.1:0-14097 GCA_964473865.1 uncultured bacterium | reverse complement strand
CCTCGACGAGGTCGCCCGGCAAGGCGCTGGCGGGGAAGTCCAGGTCATAGGCGTCGACCGGCGGCGGCAACAGGCCCGAAGGCGTGTCACCGGGAAGATCGCTGCCGACCCAGCAGAGGTCGCCCGGATCCGAGTCCTCTCGGGTTAGGGGCGCGTATGTGGCGGACACCGATTCGGTCTCGACTGCCCCAAGCCTCGAACCGGCGGTCGCGCCGGCCATCGCGAACAACACAAAGCCGCACAGCACTGCCAGAAGACCGCTCAGCTTGTACATTTCCGAATCGCCCTCTCGAAGACGGCGTCTTTGGTGACGGGCTTCCGGGCCACCGAGAGCACCGCTCGACGACCCGTGCCCGAGATCCCGCGCGCGAGACGTTCACGCGCGAGGAGGTTCGTCCGCTACCACTGGAGAGCAGTTCCATCGTCCCCGACGGCGGCGAAGTATAGCACGCCGGAAGGAGAAAGACCATGGGCAACTGCAACCTTTGGCCTGGCCACGTTGATCCCGCGTGTCGTATGATCTGGCTCGCGGCGTTTCAGGTCTTCCGGGGGAACGCGGTCCGGCCCGGAGAAGCCGTTCGGCCGGGGGGAGAGTCCTACCGAGCGGTTTCGGATTGCGGAGAGCATGATGCGGGGCGCCTGAAGGGAAGGGACACCCCTGGGATGGCGTGAGAGGCGGCGTCGGAAGGAGGTCCGTCGTGAGGCCAAAGACCTGGATCATCCTGGCTGCTCTGCTTTGGCCGGCGGCTCCCGCGACGGCTCAGGAGACCTTGTTCTTCTCGGGAGATACCCTCGGTGTTTCCGGGCGCACGGTCACCTTTCTCGTGGAAGGGACGACCTCGGTCGCCATCAAAGGGTACTCGGTCATCTTTTCGTTCGACAGCGCGGTTCTGGAGTTTGTCAGCTCGACAATCGAAGGGACCCGCGCGGAAGGCGCCCAATTCTTTGTGCCTGGACACTCGGAGCGGGTCGCGCAGGCCGGAGTGATCTACAGCCTCTCCTGCCCCCCGGAGATTCCCCCCGGAAGTGGTCCTCTGCTTTCGGTGACGATGCGCGTGAAAGACGACGCGCCCCTGGGACCGACGATGCTGGTGCTGCAGGACATGCCGCCCGCGACGAATCGTCTGACGGCCTGCGATGGAGCCAGCCTGGTGCCGGCGTTGGGCATATGGTCGCTCGAGGTCTGTCCGGGCCCAATCGGGGTCCCGGTGCTCGAATCGCCGGCCGACGGCGCCGTGGATGTGGCGGAGACCGGGACCTTGGACTGGTCGGACGTTGCCGGGGCCAGCGCCTATACGTATCAGATCGGGACGGAATGTGGCGCGGGCGCCGAGGAGGAGGTCACTTCTTCTGAGGTTTCCTACGGGCCCCTGGAACCGTGGACCGGCTACTACTGGAGGGTGAAGGCGAGGATCGCGTGCGGAGCGTTCGGGGACTACGCCGAATGCCGCTCCTTTGTCACCGGGAACACGAGCAGCGCGGAAGGTTCCGGGTTCCGGCGGACTGGCGGACTCTGGGTGACGCCGAACCCCGTCTCGGAGAGGGCGCTGATCCGGTTTCCGCTCGATGCGCCGGAACCGGCGCTCGTAGAGGTCTTTGACGCGGTGGGCCGCCTCGTTCGGACGATTGCGCCAGGTGTGTTCCCGGACGTGGAGGAGGCGCGCGCCATGTGGGATGCACGGGATGACTCCGGCGAACCACTGCGCGCCGGTATCTACTATCTCCGAGTGTCCCCGGGCGGGCCCGGGGCGTCGGGTCGAATCGTGGTGCTCCGGTGAGAGTTGTCATCGCAACTATAGGTTGGATCAATAGTTAGCCCCTGTCCATCGCGAGTCTCCCGGGACTGCCCCTCCGGCTCCTTCGCGGGAGGATCCGCTCTTTCGGTCCCGGCGCCACGAGCGTGGGGACGCGAGCGGTGGCACCCGGACGCGTTCAGACGGAGCGGACGTTATACGCGCTCACGCCTCGAGTCGCCGCCGACCAGGCCGGCAACCTGGCCGCAAACCAGATGGAGCTTGCCCGGGAGGGGCCTTCCGCCCGACTCTCTCCGGGATGGACCAGCCGCTGGCAAAGATCCTCATAGTCGAGGACGACACCGACATGGCCGAAACCTGCCGGAGGATCTTTGCGCGGGCCGGATTCGCGGCGGAGACGGTCTACGACGGTGAGACGGGCCTGGAGAAGCTGCGCGCCGATCCCGAAATCTCGATCGTGCTGACCGACCTGCGGATGCCGGGCATGGACGGGACCGAGGTCCTGCGTCGCGCGCGGGAGATTCGCCCGGAGATCGACGTCATCATCATGACCGGTTACGGCACGATCCAGAATGCCATCCAGGCGATGAAGATCGGAGCGTCGGACTACATCACCAAGCCGTTCGACCGGGAGGAGCTGCTGCGGGCGGTGCACCAGATCCTGGAGGCGCGGAACCTGCGACTGGAGAATGAACGCCTGCGCCGGGAGAACGCCGACCTGCGGCAGACCTACGACTTCCCCAACATCGTGGGGCGCAGCCCGGCCATGCAGCGCGTCTTCGCGCGGATGCGAGGCGCCGCGGCGCACGACAGCTCGGTGCTCATCGTGGGCGAAACCGGTACCGGCAAGGAGCTGGTGGCCCGGGCCATTCACTATCACTCGCCGCGCGCGGAGCAGCCGTTCGTGCCGGTGAATTGCAGCGCGATTCCGCGAGACCTGTTCGAGAGCGAGCTGTTCGGGCATCGCAAGGGCGCGTTTACCGGCGCCAGCCGCGACACCATCGGCCTGGTGCGCGCGGCCGACCGCGGCACGCTCTTCCTCGACGAGATTGCCGAGATGCCGCCGGAGATCCAGGTCCGGCTCCTCCGGGTCCTCCAGGAACGCCGGGTGCGGCGGGTGGGCGACGTCACCGAGTCGCCGGTCGACGTGCGTTTCCTGTCCGCCAGTGGCGTGCCCGCCGAGGTGGCGATTCGCGAGGGGCGGCTGCGCCAGGATCTGTTCTACCGGATCGGCGTGATCACGATCGACCTGCCGCCGCTGCGGGAACGGGCCGAAGACATCCCCTTTCTGACCCAGCACTTCATCGAGCGTTTCAGCCGCGTCTTTCCGAACAAGGTCGAGACGGTGGATCCGCGGGTCATCGACCTGCTCACGACCTATCCGTGGCCGGGGAATGTCCGTGAACTCGGCAACGTGATCGAGTCGGTCTTTGCCCTGGGCGCGAGCGGCCGGCTCCTTCCCGAAGATCTGCCGGAGCATTTCCGGGAGCGCCCGGCGGTGCGGAACGAGGCACCGGCGGCGTCCGGTCCCGAAGCGTTGGCGGAGGCCGAGCGCCGGGCCGTGGAGCAGGCGCTTCGCGCGGCCCGAGGAAACAAGTCCCGCGCGGCTTCGATCCTCGGGATCTCCCGCACGCGCCTCTACAACAAGCTCCGCCTTTACGGATTCGACGACAGCGAGCCGGGTAGGTGACGGGGGGCGCGATCAGGATGCGCGCGCGCGTTCGGTCCCGATCTCTGCGCTGGCACACGGCGATGGCGGCGGCCGGCATCTATCTTGTGCTCACGGTCGGTGGGGGCGTGATCCTCCTGCTCTTCCTGCGGGCGGGTGGCCCCGAGCACGGACCGCGCGGAATCGGGACGTTGCTGCTCCTCTTCCTCCTGGTGGGCGCGGTGGTGGCCGGGCTCTTCTGGTGGCTGCGCCGGCGACTGATCGACGAGGTCGAGCGCCTGGTTCGACTGGTGGAGCGCAGCGATCCGGAGGCGGGCGAACCGGCGGCGCTCTCGCCCCTGCGCGTCGCGGAGTACGAGCGACTGCGACGGGCGGTCCACGGGTTCTTTCCGCGGCTGCGGGCGAGCCGGGCACGGCAGGAGGAAGTGGAGGAGACGCTCGACTATGTGCTCGAGCATGCCGGGGACGCGATCCTGGTCCTCGACCGGGAGCATCGCATCATCTCCTGGAACCCTGGGGGCGAGGAGATCTTCGGTTTCACGGCGCAGGAGATGACGGGCGCTTTGTACGATGTCTTCACCCCCACGCGTGAAGAGGAACCGGCGTTGACCACCCCGCTGGCCCCCGGCGCGCGCGTGCGGGACTTTCGCACCCAGCGGCGCCGGCGCGACGGCCGGTTGCTGGATGTTTCCATCACGCGCTCGCGCGTGCCGGTTCCCGCCGGGGGAGAGGACCGCTTCGTGGAGATCATCCGCGACGTGTCGGCGACGCGGCGCGTGGAGGAGGACCTGCTGCGCGCGGAGAAGATGGCGGCAGTGGGGAAGATCTCCTCCAAAGTCGTGCACGAGATTCGTAACCCCTTAGCCTCGATCAACCTCAACGTGGACCTCCTCCGGGAATCGCTGGAGGATCCCGCCTCCACGCCGGAAGCCGAGACGCGCGAGATCCTGGGGGTGATCAAGAGAGAGGTGCGGCGCCTGAGCCACATTACCGAGGAGTACCTGCAGTTCTCGCGCCTGCCCCGGGCGGCCTTTCGCCCCGAGCGGGTGAACGACATCGTGGTCGAGCTGGCCGACTTCGTGCGCCCGCTCATCACCAAGAAGGGGGTGGAGCTCATTCTCACGCTGGATGAGGCCGATCCCGAGGCGATCTGCGACGCCACCCTTCTGCGCCAGGCGCTCCTGAACCTGCTCCGCAACGCGGTGGATGCGGCGGAGGAAGGGACCGGGCGCATCCAGGTTGCCACGCGGGCGCTCGCCGCGGAAGAAGCGGGAGCGGCGCTGGGCCGATCGGTGGAGATCTCGGTGGAGGATGATGGCTGCGGCATCGCCGAAGCGCAGCGCGAGCGGATCTTCGAGCCGTTCTTCACCACCAAGCGGGACGGCACCGGCCTGGGGTTGGCCCTCGTACAGCGCGCGGTCGAGGAACACGGAGGCGAGATCCGGTGCGTCTCTCTTCCGGGCAAGGGGACCGCGTTTCGGGTCAGGATCCCCTGCGAGGCGCCGACTCCATCGGGTCCCGAATCGCCGGCGGCCTCCCCGGCCGAGCCGGGCTCGCCACCGCCGTACGCCCCCACCCGCCCGCCGCGGACCGACGTTCGTCCCACGGCGTGAACACCCGGCGGGGAATTCCGAGCCCGCTGCCCGGTTCCACGAAGTCCGGGCCGCGCGGCTCGAATGCGATCCACGCCAGCTCGGTTCGCAGGGAAGCCGGAACCGGACGTTCCACACAGCGCGCGATGAAGGGCGCCAGGGCGTACGCGGTGGTCGGGGGCGTCTCGATGGCGGGAGGCGAGCCGATCCCCGGGCCCGCAGTGTCTCCCGGGCGTGCGCCGGTAGAAAACTGCGATCTGGCGGTGCGAGTCGAGATTCCGCTCCCGCGAGACGCCGTGAACGCCCGGCTCACAACATCGTTGTACGCCAGATCCACTTCCTCCCAGGCCCGCCGGCCTCGCCCCAGGGCGAGCGCGAAGTTCCAGGTTGCGCGCGCGCTGCGCCCCTGCGTGGCGGGCGCAAACCACTCCACATCCGGACCGCGGAGGCGGTAGAACGGCAGGAAGATCGCGCCGCTTGTGGTTCGCCGGAAGGCGCCGCCGGCAAGAGCCACAACGGGCACAGTCGCCAAGGAGTCACCGGCGACCGTCCAGTGCCGGCTGCAGACGGTGCAGCGATGGACCCGGGCGTGGGCGAGAAGCGGCAGGGGACTCGAACACTCGGGGCACGACAGAGGAATGAGCGTGCCGGCGGGCAGCGCCTCGGGTGATCGATCGAGCGCCGCCTCCTCCAGCGACTCGAGATGCGCCAGCTCCTCCCGCGTCAAGAGACGCCCGCCCCGGAGGGTGATCCCATCCAGCAGGATTGCCGCGCGCCCCGCGGGACCGGAGAAGGGACACACCAGCAGCGGGGCGTACATCACCTGCGTAGCCAGGTCGGTCACGACCAGAAGCTGCTCGCGGGCCTCTTCGGGAGGCAGCTGCCAACCCGCAGTGAGCCGGCCGGACAGCAGGGCGCGGGCATCGGCCGCACTCAGCTCCTCCGGCAGTACGGCTGGCCGCGGGCCGGAGTCGGGATCCGGGCCGAGAAGATCGGCCAACGGGGTCCAGGGGAAGACCTGCGTGCGAAAGCCCAGGTTGGCCGACCCGAGGCGCAGCGAAGGGAGGGCATCCGTGGTCTCATCCCAGATGCCGAGCCGAAAGCAGCCCTCGCCTTCCGTGGGCGAGAGGTGCGGCCAGACCATCTCCGCGCGCTCGGGCGGCGGGGAGTCTTGATACCACTGCCAGGCGCGGGCGCGCAGCCGGTGAAAGGGCGCGAGCAGTGGACGGGGCGACTCGAGCGCTCGAACGCGCGTGCCCGAGGTCCGCAGCGCGGCCTTGGCGGCGGCGACCCACCGGGACCGGGCCTCACCGGCCTTCCCGGTCTGGGGAGCCGGCGGTTGCGCGCCCGCCGCCGCGGGACGGTCCCCAGCCAGGGAGCCGGAGGCGGGCGCAATCGCGTAGGCGGCGGGGCGATCGCCGGCGCCGATGGCCAGGCGGGCGCCGCAGAAGTCGCATCCGACCGCACCGTCATCCTCGCCGTGCTCGATCCGTGCTCCGCAATCAGGACAGCGGCGCCGGATCCGCGCTCCGGGGACCGGCTCGCTCATGCGCGATCGGCAGTTCCCGGAGGACCGGAGGGCGGCTCGCTCCCAGGCTGGACCCCCGGGGTTGTCTCGCTGCCCGCGGGCGCGGTCGAGCGGCCGCACGCCGGACAGAACCTCGCTCCATCCGGCAGAGTCGCGGCGCAGCCGCCGCAAGCTCGCGGCGCGGCGAGAGCCCGGCCGCACGCGGGGCAGAAGCGCGCCCCACTCGGCACCACCCCATGGCATGCCGCGCACAGAGCGGTATCGGCCGCCGCCGAGCCGTTCTGCCCGGCGGGGCCGGCAGGCGTGCCCACCGGCGGAGCCGGAACGGGGCCGGCGGGCGCGGACACCCGAAGGACCGCCGGGGACGCCAGCAGACTCGGCACCAGTCCCAGGCCGAGTCCGGCGCCGACGCCGGCCTCCACCGCCGTGCCGGCTGTGGAGCCGCCCTGACCGCCTCCGTGGCCGCCGATCGCGCGGGCGGCTTCGAAGCGGATGAAGTTGTCCAGGTTTCCGACGGCCTGCATCCCCGATCGTTCGTCGATCATCCGTTGCACCGGCTCCGGCGGAGTGATCGAGTTGACATAGAACTCCACCAGCTCTAGGCCGTAGCGGCGGAAGTCCTCTCGAATGCGCATCTTGGCCGCTGCCGCGAGCTCGTTGTAGAGCGCCGGCAGGTCGTACAGGCTTTCGATCTGCTCGCCCAGCAAGTCGTTCAGTCGCGCCACGATCACGTCCCGGAAATACTCCTCCAGCTCCGTGACCACGAATTCCCCGCGAGATCCCACCAGGGTGTTCACGAAGAGCGCCGGCTGCGCCACGCGCAGGCTGAAGCGGCCGTAACCGCGCAGGCGAACCACGCCAAGCTCGCGGTCCCGAAACGCCACCGGGTGGCGGGTGCCCCAGCGGAGGTCGGTGAAGGTCTTGCGATTCACGAAGACCACTGCCGCCCGGAACGGCGACTCGAATCCGTAGGGGAGGGACAAGAGCCGGGTGACGAACGGCAGGTTCAGCGTGGACAGGACGTGCCGTCCCGGTCCCAGCTGGTCGAGGCACTTCCCGTCGCGCACGAAGAGCGCAACCTGGTTCTCCTGCACGATGAGCTGGGCGCCCATCTTGATGTCGGCCGAGCCCTCCTCGGGCAGCCGGTGCAGAAGCTCGTCGGGACCGTGGACAGCCCACTCGAGGACTTCAACGAATACGGACATCGATTGCTCCTCCCACAAGGATCGCAAGGCTCAACGGTCGCCGAGGAGTTTGTCCCGGGAGACCAGGCGCGCTTCCACCCGTTCGAGATCGGCGTCAAGGTCGGCGAGGAAGTTCGTCAGGGCGGTCTTGGTCCGCGGCGGGAAGGGGGCGCCCCGCAGGCGCTCGACCATCTCGTCGAGGTCCTGGAAGAGAAGCAGGTCGGTCTCGAGAATCTTCTCCAGGGTTTCCTCGCGCACCTGCTCCACATCGAAGAAGCCGCTGAATCCGTACGGCGCATAGCGTACGGCGTCGGCCACCCCTTCGACGCGCCGCAGGCGGCGGTCCAGCGACTCGGCCCCCGAGTCGAGCGACTGCTCCGTCAGGCGAGCGAGGCGGTCCTCAATGATCGCCTTCACGATCTGGAGCTTGGCGAGCACGCGGCCGCGCAAGCGCGCGTCCTCCTCGCGGCGGAGCTCCTTCTCCTTGTATCCGCGGTAGCCGGGGACAAGGTAGGCCAGGTTCTCCAGGAAGCGGGTTCCGCCTGCGCTGCTGCGCAGGTCCGTTCTGCCGGCTCCGCTCATTCCATTCCTCCGCAGTGCCACGCCGGGGTTGCAATCCGCAGTGGCCGGCGACGCCGGCAGTGCAGGGTTGACGGCCCCGCGGGGCCCGTCTGGGGCCCGGTGCAAACGCAATCGCGCGTTGTGCATCAATTCCGCCCGATCCGAGCCGTTACCGTCCGCCTGCCGGGATCCGAGGGTGCAAGCGGCATGCCGCGGCGACATCCGGGCGCGGGTCGCTGGACTGCCCCCCCGGGTCCGGGCCTCGGCCGGCGTCGGCACGGGCGGTCGATCTTCGCGGAGGCTCTCCGGTCCCGGTTGCGGTATCGTTCACGGACATGCCCGAATCGGCGAGCTTCCGGAGACCCACCTGGGGCCGGAGCCGCCCCTTCGCGGGGAAGGCTGAGTGAGAGGGAGGCTCTCATGCTCTTCGACCAGTACAAAGACCAGCTTCCGGACATCGATCCCGCGGAGACGCAGGAGTGGATGGCGGCCCTCGACGGGATCCTGCAGGCAGGCGGTCGCAGCCGCGCGCAATTCCTGCTCTACCGGTTGCTCCAGCGGGCCCGCAAGCTCGGCATCGGGCTGCCCCCCACCATCCAGACACCCTATATCAACACCATCAGCCCCGAGCACGAGCCGTACTTCCCGGGGGACGAGGCGCTGGAGAAGCGCATTCGCCGGCTGGTCCGCTGGAATGCCGTAGTGATGGTGACGCGGGCGAATCACGAGTTCCCGGGGATCGGCGGCCATCTCTCCACCTACGCGTCGTCGGCTTCCCTGTACGAAGTCGGTTTCAACCACTTCTTCCGCGGCAAGGACGGGCGCAACATCGGCGACCAGATCTACTATCAGGGGCACGCCGCGCCCGGCTTCTATGCCCGCGCGTACCTCACGGGCCGGATCAGCGAGGATCAGCTCGAGCACTTCCGGCGCGAGGCGCTGGGCCGAGGGCTCTCCAGCTATCCGCATCCGCGTCTCATGCCCGAATTCTGGGAGTTCCCCACCGTTTCCATGGGTCTGGGCCCGATCTCCGCGATCTATCAGGCCCGCTTCAATCGGTATTTGCACGGTCGCGGCCTCGCCGACACCAGCCGGTCGCGAGTCTGGGCGTTTCTCGGCGATGGCGAAACGGACGAGGTCGAGGCCGTCGGGGCGCTGTCGCTTGCGGCGCGCGAAGGACTGGACAACCTGATCTTCGTCGTGAACTGCAATCTGCAGCGGCTGGACGGACCGGTGCGCGGCAACGGCAAGATCATCCAGGAGCTGGAGGCGGTCTTCCGCGGCGCCGGCTGGAACGTGATCAAGGTGATCTGGGGCCGGGAGTGGGATGAGCTTCTGGCCCGCGACACCGACGGCGTGCTGCTCCAGCGCATGAACGAGACGCTGGACGGCGATTACCAGCGGTACGCGGCCGAGAACGGCGCGCACGTGCGCGAGCACTTCTTCGGGGGCGACCCCCGCCTTCGCAAGCTCGTGGAGCATCTCTCCGACGGGGAGATCGAGCGGCTCCGGCGGGGCGGCCACGACTATCGGAAGGTCTATACGGCCTATCGGGTCGCTACCGAGATGACCGGCGCCCCCACGGTCATCCTGGCCAAGACGGTCAAGGGCTGGACGCTGGGTGACGTGGCCGAGGGTCGCAACGTCACCCACCAGATCAAGAAGCTGGGCGAGGACGAGCTGCGCACGTTCCGCGACCGGCTCGAGCTCCCGATCCCCGACGCCAGACTGAAGGAGGCGCCCTACTACCATCCCGGTATGGAGAGCGAGGAAGTCCGGTACATGCTGGAGCGGCAGCGGCAGCTCGGCGGGGCCCTGCCCCGGCGCACGGTCAAGCCGGTCTCGATCTCGTTGCCGGCCCCCGAGTTGTACGCGGAGTTCCGGCAGGGGACCGTCGGATCGAACGTGCAGGTTTCCACGACCATGGGATTTGTGCGTCTCCTGCGCAGACTCCTCAAGGATTCCCAGATCGGACGGCGAGTGGTGCCGATCATTCCCGACGAGGCGCGCACCTTCGGCATGGAGTCGCTCTTCCGGGAGTTCAAGATCTACGCGGCGCTGGGGCAGAAGTACACCCCGGTGGACCACGAAGTCCTGATGAGCTACGCCGAAGCCCAGGACGGGCAGATCCTGGAGGAGGGGATCACCGAGGCGGGGGCCATGGCCAGCTTCCTCGCCGCGGGGACGGCGTACGCCACGCATCGCGAGCCGATGATCCCATTCTTCATTTTCTACTCGATGTTCGGCTTCCAGCGCACCGCGGATTTGATCTGGGCCCTTTCCGATGCGCGCTGCCGCGGCTTCCTGCTCGGGGCGACCGCCGGCCGGACCACGCTGAACGGGGAGGGGTTGCAGCACGAGGACGGTCACTCGTTGGTCCTGGCCTCCACCAATCCAGCCTGTCTGGCCTACGATCCGGCGTGGGCATACGAGGTCGCGACCATTGTCGAGGACGGTCTGCGCCGAATGTACGGCGCGGGCGAGGACGTGTTCTACTATCTGACGCTCTACAACGAGAACTTCACCATGCCGGCGATGCCGGAGGGGGTGCGCGACGGAATCCTGCAGGGGCTGTATCTCTTCCGGGAGAGCTCCGAGAAACGGCCGCTGCGCGCGCAGCTCCTCGGAAGCGGCGCGATTCTGGCGCAGACCCTGCGGGCGCAGGAACTGCTCCTGCAGAGCCACGGCGTGGCAGCGGACGTCTGGTCTGCCACGAGCTACGGCGAGTTGCGCCGCGAGGCCCTGGGGGTCGAGCGGTGGAACCGGCTCCACCCGGAGCAGGCGCCGCGGGTTCCCCTGGTCACGAGTCGCCTCGCTCCGACGGAAGGACCGATCGTGGCTGCCACCGACTTCATGAAGGCGGTGCCCGACATGGTCGGGCGATGGGTGCCGCGCGACTACACGATTCTCGGCACGGACGGCTTCGGCCGGAGCGACACGCGAGAGGTCCTGCGGCGGTTCTTCGAGGTGGACGCCGAGCACATCGTGGTGGCAACGCTTTCGGCCCTGGCGCGAACTGGGGTGCTCGACCCGTCCACGGCCGCGGCGGCGATCCGGGAGTACGGAATCGATCCCGAGGCTCCGGATCCGGCGCGGGCAGGATGAGGGGAGCGCCGGGCACTCAATGCATGACGGTCACGCGACGCTCCGCGGTCTGGCCACCCGCGCGGATCCGGCAGAAGTAGACTCCGGCGGCCGCGCGTTGCCCGCGCAGGTCCCGTCCATCCCACCGGATCTCGCCGGCGCCGGGCCCCGCCTGGGTCCGCAGCGCGCGCCACACGAGCGCGCCGCGCGCGTCCCAGACCTCCAGGGAAGCGCCACCGCTGCCGGGCGGAGTCGCGGGCGATGAGCGGAACGGGATGACGAATCCAGCGCCGGACGGATTCGGCCGAGCCTCGCCGATCCAGGCCGGAGCGACGGTGGCGGCACCCGGATCCGCGGGGACGCGCGGGTCCGCGCCGCTCGCCGGATCCGCCGGGTCGGCGATCCGGACAGCGTCCAGCGCCGGACCTTCGACCTGGATGTCGCCGAGGCGCGGCTCGACCGGCGGACACAACTCGGCTTGGGGCACGTCCGGGTCGACGGTGGTGCAGAGCTGGACGCAGAGGTCCCAGATGTCCCGCGGGTGATCCGGCGGTCTCACCTGGACCGAAACGTGAACCGTGTCCACCGTCGGCGAGCTGACCATGAACGTGTCCGAGACTGCGACCTGGGCAGACTGGCCGGCCCCGAAATAGGCGAACACGCGGACGAACGCCCGATGCGTCCCCCAGTCGACTCGCGCTCCGCAGTCCACCGTGAACGAGCTGAGGTAGCCGTCTCCATCCGCATCGATGGAGTCGCTGAGCGAAGCCCAAAGCAAGGAGAAGACCGGCTGGGGGCCGGCGATGAGGGGGAGGAACTGAGGAGGCTGACCCGGCACGAAGACAGCGAGCGTACGCGCGGGGATCGGCAGCCAGAGGCCCATGTCGCTGCCCAGCCCCTGCGAGGCGACGACCCAGTAGGGGGACGCCTCGGACTTCCCGCCCGGCTCGTCGACCGAGGAGTTCGCGATCGGGCCCGGGTAGTAGCGGACCGGGTCGAGGTCATCGTGCACGGCGCACCGGAGCGCATAGAGGGTGTCGCCCGCCGTCATCACGAAATTGATCTTGGATGGGGCCACGGCGGCGAAGAGCGTGGAGGCGGCGTCGCGCAGCGCCTCGGGCTCCGGCTGCTCGGGATGGGCGCGCCGGTACTTCAGCAGGTACATGAACAGGAGTTCGGAGTCGATGAGCTGGTCGATGTACTCGGGCGGGTGCGCGTCGAGATAGCCGGGGTCATCCGCGGTCAGCAGTCCGACCACGGTGGCGCACGACAAGCTTCCGTTGTGGGCAAACGCAAATCGCTCGTGCAGGAACGGATGGGGATCGGGCAGGCCGAAGTGTCCCGAAGTGGCGGCGCGAACATGCCCGATCGCGGCGCGCGGGCGCAGGTCCACCATCTCGTCCACCGCGATGTTGAAGTCCGGGTCCTGCGGGTGGGTCGTGGGGGGGCGACCGCGCCGCACCAGGGGACCGCGCAGCTGCGGGCCGGTGGACGCGGCCAGGAACGACGCGAGCCCCCAGCCGTCGTCGTTGGAGAGCCCGAGCTGGCGGAGGCTCGTGACCGTGCCGCTGCGCAGATGGTCCTCGATGAGCCCTTCGGGATATCCCGTGCCAACCATCCCCCAGAAGCGGCAGGCATGCTCGGGGTCGCCGAGATCGGCGCTGGCTGTCCGGAACGTACGCGGCGCAGCAGATTCGGTCCGCGACAGTCGTACAGCGCGCAACCCCGGGGTGCGCAGGTCTGCAGAGAGGAGGAATCCGACGCCGGCGATGCTGAGAAGCGCGATGGTGCGGGCACGCTGGCAGAACACATTGCCTCCGATTCTAGCGGAGCACGGTGACCTTGGCGTCGTGGTTCCGGGAACCGCTACGGACGCGACAGAAATAGGTCCCGGCCGCGACGCGGCGGCCGTGCGCGTCGTGGCCGTTCCACGAGACTGCCGGAGGATCGCCCGAGACCGGCAGCTCGGAGGCGGAAAAGACGAGAGAACCGCCGGCATCCCGGACTTCCAGGCGGACCGCCCCGGCGCCGAGGTGCGTGGGCAGCGGAATCAGGAAGGCCCCGGGAGAGGGGTTCGGCCAGGGGCGGCTCGGGCGGGGTGGCTCGGGAGTGTCAAGCGAATCGGGAGGCTCTTCGGCGTCGCGGTCGGCTCCTTCGACCGCCACATCGGCAAGCCCCCAGTCGGGATGGCTGTCGCCGGTGGCCGTCGCCAGCGGGGCTTCCGGATCCTCCGGGTCGACCAGGTCCACACCGAGGTCCCACGACGCCGCCTCCAGGTCCGAGGGCGTGGCCTCCACATCGACGGTCAAGAACGCAGTCCGCCCGGCGGCGAGGGGAGCCGTCTGGCCGTGCGCCAGTGGAAACGTTGTTTCGCCCTCCAGACGAGAAACCCGCAGCAGGACGTCCCGCGAGCCGAAGTCCACCTCGGCGGCGGCGGAGATGGTGAGCCGCGAGGCCCACCCGTCGCCGTCGCCATCGAGGCGCTGCACCTGGATCGACTCGAACCGGAAGACGGGCGGATCCGGGGTCTCGATCGGAAAGAACGCCGGTGCCTGTCCGGGCACGAAGACGGCCAGAGTCGTGGCCGGCAGGGCACCCCAGCGCGGCCCTTCGGTGCCCATCGGTTGGGATGCCGCGATCCAGAAGGGGGAGGCGGGGTCGTCGTTCGGGTAGTACCGGACCCGGTCCGAACTGTCATAGAAAGAGCAACAGAGCGCGTAGAGCG
>CAYYQN010000088.1:0-14099 GCA_964473865.1 uncultured bacterium | reverse complement strand
AGAATCTTCCCCACCACTTCGGGATCGGTGAGAAATGCCAACACCGTCATGGGCATGTGCCGCTCGTGGGTTGAGCAGCGCGGGCACGCCAGGGCATCGATCGACAGCACA
The DNA here is from genome assembly GCA_964473865.1 of uncultured bacterium. Lineage (GTDB taxonomy): Bacteria > Eisenbacteria > RBG-16-71-46 > CAIMUX01 > CAIMUX01 > CAIMUX01. The sequence continues at coordinate 13,988 of CAYYQN010000088.1, read as the reverse complement.
CGGTGTAGGAGCCTCGCCCAAGGAACGCGCCGGCGGCACGCTGGGCAGCCGGCGCCGGAACCGGCTGCGGTTTGCGAAGACACCGTGGCGCCGGACCTGGTGCGAGTGCGGGAACGACACCAGCGCCGCCAGCCTGCCCCCGGCACGGGGGACGGCGGAGGAAGTCGTGCGGATCGAGGACCAGGTGGGTGTGGCCACCGGGGTGCGGCCACCCCCGGTTCGGGGGCAAGGGGACGGTGCAGCCGGTACACGACCTTCCCGTCCGGCCGGCGTTGGAGGATGGCATCGAGGCGCTCCCCGTGGCCGACTTCATCGAGTGCGTGACGGCAGGGCGGCTGCTTTCTCGAGACCCTCGCAGATCTCCGCGGCAACCACGAGCCCGGGTGGGCTGATCCCGAGAGGAATCCGGCATCATCGCGGAATACGGGCCGGCATGGTCCGCTACCACGCTTCGATCGTCCACCCCCGTGCCTGGAGCGTAGCGCGGTCGGGGCCGCTCGCCGGCGTGCCCAGGCTCGGCGCCCAGATGTGACCGTTCCACACGTTCGTCGCCACCGCATCCGCGAAGAGCTGATCCACCCGTTCGGTCGTCAGACCGGTGCCCGCCAGGTGGTACTCACGCACCACCGTGGCATTCGTGGCCGAGAGCGTGGCCAGGTCGGCCTCGGCATAGGCGTAGAGAATGTCCAGACTCGGGGCCTGGTCGAGACCGGTGATCGAGATGAGATGGCTCCGGCCGCCTCCATCCGCGGCGCCGAATCTGGTCAACCGGGTGCGGTCGGAGACCTCCAGCCAACCTGCGTGATCGCCGGCGCCGAGTCCCGTCACGGCAGCGGTCTGGCCGGTCTGCGCTACGGTCGTGTCTCCGCTCGACCAGTGCCAGATGGCGGTGATGCCGCCGTAGAAGTCGCAGCGCATCTGCGTGCCGTCGCCTCGGGTGGTGAAGTCGATCCGACCGGGCTCGCCGGGCGGGGGCGGGTTCGGAATCCAGCCGGTGCACTGGACCGTCCAGCCTTTGTCCGCCAGGTTCTGTCCCGCCGCCTGCCCGGCGGTGCCCGGGGTCGCGTTGCCGCGCAGGTCCACCGTCAGTGTGAGGCCGGGCGAGTTGGCTTGCGTACGGCCGAGGCCGTCCAGCGCCACGAGCATGCCGTCCACCTGCGCCTCACCGAGCTGGTTGTTCTCCAGATCCAGGGCATGGATCTGCACGCAGCCCGTGAGGTTCACGCTCTCGAGCTGGTTGTTCTGGAGGCTGACGGAACCCCCGTTCGCCGCGTTGTGCAAGGATCCGGCGAGGTCCAACGCCGTGTACGCGTTGCCATCCGCAGCGATCGAGACCCACCGGGTGGCGCTGGAGGCGGGCAGCCGCAGCGTCCCGGACTGACTGCAGTTCCAGATGAAGAGCTCGGAGATCGCCGGGAACGCGGTCAGATCGGTGAAGAGAGTCTGGTTGGTGAGCTGGGGATTGTCCCGCACGCAGATGTGCCACAGCTGGCTGCCGATGTTGCCGAACTCGATGGTCGGATACGCGTTGACGGCGCCTCGGAGATCCTCGAGGAGCGGGCTTTGGGAGAGGTCCAGGGTCTGCAGGTCGCAGTCCTCGAAGCAGGCCCGCTTCAACACCGGCGTATTGGCCAGGTTCACGCTCCGGAGGGTTTGCGAGAGGAAGCACTCGATGGTGTCCAGGTTGACGAAGTTCCCGAAGTCAAGGGAAGTGATCAGATTGTAGGACGAGCACCACTGCTGGAGGGTGCCCGCCACCTGTTCCAGGCCCTCCACGTCCGACACCTGCTGGTTGGGCACGTGCTCGATAGCCCAGCTTCCGCCATCGCCCCCGTCGTAGCCGATGTTGATGCGCTGGAGGGCGCTCCACGGTTGGACCAGGAGGCTCGTCGTGTGCGGGGCGGCCACTCCGAAGTTCTTGTACGGCGTGGCCGAGGCTGACGACGTGCCGTCGTCGAATGACCACAGGATTTCAGGGCTTCCGGTCACCACGATCACCGGCGCGAAGCTGGCGCCTTGCGTGGTGAACCGGATGGCGCCGGGTGGCGGCACCGGGCAGGTCACGAGGTTACAGACCGTTGCGGCGCCAAGCCAGGCGAACGTGCAGGCGTCCTGCGTGGTGATCGTGCAAGCACCCGTGACGGTATTGCAGCAGGCCCCGGTGGGGCCCGGGCAGGGATTCGGCGTGCAGACCCCGTGGAGCGTCCAGGCGTCCAGGCACACGTCCTCCGTTGTCACCGTGCACGTGCCGTCGAACGCACAGCAGGCGCCGGTGGCGTTGTAGAACGACAGGCTGTCCACATCCGCAAGCGCCCGCTCCTCGACCGTTGCCCCCTGATGAATCCGCATCATCCAGGCGGCCTGGCTCGGCGACGCCCCCAACACCAGGCACAGGCCGAGGCCCAGAGTCAATCCCGTGAACCGCTTCATCGTTGTGCTTCCTTCGCCATCGTTGACCGCTTCTTTGTCAGCCGTGTCCCCGAACGGGAGATCCGAATCAGGATGGTCGCGTTGCTCAGGGCAGCAGGATCATCCGCCGACTCTCGTCCACACCCGGGGCAATGAGCTGGTAGAAGTAGACCCCGCTGCCGGCCTTCTCTCCCGTGTCGTCACGGCCATCCCAGCTTGCGGTGTGCCGTCCAGCCGCGAAGGCGCCCGCCACCAGCCGGCGGATCTGGCGCCCGTTCACACCGTAGATGACGAGTTTCGCCGGACCGGCCTTGGGCAGGTCGAAGGCGATGCGGGTCTCGGGAGAGAACGGGTTCGGCTGATTCTGGAAGAGGTGGACTGCCTTCACCAGCGCGGCCGCATCCCGCGGGTCACCGACGCCCGAGCCGGCCGAGTGGAACTCGATTCGCGCAACCGTCGGCGCGCCGTAGCGCTCTGCGCCGCCGGCATGCGCCACGATCAGCGTGTCACTCTCGAAGCCGATTCGGCGCAGCTCGTCGACGGGATAGACTGCCACCCCCCCACCGACCAGACAGACCGAGAGCCACGGAACGTCTGCCCGCGCCCCGGGCGCGGCCCCCAGAAAGGCCATGAACACCAGGCCCATCCACGCCGGAGCCAGGACCTGAAAGAACAGTGGTCGTCTCATCGGTACCTCTGGTGGGAATCAACAGGATGCCAGGAAGCCCCGCGGCGGATCGAAAACGCCATAAGAGTATAGCACGTTCCGCGAGGTTCTCGTTGTCGATGGGCGGCCTTATCTCACGATCACAAACCGTCTCAGGACGACGACCCACGCTCCAGCGCGGTGCTCTTGCCGTCTTCCGGGAGCCTGCGCCCAGAGTGACACAACTCGTGATTCCCCGGCCAGGCCTTCCAGTTCGCCATACGCGGTCGACCCTGCGCCGGAAGGCCGGCACGTGTTGCCGCCAATGCCGTTCTTACCGGATGCGTGCTCTGCGGATGTCGCCCGGATGGTCTGTGGCCGGCGCGGAGTCCCGGGCAGGAGCTTACGTCCCCCCCCGCGAACTCCCTTTGTGAGCAGCCCGGTCGCAGGTAGAATCGTTGGGTCAACAACGATCGGTGGTTGTCTCCGACCGGAGCGTCAACACGGGAGCGCATCGAAGAAACCTTCGGGCCGGATTTTTGCTGGGCGGGCTGGCCCTCGCTATCGTGGTCCTGCCGGCGGAGGCGCGGGCCGAAGTCGATTCGGCCGGGCACCCGGGGTCACAGCCGGATTCCGCCTCTTCCACCCCGCTTCCCACCCCGCCCATCTCCCCGAAATTCCACCTGGAGGCCGTGCGGGTCGAGCCGCCGGGTGGGGGCACCGAGCTTCTGGTCCGGCGCCATCTGCCGCTGCGCGCGGGGCAGATGGTCGATGCCGCGACTCTGCTCAAGGCCCGCTCGTACCTCGCCTCTACCGGCCTCTTCACCGACCTTGACCTCCGCACCACGCGAGGGAGCCGGCCCGGCGCCGTGATCGCCGTGGTCACCGCTCGACCGAGTCGACGCTTCTACCTGGAGTCCACCGCGGGGCGCGAGGCGTTTGGCGGCTGGCACTGGAACGTGGTCGGCTTGCGGCGCACGGGGCTGTTCGGCAGCGGTACGGCCCGGGTCGGCTACCGGGCGGGGCTGCGGGCGCACGGGCTCTACGCCGACCTCGAAGTTCCTGCTCTCTTCGCCCGCGACACCGACCTGCTGGTGACCCTGGGCCGATACCGCGACACCTGGCTGATCCGTCAGGACGACAGCACCGACCATCAGGCGATTGACCGCACGCGGCTGCGAGTCGGGGTGCGCAAGCGGCTGACCGAGGACCTGAGCACAGTCCTGATCGGCGGGTTCTCCCAGGCCAGCCCGGAGCCGTCGCTCTCGACCGACCAGGAGGGACCGGACATCCCGGCAGCCGGCATCGTGCCGGTCTATCCGGACGATCTGCGCTACGGCGAGCTTCAGGCCTCGCTGGTCTTCGACCGCCAGGATCGGTTGCGCGCGTGGCAGTGCGGATCGTGGACGGGATGGGCCGTGCGAGGTGCGGTGCCGAATCGAGGCGAGCGTTTCTGGGGGAGCGACTTCGAGGCCCGCGTGGCGGTGCCGGTGGCGGGCACACGCGCCGCGGCGTTTCGCTTCCGTGCGGCTTACACGTCGAAAGACACTCCCTACTTCCTCCGCCCGGTCGTCGGCGGGACGGGGAGCGTGCGCGGGTTCCCCGACGCGGGGCTGAGCGGCCCCCTCGGCGCCCGCGCGCTCTGCCTGATCAGCGCCGAATGGCGTCACCCGCTGGTCGGGGCGAGGTCACGCGCGCCGTGGGTCATCGGCACGGTCTTTGTCGATGGCGGCGATCATTGGACCGCCGGCGGACGGCGTGCCGACCCGGCGGCCGGCGCGGGCGGCGGCCTCTTGCTGCGCCTGCCCGCGGTCCAGACCGTGAACCTCGAGATCGCCTGGCCCCTGACCGATCCGGTCCGGGGAAGCCCCGTCGTCTACTACCTGAGCCTCGGGCGGTCGTTTTGACCGGGGGCGCGCGGCGAGTCGCTCGCGGTCACAGCGATGGCGGCCTGCGAGCCGGTCGTTGGCTCTGGCGCTGGCACTGGCACTGGCACTGGCTCCTCCCTCTCTCCCTGGCCGCCTTCGCGAGCCCCGGGTTCGGACAGGGGAGTGTCACTGAACTACTTGCCTTCCGAGGCTCGGAGTCGCTGCACGCCGAAGCGCGTGCCCAGGGTCTTCTCGACTCGCTGACGATGGGAACCATCGAGAGCGGGCTGCCCGGCGCCTGCGTCTACGAGCTGCACCTCGAGGGCCGGTCGGGCGAGCTGGTGGCGGAACGGCTGGCGGAGCGAAGCCTGCGGTTCGACGTGTGGGAGAGGCGCTACCTGCTGGAGAGCAAGGACGGGACGATCGTGCTGCCGACCCCGGACGCCGCCGTCTCGGCCTTCTCCCACCTCGCGGTCCGCGACCTGTGTCCGCTGTCCTGGCTCTCCCCGACGGAGGAGTACCGGCTCACGCTGCAGATAGCCGTTCGTTCCCTGGGGGTCAAAGACGAGGAGTTCCTCTTCGGTTTTGCCGAGCAGGTCAGCTCCGGCGGCGAAGGCGGGATCGCCATCAACTTGAGCCGCCTCTTCAAGCATGTGACGGCAGAGAAGACGAAGAGCTCGCGGAAGATCGTCGAGGGAGCCAGCCCGTTCTTTCATACCGGCGACCTGGACGAATCGCCATAAGCGGGAGAGCCCACCGTGCGCCCGAGCGCACGACGCGGGGGAGAATCGCCATGCGCCCGAGGCCATCGTCATGAGACTGTATACCCGGCTCGCTCTGCTCATGGTTCTGCTGGTCCTGCTGCCTGCCGTGCCTGCCGCGTGGATGGCGCGGGAACTGGTCACGCGAAGCTTGAACCTCGTCCTGAGCTCGCAAATGGACAACGCTCTCGAGGCGGGGGTGAACCAGGCCAGCCAGCAGTTCACGCGGCAGCGCCAGGACCTGGCGGACTCGCTGGATGCGTGGGTGGTTGGGGGTGGTCTTCCATCGTTCCGACCGGATGCCGCACCTCCCTTGCCCGGCCGCGACGTCCTGCTCCGTCTGCCGAACGGCGCGATCCAGGTCTTGAAGGGTGTTGCCGCCGATACCTCCGCCCCCGCAACGGGAGATGCGCCTCCCGGCATGCTGAGTGCCGCGAAGACGCTGCCTGACAGCAGCATGCTCATCGTCCGCCGTCCAGTGGCGGCGGAGTGGCGCCGCGACGCCGCGGCGCTCTCGACGTCGCTGCAAATCTTGCGCGGCCTGCGGCTGGAACGGACGGAGCTCGAGCGCGGGTTCTGGCTGCCGTTCCTGGTGATCTACGCGGTTTCCGTGCTGGCCGCCCTTCTGGTCGCGGGGTGGCTGGCGCGCGGCCTCTTGGTGCCGGTGCAGCGCCTGGTTCACGCCACCCGCGAAGTCGGCGCCGGCCACTGGAACGTGCGGGTGCCCGTTTCCGGGCGGGACGAGATCACGCGCCTGAGCGAGCAGTTCAATGACATGATCGGACGGCTCGACGCGCAGTCCCGTCGCCTGGTCGATCTCGAAAAGATGGCGGGCTGGCGCGAAATGGCCCGAGCCCTGGCCCACGAGGTCCGAAACCCGCTGATGTCGATTCAGCTCATGGTGGAGGATCTGCGCGCGCGGTACCGCGGCGAGGACCGCGAATACGGCGCACGCCTCGACGAATGTTCCGGCACCGTGGTGCGCCAGATCGAGAGCCTGCGCAACGTGGTGGAGCGCTTCCGTAACTTCACCCGGCCGGTGGAGCTGCAGCTCGCCGATACCGACCTCAATCAGCTGGCCGAAGACGTGGGAAGGCTTCAGCGCGACCTCCGCGTGGAGCTGGATCTGGCTCCCGATCTGGGGCCGATCCGCGCGGACAGCGATCGGCTGCGCGAACTGCTGATCAACCTGGCCCGCAACGCGCAGACCGCCACGGCCGGCCAGGAAAGCCCTCGCCTGCGGCTGGCCACGCGCACCGCCGGGGAAAACGTGATCCTGGAGGTGGAGGACAACGGGCCCGGCATCCCGCCGGAAGAACGGGAACGGGTCTTCGAGCCGTACCGGTCGGGATCAAAGGGCGGCCTGGGCCTCGGCCTGGCCCTGGTCAAGGGGATCGTCCTGACGCACGGCGGTACGGTTCGGGTGGAGGAGGGACGCTGGGGCGGGGCCTGCATTCACATGGAATTGCCCCGCGACCCGAAGGCCGTCGTCCAGAGTCCGAGGCGCACCGATCGATCGGAATCCCCTTGACTGGGGAGCATCCGTAGCGACAATGGCTCGGGTCTACGTTTATTCAATGGTCATTGACTAAACACAGGAGAGGGCTATGGACCCCCGGTTCCTGCCCCACAATTCCCATCGGGAATCGGTCCGCGAGTTTCCCAAGCGTGATCCCAACCTGCGGCAGTTGAGCAAGTTGCCGCTCCGCTATCGATCTCCGCTCCTGGACCGGTTGCGGACGCTGGGTCCGGGGGTCTACTCGCTGACCGGCGGACGCCAGATCGGAAAGACCACCGTCTTGAAGCAGTGGATGGCGGAGCTCCTGCGGGCGGGCGCGGACCCAGAACGGCTCTGCTACCTGGCAGGAGAGTTGATCGACGACCACCACTCCCTGGTTCGGCTGATCACCGAGGAGGCCGCGGGGTGGGAGGGGCGAGGCCCGGGCCATCTGCTGGTGGACGAGGTCACCTACATCCGGGACTGGGACAAGGGAGTGAAGTTCCTGGCGGATGCGGGGACGCTCGAAGATGTCGTGCTGATGATCTCCGGCTCCGACTCGACACTCATCCAGGAAGCCCGGATGCGGTTCCCCGGACGGCGCGGAACCAGCCCGATCGTGGATTTTCACCTGGGCCCCCTGACCTTCCGCGAGTACGTGGACCTCGCCGAGAGGATCCCCGCGGCGGGGCGGGCGTCCCTCCTGGACCCGGACCGCGCCATCACCGAGGAGACCCGCCGGCGGGTCGATGCGGAGTTTGCGCGGTATCTCGCCCATGGGGGCTACCTCCGCGCGATCAATGACATGGCCGAGGGTGACTCGATCCGGCCTGCGACCTTCGCCACCTACGGTGACTGGATCCGGGGTGACGTCCTGAAGCGGGGAAAGCAGGAGCACTTCCTGAGAGAGGTCCTGGCGGCCATCGCGAGTCGGTACGGCACGCAGGTGACCTGGAACGCCCTCTCCCGGGATCTCTCCATCGATCATCCGGCGACCGTCGCGGACTACGTATCCTTGCTGGTCTCGATGGACGCGGTCTTCGTGCAGTCGGCGCTGGTCGAGGACAAGCTGACTGCGGCGCCACGCAAGGCCCGCCGGGTGATGTTCACCGACCCATTCATCCTGCATGCCGTCCGCAATTGGCTGCGGCCCGATCCGGATCCATTTCGGACGCTTGTCGAGCCGATGTTGGCGGATCCGGACTGGTGCGGGAGAATTGCCGAGGCTTGCGCCGTGACCCATGTCCGCCGGTTCCATCCCACCTACTATATCAAGGCGGAAGGCGAAGTGGACATCGCATACGTCGAAGGGAAACGGTTCAAGCCGATCGAGGTGAAGTGGACGCAGCAATTGCCCCCGAAGGACATCAAGCAGATCGCCAAGTATGGGGACGGCAGGATCTGGGCTCGGACCTGGGGAACCGAGAGCATCGGTGGGATCCGGGTGGAGCCGCTTGCGCTGGCGCTGTACCGGCTCGGAGCAGCACATGACTGAACGCATCCTGGTGGTCGACGACGAGCCGGATGTCCGCAGGAGCCTCGAACAGGTCCTCGACGGGGCCGGATATTCGGTGGTCTGTGCCGGCGACGGCGAGGAAGCCCTGGCCGCGGCGGCGGCCGAGCTGCCATCTGCCGTCTTCCTCGACATCGAGCTGCCGAAGCTCGACGGAATGGAGGTCCTGCGGCGCCTGCGCGCGGAGCATCCCGACCTGCCGGTGGTCATGGTCACCGGCCACGCCACCATCGAGCGGGCGGTCGAAGCCACGCGCCTCGGCGCGCACGAGTTCGTGGAGAAGCCGTGCTCCCGCGATCGGATCCTCCTCCTGGCCCGAAACGCCGTCGCGATCCATGAGCTCCGGCGGGAAGGGGCGCGGCTGCGGGCGGTGCAGCTGGAGACGCTCCGGGGAGCGAGCGCTTCCATGCGCGCCCTGCGCGACATGATCCAGCGGGTCGCCCCGACCGACAAGCGCGTCCTGATCCTGGGGGAGAGCGGAACGGGCAAGGAGCTCGTGGCTTCGGCGCTGCACCGGCTGAGCGCCCGCAGCGGCAAACCGTTCATCCAGGTGAACTGCGCGGCCATTCCCGAAGAGCTGATCGAGGCCGAGCTCTTCGGGGCGGTCGCCGGCGCGTACACCGGGGCGGTCTCGACGCGCGAAGGATGGTTCGCCGCGGCCGACGGCGGCACCCTCTTCCTGGATGAGATCGGGGACATGAGCGTGCGCGCGCAGGCCAAGGTCCTGCGCGTCCTGCAGGAGGGGGAGTACGAGCCGGTGGGCAGCACGCGCACCGTCCGGGTCGACGTGCGGGTCCTGGCGGCGACGCACCAGGATCTGCCGAGGCTCGTGGCCGATGGTCGCTTCCGGGAGGATCTGTACTTCCGGCTCAAGGTCATTCCGCTGCAGGTGCCGCCGCTGCGGGAGCGGGAGGGTGACGTGCGCGTTCTCGGCAAGCACTTCCTTCAGCTGTCTGAGGCTCGCGACGGGACCCGGGCGCCGCGCCTAACGGAGGCGAGCTGGCAGCTCCTCGAGGCCTATCCCTGGCCGGGGAACGTCCGCGAGCTGCAGAACATCCTGGAGCAGATGGTGCTGATCGGTTCCGGAGCGGAGTTGAAGCCCGAGCACCTTCCGGCGGAGATCAGGCGTGGGGTCATGGATGCATTGAGCGGACGGCAGACGGCGGGGGTGAACCCCTACCTGGGACTACCAGTCCAGGAAGCGCGCGACGCGGTCGAACGCGATGTGATCCGGTCCGCCCTAAAACGCCACCACGGAAACGTCACGCACGCCGCGGAGGATTTGGGACTGAGTCGGACGCACCTGCACAATCGGATCAAGGCGCTGGGGTTGGACGGAGAGCAAAAGAGCTGAAGACAGCCGACCACGAAGCGCGCGGTCTGCTCGGGAACTCGTTCGAGCACTCGCCCCGGTCGCCCCAAATGCCTTGATTTATCGCCGTCGGAACACCGAAATTGCCTTGCATTACGACCAAGAACCGGGACAAATTCCATTGATTCAGAACCAGGCCAGGGAAGGGGGCGCACCATGCGACGCCTTGTCGATCACTATCTGAAGATTTGGCAACAAGATCCGGCCCGCACGTCCCTGCTCATCCGCGGCGCTCGCCAGGTGGGCAAGACCTTCACAGTGCGCAAGCTCGCAGAGGCATTCTCCAACCTGGTGGAGGTCAATTTCGAGAGGAACCCGGACCTGGCGACCCTGTTCGACCGCGATCTCGATCCCGGCCGAATCACCCGGGACCTGGCGCTGGCGTTGGGCGTCCGGATCGAGCCCGGCAAGACGTTGCTCTTCCTCGATGAGATTCAGCAGGCGCCGCGCGCACTCACGGCACTGCGATACTTCCATGAGGACCTTCCCGGCCTGCATGTGATCGCCGCCGGCTCGCTGGTCGAGTTCGCGGTGGAGGAGACCGGCCTCCCCGTCGGACGGGTCAATTCCCTGTACATGTATCCGATGTCCTTCCTGGAGTTCCTGAACGCCAAGGGCCGGGGGCCGGCGGTATCGGAACTGGCGGCGCACTCCGCCGACGTTGCGGTCGCTGATGCCGTTCATGAGAGGCTCATGGGGGAGGTGGGCGAGTACCTGGCCGTGGGAGGAATGCCGGAAGCAGTGCAGGAGTGGATCGATCATGGAGATCTGAGACGGTGCGCCCAGGTGCAGCGTCGGCTGGCGGAAACCTACCGGCAGGACTTCGCCAGGTACAGCCGCAAGAACCAGATCAAGTACGTCGATCTGCTTTTCAACGAGGTACCGCGACTTCTTGGACGCAAGTTCGTGTTCAGTCACGTGGCGGGCAATCGGCGTCGCCGGGATCTCCAGCCCGCGCTCGAACTTCTGGCCAAGGCCGGCGTGGTTCATCCGGTCTTCCACACCGCCGCCACCGGGCTTCCCCTTGGCGCCGAAGCCGATCCGGACCGCTTCAAGGTGATCTTCATGGACGTGGGGCTCGCCGAATCCATTCTCGGCCTCGATGGGGCTGCATGGGTCCTGGATCCGACGGCCGCCTTCGCGAACGCCGGCGAACTCGCGGAAGCCTTCGTCGGGCAGGAACTCATCGCCTACGGTCAACCCCACGCCGCGCCCAGACTGTACTACTGGCACCGCGAAACCCGCGCCAGCAACGCAGAGGTCGACTACCTGCATCCGGCGGCAGCGAGAATTGTCCCCGTGGAGGTGAAGCGCGGCACCGGAGGGTGGCTGCGAAGTCTGCGGCTATTCCTGGAGAGCCGGCCCGCCGTCAGCCCGTACGGAGTGCGATTCTCCCCGCACAACTTCTCGGTCCTGCCCGACCTGCAGAGCTATCCGCTCTACGCGGTGGGATCATTTTCGGCAGCGAACGACCCGGAGGTCCGAGAGGCGATCCGGTCGCTCGGGTGATCGCTCACCGTGCGAACGGCATAGGTCGCGGCTTGGCGGCAGGCGCGTACAGCGGCACGTGGGTATCAGGATTGATCAGGGGCCTCCCAGGGAATCCCGGTGGAGACAATGTCGCCGTGGATCCGGATGCGGTCACGGAGGCTCCCGATCAGATTAGCCGGTGATTGCGGATACGGGATCAGCCGCGCGATCGGCTTCCCTCCTTTGGTGATCGTGAGCCCCTCCGGGGTCAGTCGCTCCAAGAGGGAGAGGCACTGCTCCCTGAACTTGGCGGCGCCGATCGTGGTCATGCTCAACCTCCGATGGGGGACGTGGTCACCTGATTCGATGATAGGACCCTGTGGCGGCTGGTGCTATCACCCCATTGGAACCACCCGACAGGCCGCATCATAGGCCGTCCCGAGCCTGGCCCCGTATTCCGCCGCGTTCCCCGCCCCGTTGTAAGACGAGGCGAACGACGCAAACCGATTCCGCCGCAGGCTGTCGATCATCGGCGACGCCGCCCCGTTGCCCCGCAGGAAGTCGAAGAAGCCCAGGATCTGGAAGCGCACGTCGGCCTGCATCGCCTCGAACATCTCGCGGACATCGCCGTAACCGAGGCGCCGATGATTGAATCCCATGATCTGCGCCATCCCCATGCTGATCGACCGTAACGCCGCGATCTCGTCCAACGTGCGGGCGAACGCCAGCGTCTTCCACTCGCGGTCCTGGTTTCGGTGAACATCGCGCCAGGCGCCGGAGGGCGTAGTCCGGAATTGATGCGCTAGCCATCGCCGGCTTGCGTCGAAGCGGAAGAACTGCTGGAAGCGCGCGGCTTCGCGCTTCCCCCAGAAGGTCCAGAACTGATGGTTCTCGAAGCGGATGATCAGGCGTCCATCCGCGGCGAAACCCGCCCCGGACGATTCCACCGTGAGAACGGCAATGGCGGTCCGCGCATCGATGTCGAGGATGGAGCTGCAGGCCTACAGCAGGCCGCCGTAGCTGTTCCAGGTGGCCGCGGCTCGCTTCTCCGCAGCGCCGAGGCCGGCAGCGGGCCTGACCCGCAGGCCGGGAGCAGCCGGCAGCGGGACCTCTCGCAGCTCCGGCCGGTCTTTCAGGTAGGTGCTCATTGGGCCGACCTTTTCTTGCGGTTGTCAAAGTACTCCTTCCAGAAGAAGCCGTTCTCGAAGGCGACCAGGAAGACCATGACACGCGGCACGTCGAGCTGCGCGAGGCTCAGGTCCGTGTTCTGTTGCGAGGCGAGCAGCGGAATGAAGATGACGGGCGAAGCCAGGACGGGCGCCACGAATCGGCCGAAGTCGAACGGCGCTCGTTTCACCTGCGGGGTCTCCAGCCAGGCGTAGAGCCAATGCGCCAGCATGCCCAGGATCATGCATACGAAGAGCACGCCGATGATCGGCAGCTCGCTGGGAGTCAGGCTCTTGGAGGCCGCGATCGGTTGGGCCGTCGGGAAGCCGAAGAATCGCCGCAGGAGCCAGGCGATGCCGGCCAGAATGACGAGGGAGAATAGGAACGGCCCGCGTTTCGGGGAACGTACGATCTGGTAGATCGAGAGAAGGGCGAGTCCGATCAGGGCGACCGCGACGATGATGGTCATCCAGGGAGTCATGACGTTCCTCCTTGTCCGCTCCCGGCGCGGGATGGCTTCACGTCGCCGGGAAGTTGGTAACTGGGTTGCGTGAACGGGGGAGTAGACCCCGCGGGGTCCCGAGTGGAGGTCCTCGGGACCCCGCGATGCTTCATGCCGCAGTGGAACCGCTCGCTAGCGGTTCGCCGCGGCGGGGACCAGCACCAGAGTCGACTCGGAACCCGCGGCCTTGGGCGCCGCGGCTGCCGAAATCGCCGCAGTCGGCTCTACCTCCGCCCTCGCCCCCGTCGCCGGAGTGGCGGGCGTCGGCTGGGCATCCCCCGTCGTCCCCGTCGCCGGGTTCGAGTCCCCCTCCGCCGGCGCCGTCGGGCGCGGCCGGCGGTAGGACTTGCGGAAGTACGACCGCACGCGCTCATCCTCCTTCGGATAGAGCTCCGCCAGACGGAAGGCGGCCCGGCGGCAGCCCTGGATGGCCTGGAGCTTCTGGACCTGGAGCTCTCCGTAGGCGGCTCCTTCGTCGGCCCGCGCAGCGGAGCGACGCGCGATCGCCCGCTCCATCTGGTCAACCGCCGCCTGCAGAAGCGTGCCCTGTTCCTGGATCCTCGGACTGGGGTCCTGACCACACCGCTGGATCAGGGACCGGACCGCCGTCACCAGGTCCGGGTACGAGGCCCCAGTGAAGTCGACCAGTCCTCTCGGGAAGTAGGTCAGGAACTTGGGGGCCTGCCGATTGTGGCGCAGGTCGTCCAGGATGGCGTTGCGGGCATTGCGGACGGCGTTGCACAGCGACTCGTCCGTATTCACCAGCCCGCTCTGCGTCTCCC
>CAYYQN010000087.1:0-14217 GCA_964473865.1 uncultured bacterium | reverse complement strand
TCGATGAGCCAGCGTTGTCCGGCGGGGTCGATCAACATGAGCAGGCGGTTGATCCCGGGAGCCAGCCAGGACGGCGACCAGTTCCAGACGAAGAACGCGCAGAAGAGCACGGCCACCACCGGCGCAAAGAAGACCAGGATCGGCTTGCGGCTTCGTTCCCCGACGGCAAATGTGGTCCCGGCGAAGAAGACGATGGAGGGGACACCGAATGCCGCGGCTGGCCAGAGGTAGTTCCGCAGGGCGAACGGTCCGCGCACTTCCGCCGCCTTGGGATTCGGGATCAGATGGTTGAAGAGGATGGTGATCGCGAGATCCAGCAACAGGATCCCGCAGAACACCGTGAGAACCGACAGGAACTTGCCCCAGATGTACTCCCCGGGTTGCAGCGGCGTCGCGTGCAGGACTTCTCCGACGCCAAGCTCTTCATCCTGGATGACTGCCATTCCGGCCGCCACCGCGAGGAAGAGAGAGTAGAACAGGAAGACCAGCATGGAGATCAGCTTCGCGTTGTTGAACTCCGACGTGATCCAGGCCTTGGTCCCGCCCACCGCGCTGTCGCCGGAGGAGATGGTGACCTCGCCCCGGGAGAGCCCGAACGCGGTCAGGGCAAGGATGAGGATCAGGATCCAGATCAAGGGCCGCGCGGCGTGCTGTCGCAGATCATGCCGGTAGACGAGCCCGAGCCGGCGGAAGCTCATGACCGCCCCCCGGCCGGAGCGGTGACCTGCGCTTCGCTTCCTCCGGCCTGCCCGGTGGGCTTCCCCGGGCCGTGATTCGGCGGGCCGCCGTTCGCGCCGGTGCGCATCATCACCAGATATGCGTCCTCGAGGGTCGGCGTCGCCGGCACGAATCCGTCCGGCGCCCGGCCCTGCGGCTCGTAGATGCGCACGCGGTTCCGTCCCTCCACCAGGATCGCCTGCGTCACGCATCGGCTGGAATGGAGCTCCTCCAGCCCCGTTGCGGTGGCTTCACCCTCGAAGATCATCCCCTCGATGGCGGCCCGGGCCTGGGCCGGGGTGGTCTCCGCCACCAGCCGTCCTTGTCGGATTACGGCAAAGCGCGGGCAGAGGACCCCCACATCCTCGACAATGTGGGTGGAGAGCAACACGATCCGGTTCTCGGCCAGCTCGGCCAGGATCCGGTAGAGCCGGAGCCGCTCCTCGGGATCCAGTCCGGCTGTTGGCTCGTCCACGATGATGAGCCGGGGACCGCCCGCGATCGCCTGCGCGATGCCGAGCCGCTGGCGCATCCCGCCGGAATAGGACTTCACTCGACGGCGCGCGGCGAAGGAGAGATTCACGCGCTCGAGGAGTCCGGCGCAGAAAGCCGCCATCCCCTCGGGCGGTTGCGCTCCCTTGAGGTGAAGCAGGTAGGCCAGCATCTGCTCGCCGGTGAGGTGAGGATAGAAGCCGAACTCCTGGGGCAGGTATCCGAGCTTCTCCCAGGCGCGCTCGGGCCGGCCGAGGATGTCTTCTCCGTCCAGAGTCACCTCGCCGGATGTCGCCTCCAGCAGGCCGGCCAGGATCCGCATCAACGTCGTCTTGCCCGCGCCGTTCGGGCCCAGCAGACCGAACATCCCGTTGTCGATTTCGAGGCGAATGCCCTGGAGCGCAGCCACCGGGCCGGGATAGACCTTGACCAGATCTCGGATGACGAGCATGTAACCTCCCGCGCGGGTCTTCGGAGCGGCGGCCCGGCCGGTGGACGGCGGGTCGCAGAGGTCGGAGCCCATCGATCCGGGTCACGGATACCTGGGCTCCTCGTTGCCATACGCAGGCGGCGCCTCCGGGGTTCGCCGCGGGCGTTTTTGCCGGTCCGGATTCAGGGGAGCTTTCGCGTCCCCTCGGCCAGGGCGCGCAGCGCGATCCGGTCGCAAAGGAGCACCGCGCGCGGCCCGTCGGACCGGGCAACGCCCTCGCGCGCCAACCGGCCCAGAATCCTCGAAAGCGTCTCGGGAATGGTCCCGATGAGGGCGGCGAGCTGGGTCTTGGGCATGTCAAGCACGACCCGGTCCGCTCCCTGCTGCCGTTCCGAAAGCAACAGCAAGAAGGCGGCCAGACGCCCGGGAACCTCGCGGAGCGTGAGCGACTCCACCAGTCCCGCCATCCGGCGCAGGCGCCGGGAGAGGAGCGTCAACAGGGCCAGGGCGAACTCCGGATCGCGGCGGATCTCCGCAATCAGACCGATTCGCGGGATGAACAGGGTGGCCGTGGGCTCCATCGCCTCCGCGTTCGCGGGGTACGGGACATCTTCGAAGGCGGCCGCTTCGCCGAACGGCTCCCCCGGGCCCCAGATGTGGAGGACCTGTTCCTTCCCCTCCGGCCCCAGCTTGAACACGCGAACCCGCCCGCTGCGGACGACATGGAGCCCTCCGGATGACTCCCCTTCCAGGAAGATCGTGGCGCCCGCCGCGTAGCGGCGCGGGACCGCCAGCCCGGCCAGAGTCGCCAGATGCTCCCGGGCCAGTCCCTCAAAGGCGGCCACGCCGCGCAGAGCCGTCAGCCGATTGGCGGACAATGGGTCCTCCCTGTCAGACGCCGAGATAGGCCTCGCGCACGCGTGGATCCGCCGCGATCTCCCTCGCCGGACCCGAGATCGTGGTGTAGCCGACCTCCAGGACGTACGCGAAGTCGGCGATCTCGAGCGCCTCCGCGGCGTTCTGCTCGACCAGGAGAATGGTCGTACCCAGGCGGTTGATCTCCGCGATCTTCCCGAAGATCTCGTCCACGAGCACCGGAGCCAGCCCCATGGAGGGCTCGTCGAGAAGCAGGAGACGCCCGCCGGTGACCAGCGCGCGCCCGACGGCAAGCATCTGTTGTTCGCCGCCCGAAAGCGTGCCGCCGAGTTGGGAGGCGCGTTCCTTGATTCGCGGGAAGAAGACGAAGACCTCCTCCAGGCGGCGCGCCAGTTCCTTGCGGCTGGGGACCGACCAGCCGGCAAGCTCCAGGTTCTCGCGGACGGTCAGGGTCGGAAAGATCCTCCGCCCCTCGGGCACGTGCGCAATGCCGAGCGGCACGAGCTGGTGGGCCTCGAGGTTCGTGATGTCCCGGCCCTGGAAGTGCACCGTCCCGCCGGTGGCCTTCTCCAGGCCGCTCACCGCCCGCAGCGTCGTGGTCTTGCCGGCGCCATTGGCGCCAATCAAGGTGACGATCTTGCCCGGGGGGACCTCGAACGAGACATCCTTGATCGCCTCGATGCAGCCGTAGTTCACCCGGAGATTCTTCACGCGCAGCATCCTAGGCACCCCTCCGCCCGAGGTAGGCTTCCAGCACCTTCGGGTCCCGTCCGACCTCCTCGGGAGCACCTTCCGTGATCGTCTCCCCGAAGTCGATGACCTTGATCCGCTCGCAGATGCCCATGACCACCTTCATGTGATGCTCGATGAGGAACACCGTGACCTCGAACTCGTCCCGCACGCGTCGGATGAGCTCCATCAGATCGGCGACCTCTCGAGGGTTCATTCCCGCGGCGGGCTCGTCCAGCAGGATGAGCCGGGGGCCGGTGGCCAGAGCCCGCACGATCTCCAGTCGTCGAAGCTCTCCATAGGGCAGGTTCTTGGCCAGTTCCTCCGCGCGCGTGTCCAGGTGCATGATCTTGAGAAGGCGCATGGCCTCGAGTCGGGCCTCACGCTCTTCGCTCACGAAACGGCGCAGACGCAACACGGAGCTCATCAGGCCCGAGCGCACCCGGTAGTGCCGGGCCACGCGGATGTTGTCCAGCACCGACATGTTGCCGAAGATCCGCAGGTTCTGGAAGGTCCGGGCGATGCCCTGTTGCACGATGCGGTACGGCCGCGCGCCGGTGATGTCGCGGCCGGCGAAGACGATCTTTCCCTCCGTCGGCGTGTAGATGCCGGTGATCAGGTTGAAGGCGGTGGTCTTTCCGGAGCCGTTCGGGCCGATCAGCCCGTAGATCACCCCTTGCGGAACCTCAAACTCGAAACTCGAGAGCGCTTTGAGACCGCCGAAGTAGTGAGACACCCCACGGATGGAGAGAAGCGCGCTCACTCCTTCCGCTCCTCGATCAACAGGATCTTCGCCTCCCGCATTCCCATGAGGCCATCGGTGCGATAGAGCATGATGAGGATGAGCAGCAGGGCGTAGACCACCATCGTCCACTCCGTGCCGATGGGCAGCCCGAACGTGTCCTTGAGCCGGTCGATGCCGACCCGCAGGGCTTCGGTAAGGAAGGTGAGGAAAAAGGCCGCGACCACGGAACCTGAGAGCGAGCCCATACCGCCCGCGTAGACCATGATCAGGACCAGGGCCGAGGCGTAGAAGCCGTACTGCGTGGGGTGGGCGATCTGCAGAAGGTGGGCCAACAGCCCGCCGGCGATCCCCGCGAAGAAGGCGCCGATCGCGAACCCCATGACCTTGTGGCGGGTCGTGTTGACTCCCGCAAGCTCGGCGGCCAGCTCATTCTCACGGATCGCGATCATGGCTCGCCCGTAGGACGACTGCACGAGATTGCGGAGCGCCACGATGGTGAGGAAGGCCAGGACGAAGATGTTGGTGAAGTTCGAGAACTTCGGGATCCCGAGCAGACCACGCGGACCGCCGACGGCATCGATGTTGTTCAGGATCGTCCGAATGATCTCGCCGAAGCCCAGGGTGACGATGGCGAGGTAGTCACCCTTCAGGCGGAGCGAGGGAAACCCGATGAGGACGCCAACGACCGCCGCGGCCAGGCCGCCAAGCAGGATCGCGAACAGGAACACGACGTGAGCGCCGAGGGACGCGGTCTGAGCCGCGGAGTAGTGGCAGAGCAGAGTGGTGACGGCACCGGAGACATATGCCCCCACCGCCGCGAACCCCATGTGGCCGAGCGAGAACTGGCCCGTGATCCCGTTGATCAGGTTCAAGCTCGCCGCCAGGATGACGAAGACCAGCGACCGGTTGATGATGATCATGAAGTAGCCGTTCAGGACTCCGGTCACGCTCAGAAGCTGGATGACCGCGTACACGATTACCGCGACGGCGGTCAGACGGGGTATGCGGAGCTGGCCCATGCCGCTCTCCTCAGATCTTGTCGGCGCTCTTCTCGCCCAAAAGGCCGGTCGGCCGGATGAGCAGGACGAGGATCAGGATGACAAAGGCGATCCCCTCGCCGAGCAGGGAGTTGTAGGAGGTCGCGAACGTCTCGGCCAGACCCATGATGTAGGCGCCCAGGACGGCGCCGGGCACGTTTCCGATGCCGCCCAGCACGGCCGCGATGAACGCCTTGATGCCGGGGAGTATCCCCATGTACGGCTGGATCCGCGGGTAGGTCATGCCGGCGAGAAGACCGGCCGCTCCCGCGAACGTACCCCCGATCAGAAACGTCGCGCCGATGATTCTCTCCACGTCAATGCCCATGAGCCGCGCGGCGTCCTTGTCCTGCGAGACGGCCCGCATCGCCTTGCCCAGGGTGGACTTCTGGATCAGCAGGGTCAGGCCGATCATGAGCGCGGCAGCCACCGCCAGATCGATTACGACGTAGTTCGAGATCTCCGCCGATCCCACCGTGTACATCCGCTTCGGAATGATCTCCGGGAACCCCCGGGGATTCGGGCCGATGACCGGAAGCGCGGAAAACAGGTACTCCAGGAACATCGAGACGCCGATGGCCGTGACCAGCGAGGAGAGCCGGGGCTTGTAGCGGAGCGGCTTGTAGGCAAACCGGTTCGTGAGCAGAGCGATCCCCCCGGCCGCGGCCATGGCCAACAGCAGCACCACGATCGCCAGCACCCCGCCGGATCCGATGTAGGCGTTGAAGAGGTAGAACGCCCCGTAGGCGGCGAATGCGCCCACCATGTAGAAGTCGCCGTGCGCGAAATTGATCAGCCGGACGATGCCGTACACCATCGTGTACCCGAGGGCGATGAGGGCATAGATGGAACCGAGCTGCAGGCCGTTGACGATCTGCTGCGCGTTGACAACGGATCCCATGCAGGTCCCTCTCAGCAGGGTGCGGACATACTCGGCTGGCCGCCGGCGACGCGCCGACCAGGTGGCTGTGGGGCGCCTAAGGCGCGACCGTGGTGCGATAGACCTGCCGCCCGTCCTTGATCTCGATGATCACGGCGGACTTGACCGGGTTGCGATTCGCGTCGAATTTGACCTGCCCGGAGACGACTTCGAGCTCGGTCCGGGAAAGCGCGTCCCGGATCGCGGCGCCGTCCGCCGAACCGGCGTTCTTGACCGCCTCGAGCATGATGCAGGTGGCGTCATAGGCGAGGACGGCAAGCGCGTCCGGGTCGGCGTTGTACCGGGCTCGGAAGCGGGCCACGAACTCCTGGACAATCGGGCGGGTGTCATCCTTGGAGTAGTGGTTCGTGAAGAAGGTGCCTTCGACGGACGCGCCGCCGATCTTGGTGAGCTCCGGTGAGTCCCAGCCGTCGCCCCCCACCATCGGCCCCTTGAAACCAAGCTCCCGCGCCTGCCGCGCGATCAGGGCGACATCGTTGTAGTAGTCCGAGCAGTAGATGACGTCGGGACCGGCCTGCACCATCTTGGTGAGCTGTGCCTTGAAGTCCGTGGTTCCGGTGGCATGCCCCTCGAACGCCACAACCTGTCCGCCCAGCTCGGTGAACCGGGTGCGGAAGTACTCCGCCAGGCCCTTGGTGTAGTCGTTGCCGATGTCGAAGATCACCGCGGCGGTTCTGGCGTGCAGGTCGTTGAAGGAGAACGTGGCGCCGACCGTTCCCTGGAAGGGATCCACGAAGCAGGCCCGAAAGACGTAGTCGCCGACCTCCGTAACCTTGAGATTGGTGGAGGCAGTGCTGATCATCGGGATCTTGGAGCTCTGGCAGATCGGCGCTCCAGCCAGCGACACCTTGGACATGACCGTGCCCACGATGGCGGAAACCCGGTCCTGCTGGATGAGCTTCGTGTAGACCGTCGCGCCCTCCGCAGGGTCCCCCTTGTCGTCGGCGAAGGCGAGCCGGATCTGTTTCCCCAGAACTCCCCCCTTGGCATTCCATTCCGCGACCGCCAACTCGATCCCCTGTTTGGTGGAAACCCCGAAGGTGGCGGCCTCCCCCGTCACGGGGCCCACCCCGCCCAGGCGGAAGTCCGAGGCGTCGCCGGTGCAAGACAAGAGCGTCCCTCCCAGGACCGCGATCAGGGCCATGAGCAGAGCGAGCCGTTTCATGCCGCCTCCTTCGTTCGGGCGATCGATTCCGGGGCGTCCGTCATACTAGAGAGTCCCCGGCCGGCGTCAAGGTCACGGGCTCGCGTTGCAGAAGCGATCCGACCCCGGCAGGAAGAATCGGGGGAAGAAGAAGGAGGAGAACAGAAAGGGCGCGCGCAAGGGCAATGGCTAGAGCAGGAGCAGTAGCAGGAGCAGGGGGAAGAGGACGAGGAAGAGGAACAAGAAGAAGGACACGGGGAAGCGAAGAAACAGGGGGGCGCCGCCCAGCCTTCCACCCGCCGACACCCAGGCGCCCCCCGTCAGAGAAAACCGCCGGACCGACCCTGTCGGTTCCCGGCAATCTGAGATCGCGCAAGTATCGTGCCAGACGGGAGACCTCGCCGTCAATCTCGGAATCCGCAACTGGCTTGGATCAAAGTGGTTAGAGAGACTCTCCGGCGTCCGTGCGCTGAGGGCTTCGTTCGAGTGTCACGAAACCGGACAACCTGTCCGCGAACAAGACGGACAATCTCGCTTCGGCCGAGACTCAACCCGTCCGCGGAGGGCCGGGCCGAGGGGAATCACGTGAAATCGTGGGTCACCGGATCACAACAAGCGGGACGCTCCCGATCCGGCGGTCCACCTCGAGGCGCATCCAGTAGACCCCAGTCGTCAGGCCGCGAATCTCCTCGAACGTGCAGGTGTCCCGGACCATGCCGGATGAGAGAAACGTTCCGGACGCGAGGCGCCGCCCGGTGGGGCTGACCACGGTCCAACAGACCGATTCTCCGCTGCGAGGCGGCAGGTCCCAGAAGACCTCGCGCAGCCCGGGACCCGGGTTCGGAACCAGCCGGAAGGTCAAACCGAGCCCGGCGAGCGTACCCAGCCCGGACTCGCCGACATCCGCGACCGGCGCGTAGACCTCGATGGTGCGACGGCTCCATCGAGTGAGGGTGCCAAAGGCATTGACCATCGCCATCTCGATGTCGCCGGCCGGGTCGGCAATCCACTGATCCCACAGGAGGCAGTCCGCCTCCGGAGTCTGCTCCGGGTCGAGCAGTCCCCCCGGCGCGCCCACGGGCAGGATCGGCAGGCGGAAGGAGAGTCCGGTCGCCGGCACCCAGGCCTCCCACAGCGTCCGCGGCGTTACCGCCGGATCACCGGGGGTGGCGGCATCGATGCGAAACGTTGCCATCCCCCACGTTGGCTGCGGCGTGATCCCCGGGCGCATCACATCGGTCCAGTGCCAGCTATCGCCTTCCTGGTGAAGCTCCGGCAACAGGTAGAAGCCTCCCAGGGTGCGCGAGGCCGGCAGGGTCAGCGAAGACCGGTCTACCCGCCCCGCCTGGTAGAGGTTCGCCGCCGCGCTGTCGCCGTAGTAGCCCGCCACGTAGGGGACCTCGTCGGCGAGATCGCCCACCGGATTCAGGCCCGAGAGATGAAATCCGCTCAGCGTGTCCCGCAACGCCGATTTGGCATCGAAGAAGATGCTTCGCGCCCCGCCCTCCAGATCGGCCACCGCCGTCACAAACACGTTCGAGCCGTACGGCGCCTCGGTTGCCGACACCGTGAGGGTGTGCGCGAGGTTCAGATCGCTGTTCAGGTTCAGGGTGCGGTCGCCGTTGACCTCGATGTTTCGCTCCGCGCCCACCTCCCGCATCGTCAGCTGGTTCAGGGGAACGCTGCTCCCGCCCAGGGCCGTCAGGGGAAGGCGCCCCGCCACCACCAGAAACTCGTAGGTCTGACCGTCGGGCACCCGGAAGTGGTAATTCGGCTTCGAGAAGGTCAGGACGAAATACTCGGTCTGGCTCGGCACCACGACGTTGCCGGGCAGGACAACCGGTCCCACGACCGGAAAGCTCACGGTGTCGGAGGGCACCTCGAACGGCAGCGTGCGCGTGGAGAGAAGGTCGCCCAGGCGCACCGCGGGGTAGACGATGCCGATATCCAGGTTGCCGTCATTCGTCTGCAAGGCGATGCCCGATACCGTGCCGGAGATCTCGGCAGTCGGCGGAGGCAGGCTGGAGGGCGCGACCTGCGGATGCAGCGCCATGGCAATGGAGTCCACCGCGGCCTGCACGACGGTCAGGCGGGCGAATCCGGCCGCGGCCGCAGTCACGGTCTGCGGGCCGGAGATCTCCGGGTCGACAAAGGTGATCCACCCGAAGAGGTCGGACACCCCGGAGTTGGCCGGGAAGGGATCATCCGGCGCGGGGCCAACCTGGACGAAGGCGCCTTCGATGGGCAGCCCCGTCAAGGCGTCGGTCACGCGGATGGAGAGCGAACCGGCGCGGGCCGGGCTCGCGGTCGGACCGATCGCGCCGAAGGCCAGCAGAAGCAGCGTCCCCGCACCCGCCCGCAGCACCAGACCGCGCAGCTTCCGAGCGCGCGACGGATCCCACGAGGTTGCGGCGAAACGGTTGGCAACGATCGGCATGGCTGACCTCCGCAGGCCGGGTCTCGACTCCCCGGAACCGGACCCTAGGCTTCCTTCACGCCCGGAATCAGCCGGGTAGGGGAAGTATCGCACAGATGTTCCCCGCGGGCCAATGTCAGATGGCTGACACAGCCGCCCCGGTCCGGGTACACTGGACAAGGTTTGACCGCTTTTGGGTGTGGAGGGGAGGTACGCACATGGCCCGAAGTCAGCAGAGCTCCGCTGTCACCGATCCCGTCTCCGCCGTCTTTCAGATGGCCGACCGGCACGAAATCGTCATGATCGATCTGAAGTTCTGCGGCCTCCTGGGGCGCTGGCACCATGTCACACTGCCGGCCTCCCGTTTGGGCCCCGAGCTCTTCAAAGAGGGCCTGGGCTTCGACGGCTCCAGCGTGCCGGGGTTTGCGGTCACGGAGTCGAGCGACATGCTGATCCTCCCCGACCCGAGCACCGCTTTCCTCGACCCGTTCTGGGAGGTTCCCACGCTGTCGCTGATCTGCGGAATTCACGACGGCCGCAGCGTCCAGCCGGTTCGCCGCGACCCGCGGTCGGTGGCGGCCCGCGCCGAGGCGTATCTCCGGGACACCGGCATTGCCGACCTGGCGGCCATGGCGCCCGAATACGAGTTCTATGTGTTCGACACCGTGCGTCATTCCTGCGACATCAACCACGCCTACTACAACATCGACTCCGTCGAGGGCGCCTGGAACACCGGAAGCGAACGGGACGAAACCGACCTCCCGGTCCTGGGCATGCCGATCCACGGCGGCTACCACGCGCTCCCTCCCAATGACCGCTTGTACAACCTGCGCGCCGACATGACCGCGCTCATTGAAGGAGCCGGGGTCGCGGTGAAGTATCACCATCACGAAGGGGGCGGTCCTGGCCAGTGTGAGATCGAGGTCATGCCCGCACCCCTGCTGCAGGCGGCCGACCACGGCCTGCTGATCAAGTACTTCGTCCACATGGCGGCGGATCGTGCGGGCAAGGTCGCCACCTTCATGCCCAAGCCGCTGTACAATGCCGCCGGTTCCGGGATGCACGTGCACCAGGCGCTCTTCACGGGCGATCAGAACCTGTTCTGGAGCGAGCAGGGCTACTCCGGGCTGAGCGAGACGGCGCTGCACTATATCGGAGGGCTTCTCGAGCATGGGCCGGCGCTCCTGGCCCTGACCAACCCCAGTACGAACAGCTTCAAGCGACTCGTGCCGGGCTTCGAAGCTCCGGTGCATCTCATCTTCGGCCGCGCCAACCGGACCGCAGCGGTCCGCATTCCCGAAGAAGGGCGCACCGCCGCGACCAAACGGATTGAGTTCCGCCCCGGCGACGCCACCGGCAACCTCTACCTCGGCCTCGCGGCCATGCTCATGGCCGGAATCGATGGGATCAGACGCAAGATCGACCCCCGGGTCGAGGGCTTCGGTCCCTTCGAGGTACCGCTTCTCCGCATGCCCGAGGAAGACCGCAAGCGGGTCCGCAGCCTGCCGCTTTCCCTGGGCGCCGTGCTCGACGCGCTGGAGAAGGACCACCAGTTCCTCCTGGAGGGTGGCGTGTTCGACGAGTCGCTGCTGCGGGCCTGGATCGACCTGAAGCGGCAGGAATCGTTCGACGTGCGAAGCCGGCCGCATCCCCGGGAGATATCGCTCTACTTGGACGTGTAAGGGGGTGGGTCCGGTCGCTCTCCGTCACCGGGACGGAGCCTGATCGTGGGATCTCGCGCGCGGACGTCGCCGCTTCGTCGGGGCCTGTCCACGCTCGGTCCACAGACCGGCGGATCCAGGTTCCGTTCGGCCGGGAGCTCCAAGCCTAGAACGACTTCTCGAATCGGCCGAAGGTCACGCCGGCACCCAACCGAATGAAAGTCTCGCGCAACCGGACCTCTTCGAGGTTGCCGGTGCGACCGGCCTCGAGGAAGAGGTCCAGCCATCCGCGGTCCACCTGGACCGGGAGGCCGCACCCGGCGGTGACGGTCCATTCGGAGACCTCGGCCCCGGGCGCTCCCGCGTCGGCCGCCCGCTGGCGGACGGGAAGCTGCCCCCAGGAGAAGCCGGCCCGCCAGACGGTGCGTTGCCGCAACGTTCCCTTGGCCTCGGCCGTCACCGGAAG
Organism: uncultured bacterium; assembly: GCA_964473865.1. Classification (GTDB taxonomy): domain Bacteria; phylum Eisenbacteria; class RBG-16-71-46; order CAIMUX01; family CAIMUX01; genus CAIMUX01. The sequence continues at coordinate 2,564 of CAYYQN010000087.1, read as the reverse complement.
GAGCGTCACCCCCACTCCGAGGCGATCGGTGTCCCGAAACGACGGGGAAGCCAGGGAGCCCGGCCCCGCAGTCGGGCGGAACTTCGTTCCGCCCCATGCGGCGTGGTTCCAGTCGGCGGCGACGCGAATGCGGCTGCGACCGAGCGTCACGCCCAGGCCGACCTCTGAAGGCAGATCGAACTCGGCCCGTTCGTCCCAGTCGACATCCTCGGATGAGCTGCTCATGGCGTGAAGGCCGACCTCGGCGGAGGAACGCCAGGTTCCGCCCAGACCCAGGCCGCGCCACGGGACGACCTGGGCGCCCAGCCCGAGCACGCGGCCATTCAGGATTCGGGTGCGGAGGATGTCGCGCCGATCCGTGTAGAGGCTCGAGGTGAACTCGTCGGTGACCACCTCCCGGATCGTCCCGTTGGCAAAGCCGAGCGACAGGCCGACCGCGGCTCTTCCCCGCAGCGCGCTCGCCGCGACGCCCGTGGACAGCTCACCCAGGCCGCCCTCGCCTTTCCAGGTGCGGAGATAGGCGTCCTCGCGACCGGAATTGGCGCGCAGCGCGACCTGATAGGAGCCGTCTGTCAGGTCGTGGTAGCCCACCGACCAGCGCAGCGGCCCCGGCCCCGGCAGCACCACCCGTCCCATGGTGATCCGGGTGTTCAGTCGCCGGTCGGTCTCGCCGCCCGCGGCCCGGACCCACCGGTCCTGCACGAGCAACCCGAAGTGCGCCTGCACGAGACGCGCATGGGCGATCGCCGCGGGATTGGCGAAGCTCATCCCGAACGGATCGCCGGCCGCAATGCCGGTGGAACCGGCTCCGCGAGCGGCGTGATCATACGGGGTGACCGGGAGGCCGATCCCCTCCATCCCCCAGAGCGACTCGGCCGGCGCGGACGAAGCGGTCAAAGCCGCCGCGAGGATGGCGGGACCGAGCACGCTCCCCAGCGCGCGCCGGACGCTCTCTCCGCGGACCATCCGGTTGCGACCGGAAGCGCGTCTCGCCGACGCGCGCCGCCGGGCGCTCACTGCCCGCCTCCGGTTCCCCAGCGGGGATCAGGTGGCCGCGTGAAAACCAGATCCAGCCGGGGGCGCAGCGACGAGTCGGCGGCCTCCCGGGTGTAGAGGGTGAACCGCGTGCTGGTGGTCAGCTCGCCCGTGCTGCGGACCAGGATTCCATCTTCACGCGAGCCGTGCACCCAGCTGCGGGCCGCCGATCCGCACTCCAGCCGGAAGTCCAGCGCGGGACGCCCCAACGCATCAGTCAGGTATTTCACGTCGGTAGCGCTCGTGAGTTCAATCGCGCCCGGGTCCGTGGACTCCTCCCAGCCCGAGCTGGTGGAGATTCCATGGGCCGCCGCCCGCTCGCTGCTATCGGGCTCCGCCACGACATGCAGGTAGAGAGAGGCCCGCTGAATCGTCACCCGGTCGTACTGGGACCCGTAACGCCGCTTCAGGGAATCGAGCAGGGCGAAGCGGAACATGGCCCGCTGAGGCAGCCAGTCCGCAACGGTGATGGTTGGCGACGACCCGGAGGTCGCCGGACGCTTGTCGATGTAGACAAAGGCATCGGCAGCCGGCGAGGTGACCGATAGGACCGCGTCCCCCTGCATGAACTCCAGCACCGGGTTGGCCGCGCGCGCGGAGTCGGGCTGCCCCTCGCGGGAGAGGAACTCCAGCGAGCCGCCGGCTCCGCCTCCGCCGCCCAATCGCAGGGCAATCCCTTCGTTTTCGGCCGGGAGGCGCAACCAGCGACGCAGGATCGCCCCGTCGATTTCCACCACCCGCCGCACAAAGACGGTGTCGCCCGTGGGCGGAGTGATCACCGTGGGCGCAGCGCGCAGGGCGTCTCCGATCCGCACGGTGTCGGCCAGCGACAAGGCAAAGACCGAGTTCGCCGAGTCCGCGGTCTCACCCCAGGCCCAGTTCGGATCGGGCTTCACTTCGTACGCCGTCACCGTGAGACCCGCGCCGCTGCCCCCGCGCACGAGAAAACCGAGCCAGGCGCTCGAGATCGAGGCCGTGTCGGCCGGAATCGCCGTGAATCGCAGGAAGCTGATCGCCTCCACCGAATCGGTCCGGGCCACGCGGAGTGTGGCCGAGAGACCGGACAGGATGTGGGGCCGGTGCTCCCGGTCGGCCACCACCGGTATCCGCAGCGTCTCGGGCGCTGCCGTCAGACCGGTCCGGTTGGTGCCGGGGTTGAGCATCGAGTTGTCCCCCGGCGAACAGGCAACGCCGGCGAGCGCCAGAATCAACCCGACGATGCCGGCCGCAACGGCGCCAGAACGTCCGTCGGACGGACGGAATCTGCGGATCGGAGGTGTTGGGAGGAGAGTCTTGGGTAGCCCGGACGGAGTCGGCAGAGTCCGCGCGGCACGGCCCGATCCGCCGCGTGATGTCGGGTAGCTTTGCATCCGTTCCGTTCGCGCCTCCAAGTCAACGGATGGTAGGGAACCGTGACACTGAGGTCAAGGTTGTGGTCGGAAGATTGGAGGTGGATCGACTCCATCCGGCGCCAGGTAGGGGGCGTGCGGCGAGCGAGATCCGCTCCCCCGGGGTCCGGGACCGGACTG
>CAYYQN010000086.1:0-14445 GCA_964473865.1 uncultured bacterium | reverse complement strand
GTTGTTCGACGGTCAGGGCGCAGCAAAGTGCGACAGACCGCGATGACGCCCTAGCAGCATAACCGGTTGCGGGCGAATCGGTAGCCTGCAGCCAAGCCGCGCGGCGCGAGCGATCTCGGCGTCGCAACAGGGCGGGACGCCGGGCCCGCCACTGTGTCAGAATCAAACGTGCCGTCCGCAGCTGGCCATCAGGCCGGCCGCTAGGCGGTGCCCCTCACGGTCGGTTGCCTGGCCAGACAACGGCGTGCGGACCAGCGCTGAATCCGCCGAAGGGTGGCATGCGGCTCGCCAGCCTTGCCTCGCACAGCTGCGCTGCCGACGACACTGCGGCCACGACCACGGCCTCCAGACCTCACGGCTCATCGTGAACCCGACACGCTCGCCGATTCCGCGGCCGCCAGGCCTGCCTCCCCGCACGTTGCTCAGGCTCCTGGCACGGGGATCCCGTTGACCCATCCCCAATCTCGGTGCATTCTTTCCGACGGCATTCCGCCGTGATGCTTGGGCTGACGGAGGAACCGCGACATTGCCTAGAGATATCGTCATCGAACACCGGATCTTCAAGTCCCCCTATGAGATGTCCACGCGCCACTCCCGTTCCTCCAACGAGGGGATCACCAACGAGATTGTCGGGGAACGGCGTGCCTGCACGCATCTCATCCCCCTCGACCGGTAGGACGCGACTTTGAAAGACAAATCAACCCTGCAAGCGGCGGTCGCGGCATTCGGTGCAGCGGCGAAGGCCAAGTTGTCGAACCCGTCCGCGACCGGCGAACCGGAGGACCAGCTCCGCGCGCCCTTCGAGCAGCTCCTATCGGACCTGGCAGCCCTCTGCGGCCTACCCAAGAACTCGGTGAGCGCGGTCGGCGAATCTTCCGTGAGTGACCTGAAGACGCGCCCTGACTACGCGGTCACAGTGCGCGAGGCCCTCGTGGGGTTCATTGAGCTGAAGGCCCCAGGGAAGGGAGCTGACCCGCGCAAGTTCCGAGACCCTCACGACAAGGCGCAGTGGGAGAAACTCCACGCGCTGCCGAACCTCATGTACTCCGATGGCAACGCCTTCAGCCTCTGGCAGGACGGAGAACTGGTGGGTTCGGTCGTCTCGCTCGTCGGTGATATCGGAGCGTCCGGAAGCAGGCTGCAGGCTCCGCCGGTACTACTCACCCTTTTCGAGAGGTTCCTCCTCTGGGAGCCCATTCCGCCACGTACGGCCAAGGAACTGGCCCGTATCAGCGCCCGTCTGTGCCGCTTGTTGCGAGAGGAGGTGACCGAGCAACTGGCTCTCCGGAGCGAGGCGCTCACGGCGCTTGCCGAGGACTGGCGCAACCTCCTATTCCCCGACGCGACCGATGAACGATTTGCCGATGGCTATGCCCAAGCGGTGACTTTCGGCTTGCTCATGGCCCGTGCAAACGGCATCCAGCTGGCGACCGGCCTTCCGGAGGTTGCCCGCGAACTAACGCGCAGCAGTTCACTCATTGGCACCGCCCTACGGTTGGTCACCGAGAACGCGGAGAACCAGGCGACGCTCAAGACCTCGCTTAGCACCCTGACGCGCGTCCTGGACGCGGTTCACTGGGACACCATCAGCAAGGGCAAGCCAGAGTCTTGGCTCTACTTCTACGAGGACTTCCTCGAGGTCTACGACAACACGCTCCGGAAGCAGACCGGCTCCTACTATACCCCGCCGGAGGTCGTCGGCCCGATGGTCCGGCTAGTCGATGATGTTCTCCGAAGTCCTCGTTTCGGGCTGTCTGCGGGTGTCGCCGCGCCCTCCGTAACGCTCGTCGATCCTGCAACTGGCACCGGCACCTTCCTGCTGGCCGTGCTGCGCCGTGTAGCCGAGACCGTCAAGGCGGACGAGGGAGAAGGCTCGGTGAAAGCCGCCATCAACGCCGCGGTAAGTAGGCTCATTGCCTTCGAAATGCAGCTCGGGCCGTTTGCGGTCGCGCAGCTGCGCATCTTGGCAGAGATCGTGGACCTCACCGGAGCGCCGCCGAGGTCGCCCGTCAAGATGTACGTGACGGACACCCTGGGCAACCCCTTTGTCGAGCAGGAGTGGCTGCCGGCCACTTTCAAGGCCATCGGTGAGTCGCGCAAGGCGGCGAACAAGATCAAGCGCGAAGAACGGATCACGGTGGTGATCGGAAACCCTCCCTACAAAGAAAAGGCCATGGGCCGCGGCGGCTGGGTCGAGAGCGGAATCGAGTCCTCGGAGGCGGAAGCACCGTTCCTGAAGTGGATGCCGCCGCGTGAGTGGGGAGTGGGTGCGCACGCCAAGCATCTACGGAACCTGTACGTCTACTTCTGGCGCTGGGCAACCTGGAAGGTCTTCGACCACCACCCGGCGAGTTCCGGCATCGTCTGCTACATCACTGTGGCCGGCTTTCTCAACGGGCCGGGCTTCCAGAAGATGCGCGACGACCTGCGTCGTACCTGTGACGACATCTGGGTCATAGACTGCTCGCCAGAGGGCCATCAGCCGGAGGTCAGCAGCCGTATCTTCCAGGGCGTGCAGCAGCCCATTTGCATCGTCCTTGCCTCGAGTTCTCCGAAGAACAGACCGGACACTCCCGCCAGGGTTCATTTTCACGCGCTCCCGGCCGGGCCTCGGACCGCTAAATTCGCAGCGCTGGGCGGTCTTGACCTTGGCGACAAGTCCTGGGCGGACTGTCCGTCGGGCTGGCGCTCGCCCTTTCTCCCCGCTTCGATGGGTGCTTGGGCAACGTATCCGTCACTTGAAGACCTGTTCGTCTACAATGGCTCCGGCGTTCAGCCGAAGCGGGTCTGGGCCATCGCTCCCGACCCTCAGTCGTTGACTCTGCGCTGGCAGCACTTGATCGATGCGCCCTTGGAGCGGAAGGAGAGCCTCTTTCACCCTACACTCCGAGATGGAAAGCCAGCCGATCGCCACATACGCTCGGTGATCCGCGATGGTTTGCCGGGGTTCAAGTCCACGCCAACCCCGCTGATCAGCGAGTCAGGTCCGTGCGTGCCCCCGGTCCGGTACGGCTTTCGATCGTTCAATCGACAGTGGATCATCCCGGATGCCCGTATCATCACGCAACCAAATGCGGGACTGTGGGGCTCCCGTTCTGAGCGGCAAGTCTACATAACTGCACTTACTCGGACGTCGCCCTCGTCCGGACCGGCACTCACTATGACCGGACTGGTGCCCGATCTAGATCACTATAGAGGATCCTTCGGCGGACGCGTCTTCCCGCTCTGGCGTGACGCCGACGCGACCATTCCCAATGTGCGGGCCACCGTCTTGGCGGCCGTCACGGAGAAACACGGCACTCCGGTCAACGCTGAGGACGTGGTTGCCTATATCGCCGCTGTCGCTGCGCATTCGACCTTCACGGCGCGCTTTCAGGCGGATCTCTCCACGCCCGGCCTTCGCATCCCGTTTGCGGCCGACCGCCAAACGTTTGCAGAGGCCGCCGATCTCGGCCGCACGGTCATCTGGCTTCACACTTTCGGGGAGCGCATGGTTGACCCGAGTCGAGGTCGCCCCGCAGGCCCGCCGCGCCTTCCGGCAGACCGGCGCCCGAGGATCCCGTTGGGCGGTGCGATTCCTGAGGACCCCAGATCCATGCCTGACACAATCGCCTACGATGCGACGAAGCGACGCCTGATGATCGGCAGCGGCTACGTCGAGAACATCGAGTCTAGGGTATGGGAGTATGAGGTCTCGGGAAAGCAGGTACTAACTCAGTGGTTCAGCTACCGGAAGAAGACTCGAGACCGCCCACTCATCGGCGATCGCCGTCCGCCGTCCTCGCTGGGCAACATCCAGCCCGAGCACTGGCTCGCCGAGTACACCACGGAACTCATCAACGTGCTCAATGTGCTTGGTTGGCTTGTGGAGATCGAGCCACGGCAGGCGGAATTGCTGGAGCGCATATGCACCGGTCCGACGATACCGGCTGCAGTGCTTGACGCGGGGGGGCCGCCTGCGACTCCCACCAAAGTGGCCCGCGCACGGAAGGGCGCGGAGCAGCCTGGGCTCTTCAAGAAGCACAGTGGTAAGCCTTGAGGATCAAGGCGGGGAGCCTCCGCGGAGAACACGACCTGCCGGCCCATCGACACCCCCCGAATCGGCGGGGGCTTCTTCGTCCGCCACGCCCATCTCATGGGAGCCGACGAACCGAACGAAAAGATCACGTGTGTAGCTCAGCGTCGACGTCGACGAGGACGCTCGGGGCGCCTGCCCCTCGAGGAATCTGGAGCGAGCCATGGCCGAGGATCTGAAGCCCGAATCCACCTTCCTTCACGACGTCGTCCGGTTGAAGCCGCGGCTTTGCGACTCGACGAGCACCTGCAAGGAGGTGTTGGAAGTCTTCGAGGCTGCGGGGCTTGTGCGCCCACGAGTTCGTGTCGTCGTTCCAACGCACTTCGCCAGATGTCGCGCGGTGCAGTGCCGGCAGCAGATCCGGGACGAGTTGCAGGAGGACGAGATCCGCGAATTCAACGAGATCTCCCCATTCCTGACTCAGCTTGCCTGCACGACCGATGATCCCGAGCAGCACTCGCCTCTCGAGGAAGTACCGGAGAGTGTCGCGAAGTACGTCAGCTGTGATCCCGCCCCAGCGCCAGAGGATCGCGCGGGCTGGGAGGTCCAGGTGCCGCTGGCGAATGGCAGCATCTTCTATCACCCCTGTGTCTTCAGCTACTACGCACCGTGGCAGGTGCTGCATTTCTGGGTACTGATTGACTCCTGGACCTGGGAGGTGATGCTCGCCCCCGCCGTCGGCAGCGACACACCCCCCAACTCCTCGCAGGTCAGTCCCGTGAACGGTCTCCCGGCGCTGCGGTGGCGCGCGGGGGGCCGATTCTTCCGCTTGATGAAGCGGATGGAGCAGGACGGCTGGTTCCAGAACCTATTGGCAGCCGAGGCGGCGCGGAAGTGGCACGACCTGCGCGTCTATGCGCCGGAGCCAACCACATGGGCAGCCGGAGTACCTATGTCATTCGAGGAGCGGGTGGCCATCCAGCAGCCGTTGCTTCTCGGCCGGTACCGCACGTACGGCAGCGCGTGGGCAGAGGACTTGGCGCGATTCGCGCAGCGAGTAGCGGATCTTTGGGAGTTCTGCCTGCTGGCACAAGAGGAGCGCCTTGACGAGGTGGTTGCCTACGTGTCGGCTCGGCTACACGGTGCCGTCCGATGGATGATGGGGCTCTACGCGATGAACTTCGATCAGGTGTGCGCGACGGTCCGTCCGGCACCACGCCTGGATCGTAAGCTCAGCCAGATCCTTCGTCCCGCCTGGTATCGCACCGTAGTATCGGCACGCACCTACCTTCAGGCGTACGTCGATGGATTCAACGAGATCATGCGGCCCACCGTGATAACGAAAGAGGACGTAGCCACCTTCGTCACCTACTTGGACACCAACGGGCTGGCGATCTGGTGCTCGGAGTTCACGGCGATGAATGACGAGTACGGCCAGCCCACGGATCTGACCTGGGATCATCGCATTCGCGCCATCGCCTCGCTCGCATCCCTGTGCGAGCCCATCCTACTTTCCCTCGTCGAGCGGCCCGGGGTGTCCGGAGGCCGTGAAAAGAGATCTGGTTTGGACAACAAGACGAGAATCGTCGCGTTTCTTCGAGGCAGAGCTGGGGCGGAGGACGGCCTCGCGGACCTCATCGATGCGAAGTGGGCACACCTCACCCAGACGACGAGAAAGTCGCTGGCGCAGGTTCTGACCGAGATAGAAGCGGCGAATCTTCCAGCGAACATCGCGGGTCCGGCGAAGGTCATCTTTCGCGTCGGGGCGATCCGAAACTTCGGCAGCCACCGATTCGACGCAGATCCCGAGTGGTTCAGTGAACACCAACATCGCCTTGCGCAAGCGGTGGTGCTCTGTCCGCTCCTCTACTGGAAGCTGGCGACGCAATCAAAGCCTTGAACGGGGCGCCCGACGCTACCGGGAACCGCCCGCCCAGCCGTCCACCAGGAACCCCGGATCCTCCTCATCGTGGTCGAGGCGCCACAGAGCTAGATTTTCCCTGCCGGGTACCTGCACGCTCTGGTATCGAGCGCCACTAATCTGCAGAGTCTCCAAGTGGTTCCTGAGGGATTGGCCGTAAGCCCAGTCGGGCCCCATCAAGCCCTGTCGAACGGCCGGGTAGCGTTCGCCGACAGCGATCAGGTCCACCACGCTGTAAGAACCAGGTCGAATGTGATAGCGCTGTGGATTTGGCGTACCCGAGGCTTCGATGTCTGCAAGGTCACCACCACTGGCCAGATAGTAGGTCGGCTGTCCCGCTCGGTGCAGCCGTCCGGAACCGTCGAGCTTCACGGCGGTTGGCGGGTATTGGCTGTCTCGAACCGAGATGTGGTCTTCACAGAATGTCAACTCGACCAAGTAGTCCCCAAACGGAATATCCTGGAACGACATGGATACGACCTCCGGTTTGCTGTCTGATTGGCCACAATCAAGACCTACGGGTGGCGGGCTCTCGCGCTGCGCATCCGTGTGGGTCTCGTCTTCGCCGCTCACACCGTGGAAGTGCGATGTCATGTCCGCCAGATAGGCCTGCGCTGCTTTCCGCCGATCGGGGCTACTCAGATCCACGTCCTCGCGGCGAGAGCACGGCGACTCAAGCATGGCCACTTGTAGGGCTGCGAGCACCCCCATGATGGAGCGAACGTACTTCGGCCTGGGGAGAAGCTCCTCCCCGAATATGTCCATGGACAGCTGGCTACAGCGGTTCGCGATCGATGGGTCAGAGAAGGCTATCTCCTCAGCGCTGTGTGCAAACTCGTTGCGGATTGCTTTAATCAGGCGCAGCTCACGCCGAACGCTCGCGCTGATCAGCCCCAGACCGAATGCTAGCTCGATGCGTGATGAGAAGTTGGCAAGGGGGCCCGTTCCCATCAAGAGGTCGCGGAGCCCGCGCTCGTCCGTGCAGAGATGGCGCCGAAAGAGCCGCCCAAGCTCCGACTCCACATAGCTCGCCGCAGCCAGCGCGCATCCACGATCGCTCTCCTTGGTAATCATCGCGTGCACCCGGACGATCTCGGCCGGTATCTCAGGGCCGGGCATACCGACCGCGTCTGCCGAGGCGCTTAACAGGGCTGCAAGCCCTGCATAGAGCCGCAGTAGTTCCGGCTTCGAGAGCTGGATAGCGAACTGCTCGTAGAGGCGCCTTAGCGTCTCGTGATCCTGTTGAGGCTGCGGCTTTTCCACTCGAGACCCGATCCTCAAACGTGAGAGGCGCCAGCTAGCCCTGCAATCGTCGCACCACTCGTGGCACGCATTCGCGAGGGCAATGGGCCTTGTTTACACCCTCCGCCCAGTCCGCGTTGAAACCCAACGCGCTCTAACCGGCGGTACCGAGCGTACCTCAATCGCAGACTCGCCCGAAAGAGGTAACCAGAAACCGGCGGAGCGGGAGGCATTCGGGGTCCGTTGTCCCCGTTCCACCGTGCTCCGGGCCTATGTTGTTGGGAATAGGCAGGGAGGATGTCGAGTGGCGACTTGCCCGAGAAAGACAACCCGTGGCGATCTCTCGCCAGGGCTGTCTCCGCATCCGGTTGCGGCGCTACTTCGTCACCGAGTCCAAGATCCCCAGCACCGCCGGTCCGTCCCCCCGCGCCGCCGCGACCGCCAGCGTCCGCACGAATCTCGAGGCCTTGGCCGACCCGGCCGCCGCGTGGATCAGGTCCCGCTCGGCGCGAGAGAGTCGGAACGCGAATACGACCAGTTCACCGGCGTCGTCGGGCGTCGCGCTGGCGTCCGGGACGGGTGGGTCGGTGACGGCCTGCGGCTTCCGCGGGGGCATGCCGTCTCGGACGGCCTTGGCCTCCCGCTTGGCCTTCCGTGCCGCCATCAGTTCTCCGTGGACCTTCTTCGTGACCTTCTTCGACATAGCTCTGTCTCCTTCTGGCGGGGGCGTACCCCGCGGTGGTGGTCAGCGACCGTCGTCCGCGCGGGCGGCGATGATGGCTTGCGTGATCTTCAAGGTGCTTCGCACCCACTTCCGGTCCGCCGCGAGGTCCGCGATGACATCCATGAGGTTGGAACCGACCGCCTCGTTCGCGAGGTGGCGTCCCCATGGGGCGTCGAGCAGGTCCCGGGCGACTTCCGGGTCGAGGCGGAACACCCCGTCCGGGTCGGTCAGGATCTCGATCGCTTCGGCCCAGGCGCCGTCGACGTCCGCGTGGCCGTTCGTCTGGCAGGTGCCGTAGAAGCCCCACTCGGGGTTGCGGGTCCGGATCGTCGTGTTCCGTTCGGGTCCGGGGTCGGTGGTCTTGTCCATGCTCTCGTTCCTCCTGGCTTAGCTAAGGCCGACTTCCGATCGGGCCAGGGACTCGTTCTGTTCCGCGGTCGACGCCTCGACGCACTGGGCGGCGATCTTGACCTCGCGGGTCCAGGTCCGTCCGCCCAGGTGATCGAGGGTGCCGTACTCGAGTCGCATCCAGGCCTCGACCCATCGCAGGTCGATCCCGGTCTTGCCCGCGCGGGCCAGCGTCTCGCGGATCCGTTCTCGGTACATCTCGTCTCCTCCGTCTGGCCGGGCGCCAGTCCCGGCCCGTCATCCGCGGTCTTACTTGGTCCGAGGCGCGACGCGTCGTTCCTCGGCCTCGTAGATCGCGACCAGCTGCCGGAGGCCCGCCTCGCCGTCGCCCACCAGGATCTCGTCGATCTGGGAGGCGACGTGGTTGAAATCGCCCGTGTTGACCGTCGCGGCGAGGGCGAGGCACTCGGCTTTGGCCTGGGCCAGGGTGGCCATGAGTTCGTGGGTCCGCCGGATCCGCTCGGCGTTGGTGATCTGGGTCTTCGGCATCGCGTCCTCCGTCGTTCGTTCGCGCCAGGCCCCGTGTCCGGCACAACGCAAGGAGTCCGCTGTTGCGGCAGGGCATCAAGCGAAACAACCGCAGAAAGGATGGAATCTCCATGCCGGTGAGGAAGCGCACACCCGTGCGGCGGACCCGATCCCGCAAGCTGGCGTTGTGGTCCGCCCTGCCCCCGTATCTGGGCGGCAAGCGGCGTCTTTGCCCGCTGATCTTTCGCGAAGTGGACCGCTTGTTGCCCCGGTTCCGGTGGCCCGCCCTGACCTTCCTGGACGGCTTCCTGGGTGGCGGATCCGTCTCCCTCTACGCGAAGGCCCAGGGGTTCCGGGTGGTCTCCACCGACATCGCCGACCGCGCCATCGTCGTCGGACGGGCGCTGATCGAGAACAGCCGGGTCCGCCTCACCCGCGAAGACGTGCTGCGCCTGGCCGCGCCCACCGACGACCCGCCGGGCCGGATCGAGCAGAACTACGCCCCCCGCACGTTCACGGGCGCCCAGGCGCGTTTCCTGGACCGGACCCTAGCTGCCGCCGCGGCCACCGGCGATCGCGCCAAGGCGGCGCTCCTGCGCCTCCTGGCGGTTCGCGTGGCGCTCCTGGCGCATCCGATGTCCCAGGTGCGGGCCGGAACCATCCACCGGCTCAGCAGCGGCGAATTCGAGAGCATCACCGAGAGCTGCCTGTATCACTACGTGGACGGCTTGCGCCTGACCCGGCCCGAGAAGCTGTGGGAGTTGGCGCAGCAGATCAACACCGGGGTCTTCTCCGGGCGGGCCACCGTCCGGCAGACCAGCGTGATGGACGCGCTCCCCACGATCGCCGCCGACGTCGCGTACTTCGATCCGCCCTACCCCGGGGTCATGAGCTACGAGAAGGAGTACCGGATCATCGACGAGATCCTGGAGGGGCAGGCGCGACCGACCAGTCCGTTCACGGCCCGGGACGGGGCGGCCATGCTCGACACCCTGTTCGAGCGCGCCCTGCACATCCCGGTCTGGCTGCTCTCGCTGGGCAACGCCGTGGTCGGGATCGAGGAGCTGGCCGCGAAGATGGCCCGCCTGGGCCGGGAGACGCGTTCCATCGCCATCAAGTATGCCCACCTGCCGGCGGTGGCCACCGAGGAGAAGACCGAGGCGAACCGGGAGTTCCTGGTCGTCGGCTGGGACCCGGAAGCGGTGGAGGCGAGGAAGAGCACGGCCGCGAAGTCCGAGAGACACGAAGACCACGTTACGACGGAAGGGAGATGAGCATGGAAGCGGAGAAGAACCAGCGCGGGGGTGTCGAGGAGCCGACGTGCGTCCTTGAGCCGCCCGCCGAACGTCTCGGGCATCCTCTCGGGAACGAGGCGGTAGAGGCAGACGCCACACCGGACTGCCCCGGTGACGGGAATGCGACGGCAGGTGATGGCATGACAATGGCACGGGAGGGTGACGCACGGGCTACCGACATTCCGGACGCCTACCCCCATAGGTCCGGCTCCGTGGCGGTAGCCCGTGCCACCCGCATCGGCGCCCGCATGATCCCGCTGGACGACCTGCTCCCCCATCCCCTCAACGCCAACGTCATGCCCGACGACCTGCGCGAGAAGCTCCGGGCGCACATCAAGCGCACCGGCCGCTACCCCTTCCTGGTCGTCCGACCGCATCCGCAGGAGCCGGGCAAGTTCCAGGTCCTGGACGGGCACCACCGAGTCCAGGTCCTGCGCGAACTCGGGCACCGGGAGGCCCGCTGCGATGTCTGGGACGTGGACGATCGCGAGGCCAAGCTCCTCCTGGCCACCTTGAACCGCCTCGAAGGCCAGGATGTCCCGATGCGCCGGGCGCAGCTCCTCCACGAGCTTCTGGGTGAGATGTCCATGGACGACCTGGCCGGCCTACTGCCCGAGACCAACCGGCAGCTCGAGGACCTCCATGCGCTCCTGGAGTTCCCGGCCGATGAGGTGGCGGCCCTGCTCGACGAGCAGGCGGACGCGGAAGAGAAGGTTCTGCCCCGGGTGATGTCCTTCGTGGTCACGCCGGAGCAGGAGCAGCTCATCGAGCAGGCCGTGGAAACGGCCAGCGACGGCACCCCGGGCCGGGACCGAAAGGCCCGCGGCCTGGCCAACCTGGCGCGACACTACCTGGAGGGTCGAGATGCCCCGATCCTTGAGTAAGCTCCGCGAAGAGGCCCGCCGGCTCTTCCTGACCGGCGAGGCCGAGACCAACAGCGCCATCGCCGTCCGCCTGAAGGTCAAACCCCACACCGTGGGGCGCTGGCGCAAGGACGAGGACTGGGACGACCTGCGGCGCAAGGTCGATCGCCGGGCGGCCGAGATGTTCGCCGACAAGATCGCCTCCGACCGCGTCAGCCTGAACGTTCGGCACTACCGGATGTGGGATCTCCTGGTCGCCAAATTGGCCGAGGGTCTGAAGGACAAGACAGTGCTGGAGACCCGGGAGCTGGATCGGATCTCGGGGATCCTGGAGCGGGCGCAGAAGGGTCAACGCCTGGCCAAGGGGCTCAGCATCACCGGCGAGACCGAAGAGGCCATCCGCGCGCAGTCCGAAGCCGAGACGCGGCACCTGATCGACGTCTTCATCGACGCGGTGAAGGAGCATGTCCATGACGAAGCCGTCCGGGAGCGCATCCAGCGGTCGATCCTCCACGCGATACCTACAGCGGAGGACGCAGGAGCTGACGAGCCGGGCGTCGCGCTCCCTCACTGACCCCCTGGCGGAGTGGGCGGTCCGCAAGATTCGCCTGGACGGACGTCCCTTCCGGTTCGAAGGCCACGAGTACCTGCGGGCCATCTACGACGACACGAGCCCGCACATGGTGCTGTCCAAGGCCGCCCAGATCGGGGGCACCACCTGGGCCATCCTGCGCAGCCTCCACGCCTGCCTGACGGGCCTGAACGTGATCTACTTCTTTCCGACGCGGACCGATGTGTTGGAGTTCAGCAAGTCCCGGGTGGGACCGCTCCTGGGCGAGAACGCCTTCCTGGCCCGGCTCATGACCGACACCGACACCGCCGGGCTGAAGCGGATCGGCGATGCCCATCTCTACCTCCGCGGCATGCAGAGCACGGTGGGGATGAAGTCCGTGCCGGCGGACATGGTGGTGTTCGACGAGTTGGACGAGGCGGCACCGGCGGCCAAGACGATGGCGCTGGAGCGTCTGGCGCACTCGAGCTACAAGCGGGTGATCGAGCTCTCGAACCCCTCCCTGCCGGACTACGGGATCGACGAGCAGTACCAGAAGTCCGACCAGCGGCACTGGACGGTGCGCTGCCCGTCCTGCGGCCAGTGGACGGCGCTGGACAAGGAGTTCCCGGTGAAGCTCGGGGAAGAAGTCCGGATCATCCTGCCCCGCCCCGACGGCACGTTCTACCGGGCGTGCCGGCTGTGCTCTGCCGAGCTGGATATGGCCCAGGGCGAGTGGGTGGCGGACTTCCCGGATCGGACCATCCATGGCTACCGGATCAGCCAGCTCTTCTCGGGGACGGTGGACCCGGCGGAGATCCTCACCGAGTACCGCGTCACCCGGTACCCGGACCGGTTCTACAACCTTAAGATCGGAATCCCCTGGGCGGACCTGAGCCGCCGGCTGGACGTGGCCGCGGTGCTGGCGCTCTGTGCGCAGAGCCCGCTCCCCGAGCCGGAGGCCGGCTGTTCAATGGGGGTCGATACCGGCCGGGACCTGCACGTGGTCATCCTGCGGCCCACGGATGGAGGCGACGATCAGCAGGCCCTGATCCACCTGGGCACCTATCACGAGTTCGGGGAGCTGGACGAGTTGCTGCAGAAGTACCGGGTGGGTCGCTGCGTCATCGACGGTCTCCCCGAAACCCATGCCACCCGGGAGTTTGCGCAGCGGAACCGGGGCGTGGTGTACATGAACTTCTTCAACGAGAACCAGCGGGGGGCGCCCAGCTGGGACTCGGACAAGCAGATCGTGCAGGTGAACCGGACCGAAGCCCTGGATGCCTCCCGGGCCGCGGTGCGGGACCGGAAGCTGGTGCTGCCACCGCGATCCGGATCGATCGAGACCTTTGCGGCGCACCTGGCGGCGGACGCCAAGGTCCTGGACGAGGACGCCGAGACCGGGATCAAGAAGTACCGGTACATCAAGACCGGGACCAACCACTACTCCCTGGCGTTCACCTACGCCTGGCTGGCGGCTCGGGAAGGGGTACGAATGCCGCAGTTCACGTTCCTCAACCTGCGTCCGGACCGCGACGAAGACGAGTGGCGCCGGATGTTCAGCCCGCGCATGCTCGACATCGAGCACCCGCCCTGGCATCTCCGGTAGCCAGCATTCCTCCCCACATGCTCCGGGCACCCGCTCCGGTCCGCTCGGCCGGGGCGGGCGCGATTCGGCGTGCCCGGCGGCGGCGGGGCGGCCGAAATTGACCGGGCCGCGCCCGGCCAGCAGTCTCACCCAGCGGGTCGAACGGAGGATTCTGGCAATTCTGGCAATTCTGTTCGGGGTGCGTGGGTTTGCGCCATGTGCCGCGGGGGACCAGCCGCAGGTCGCGCCCGGGGAATTCTGAGTATTCTGTGAATTCTGTGCAGGGGGTGCGGACTTGAGAAGGCGGCCGCAGACCGTCCGCCCGGGGGGTTTTAAGTATTCTGAGTATTGTGTCGGGGGGGTGCGGGTTTGAGCCGCGCGGCCCCGGGTGACCTCCCGCGGATCGCGCCAGGGACTCCGGCGATTCTGTCAATTCTGTCCATGGTTTCCGGACTTGAGATTCGCGCCGCGGGAGACCTCAGCAGGCCAAGGCCCGCAGCCGGTCGCGCAGTTCCTCGTCCGACGGGTGGGTGTATATCGTGGTCGTGAGCGGGCTGGCATGCCGGGCGAACCGTTGGGCCAGGAAGAGGTCGCGCGTGGCGCGGTACACGTTCGTCACCGCGGTGTGCCGCAGAGCATGGAACGGGTAGCCCCGGTCGAACCCGGCGGCGTCCTGCCAGCGGTGGAACAGGACCTGGACCCGCCGCGGGGAGAGTCGGCGCCGGGATTGGCCGCAGAAGAGCGGAGCCGGAGCCTCCAGGCGTTCGTGCCGGTCGGTCTTGTACCGCCAGAACGCCACCAGCTTCGGCGTCAGCGCATCGGGGAGAAACGCATCGCCGGCCCGGTGGCGCTTGGCGATCTCCGGGCGGACCCGCAGCCGTTGCCGCGCCTGGCCGGTCGGGAAGAAGACGTCGCCCACGTCCAGGCCGACCAGCTCCGAGAGCCGGAGGCCGGTGCCGAGAGCGAGGGACATGAGCAGATGGTCGCGCGGGTGGCCGGCGGTCGCCGCTAGCAGCGCTTGCTGCTCAGCGGTCGTCAAGGTCTGCGGGCTCAGATGGGACATGGCCAGGTCCTCCTGGCCCAAGGGTGGCGCTGCGGGGAAACGAATCAAGCGCAGTTCCCCGCGGAAACGGCAGCCGCCACGATGCTTCACCGTCGCCGATTCCAAGCTCCGTTTCGCGGCATCGGCTCGCGCGAAGATCGCCGCGGGGCGGCATGCCCCTTTCGGATAGGGGCCGAATCGCGGCATGCCCCGGTTTGGAGATCGCCGTTTCGCGGCATCGGAATCGCTCAAATCGATGGGGCAGGCGCCTGCGGTAACCGGTCAACGAACGGAGTCCGTTTTCCGCTGGACTCCCGTCATGGCTTGCG
>CAYYQN010000085.1:0-14513 GCA_964473865.1 uncultured bacterium | reverse complement strand
AGGCCGGGGAAGGGCGCCGCCTGTGAGCGGCGCCACCCGGCCCCCGGAGCCCTGCTTCCCATGAGACCGCCTCCCGGGCAACCGGGAGGCGGTTTTGCGTCCATTCTGCCCGCGACCGGCCAGGATCCATCCAGGCCGGCCGGTTCCCAGCCGGCAGCGCGCCCACCGGCACCCCGACGGCACACTCCCCGACGCGACGAAACAACTTGAAGCTGGCGGCCGCGTCGGGTCGCGATTGGGGTACCGGGGCAGTTCTTTCCCCGATGCGGCAAGGATTTCCCGAGACCGCCGCCCGGGGATCGGCATCCGCCCCGGAACCTCCAGCCCGCCAACAGATCCGGGCTTTCTCCGCTGGTACGGGTGTTGCATGCCGCCCCGGGGGCCGGACCGGCACGACCAGCCGAGGCCGGAGCGTCTTAGGACCAGGAAGGACCGTGGAATGAGGCAGGAGCGCTCACAACCGCCGTTTGGGCGATGCGGGGCCGGGGCGGACGGGAACACGGGTGTCCCGGGCCGGGGCCGGGGGCTTCACGCGGAAGCGCTCCCGGGCGCGGTGCTCGGCTTGCTGGCGGCGCTCACCACGAACGCCGGCGCGGTCGCCTCCTTGGATGCCATCCTTGAATGGAATGGGCCGTACTTTCGCGTGATTCACGCCCCGCTGGTCGACCAGCTGGTCGACGCGCCGCCTCCCGGTTCGGCGACCCCGTTCTCAGGCCCGCAAGGCGTCGCGGCGCGGGAACACGGGACCGGCCAGCGGGACGTGGTATACGTCCTCGATACCGGCAACTCCCGCGTGCAGGCGTTTGAAGCCAACGGAACCAGGGTCACCGCTCAGAGCGGTTCGTTCACCTGGCGGGTCTCCGGCGTGACTCCCGCCGCTTCGGAGTACGACGACGACCAGATCCTGCTCCCGCAGTTCCTCGAGGCTGCGGATCGCTGGATCATCCCCTACTCCGAGACTGTGCAGATCGACGGGATGCTGTGGAGCCGCGTGGCCGACCTCAGCGGGTTCCAGGCGGCGGATCGTGTCTACACGGTCGCCTACGACGACGCCGTACAGGCCCCGGAGATCCGACTTCCGGCGGGATCGCTCAGTTCGGCGAGCAGCTTCCAGCTCGAATACTTGCTCACCGACAACCAGGGACAGGTTGCCAACGCCTTCGGCGTCGGCGACGTGGACTATGGCGTGTCCAGAAACGCCGGCAAGGTCCTGCTGGAGATCGACCCGACGTCGGGCGGACCGACGTCGTGGCAGTCGGTGCGCGGAATCGCCGTGGCCCCGCCGGACGCGGATGAGGACGATGACGACGTCTTCCTGCTCGATGCCGCGGACGGGTCGGCGGGCCAGAACGAGGAGCTGTTCTATTACGCGGTGTCGTCGAGCGGGAGTGTCACCTATCGCGAGGCGTACGACGACGCGTTGACCACGCCCTGGGGGCTGGCGGTGGCGCGCGCCGGAGATTCGGTACCGGCGACCGTGGCGCTCAGCAGCGACAACGGACCGTTCGATCAGGCGAGCAGCGCGATCCTCGATGCCAGCCAGGTCACCGGTCATACCTACGCCGTCAACGTCGGCGCCGGCAACGTCACCGTCACCGACCAGACGACCGGACGCATCCTGATTCGGGACGCCCCGTTCGGCGACCTGGCCAGCACGTTCCTGGCCGTCCCGGGGATCTCCCTGAAGACGAACGCCGCGGTGGGCACCAGCGTCACCATCACCACCACTCGAGCCACGCCGAACCGCTTCCTCTTCGTGACCGACACCGGCGCCGACCGGGTGAAGGTCATCGCCGCCTCCGGCGCCACTCCCACCGCCACGGATGACTGGCTCCCCGGCGATGCGCACACCTCTGTGGCGCAACCCGCGTCCGCCATCGGCGCCAGCGCCACAGAAGACTACTACCAGTCGACGCCGGCCTCGGTCCCGCCGAACTGGTCCGCCTGGACCACGACGTTTCCGCTCGCGGAAGGCACCCTGGCAACCCTCACCCTCGATCCCGACGGCGCACCGGACGTCTGGAGCCGGGTGGCGGACCTCGGCAGCGCCGGACCCGCCGACAAGGTCTACGAGGTCGACTGGCAGGTCGGGCGCATCCTGTTCGGGGACGGCACGCACGGCGCGATCCCGCCGGCGGATACCGAAATCGCTTTCGCATACAAGACGACCCCGGATCTCCTCCGCTTTGGCTCGGCGGGCGCCGAGCTCGGCCAGTTCTCCGACCCCAAGGGTGTTGCCGCCCGATGGAATCCCGCGCTCGGCCAGTTCGACGTCTACGTCGCCGACACCGGCAATAACCGTGTCCAGAAGCTGGCCTTTGTGCCCGCCGACGACGCGCTGAACCTTCCGGCCCGGCTCGACGCCGTCTGCGCGTGGACGACCGCTTCCCCCGGCGGTCGCGCCCTGCTGGCCCCCCTGGCCATCACCGTGGCTGCGGACGGGCAGAGTCCCGCTCGCGCCTGGCTGGGAGTGGCCGACACGGGGCGGGATCGCATCGTCCTCTACGAGGACACCGCCGCCATGGCGGCCGGCGGCGCCGCGGTGCCGACCTACCTCGACACCCTCGGAACCGCCGGCGCGGAGCTGGGGCGCTTCGGAGAGCTGAACGCGCTCCAGTTCCTTCCCAACGGCGACGAACTGGACCTCTACGCCGCCGATCGCACCCGCGGCGTCATCGTGAAGTTCGAGCCGGCGGAGGTCCCATCGGTGACGCTGGACCTCACCGGCGACAGCGCGCTTCCGGACTGCTTCGCGCCAAGCGGCGCATACACGTTCCGCTTCGTCACCGCCAATCCGCCGCTCGGAGGGCACATCGACCTCTACTACGGCACCACTTCCGGCATCAGCAGCGCCGAGCTGTGCCTTCCGGCCGGCACGGTTGCGGCCTCCGCCTCCTCCGCGGTCTGGCGGTTTGCCTCCTCTCCGGAGGGCGCTCCCGGAGCGGGCAGCTACTACCTGTTCGCGCAGATGAAGGACGAGGACGGAGCTTTGGTGGCAAGCGTCCAGACCACGGCGGCACAGCTTCTTTGCCTCGATGCCGATCTGGTGCCGCGCGTGCAGGCCGCGGATGCCCGGGACGGAGATCGCGCACTCTATCTGCAGAACGGGCTCGATCGCCAGGTGACGCTCCAGATCGCGTACCCGGAGAGCGTCATGGCGGTGGGGTTCAGCGGCAGCTTCGATCCCTCTCTCGTCGAGGTCACGGGCATCACGCCGGGCAACGGTTGGGACCGCACTGGGGCGCTGAACCAGATCTTCGTGCCGTCCTGGGACAACACTGCCGGAACGCTGCGGGTGAACACCTCGATCACCGGCTCGCCGTGGGGACTGAACGGCAGCGGTCCCTTCACCCTGGCACGCGTGGCCGTGCGGGCGAGGTCCAACGCGTTGCAGACGACCCCGGTCGCCGCGCGCTGGCGCAACGGTTCCATCAGCATCAGCAAAGCCAGTTCCGGAATCACGATGCGCGGCGGCTCGAGCCCGGCGAGCTGGGCCACGCAGTCGGTCAGCTTGCGGATGGGCTGGCTTGGCGACATCGCCACCACCGCCACCGGCGCCGACTCGGTCGCTCCGCACCTGATGCCGAAGCCGGATGGGAAGATCGACTTTGCCGACCAGATGGCCTTCACCGTCGGTTGGAACGGCGCCAACTTCGTTCAGGATCCGATCGCCGACCTCGGCCCGGCCGAGGGCTCGCCCCCGGACCTGCGCGCGAATCCGGACGGCCGGTGGGACATCGACGACATCCTCGCGTTCACCACCATGTACTCGTGGGCCGCCTCGCTCGGGTTCTCGAAGGAGTTCCCGCGCGAAGCCTCCGGCGAAGCGAGCCTGGCGCGGCCGGGCGTGGAGCCGGGCGTGGAGCCGGGCGTCGAGCCGGGCACGGACCGGAAGGGCGCGCTTCCGGGCGCAGCGCCGGGAAGCGAAGGCCCGGTCGCCGGAGAGTTCTCCGCGCCGCGCTCCCTCTGCCTGGTCGACCGGACGCAAGGCGCCTGGGCCCGCACGCGCAGCTTCCTGGAGGACCCCCGTCGCGGCGGTGAGCTGGCGATCGACATCGTGGTGGAAAACGCCATCGATTTCACCGGGGGCTGCTTCGCCCTCAGCTTCGACCCGGACCAGCTGGAGGTCGTGTCCGCGGAAAGCGGGGCTTTTCTGGAGGGGGCGGACGGAAGTCTTTTCTTGAGGCGTGAGGCACCGGGCTATCTCGAAGTGTCGATCTCGAGGCTCGACCGGGGCGATCCCGGGGTCGACGGCAGCGGCACGGCCGCGCGCGCGAGGTTTCGGATCCGGCACCCGGAGGGCGCACCGCTGACCCTGGCCTACGACCTCCGCTCCTCCACCGGCGAGCGAATCGGATTCGGGACCTGGCAAGCGGGCGCTCTGTCCGGGGAGCCGGCGGCATTCGCGCTCCTCCCGGCCTGGCCGAACCCGGCCCGAGGATCGACCCGGCTTCTCTTCTCGTTGGAGGCCGATCGGGAGATCTCCCTCCAGGTCTTCGACGCGACCGGGAGGCGGGTCCGCTCCCTCGCCCAAGGACCGTACGCACCCGGCTATCACGCCGTGCTCTTCGACGGGCGCGACGACGCGGGAGCGGGACTGCCCTCCGGCGTCTACTTCTACCGGCTCGGCAGCAACGGACGGACGGCCACGGGCCGCGTCGTCCTGGCCCGCTGACCCCAGCGGAGTGAGGAAACCATGAAACGGGTCACAATGATGCGGAACACGGAACGGGCGCGCGCGGACCGGGTGACCGCTGCCGGCAGGCCGAATCGGGCCGGCCGGCGGCCGCCACTTCGTCCCCACCCTCCCAGCGTCCCGGCCGCGGCCGGTACGCCGGACCGGTCGCCGCTCTGCGGCCGATGCGGATCGCCGTTCGCCGACGGAACCATGCACGCCCCGCCGCCGGGAGCGCGGCGCGACGAGTTGGAGCGGGAAATCCTCGCGCATGCGGACGCCCGGTCGATTCGCTCCGGTTCCGCCTCCTTCGCCCGTTTCTTCCTGGCCCTGGTTCTCGGCCTCGGCCTGGCCGGAGCCCCGGGCGGAACGGCGCGCGCCCAGATCGCGTGGCTCGGCTCCGAGGATGGCGAGATCCTGAATGTCTCGTCCGCCGACGGTCCACCCGCGGGCAGCCCGTATGTGCAGATGAGCCGGAGCACGGAACGGAGTGATGTCCGCGGCACCGTGGTCATCAGCCGCCTGCGCGCCCTGTACAGCGTTACCCCGGAAGTGACATTCGGCATCTCGGGTCTTCATCTCGACCAGAGCATGGGAGACCTGCACAAGCGGGGACTGGGCGACACCAACCTCTCGCTGAAGCTGCACCTGGCCCCGTGGCCGGACCAGCCGATCCGCATCGGGCTGCGCCAGACCTTGAGCCTGCCGACCGGATACGAGAAGGAGTTCGACGGCCTGGCCCCGTTCACCTCGCGCGAGAACGACTACACGGCCCAGGTTCTGGCCCAGTACGTCTCCCCGGAATTCGCGGCCTATGTCAATCCGGGCGTTCTCCTGCCCGGGGGGGATGCCGACAGCTATCTGACTGGCGGCCTCGGTCTGGCCTACCAGCTGCCGCTTCGACTCGACTTTCGCGGCGAGTACTACACGCGCTGGGACATGGTGACGCGCAAGTTCGAGTCGGAAACCTACCTCGGGCTACACCGCCCGCTGATTCTCGGGTTGGGGGTGCAGGCGGGCATGAAACGCCGCCTTCTGCAGCAGGAGGAAGTCGATCCGGAGTTCCGGTTCGGCCTCACCTTCGGACGGGACCGCGCGCAGGTCGGACAGCTCTACGCCTTCCGCGAGCGCGCCGACACCGGGCTTCTCGTCCACTCGGTGGAGACCGCGATTCCCGATCCCTATGGCCTCGGGCGTGAGTTCTCCGAAAGCTTCCGGGCCGAGCCGGTCGGCGGCCGCACCCAACCCGCCGTCTACGTCGCGTCGGTGCGGGAGACACCCCCGGCCACCGGCGGAGTCGTCCTGCCGCGGGCTTCGGAGTGGGTCACCACCTTCTCCACGCCGCGCAACTACGAGCTGAACGTGAAGATCCTGGAAATGCGCGACGCGGAGGTGGGCGGGCTTGATCTCTCCCCGCTCGCGCGGGTTTCCCGCGCCCGGACCACCGTGGTCGGACAGTGCGAACTGATTGCCCCCGACGGTTACTCGGTGCTCACCCGCAGGCTCTACACGGGAACCGCGGCCAAGCTCCTCGGCGTGCAGCTGGCGCCGGAGTCGGGATCGCTCGCCGCGACCCAGGCCCCGGACGAGGTGCGGGGCCGCCTGCGGCGCCAGGCGGTTCGCGACCTCATGCGCCAGGTGCGCGACGACGCGATCCAGACGATCCAGATGAGGGACTACCGATGACGATGCCCCCCTTGAAGTCGATGGCGACGCCGCCGCGAGCCGGCCTGGCGCTGTTGCTCCTTCTGAGCACGATCCTTCTCGCAGCCTCGTGCCGATCGACCGCCGCTCCCGATCCGAATGACGGCCTCACGGTCTCGCTCGATGCGGTGCCGCTCTTGCTCAAGGCCGACTCATCCGCCGTCTCCACCATCTGGGCGACGGTCCTGGAAAAGGGCCGCCCGGTGCCCGACTCCACGCTGGTCAGCTTCGTGACCACCATCGGGACCGTGTCGGCGCAGGGGGTGACCCGGGATGGGCTGGCGACCGCGAGCTACAGCCCGAACGGCGAGACGGGGCTGGCCGCCATCATCGCCCAGGTGCGCGCGGTCCGCGACACGGTGCTGATCACGGTCTATTGAGGCCGGCGCTCGTGGCGCTCGGCAGGCATCCGCTCAGATTCGGGCGGAATCCTACGATCTGAGGGGAACTCGGAAGCCGCGGCAATCGCCCGCGAAGACTCGGCATCTATGAGAGGTGACGCGGGCCCTGGTTCGCGAGAGACATCACCCCGACGCAACAGAACCAGGGCTCCCGCAAGACGCTTGAGAGCTGGAAGCATCGGGTTGTGACGAGGTTTGAGTCGGAGCGCGGCCACTCGCTTGCCTTCAACTCGCCAGGGCCCCCGTGCTTCCGGCTCTCACCTTGTCCCGCCGCGGCGCTTCCTCACCGGCTGCTGTTCCCGTACCCTCTCCGGCGAAGGGGAGGACTCCGTTGATGTCGGATCAGCACACAGCCGGACGGCGGGCCGGCTCCGGTCGTCGCCCCACGCGCGGCGTGCGCGTCGGGCCGCTGATTGTCGGCGGCGGGCACCCGATTGTCATCCAGTCGATGACCACGGCCGACACCCTCGACACGGGCGCGGTGGTGGCGGAAGTGAAGGCGCTGGTCTCCGCGGGCTGCTCTCTGGTGCGGCTGACCGCGCCATCCCTGCGCGAGGCGGAGAACTTGCGGGCGATCCGGGGTCGGCTGGAGGCCGAGGGGATCCACGTTCCGCTCGTCGCCGACATCCACTTCACGCCGCGGGCTGCCGTCGCCGCGGCCGCGATCGTGGAGAAGGTACGCATCAATCCCGGCAACTACGCCGATCGCAAGAAGTTCGCGGTTCGCGACTACACGGACGCGGAGTACGCGGCGGAAGTGGCGCGCGCGGCGGAAGCGCTTCGGCCCCTGGTGGAGTCGCTCCGCAAGCACGGGGCCGCCCTGCGCATCGGCACCAACCACGGGTCGCTGGCCGACCGGGTGATGAACCGTTACGGCGACACGCCCGCCGGCATGGTGGAGTCCGCGCTCGAGTTCGTGCGCGCCTGCGAATCGATGAACTACCGCGAGATCGTCCTTTCCATGAAGTCCTCTGTGCCCGGCGTGATGATCGCCGCCTACCGGCTGCTGGCGGCCCGGATGGACGAGGCAGACATGGACTACCCGATCCATCTCGGCGTCACGGAGGCGGGGGACGGCCTGGAAGCCCGGGTCAAGGGCGCGATCGGCATCGGTTCACTGCTCGTGGACGGGATCGGAGACACCATCCGCGTCTCGCTGGCCGAGGACTCCGTGCACGAGATTCCGGCGGCCCGCGCGATCCTCGCAGCGGTGGATGAGGAGACCGGGGCCGCCGCCGCCCCGTTCCCATCCGCGGAGGCCGGCGCCGACATGGAGGATCTCATCGCGCGAACGGGTGAGTCGTGGTGGAAGCTTCGCGTCGGGCCGACGCGGCGGCGGCACAGCCAGCCGTGGGTGCTGGGTAAGCTCGGCCTGGGCGGAGACTTTCCGGTGCGGGTCGAGGCCCGGCTGCCGCTGCCGATCGATCCCGGGGCCGGCGCGGCCGCCCTCCCCTGGCTGGACCCGTCGCGGAACGAGCCGCCCGAGCTGATCTCCGTGCGGCCGATCCCGCGGCGGGATGGACACCCCTCCGCAATCCTCGAGGCGCTCCACTCGTTCCGACTCCGCTCAGACGTGCCGGCCGAAACCCCGACTCTGCTCGAGTGGGGTCTGTCCGGTCAGGGCGAAATCCATCTGCTGGAAGGCGCGCTTCCGTTCGTGGACGGACTCAGCCTGGACCTCTCGCCCTCTTCGGATCGCCGGGACGAGGAACTCCTCCGGCTTCTGGCCCGACTGCTGCTCCGGGCGCGCAAGCCGGTTCGTTTCCGGTTCCCAGCATCCCTGGCCGCCCCCGGCGAGGCGGCGGCGCGCTTGTCGGCGCTGTGCCACGATGAAGGACTCAACACCGTCGGGTTTCTCTGCGCGTCCGGCCCGCGCTGGATCGCCCGCATGCGCGACCTGGCCCTGGGCCTCTCCGCCACGGAAGACCCGATCTTTCTGGAGGTTCCCTCAGCCGGTCCGCTCGCCGCGCTGAGGGCCGGCGCGATGTTGTTGGATGGAGTGGGGGAAGCGCTGTGCCTCGAACCCTCGATCTCCGCGACTCCATGGCCGCCCGGGGGCCGATCCTGGACCGAGGAGCCCGTCCGATCGGCCTGGACCATCCTCCAAGCCTGCCGCATGCGACTGACCCGCGCCGACTTCGTGATCTGCCCTTCCTGTGGTCGCACCCAGTTCGACCTGCAACGCGTGGCAGCGACGATCCGGAAACGAACCGAGCATCTCCGGGGCGTGAGGATTGCCGTCATGGGGTGCATCGTGAACGGACCGGGCGAGATGGCCGACGCCGACTTCGGGTACGTGGGCTCGGGCCCGGGCCGGGTCGACCTGTACGTCGGGCGGGATCGGGTGCAATCGGGGGTCGCCGAGGCGGAGGCCCCAGATCGCCTCGTCGATCTGATTCGGGACCACGGAAGCTGGGTCGAGCCTTCGGACTGACCCCTTCCGCTATGGGCGTCCCGGACGCGCCCCGGCGCAATCTCGGCCTTGACATCACCTTGCGGTCGCCCAAGAATCCTGCTGGCAGCGGATCGGCCTCCCGCGTTGCCGGGAGGATGGCATGATGGACGCATGCCGTAGGGGTTTCGAGCACAGGAGGTGTGGTTTGCGAAGACTGTCTTTGGTGGCGCTTGCCGCGGTGGCTCTCACGTTCGGCGCGGTCCTGCTCTGCAGCAGCAGCGCCCAGGCGGGCAGCGACATGCCCGTCAAGTTCGGTGTCAGCGCGGGACTCAATCTGGCCAAGATGGCCTACGACCCCGACATCGACGAATCGGGCGTCGACCGCAAGATGCGGATGGCGATGCGCTTCGGTGGAGATGTGGAGTATGTCCTCACCCCGATGTTCAGCGTCGCCTCCGGTCTGATCTACAACATGAAGGGCGAAAAGGCCGAGTACTCCGGGACGATAGTTTCCGGAGACGTCACGAGCAAGATCGACTATCTCACGATTCCCATCCTCCTCAAGGTCGGCCTGGGGAAGGAGGAAGGCCCGGCGCCGTTTCTTCAGATCGGTCCCGAGCTGGGCATTCTGATGTCCGCCAAGTCCAAGAGCGACAACGCCGAGGTGGACTTCAAGGACAACTGCAAGAGCACGGAGATCGGCCTCGTCGCGGGCGGCGGGGTGGAGTTCCCGCTCAACGAGACCTTCGGCGGGATCGCGCAGGTCGGATACGAGCTCGGCTTGACCGACATCGGTGAGGATGAGGAGAGCACCAAGGCGGACGACGACGACGACGCCACGTCCAAGACCACCAACATCTATCTATCGGTGGGCGTGAGGTTCTAAGAATCGATCGGCGGGTGCGGATTCGCGCCCGGATCCGCCCCGCTCGCGCGAGCAGCCGGTCCATTCGCCCCTCGCAGGGGCACACCGGCCTTCCTCGTGAATGTTCCGGCCGCTTCGGCGCAACGTCGAGGCGGCCGGTCTCCATCCAGAGCCCAAGTTCAACCCGACCGGTTGTGGCCGGAAGATTGGAGATAGCGCGGGCCGATCGGGAGGCGGGGCGGCGATCGGCCACCATGCGCGGCGGCATGGGAGGGTCCCCGCTCCGAGACCGGGAGGAGCCGGGCCCTGCGGACGTGGATCCTGAGGTGGACCCGGAGGGAGTCCCGTTCCCCGATGGCCCTCGCGGTTCCTCTTGAAGGCATGGCTGAGCCGGTGTTCCGTCTGCCGCAGGATGGCCGCGACGATCAGGCCGTGAGACACCGAGCGGCGGGCGGCTAATCCGGGACGTGACCGCCGAAGGCCCACGAACAGGCACGTTCGTCCGGAGGAAGGATCCGCGCACGCAACACGCACGCCCGCGACAAGACCGACACTTCCTGCTTCACGGACCGTGCTCTCACGCTTGGCTACAACGAGGCTTCCTTTGCCGAATTGAAGGTCACGCCATCTTGTCTTCCACGGAGCGGGGGGGCGGTTCGCCTCCTTGCCCCGCGTGACATCAGCACTTTGGCACTACCCGCAGGAATCTCATTGACGCCATGAGACAGGCGGGCGCAGAGTTGAAGATGACTGGGTAACGGCACGGAAGTGATTGGCCGACGCGGAGGGAGGAGCAGGGTCCCGCCTGGGGCCTCCCCAAAAAAGGAGCGTGTGCGATGCGGTCCGCAGCACTGAAGGCGTTGGTGGCGGGATTGTTGGTCATGAGTGGACTCATCGGTACGAGCGGCGTGGTTTCGGCTGACGGGACGATCGTGGCGTGGGGCTGGAACTACTGGGGACAATGCGATGTCCCGGCGCCGAACAGCGATTTCATTGCGGTCTCAGCAGAGAACTTGACGAGCGCAGCGCTCCGGTCCTCCGGGGCGACAGCCGGTTGGGGGATGTGCCAGGTGGGCCAGTGCAATGTGCCGCCACCCAATACGGGATTCGTCCAAATCTCTGAGGGAGGGGGCCATACGATGGGCCTGAAGGCGGATGGATCGATCGTGGCGTGGGGCGACAACGGGGCTGGTCAATGCGATGTTCCCACACCCAATAGCGGCTTCACTGCCGTGGAGGCCGGCGGTGGCTTCAGCTACGGGCTCAAGTCGGACGGATCGATCGTGGCCTGGGGTTTCAACCCGTACGGGGTGTGCAACATCCCGAGTCCGAACTCCGGCTACGTGGCCGTTTCGGCGGGTTATCGACATAGCGTCGCGCTTCGGTGCGACGGCACGATCGTGGCGTGGGGTCGCAACGACCATGGCGAGACGATCGTGCCTGAGCCCAACACCGACTTTGCCGCGGTGGCGGCCGGAGTCACACACAGCATGGGCTTGAGAGACGATGGCTCGATCGTGGCCTGGGGATCGAATTCACACGGCCAATGTACTGTGCCGATACCAAACTCGGGTTTCACGGCGATCGGGGCCGGAGAGGCCTGGAGTCTCGGTTTGAGAAGCGACGGCTCCGCTGCCGCCTGGGGCTATAACGGCGATGGTCGGTGTGAAATCCCCGCGCCCAACGCCGACTTCACGGCGATCACGGCGGGCGCCACGCATGGCCTCGGATTGAAGAATTCCTTCCTGGGAGGTTGTTGCCGCGCCGATGGCTACTGCGCGGTAACCGCCGAGCAGGTGTGCCTGGCTCCCTCCGTCTGGCTCGGAGCGGGAGCGGTCTGCGTGCCGCAGCCGTGCGCGCCTCTCTCCGCGGTGGCGGCAGCGGCGAAGGTTCCACGGATCGTGCTGGTCCCCAACCCCGCTGCCGGCTCCGTTGCGGTCGTGTTCGGCGCATCCCCCGCGTCCGCATCCACGGTGGACATCCTGGACGTCTCCGGTCGGCTGATTCGGCAGCTTGCGCACGGAACCCATGGCGCATCGGATGCCGACCTGCTTTGGGATGGCCGCGATGATCACGGCCGCGAGACACCGAATGGCGTGTACCTGGTCCGCGCTATCACCACCGAAGGCCTGCGGACGGGCACATTCGTCCGGCGGAGGTAGGCGCGCACAAGAGACGAACACACGCGAAGAATCCGAACCCTCTGCCTCAAGGACTGTACTCTCACGCTTGGCAAGAAGGAGGTTCCGGTGAAGGCGCATGCCGCGTTTCTGCTCACGTTCGTCTTGTCGATCTGCTCTCCGTTGACGTCATTGGCTGCCGACATTCCTACCGACCTGGAGATGCGTTCCGCCGCCGAATCGTGGCTTCGCGGCAACATCGCGCTGCACGGGCGCTGGTCGACCGACGATCCCGTGGACGGCGACGTTTCGATCGTCTCGTCGAGATCGGTCACCGCAAGAGACACACTTCTCGGGATGGCCTACGAGGTCAGTTCCGGCGGCGTGATCATCGTCGCCGCCACCAAGCAGCTTCCTCCCGTGCTGGCCTATTCCACGTCGGGTGGTTGGCCGGGCCTGGAACCAGGCCCGGGATGCAATCATCTCTACCAGATGATCGAGCACGTGGTGCGGAGGAGCCTGCGAGCCGGACCCGGCGGCGCGATCGATGCAGCGTGGTCACTGATGACTCCCGACAAGGCCGACTGTCCTCTTGGCACCATCATCGGCGTGGAGCCGTTGATGGGCGGGATTGATTGGCACCAATGCGCGCCGTACAACCAAAGGTGTCCGTCTACCGGGGACTGCCAGGCCGGATGCGCTCAGACCGATTCACTCTGTCTCTTGGGCTGTGTCGCGTCGTCTCTTTCACGACTAATGCGGTGCTACGCATACCCGGACTCCGGTACCGGCAGCTCCAGTTACTTGTGGAACGGCACCTCCGGACCGGACTGTACGGGAACTCCCGGCGACACTCTATGTGCCGATCACTTCGAAGCCATCGACTGGGACCATCTCCCCGAGACCTGGGAGGGTGGATTCAGTTCGGCAGATTCGAGTAGCCTCGCCAGCTTCTGCTATTGAGTCGCCGTCGGCCTGGAGATGGACTTCGGATACCAGTCGTCCGGTGATACTCTGATCAACGTTCCGCCGTTTCTGGAGAACCACATGGGCTACGGCTGCGGCCCCCTCTACGTGTGGCCGAATGTCGACGAGGGTTTCGCGAAGGTGCGCTCGGAGGTGTGCGCCCACCGGCCGGTAATCGCGGAATGGTACTTCGATCACGCGTTGTGCCTTGACGGGTGGGCGATCAGCACCGATGGGCATCGATGGATCCACGCGAACAACGACTTTGGGGGCTTCTGGTCCCCCGACAGCACCTGGGTCTATGGGACATTCGGCCAAATCTACCCAGGGATTCGGCCTTTGGGCATTGTAGACTCCGTTCTGGTCAAGGCAGACGGCTCGGGGGACCCCTACCACACAATCCAGGGTGCAGTCGACTCGGTGTCAACGGGCTGCTGCATCTACCTTGATGATGGCACCTATACTGGATCCGGAAACCGCGACATCGACTTCGGTGGCAAGGCAGTCACGATACGGTCACTAAGCGACGATCCGGACGCCTGCATCATCGACTGCGAGGGATCGGCCCAGGATCCGCATCGGGGCTTCTACCTTCATAGCGGGGAGCGCGGCGACGCGGTCGTTCGCGGGATCACGGTCACGAACGGCTACGTTGCCGGGGGTGGAGGTGCCGTTTTGGTCACTTACCCGACCACGTGCAGCGAGCCCTCGACGCCGCTCTTCATCAACTGCGTGTTTCGGGGCAACGAGGCAGGCTACGGTGGGGCCGTGGCCGCCATCGACTGCGCGCGGCCCCGTCTGGAGTGGTGCGTGCTCGCGGACAACACCGCCGGCCAGGGGAGCGCATTCTACGGCTCCGCGGACTACTGCTCTTTGGTCAACTGCACGATCGCGGACAACACCTGCGGAACCTCGTCGCAGGGGGCTGTCTGCACGGACGGAGGCCAGGGCCTGCTTCTGGATCGGTGCCTCGTGACCGGCACGAACGTTGGCGTGTCGACGACTTGCCTGAACGGCGGAGAGGCCATCTATTCGCGCTCCGACATCTGGGGCAACCAAGGCGGCACCGGGGACTGGAACTTCCGAGACTCCTGCATTCTCTCGCAGGAATATGCCGACTCCAACCTCTGCGTGGATCCGGAGTACTGCGGGTCCGCCCACGAGCTGACCTGGGGATCGCCGTGTCGGGATTACGGAGGCGATCCGGTGGGGGCTCGGGAGGAGTGTGATTGGGTCTCCGTACCCGGCGACTTCACATCGATCCGCGATGCCATTGACGGGATCGACTCGGGTTCTCCGAAGACCATCGTTCTTACGGCTGCCACATACGAGAGTGACAGCACGGATGCAAATCAGAATCTGGAAATCACGTACGCCGGTGTCACCA
>CAYYQN010000084.1:0-14767 GCA_964473865.1 uncultured bacterium | reverse complement strand
GCGGCGGCCGCTGCGCATCCGGGCGGACGTAAGGCAACGGGCGGGCCAATGGCAGGAGTTCGATCACTGTGAAGGATGAAAGCCGCCGCGGGGTCTGGTAACTCGCGCGGCGACAAACGGAAGGAGATTCCATATCAACTCCCGGCGCACGATTCGGCAGGAAACAAGCCCAAAGCCCGCGGTCCGAGGAGTGTCACGCACAGTGACAGTGTCACTCGAAGTGTCACTGTGAGTGACGGTTCCCTGGAATGCGGCTTTACCGAGGGCCCGCTTCCGCGCGGATGTGCGGAGGCTCGGGCGGCGATGGTGGGCGAGGTGGAGGCAGCGCCCGCAGGCCATGCCGGACGGCGGCCGGTCAGGGCGGGGGAACGGCCGGTCGGCTGCCCCGGCCCGTCCGGGGGTTTGGCAGAAACCCGAAATGCGATGGTGTGCGAGGCCGGTCGGGTTTCCCCACTGCCGGAAGTAGCCGCGCAGAAGGTCGGTCCGCTTTCCGTACGGGCGTCTGCTCGCGAGCAGGAGGTTGTCCAGCTTTCCGCACGGGCGTCCGCTCCCGAGCAGGAGGTCGTTCATCTTTCTACACTGGCTGCTGCTCTGGTGCGGATGGTCGTTCAGGTTTCCGCACCGGCTCGTGCTCTTGAGCGGACGGCCGTTCAGATTTCTGTACGGGTTCCTGCTCTGGCGCGGGGGGTGGGTCAGGCTTCGGCACCGGCTTCTGCGCTGGTGCGGGTGGTCGTTCGGATTTCGGCACCGGCCCCTGCTCTGGTGCAGATGGTCGTTCAGGATTCCGCACGGACTCGGGGTGTGGCGCGGACGGTGGTTCAGGTTTTCGCACCGGCGTCTGCTCTGGCGCGGAGGGTCGGTCAGCTTTCCATATAGGCTTCTGTTCCGGCGCGGAGGGCCGGTTTGAATTCCGCACGGGCTCGTGCTCTGGCGCAGCGGGTCGGTCAACTTTCCATACTGGCACCTGCTCCCGGGCGCTTGCCGGTTCAGAATGCCGGACGGGTCTTTGCTCCGTTGCGGCTCAGGTTGGGGATTTCCGTACGGGTCCTGGCATCGGGCGTCTCCTGCGCGACCTGTGGAATGAGCTTCGCGCTCGTCCCCGAAGCTCGGCTAGACTCTCTGCAACTACTGAAAGGAGGGTGGGGTGCGCCCTTCGCGGGTCGCGGCCTATCGTCCGGAGAGCATCTACCTTTCGGGTCAAAGGCACGAGGTGCCGACGGGCCCGACAGCGACCATGACCTCCTGGTGATCGTCCCCGACGACGCCCGCGCTGATCGGACTCGCGGGCGCTTGGCCTACGAGGTGTTGTGGGGCACGGGAACGGCCGTGGATGTGATCGTGTGGACAAGATCTCAGTCCGAGAGCCGGCGTCACGTGGTTGCCTCTCTTCCGGCGTCCGTGCTGCGGGAAGGCAAGCTGCTCTATGCCGCATGAACCGGCCACGCTGGGGGAGACTTCCGCAGAGCCGGATTCCGGGTTCGGTTCGTGGGGGCTGTAGCCACGCCCGCTTGTCCGGCAGTCACCGACCTGCCGGGCGGCCTTTCCGTTGCCCCCACGTGAACCGGGATTTTGGATCCGCAGGACGATGCGCGCTGGCATTCGTCCTGGCCCAGGAAGCTCCCGCGCCCGGCGCGCCAGTGGCCGCCGCCGCCGTGCGGATCGAGGAGGCGGCCTCCGCGTACGTGTGGATCTGCAGCGTGGAGGATCCGGCAAGCCCGTGGCACCACGACACCCGGCCATCCGCCATGGTGCGAAACGAGTCATCGCGGGCGCCCCACTGGATGTCGGGGCTCACGACTTCCGGCCCCTCGAGGACAGCGCCGGCGGCGTTCACGATTGCCAGGAGGAACTCGCCGCTCGACTGGACCCGCCACCCCAGCAGGTACCGATCGGAGGTCAGGTCCACGCCCACCCGCGCCAGCACCGGGTCGCGCTCCTGGGCTCCCGTTGTGGAAGTGATCCAGGCGACGGAGGGAACGAAGTCGGGGCCGAAGCGCAGCAGGCCGATTCCCTGGCCGACGAAGTCGCCCTGATTCATCGCATTGAACGCCACCAGCCAGCGGGAGCCGAGGACGGCGGTCATCTGTCCAAACTGCCCGGAGACCTTTCCGGCACAGTCGGCGTCCAGCGGGTAGAGGAGGTGCGGGCGGTATCCTGGCTCTGACACCGCATAGAGCCCGCCGGTCGAGTCCGGATAGCAGTCGCTGATGCCGGTGCGGACGAGCTGCCCGGTCTCGGGGTGATAGCCGATGAGTCCGGCCAGGGAGTGCGAGAGTCCCCAGCTATAGCCTCCGGGCTGGATCGCTCCGGATTCGTTGACGATCGTGTACTGCTCTCCATCGTGCCCTGCCAACGGGCCGAAGGAGCGGACCGAGAAGTACGCGCCGTA
Source organism: uncultured bacterium (assembly GCA_964473865.1). Lineage (GTDB taxonomy): Bacteria > Eisenbacteria > RBG-16-71-46 > CAIMUX01 > CAIMUX01 > CAIMUX01. The sequence goes on along the minus strand of CAYYQN010000084.1, from coordinate 12,378 downwards.
GAGCCCGTCGCCGTAGGCCAGGCGGCTGTCCCCGGCGACACAGGAGGCGCCGTCCGCGGGCGCGGGGACGGCGGGGAATGTGTTGAGTAGGTCGGTGGCCCACGACTCCGCGCCCGCGGCGGTCCGGCGCGAGAGCACCATGACGTTGTCGGTCGGGAAGGACCCGCGCCGGTCCAGCAGGAGCACCGCGAACGACCCGTCATCGTGTCCCACGAGCCCGCGAACCAGACGGGTGGGGAAGTCGGTCGTCTGCTCGATCGTCGTTCCGTTGATCCGGCTCACGTGGCCGTTCCCCGCGGCATCGCTCCAGCCCAGGAGGATCCGGCCATCGAAGAGCGGTTCCAGGTACAGGCGGGGGCCGAGAGTGCTGAAGCCCCAGGTGCACGGGGAGAGGCGGTTCGGCTCCAGGTCCTGCGGGAGCGTGACTGTGACCGTCGTGATGCCCGGCGCGATCGCGGCTCCGGAGGGCCGCGGCGATGCGATCACCAAGGATGCCGCGAGCAGCGCGGACGCGAATCCGAATGGCCGGAGACACGAAGTCTGATTGCGCTGGTTGCGGGCCATCTGCGTGTATCCCCTCGAATCGGCGTCGTCTCCTCGGCTGGCGTGCGCGGTGCTGCGGAAACGTCAGCGGAGGGGCGAGGATACAGCATTCCGATCGCATTCGTGCACGACGTCGACGGCCTTCTCTGACTGGGGGGCAACCCAACCTGAGCGGGTGGCGCGCGTTTCGGCGCCGGAAGGGAGACGGCACGCCAGATGCTCGCTGGTGTCTGCGTCCGGACTCCGAGGGATCGTCTCACCGGGACCGCTTGAGGGGGCGACACGACCCACGATCGGTTGGGGGCACGATCACGCGCGTACAAAGGAGGGTTCGGATCTGGCGCGTTACCACGTTCTATTCGCTTGTCAAGAAACAGATTACATGTTGTGTTCCGGGCGCCGGGCTACCATCGCCCAACGCGACAGAACTCGTCCGGCCCCCTGTGCAGTCGGTCAAGAGGCTATCGATCCAGTACACTCCGTGATAGACGCTAGGATTCGAGGGGAGGGGCGGAGGCCCATGGAGTTCGAGTGGGATGCAGCCAAGGCGGCGTTCAACCTCCGGAAGCACCAACTGTCATTCCACGACGCCGGCACCGTCTTTGGCGACCCGCTGGCAATGACGTACGATGATCCTGATCACTCGATCGACGAACATCGTCTGCTCACGATTGGCATGACGGAGAAGGGCCAGGTGGTGGTCGTGGCCCACGTCGAGAGGGGACCGAGAGTACGGATCATCAGCGCAAGACTGGCTACCCGGCGCGAGAGGAGATTCTATGAGCAGGGTCAAGCCTGAACCCTCCGACCAGCTTCGAAACGAATATGACTTCGGCGAGCTAGGGCCTGGCGTTCGGGGCAAGTACCTGAGACGCTACCGAGCTGGCACCAATCTGGCCCTCCTTGAACCCGACGTTGCGGCGGCATTCCCCACCGATGAGGCCGTCAACGAAGCGCTCCGCGCGGTGCTCAAGGCCGCCAGCGCAATGCGGCAGGCTCGACGTCCGTCCGCCAAGGCGCGGCCACGGTCGGTCGACGCGGGCAAGGTCTCCGACAAGCCGGTAGCCAAGAGACGCACCACCCGCCGCTGACCGCCGGCATTCGCGGCGCGGGGGCGATTGCCGATGCGGTTCGCGGCATCCACCACCATCGCCCGAACCAGATGCTGTTCGGGGTCTGCAGCCTTGGCCCGCATGATATCGACGTAATTGAAGGGGGCGAGTGATCGCCCCGCAAACCCACGGGGCCGGCGGCAGCGTCAAGGCTATGCGAGACAATGGTTCAACGCCCCCGGAGTTCGAGACCGACGATGATCGGATCTCGTTCGTGGGGCGGGTGCCGGTGGGCGAGCCCGGTGGGAGAGACTGACCCCTTGCCGGTGAATGGGCGATGCGGCGATGAGAGACCTGGCGAGATGACCACCTGCGCTGGATCTACGGCTTGGCCAAAGCCGAGGGTGGCGTGCGGGTCAGTTGGGCGGAATGACGAGGGCGTGGCTGTCGGCCTGACCAATGCCCGCAGAGGACCTGTCGTGGGCGTCTGAAACGGATCGGCTCCCGAAAGATTGGCCGCGGGGAGTATGGGGCCAACCAGTGGTTCCCCCAGACGATCCTGGACAACCTCAAGGTGGCCGCCGTCCCGCGTTTCTGCGGTCGAAGGTTGCCGATCGGTCCGGCACTTGACATGGCGAATACGACGGCGTATAGCCCATTGTGCCTATATACGTATCAATAGGCCCGAATCGGAGGCGTGGCAATGGCTCGAAAGACCGTGGCCGACGGTCTACCTAATCACTGGAACCTATTCAACTTACAGGACAACCCCTACTTCCGGACCACCCTGGGGGAGTCGGGAGCTCGCGATCCGTTGAGCCTCTTCGTCGGCCGCGGGACCGAACTCGAATGCCTCCTGGCCGGGATCGGCGGCGCAGGTTCCTCCCGCCAAGCCGTGGGGGGTGCGCCCGGTGTTGGCAAGACAACACTGGTCCAGTCGGTCAAGTCCAGCGCTCTCGCCCATGGCTATTGGGCCACGCGGGGGATCATCCCCTTCTACCCTGATGACACTGCCGAGCGGGTCATGGGCCGGATCCTGGAGGGCGTGTACGAGGCGATCCTGACGACTCGGCCAGAGTCGGCAGACCACCCGGTCATGCAGCGGGCGCAGCAGTACGTGCGAGCCTTCCGGCTCGTCGGCGGTGGCGGTGGAGTGTCGCTGGCCGGCTTCGGCGCCAGCGCTTCTCAGAGCACGGCGGCCGTGACTCCCGGTGCGGGTCTCCTGTTGGACGGCCCGCGGGTCATCCGCGAGTTGCTGGCCCTCACCTCCGAGCACGCGAAAGGAATCGTGCTCCACCTCAACAACCTTGAGAACCTGAGTGATCGCGACGTTGCGAATGCGGCCGACATCCTGCGCTCGCTCCGCGACCCGGTCCTCTTGCAGGACGGCCTGCACGTACTCCTCGTCGGAACCACCGAGGCGGTAACGGGCGCAACGACCGCTCACCCCCAGCTTCGCTCGGTGTTCTCCTTGCTCACGCTCGAGGCGATGCCTGAGCCCGATGTGCAGACTCTTCTCGATGCACGCTATCGACATGTTGTTCGCGACGCCCGGCGGCCTGCGACGCCGCCGGTGGCCCCGGAGGCCGTCGCCGCGCTCTACCCCCTCTTTCGGGGTGACCTGCGTGGTCTGTTCAAGGCGCTCGAAGAAGGGGTGACTCTCTTGGTGGGGTTGGTCGGAGACGCCCCCGGGGCATCCCTCTCGGTCGACACCCTTCGGCCGGCGCTGCAGCGGCGCTACGCCGAACTTCTGGCGCAGACGCTCTCGCCGACCCGGCAACGACAACTCACCGCGTGGGCCCAGGAGCTCGGTCCCGAGGCAACTCCGACTCAGGAGGAACTCCGCCGCCTCTGGAAACTGAGCCAGCCGTCCGTCTCCCAGGCGTTGCAGGATCTCGGCCGTGCGGGATACGCGGGTCCGCTTCCCCGATGTGGGGCGGACGCCACGACCTATGCGATGAGTGGTGCAGGTCGCTTGATTTTCGGGTGAGTGATCCTGGACCGCCTGAAGGTCGACGAGCAGCGGCCGGCTCGGTGACGGGCCACCGCTTCGGGCTGCCGTTCCTGCCATGCGCAAGCTCGGCCCGGGCGAGCCGATCTTCTTCCTCCTGGGCTGCCCCTGGTACGCGATCGGCGGCTACGGATTCTTCACGCACTTCACCCGCCTTCGGCTCGAGATGGTGTGGGAGTCCTTCAGGGAGAAGGATGGCGCCCATCTGTCCGAGTTGCCCGGAAACGCTCCCGGCGCAGTCGGCGTCGAGCGGGTAGAGCCCGTCGCCGCAGGCCAGGGGGCTGTCCCCGGCCACACAGGAGGCGCCGTCCGCGGGCTATCCGAGTCGTCTCCTCGGCTGGCGTGCGCGGTCCTGCGGAAACGTCAGCGGATGGGTGAGGATCCAGCATTCCGATCGAGTTGCCGCGGGCGGAATCACAGGCTGGCGGAGGTGGGGAGGGTCCGACATCTCGCGCGGCTGCGGGCTCGGCCGGTGAGGGTAGGCGGGACATGCGCCGGCGCACGGCACGGTTCTCGCTTGACGATCGAGCGGTGTCGACGATACGTCAGGCGAACTTCTCCCCCGCCCGGCATGCCGACAAAGCCTCGGGCGGGGTTATCTTTTGATCTGCGGCTACACCCGCTCAATCCCCCGCATCCCACACTCCAGCAGATGCCGGTACGTGTCGTCCAGCTCCGGGTCCGGCGGAATCACGACCACGGTGCCGTCGCGCCCGCGGGTGAGGAGCACGCGGTAGGCGTTTCGCCGGAGCTGCATGGGGTCCCGGACGCCGGAACCGCTCGTCCCTCGCGAGCGAACCCTCGGCTCCAGAGCGACGGATAGACCTCCGCAAGCACGGAGCGGCAGGCGGGGACCGGCCAGCCGTCGAACGGCTAGGAGTGGACCCAGCCTCCCACTTGGTGTCGCAGGTAGCGCAACCAGGGGAGGCCGGCGTGGGTCGACTTCGCCACCGAGCCGGGAGATGCGGCGCTGAGCCAGTGTCGTCTTTCCGCACTGTCGGGACCTAGGATCGCCGCAATTGGTTTGCCGGCAAGCTGTTCCACAATCTCAGGTTCGGCGCGCCGGCTGACATACCTTGCATATCGGCCCGCAAGGTGCCGGTTCAACAGGGTGTCAAGTCGGAAGAACGCGAGCCCGCGGCAGCGGCGGCGGTAGGCCGTCCGGTTCGGCGCTGCGACCCACAACCTCCGGAGTATTGCGTGGCAAGACCACGCGATCGCGTGGTATAAACGCGCAACATGAACACCTTGGCTGAGCTGCTCTCCTCTCGGGTCAAGTCCGAGATCTTCCGCCTGCTCTTTGGCCCGGACGGTCTGGAACTGCACGTGCGCGAGATCGGCCGTCGTGCCGGGCTTGCCGATGGCACGGTGCGGCAGGAGTTGGAGCGGCTTTCCGGCCTGGGAGTGGTGGTGATGCGTCGCGCGGGGAACCGCGCGTACTACCGGGCCAACGCCTCACATCCGCTCTATCCCGACATCCGTAGCCTCGTCCTGAAAACATCTGGCCTGGTAGATCTCCTCCGGCCCCGACTCACTCACGCCGGGATCAAGCTCGCCTTCGTCTTCGGCTCCATGGCCAGCGGCAGGGAGACTGCGGACAGCGATGTGGATCTCATGGTGGTCGGAACCCTGGGACTGCGGGAGTTGGGCACGCTCCTCTCGGGGGTCGCCGCCGTCGTCGGACGTGAAGTGAATCCGCATGTCCTCTCGCCGGCCGAGTTCTCCCAGCGACGAGAGTCCAGCGATCATTTCGTCAGGACATTGCTGGCGGATCCGCGACTCTGGGTGATCGGGAACGAAGATGAGCTTGCGGCAGTGGGCGAGTAACGGCTGGCTGCCCTGCCCCTGATCCTGGGGCCGGCCTGGCAGGATGACGGGGACTACCTGGACACCTGCCGCATGAAGCGGAACACCGTCGAATACGATACGGCCGGGGCTGCGACAGAGAGAGACGCTTCCGAACTGATCGACTTCGCGCGGAAGCTAAGGAACCTGGTCCTGGACTGGCTGAAGGAGCACCATCCCGAGCTTCTCGGGGATGGGCGGTAACCGCTCGGCGGCCTCATTGCCGTGCGGCAGAAGCTCCACGATCATGGCGTCCTCGATGCGCCGAGCCCAGACCGACACGCTGTCAACGGTCGCCCCGACCGAGTCCGAACCTTCCACGAGTCGATCGTCGTTCCGGCCCGCAACGCAGCGGTCTTGCCGTCAGCGTCGACCTCCGTCAGCCCACCTGCGCGTCCGAGGGCCGGGTGAACCGACGAAGCCTCTCGGGCATCGAAGACCAAACCCCGGACAGCTCCAAGAATGTCAAGAGCAGTCGAGATCCCGGTCGGGTCAGTACCTCACCGAGGCGAAAGCAGCCGTGCATCCCCCCGGTCAGGGTCCGGCCCGGGTGAAAGCACGGTGCCGTCGCGCCCCCGGGTGAGGAGCACGCGGTAGGCGTTTCGCCGGAGCTGCATGGGGTCCCGGACGCCGGAACCGCTCTGGTAGCCGCGGGCCAGGGCGTTGGACCAGGCGCCGTCGGACCGGATGAAGTCGCTGCCCCAGACCAGGACGGCGAGATCGAGCTCCAGGCCTTGCGCGGCGTACTCGGTGGCCAGGTTGAGCGAGGGCTCCCATTCGGTGCGGAGCCCGGCGAACTCCGCTTCCAGGTGCGCAGAGGCGGGATCGTCCAGCGGGCGTGCTCGGCAGAACGCTCGATGGCGTCGCGCCGCTGCCCGATCCCTCCCTCCTCACCGACATTGATCTCCTGCCCCGAGCCGATCAGGCCGACGACGACGCTCCAGGAGGGAACCCGTTCCGCGAACTCGATCATCAGGTCGGGTTCGGTGCGGCCCTCCTTGGTCAGGTGCGGGTGCTTTGGGATTCCCGCGTCAGCCGGAACAGCAACCGATCCAGTCCCCGCAGGTCAACCACGGTCACGCCCTCGAAGTCCCGGTGCTCGTCATCGGCGCGGGTCGGGACGAGGATGGCGTGCACGGAACCTGCACATCCGCCTTCGATGTGTTCCGGAGCACCGAGTCACTGAAGTTCAGCCAGTGAAATACCAGCGGATCGCGGTCAAGGTCGTCGATCCGAGGGGGAATGAGGTGATGGTGGCGAAGGGGCTGGGGCAGTAAGAGCGTTGCGCCAGGGTTCTGTCAGGCGGGCTGCTTCTGTCCGAAATCCATGCTGCTCTTCCGGACAAAAGTGACATCGGAAAGCACGTTCAATCAATTGACAACAAAGCAATTATACGCCTGAACGCCCAGAAGGGCGGTTGGGTGTTCACGATCGGCCGTTTCCTGGACCTCGGAAGCCCGGATGCGGTCCGGAAGGCTCTGGTTCGCCAAGTGGAGAGGGGGCGGATCCGACACCTTGCCCGGGGCCTGTACGACCTTCCCCGTCGCGATCCGGAGGTCCAGCCCGTGGAAGACCCGGTCCTCTGCAGCCCATATGCGGAGCCGGACCGGTACTGGGCGCGGGGGCTGTGCCTCCGGGTGGGGCCTGCGCGACCTGTAGAACGAGCTTTGCGCTCGTCCCCGAAGCTCGGCTAGACTCTCTGCAACTGCTGCAACAGGGTCGGGTGCGCCCTCCGCGGGGACGCGCCCTGCCTGCGGAAGGTTTGTCGTGTCGGTTGGAGCCAAGACAGGCAGGAGACGGCTTTCCCGTGAAGGATCAGGCACTCATGGAGATACTCGACCGCCTGGTCGCGGCCTACTGTCCGGAGAGCATCTACCTCTTCGGGTCAAAGGCACGAGGTGACGACGGGCCCGATAGCGACTATGACCTTCTGGTCATCGTCCCCGACGACGCTCGTGTTGATCGAACTCGCGGGCGTCTGGCCTACGAGGTGTTGTGGGGCACGGGAACCGCCGTGGATGTGATCGTTTGGACGAGATCTCAGTTCGAGAGTCGGCGCCACGTGGTTGCCTCTCTTCCGGCGTCCGTGCTGCGCGAAGGCAAGCTGCTCTATGCCGCATGAGCGGGTTCACTTGATCCCCAGAATCCAGCCCTCGATGTCTGCCGCCGCGCGCTCCTGCGGGGTCAGGGGCGGCTCGAAGAACCCGGAAAGGCTGCCGTCGAGGTCCGCGTTGCGCGTCACACCTCGCTTTCGACGAACACGAAGTCCCGGTCTGCGGACACGGCCGCAAACAACTGCGACAGCTTCTGCACCGTCGGAACCGACCGGCCCTGCTCGTACCGCGCATACGCATTGATCGATGCGACGCCAAGCCGGTTGGCGACCTCGGACAGGGTCAACCCTGACCGTTGGCGGGCGCGCCGTAGGAGCAGAGCTGTTAGGGTCGCCAGATCCTCGGAGCCGACCTCGAAGTACTCCCCGCCTCCCGGGAACACCTCAAGCTTGAACCCCGGACGGTTGGCCAGCGACTCAATGGCATCGGCGATCATCGCGAGAGCATCCTTCTTGGTCCGGCCCTGGCTGACCACCTCAAGAATCGGAACCTCCACCGCCCAGAGGTTCTGGACCCTAAAGACCCGGCCGGCGAATCGCATTATCGTTCTCCCCGGGCTTCCCGAAGGATGCCCCGTGCCGTGTATTCGTTGATCTCAACGTGCCGCGGGACAACAAGCTCGCGGTCCCCCTTGGCCCAGACGTCGTGCCTTCCTCCATGGCGAGTCAGGTGCCAACCAAGCTCGCGGAGCTGCCTCTCAAGGTCACGGCGCTTCATCCACTCATCCTACACCAATCGGTGTATCTGTCAAGCCGGGGTCGTCCGTCGGCCAGTGGCGCTGCCGCAAGGCCTCGGGCGGGGTTATCTTTGGGTGCCGGATTCTCGTCCGGACCAGACCGGGCGAGCTGGGGCAGGTCATCGGGCGAAAGGGGCGCAACTTCGACGTGTTGCGGACAATCCTGCTGTCTTGTGCGGGCAGGTACCGGCGCCATGTCGAGAACGAAGTCCTCGAATCCGAGGGCCAGACCCAGACCAATTGATCCGAGGCAACCCTGCCTTGACCAAGCCCCGTAGGATCTTCCACTCCATGCCGACTGCGGCACTGGCCTCACTTCGGCCCCCAGCTACGCTTCCAGCTTCGCGATCTTCTCCGTCAAGTCGTGGATCGCCACCCGGCAGTGCAACTCTTGCTGCCCCGCGACCGACCGGAAATGGGCGTACTCATTTCGAACGGGAGTAATCTGCTTGAGCATGTCCTCGAGTTCCCGCTTGTCCTGGAACGCGGCTCGAAACATCTCCCAAGCCTCGCTCGATACCATGAGCTGGCCCATCTGGCCCAGGTAGCAGAAGTCCAGCACCTCGAGCTCCCGGGAGGCCTCTGCCAGGGGGAGCGGTGCCCGGTACTTCTGCACGTTCTTCTCGATCGTCGCCCAGGACGTCTCTCCGAGGCAGGAACGAATGCGGGTGTCTGCACCCTGCCCCCACTTGGCGACATACTTGGCGCGGACCAGCCGCCGGAGCCCGAGTTCCACGGCCTCGATGCCGCGCCAGAGATCTCGTTCACCTTCGGTGCCTTCCCAGATGTGCTCGTGTACCCCAGGTTCCCCGACGGCACCCGAGAGCCTGTCGAAGCCTCGGCGGATCACCTGTGCCATCAGCTGCCGGCGCTTCCGCAGAAATTGCCGGTACTCCAGGCTCTCCCAGCCAGAAGGCAATCCGTGCTCCCAGCGCATGCGTTCCCACTGGAAATCGGCGAATCTCTTCTGCAGCTCGGGGAGGTACTCGACAGGCGGCGAGGCGCCGACTTTGATGTTGTCCGGCCACTCCAGGTAGGCCAGGTTGGCGATCTGGTTGGCGTCCTTGCGGTCGGGATAGCCGCTCTTCTCCAGCCAGGCCTTGGGGAAGAGGTGGTGAGCCTCGACAGCCTTCTTCTTCGGCTTCAGGCTCGGGTCCATCGCCTCCCAGAGCTGCTTGTCCGAGAACAGGACCGCGGCCTGGATCGCCACCTGCGATGCCGAGAACGCTATCCAGGCGGGGCTGCGGATCGACGAGGTCTCGAGGGCGTCGGGGAGGCTGATGGTCCAGTAGTCACTCGTCAAGGCGTTGGCGATGATCTGCTCCAGCGTGCCGGCGAATTCGTCCGGACCCTTCAGGTCGCGGATTCGACTCAGGTCTGACTCCATCGTGGTCTCGCTCTGAGCGGTATACCGTCCGGTCAGCGTCGACATGAAGAACCAGCGGCCGATGAGGCGCCGCAGGGCGTGCTCTTCCATGCCACACTGACGCCGGCCCAGCAGGTACAAGGCGTAGGCGTACATCAGGGCCGTTTCGGACGAGATCAGGTTGCCGGTCTTGAATCCTGCGCTGGAGATCCCGCCCATGAACAGATGCCAGTCGTTCAGGTTCAGGACGCGCGCCTGCGCCTCCTTCAGCAGCGAGAACTGGGAGTCGCGACGCTGCGGGACGAAGATGCCAGTCTCGACGTCCTTGCCGCGCAGGACCTGATAGACGCTCCGCAGCCGGGCTCGGTGGAAGCCGACGGCCACCGCCGCTCGAAGCAGCTGGTCGGGGCCTGGCGCGATGAGGTGGTTGAACGGCGACGAGCTTGCGTCATGGCCGGGCGCGACTCGCGATTCGCGGGAGAAGTTCTCCAACGCCGTTCGCCCTTCATCCCAGAAAACCGACATCAGCGTGAGGATGAAGTCGGCCTGGTTCAGCTTGACGCCTTCGCTGTTGATCCGGACGAAGATGTCGGCCACCGCCTCCTCGTCGACATCGGCGGTGATCTCGAGGGCCGTGAACGGATACTTCCGAAGGTCGAACAGGCGGTCCAGGTTGTGGCCGATCGCCTCTTTGTCCTGCTCCGTCAGGGTTCGTCTTGCCTCGAGACCCGCGAGGAACTCCTTGACGATCGTGTAGCTGGACTTTTCGGAAACCCAGAGACTTGTGATATTCGAGATGAACTCCGGATCGTGGCGGATGGCGGCGTCCGTCACTTCGAACCTCCCATCCCGCGGGCGGAAGGCGATCTCGATCCGGTACCGGCGGAAATCGGCGTCGAGCACGGGCACTCCTCGCATCACGGCATAGAGCGAGGTCAGGCGCTGCTGTCCGTCGACAATCAGCCGGTTCGGAATCTTGTGCTGTTTCTCATCGGTGCCGATCGTGCGGGCGCCCTTGATCTCCGAGTTCTCCCAGAAGAGGAGGTAGCCCACAGGGAATCCCCGGTACATCGAGTCGAAGAGATCGCGCACCTTGGTCGTCGACCAGACGAACGGGCGTTGGATATCCGGGAGCCCGATGTCGCCGTTGGCGATGTAACTCAGCAGCCCGGACACGTCGTATTCGACTTTCTTGAAGACGGTGGCGGGCGTCTTGATGGCCACCGCGGCCGGCATGGTAACCGGCTGCCGCGGCGATTCGACGGAGTGCGCTGGTGTCGGCATCGGGCGACCGAGCGCCACCTCCAGGTGGGCCAGGACCCCGGGGGAGTGCGAGGAACTCCAGGGGGCGCGCTTCGAACCTCGGGCCGCCACGGCCATGAACTTCTGGAACGACGGCAACAGGCGCTCCCGTAACTCCATGAAGTCGGCGAGTGGCATTCTACGGTACTGCAGAGACGGATCGGACTTGGAGGTGACAGGTGGTCCGAAGCGTGACTCGAGCGCCGCAGACGTCGCCGGGTCCAACACACCGGGCATCAGTCCCATCCCGACGTGGCCCTGTGACAGAGCCAGGACCCTGCGGAACCCAACGTTGAGCCGGATCCGGCCACCCGACAAGGTGATGCTCCACTGGGAGTGCCCGAGCCGATCCGCAAGCTCGACCGCCTCGGCCAAGGTCTGCAGGCACACGTTCCGTGCGCTGGAATCCGGGTAGAGGATCTCGAGAAGCTGGGCCGCGGCTTCCGGGCTCGTTCTGTCCGATGGCACGCCGTCCTTGGTTGCGGGCTTGGTGCCGGCACTCCCGGTCGGAACCTTCTTGATGGCTACCAGCCAGTGGCAGAAGCCATCCAGGAGATCACAGGGGCGGGCGGATGTCGCGATGTGCTCGGTGAGAACGGGGCGAAGGGACTCGAGGAGGTCGAGGAGCGTTCGGTTCGTCGCTGGGAGCGCGACAATCCGGCGCGAGAGCTTGCGGCCGGTGAGGTAACGACAGGCTTCGATCGACTTCGTGTTGACGATCAGGTAGTCGTCAGGTCGGAGGGCGTTCAGAATCGGAGAGAGAAACGCTCCTTGCAGGCCCTTGGAATGCGGCGAGGACCCGAACTCGGCGCAGGCAGCCGGAAGAGCAGCCGGGTCGTCGGTGCAGCGCTTCACGAACTGGTACACTGCCGCTGCGATCGCCGGCCAATCCTCGGCCCGAACCCACCCCGCATTCTCGAACCAGCTCCTCAGGTCACGGGTGATTGCCGGCGCAATGTGGATCCAATTGCCAGCTTGCCGGTTGTGAGCCGTGTTTTCGTGCGGCAGGAGCTTCCGCAGGACGAGGTCGGTCGCGTCTGTGCCCGCGGAGACGGCAGCGCAGACCTCTTTCCAGTTCTGGCGGGCCTGCTCACGGGAGGGTTCATAGGCCGGGAGGTGGCGGATGCCCTTCTTTGACTTCAGCCAGTCGGCGAACTCCATCACGAGCGCATCGCAGTCGGTCCGGATCACGGACTCCATAGTTCCCCCTTTGGCAGAACCCTGGCCGGGTTCATCGTTGCCGAGGGCGCTGGCGGCTTTCGGCTGCCATGCGTCACCGTGCAGGCGAATTCACGGGGAAGAAGTTAGGCGCCGTGGAGAATCGATGCAACATCGCACCTGAGCGCCCGATCAAACCCGCGTGGTTCGAGCGGCGCTACGGGGCACCGGGGACCGAGCGCCTCACACCC
>CAYYQN010000083.1:0-16575 GCA_964473865.1 uncultured bacterium | reverse complement strand
CGCTCTGGTATCTGCAGGAGGTGGAGGGGATCCGGCGCGATGTGCGGGTGGCGAATCTCAGCCTGCTCAACACCGACTGGTACATCCGGCAATTGCGGGATACCCCCCCGCGGATCGACATCGGCTGGAACGGGAAGGGCGAAGCCGACACCCTCCAGGCGGTGGCCGAGTTCTCCACGCTCATGAGCGCGTATCGGGTCGGCTACATCGACGAGGAGGGTCTCGGGCGCTTCCTCGACCACTACAAGCTCCGGCGATACGTGCGGACGCTCAAAGAGCCTCTGCTGACCAAGGACGTGGCCGTGGCGCGGATCGTGGAGCGGGAGTACGGCAAGAGACCCATCTACATCGCGCTCACCGTGCCCGATCAGATGGGTCTGGACCGGCGTCTGGTGCAGAAGGGGATCGTGCTGGAACTGGGGGAGCCCGGAGCCTCCTCGGAGCGGATCGACGCGGACGCCACCTATCGGAGTCTGACCGAAGGCTATCAGTTCCGGGGCCTGCTGACGCCGGACGGCAAGTACGACCTTTCCGTCTTCAAAGACGACAACGCGATGCGCCTGGTCCAGAACTACGCCGCGGCCGCGCTGGGCGCGGCCCAGGAATTCGTGGACCAGGGACGGCCGGCGGAGGCCGATCGCATGATCACGCTGGCGGGGGAGCTGTCCCCGGGGGCGCCGGCGATCTCCTACATGCTGGCCATGCTGGAGATGGACCAACAGCGTTGGTCCGACGCGGAGGCGCGTCTGCGCGGACTCGAGGCGCTGGGGGTCCAGGATGCGCGGCTGTCGTTCCTGATCGGGCGCAGTCTGGAGGGGCAGGCGAAGCTGGACGAGGCGGAGGCGGAGTACCGGCGCGCGCTGGCGCTGGCTCCGGGAGCATTCGACGCGATGCGGGACCTCTTCTCGTTGCTCTGGGTGACCAAGAAGGACCGCGCGGCGGCCGTCAAGGTCCTGGACCAGTGGGTGTCCCAGCATCCGGACGATCAGAGAATGCGGGCGGCCCGGGACATCTACGCGGAGTCGCTGCAGATCCTGCAATGAGACTTCCGGGAGACCGGCTCGCGGCCGATACCTGAGGAGGCTCGGCCGGAGGGCGGCGACGACGCTCCGACCCGGCGCCGGGTCCGCGCCTTTGCGCGGGGGTTTCCGGCGGGCGCCGGACGGCGCCGGGGTTCCCGGACCGCCCGAAGCCGGAAACGTGCCTTGCGCCGCGCGGCGCGGGGCGGCATGCTGGAACCCTGGCGGGGGGCCCGTGTTCGAAGCGGGGTCGGCGGGATACAGACGACGCCTGTAGGAGGTTCAAACTCACCATGAAGCGACTGATTGGCGGGGGACGGGTTGCGGCCGGCACGGCCGGTCTCCTGGTCCTCTTTGCGTTGGCGCTACCCGCCGGCACCGCGCTGGCTCAATCGACTGCGGGCGCCCCTTCCTTGAGCATCACCCCGGGAGCCCGGGCCGACGGGATGGGGAGGGCCTTCGTCGCCCTGCCTACCGATGCCTCGGCGAACTACTGGAACCCGGCCGCCCTCGCCTACGAGAAGGGGCGGGTTTTCGGCCTCATGCACGCCCAGCTCGTGCCGGACCTGGCCGACGATGTCTACTATGAGAACCTGGGCTACGCCATGCACCTGCCCGGCTGGGGCGGCATCGGGGCAAGCATGGTCTACCTCGGCTATGGCAAGAGCATGGCCACGGATGAGAACGGGACCGAGCTGGGGCTGTTCACCAGCTACGAGATCTCGCCCCAGGTTCACATCGGGACCGAGGTGATGCGGGGGCTCGCGGCCGGACTGTCCCTGAAGTACGTCTACGTGAGTCTGGCGCCGTCCTGGGCGACTCCGGACAAGATCGCCGGCACCGGCGACACGTTTGGAGCGGATCTCGGCCTTCTCCTTCATCTGCGCGACATGGTGCCTTCGTTCCCGATGCCGATACATCTCGGCGTCAACGTCCAGAATCTCGGGCCGAACATCGCCTATATCGACCAGGACCAGTCCGACCCGATCGGCCGCAATCTGAAGGTCGGACTCGCGGTGCAGGTGCTGACTCTTCCGAAGTTGACCGGTTTGGTGGCCTACGACTTCAACCAGTCGCTGGTGTACAGCGTGGACAAGATCCACAACGCCGGGGCGGAAGTCACCTATGGTGACTTCGTCTCGCTGCGGGCCGGCTACATCTACGACGATCCCGGGTACATCAAGGACCCGACCTTCGGCGTCGGCTTCAACTTCGGCCTGGGTTCGAACAACCTCGCCTTTGACTACGCCAGCGCGCCCCAGGCAAAGGTCCTCGACCGGGTCAACAAGTTCTCGATCGCCTTCCGATTCTAGGCGAGGTCAGGAGACATCGCGTGCTCTTTCGGCACCGTCACTTCGCGGGGGGAGCGGGATTCCGGCTCCCCCTTCTCTTTTCTGTCGCCGCGGGGGCGGCGGCGCTGATCCTGGTCGCGCATGCCGGAGCGGTCCGCAGCGACTTCGCCGGAGCCGCTACGACCGAAGCGTCTCGGCCGGGAAGCCTGCTGCGGTTGCGGGCGGCGGCCTCCCGGGAGAGCGATGCCTTCCGAAGCCATCCCTTTCCGGATCGGCTGATCGCCTATGGGCCGCGATCCCGCCCGAGCTTCCGTCCGCAAGCCTGGCTGCCGGCGCCGTCGAGCGCGCGCGGCAATGCCGCCTGGGACCCCTCCTCGCCGCTGGGCCCGAGCGTCCTCGGGGCCCGGCGCCGCGCGCACGCCGAAGCGATGCTCACGGCCGGCGACCCGCAGGCGATGCTGCGGGCGTACGCCTCGGCCAAGGCGGAAGTCGAACCCGACACGTTGCGCGTGCTCGTGCTGCGGATCGACTTCCTGAAGGACACGCCCGGTCACAAGTCGACGGGCGACGGCCGCTTCGACCTGAGACGGGACGACGAAAGCCGCGCGATCCCGATCGACCCGCCCCCGCACGACCGGCGCTACTTCGATGCCCAGATGGAGGCGCTCTCCCGCTACTACCGGGTCCAGTCCGGCGGCGCCCTGGTGCTCAAGTGGGACATCTTTCCGGCGGAGAACGATTCGGCCTATCACCTGCCCGACACCCGCAAGTACGGGCCCTGGATCTGGAGCAATTCCAACCCGGATGTCTTCATCCACATCATCGACTTTGTGGGCGACGCGCTGGCGGCGGCCGACCGGGACTCCACCCTGGTGTTCGAGCCGGGCCCGATCGACCCCGAGAACCCCTACTATCGCGGCATCGTCATCTTCCACGCCGGGACCGACCTCCAGGGCGACATCAACGGGGACACGCCGTGGGATATCCCGAGCCTCAACCTCTATGTGCAGGACCCGTTCGTGGTCCAGGACTCCACGGTCGGGATCAACTATGTGCAGATCGTCCCGGAGACGGCGAACCAGGATGGCTTCTGGGGCGCTTTGAACGGCGTCGTGACGCATGAGTTCGGGCACCAGATCGGCTTCGACGACCTCTACGACGTGACCACCGGCATATCGATGGTCGGGGCGTTCAGCCTGATGGACTCGGGGGAGAACCTCTACGGATACATCACGGATCCGGACGATTCCACCGACGTCCTGCCGGTGCGAGGCACGCTCCCGGGAAGCGTCGATCCGTGGCACAAGATCCGCTTCTTCCCCGACGGCGTGGACCTGGTCACGCCGGAGTCGTTCGTCTCGGGGGACAGCAGTCGCTTTGCGGTGACGCTTCCGTCGGCGCAGCTGTCGCCATCCGAAGGGGGCAACCGGATTCTCTATGTGCCGCTGAATCTCTCCGAGTACCTGCTGGTGGAGAACCGGGTCTGGGAGTTGAACGGTGACTCCCTCATCGTGCTCAAGTCGGATCGGGAGACGGGAGTGATTCTCGGACCGGTGCCGGCCGACACGTTGGCGCCCGCGACCGACCTCGGCTATCGGGAGTACGACTACCTGCTCCCGGCGCAGGGCATTACCGCGTGGCATGTGGACAACCTGGCGATCCAGACCGGGTACTCGTCCCCCTACGGAGGCGTGAACATCTACTACTCGCGTCCCGGCGTGGCGGTCTTGGAGGCCGACGGGATTCGCGACATCGGCGCAGCCTCGGAGGAGTACATCGGCGGGCCTTACGACACCTGGTATCTGGGCGGGTACACGTGCCTGGGACCTGAGACGGTGCCAAGCAGCCGCACCAACGATGGCACGCCCAGCGGAATCACCATGTGCGCGCTCGATTCGATCGGGGTCATCGCGCGCATCTCCGTGGATCTGGGACTGGGGCCGGCCGGTTGGCCGGTGGCGATGTCCGGCGAGCCGGCGGAGGAGCAGGTCGTCGTGGCCGACTCGCGGGACGAGGGTCGCGAGGCGGGGCTCTTTGTGGCGGCCGGAAACAAGGTCTACGCCTGGCGCCCCGATGGCCTTCCCTGGCGGGAAGACGGGGGAGCGGACGGGGAGGCCTACTCGTTCGACCTGCCGGTGGACCAGGGCCTGGCGGTGAGCGAGATGATCCCAGGGGGCGAGCCGCACGGCGGGCGCATGCTCGCGATCGTCGCGGGAGGGATCCTTCATCTCGTCTCGCTCGACGGCTCCGATGACGCGCGGTGGCCCGAGGGGACGCCCGGCGACTCGCTGGTGACGGCCACCCCGGTGCTCGCGGGGCGGTACGCCTGGATCGGCTGCGGCGACGGCACGATCCGCGCGCTCGACCGCGCGGCGGGCGGCGGTCAGGCTGCGCGTCGGCTGTCCGTTGCGTCGGGGGCGGTCCGCGTCCTGGGTGCCGGCTGGCTCCACGAGGAAGGAGCCGAGGGCGACGAGACCTGCTTCTGGGCGACCGATCGTGGCGAGGCGGGGGCGGCTTCCTGGAGCGGCCCAGGGAGCGAGCCCCGGACTCTCTTCCGCGCCGAGCCCGCCCGCGTGGGCGCCACGCCGGCCGGAGCGCTGGCGATCCCGGCCGGGTCCGGGGGCGAAGCCAGGATCCTGTTTGCCTGGAGCGACGGGACGATCGAATGGCGCACCACCGCCGGCGCGCTGCTGGACGGTTGGCCCGCTTCACTCGGCGCGCCGCCGGCGGGGTCTCCGATCGTCTGTGATGCCGACGCGGACGGAGTGCTGGAAACCGTGGTGGCCGACCGGCGGGGTCGGGTGCACTGCCTCGGCGTGAACGGCGTGGAGGAGTTCGGCTGGCCGCGGTCGCTCTGGTCGGAAGACGAGCGGCAGCCGCCGGACCAGAAGCTGGGAGTGCGCGCCATCGATCTCGACGGAGTGGGCGGTCCGGAGATCCTCGTCCACCGGGCCGACGGGTTCCTGGTCGCGCTGGATGGGCGCGGGGAGAGGGTGCCGGGATGGCCGCGCGCGCTGGGGGCGGATGGGCGAGTCGGTCCGGAGTGGATCGCGGCGAGTCCTTCCCACGGCGCGCGACTGGGGTACGGCATCGCCTACTCTCCGGACAGCACCGGAGCCCCCCGCACTGTCGTCGGGGTCACGCGCGTGGAAGCCGCCCGCGGCATTGTGGCCGGAGCGTTTCCCGCGGCCGGGTTCGACGCTTCGCGAACCCGTGTCGTACCGGCCACGCTGCTTCCGATCCCTTCCGGCGAACCGGTGGCGGGTCCGCGGACCACCCTGCGGCTCTATCCCAACCCGCTGCGGGGCGACCTGCTCACGGTGCGCTTCACCCTGGACCGCCCGGCGCGGGTTCGGCTCGCGGCCTACGATCTCTCCGGGGATCTGGTCGCGGAACTCGACGCCGCCGGACAGGTCGGACCCGACGGCAATCACCTTCCCTGGGACTGGGGCGGGCTGGCCTCCGGCCTCTATCAGGTTCGCGCGCAATTCCTGGGTCACGGCTGGACAGAGGAGCTGTTCGACAAGGTGGCGGTAGTGAGATGAAATCGAGGCGTTGGATCATCCCGCTCGCCGTGGGCGCGGCCCTGTGCGCCGGGGGTCCCGGTCGCGCGGAAGAGCGGGCCCGGCCGGTGCGCAAGCCCGGCGTCTCCTTCCTCCTCTCGGCGGTTCTGCCGGGGGCGGGGCAGTTGTACAACGGAGACGACCGCGGCTACCTCTATCTCGGAATCGAGGCCGCCGCCTGGTTCGCGCGGCTGAGCTACCTCGATGCCGGCAATCGCAAGGAGGACGAGTTCGAGCGGTTCGCAGACGTCCACTGGACGCTGCGCGACTACCGGGCCCGCCGGGACAGCCTGGGGGCGAACTACACGGTGGAGAACGACTCGCTCATCGTCGGGTTCTCCCGCCGGGACCGGCAGCAGTACTACGAGGAGATCGGCAAGTACGACAAGTTCCGTGCGGGGTGGGATGACTGGGCCGCCACCTATGATCCGACCAATGACCGGGCCGCTTCGCCCAATCGGGCCCACTATCGGCGGATGCGGGAACAGAGCAACGACCTGCTCGATCGAGCGCGGCTGGCGCTGGCCGCGGCGATGGTGAACCGGGTGGTCAGCGGCGTGGATGCCTTCCGCACCGCGCGCTCCCGCGCCCGCGGCGCGCCGGAATCGACGCTCCGGCTGGAAGGCGGCTTTCGGGGCGGACCCGACCCTCGGGCGACGCTGGCCCTGGTGAAGGTGCTGCCATGAGACGGCGGAGTCGCTGGCGCGGAGTGGTGGCGACCACGCTGCTCGCGTCGTCTTGCGTTGCGGGCGCCGGACCGGCGCGGGCGGAGTCCGGCGGCGCGGAGGAAGCCGACCGCGACCGGCGCGAGAACATCAAGCAGATCGGTCTCTCGCTTCTCCTGCCGGGCGCGGCACACGTGAGGATGGGGGAAGGGAAGCGCGGGGCCGCGTTCCTCCTGACGGAGGTTGCGACCTGGTCGGCGTGGACCGTCTTTCGGACCCAGGGCTCGTTGCGGCGGGACTCGTACGTCGAGATGGCGGAGCTGGGGGCCGGGGTGGCGCGCGCCGAAGGACGCGACGAAGCGTACTATCGCCTGCTCGGGAACTGGTCCTCCAGCGACGCCTATGACCAGTTGGTCCGGCGCGAGGCGCGGGACCTCTACCCCACGGACCTGGCGGCGCGCGCGGCGTACGTCGAGGCGAACCGCACGCCCGCGGACCGGGCCTGGAGATGGGAAAGCCAGGCCGCATGGGACCGCTACCGATCCAAGCGCAACGACAGCAGCCAGGCCTACCGCCGGGCCCGGTTGATGTTGGGCCTTGCCGCCGCGAATCGTGTCGTGGCGATGGTGGACGCCTCCCTGCTGGCGGGTCGGCGCGGACGCGACACCGGGCTCTCGCTGCAGGCAGCGCCTGGCCCCGAACCCGGCGCCGCATCGGTCAGCCTTTCGCTTCGCCTGCCCTGACTCG
Source organism: uncultured bacterium (assembly GCA_964473865.1). Classification (GTDB taxonomy): domain Bacteria; phylum Eisenbacteria; class RBG-16-71-46; order CAIMUX01; family CAIMUX01; genus CAIMUX01. The sequence continues at coordinate 9,289 of CAYYQN010000083.1, read as the reverse complement.
GGGAGGAGGCGTATCGATGCCGGGAGCGCTCCGGGCGCGTTCACGCATCCGCGACGGCCGCCGGTCGCGATGGGTGGTCGTCGGAACGGGGTGGCTCCTGGCCCTGACCGTCGCGGGCGCGGCGGTGTCCGACGCCGCCGACGCGATCGCCATGGGATCCGACGCCGCCGACGCGATCGCCACGGGATCCGCCGCCGCCGCGATCGCCACGGGATCCGCCGCCGCCGACTCGGCCGCCCGACACGTGCCCCCGCTCGTAGTCCCGGCACGCCTGGGAGCGTTCGTACCGGAGTCGGTATCGGGTGACGCCTTCGGCAACGTCTTCGCCCTCGATCGTGGGTCCGGGCGCATCGTGCGTTTCGATCCCACCGGACCGGTCATGGCGTTCGGCGTGGCCGATCAGGGGTCCGACCGATCGCCGATCCTCACGCAGATCTACGCGCGGCGCGGGCCGGACCTCTACGCCATCGATGACGGAGCGGGGCTGCTCTATCGCTTCGATTTGAGCGGCCGGCTGCGCGCCAAGGTCTCCTATGCGGAAGGTCTCCGCCAGGCGCGGCTGGACTCCGGTCGGACGGCAGACTTCGCGCTCGGTCCCACGGGAGACCTGTACCTTCTCGACCGGATCGGCGGGCGGTTGCTTCTCTTCGACCGGAATGGCCGCTTTGTCACCGATCTCTTCGCGGGTCTGGCGGGTCCCGGCCGCCCGCGGACGCCGGCGCAGTTGGCGCTGTCTTCCGAGGGAGAGCTCTTCGTGCTCGATCTGGCCGGATGCCGGGTGCGCCGCTTCTCCCGCGAGGGGGCGCCTCTGGGCGACTGGGCCGGGCTCGGTCCGGCCGCAGCCGGGGTGGAGCCACCGGGCCTGATCACCGTAACCGAGGACGGACGGGTGGTGCTGGCTTCGCGGAACGAAGGAAGGATCTGGGTACGAGACCACTCCGGCCGTCTGCTGGCCGAGGACCGGTTGTCTCCGCCGCCCCGCACCCCCATTTCCGATCTCGAGGCGGCGGGCGACACGTTGCTGCTGCTGGCTTCTCCCGGAGGGGGCGAGGTCCTGCGCTGGCGGATCGACGCGGCGGATCATGCGGAGATCTCCGCTCCGCGCTGAAGCGGCCGCCTGCCTCGCGGCCGGTCTCCTCCTGTGCGCGCCCGCGAAGGCCCGGGGCCAGACGCAGCGATTCGTCTGGGAGGCCGATCGCGTCACCGCGATGCTGCGGGCCTCGCCCGACTCGCTGCGTCTGCAGCTACCCTCCGGCTGGATCCGCGCCGACTCGTTTCGGCTCTCTCGGGGCGACACGCTGCTGGCGCGCGGTGTCGACTATCTTCTCGACCCGCGGCGGGGGACGGTGCGTCTGCTCCGGGCGCTTCCCGACGGAACCGAGCTTCGCGCCGAGTACCGCCGTTTCCCGCTGACCGTGACGCCGGAGTATGCCCGGCGGGCGGTGGCGCGAGCCGGGGAGAATGCCGCTCCCGCGCCGACGGCCGGGCCCGCTCCCACGAATGTCCGGACCGCCGACGATGCCCTTCGTCTCGACATCAGCGGGAGCAAGACCTTTGCCGTTGAGGTCGGAACGCGCCGGGACCTGGCGCTGCGACAGTCGCTCGATCTGGCTGTTGACGGTCGTGTGGGCCGGGACACGCGCGTGCGGGCGGTGCTGACCGACCGCCGCACCCCGTTGGAGGCGGACGGCACCAGTTCGCGCCTGGGCGACCTCGATCGCGTGCGAGTCGAAGTGGACGGACCCTCCGCCCGGATGGTGCTCGGCGACTTGCGATTCACCGCGCCGCCCGGCGAGTTTCTGCGCTTTGACCGGCGATTGCAGGGGGTCCAGGGGGAGGCGACCCCGGGGCGCCTCGCGGCGTTCGCCCTCGGCGCGACCGCTCCGGGCACCTACGTCAATCGGGAGTTCCTCGGCCGGGAGGGAGAACAGGGCCCGTACACGCTGGCCCCGGCCGACACGGTGGGGGAGGGGGGCGGCGTGCTTCCGGGCAGCGAGCGCGTCTGGCTCGACGGGATACCGGTACGTCGTGGCGAGTCCGAAGACTACATCATCGACTACGGCGCGGGGGCGCTGACGTTCACCGGCAAGCATCCGATCACCGCCTACTCCGAGATCACGGTGGAGTATCAGGTGGCGCTCGATCGATACCGGCGATCGGTCTACGGCGCGGGAGCGGCGTGGAACCTGGGCCGATCCTCCGGACCGGGAGCAGGTGAAGAGATCCGCGGCGCCGGCCGCGACTCGTTCGAGGATGCGGTCGTGCCCTTGGGTTCGCGAGTCCCGGAGGGGCAGTTGCAGTTCGCGGTGATTCGCGAAGGCGACGACCCGGGCCGCCCGCTCTTTCCGCTGAGCGGGCCCCAGCGAGCGGCGCTGCGAGCCGCCGGCGATGAGGTCACCCCCGACATCTCGTCCGGCGTGCGGCTTGTGGGCGCCGGCGCCGGCGAGTACGACCGCGTCCGGAATGACACTCTCGCGGTGTCGTTCTTTCTCTGGGCCGGTCCCGGCGAGGGATCCTATCTGGTGCGCTTCGACGAGGTCGGAGACGGACAGGGCGACTACCGCGATACCACCGACATCGCCGGGCAGCGGTTCTACGTCTACGCCGGGCGGGAGCGCGGCGACTACATGCCCGGGACCGAGGTGCCGCGTCCCCGGCGCACAACGCTGGCTACCGTGGCTGCGGCGCCCCGCCTGGGCCGCCGCTTCCACCTGCGCACCGAGGCGGCGGTCTCCGACCATGACGCCAACGCGCTCTCGGCGCGCGATGATGGCGACAACCGCGGGGCGGCGTGGCTCTTCGAAGCCGGGGCGGGTCCATTCGTGGTGGGGTCGGTGACGCTTTCCCTGCGCAACGCGCTGCGGCAGACCGAAGCTCGCTTCCATCCGCTCGACCGTCTCGATCCGACGTTTTTCGGGCGCGACTGGAATGTGGCGTCGGCCCGCCTGACCAGCGGCGATCGCCGCCGGCTGGTGGAAGGAACCATCGCCGCGGGAGCGATCACGCTGACCGCGGCCGGCGAGGACCTCGACAACCTGCGCGACTACCGCGGGGAGCGCGGCACCCTCTCGAGCGGAGTGCGGCTGGGCCGGCTGAGCGGCGACGCACGGCTGGCGCGGGTGCGCACCCGGGATCGTGGCCCGGCGGGGTCGGGCCGCGGGAGGCGGATGGTGGATCGTGCCTCCCTGGGATGGTCGGGGGGCAGGATCGCCGCTTCGGCCCGCTATGCGCACGAGCGCAGTGAGCAGGGCGCGGACTCCGCCCGGACCGGCGAGTTGTTCCGCGAGGGATCGTTGCGGCTCGGCACCGGCTCCGGATCCGAGAAGGTCCGAGCCTCCGCGGAGCTCAGCCGCAGGGTCCGTTACCAGATTCGCGGTCCCGCCACGCCAAAGCTCGATACCGGCGACACGGGCCAGCTGGAGGCGCAGTGGGAGCGAGGGGGAGGGCGGCTCCTGGCGGCCGATCTGGCGGTGCGGGAGCTGCGCTCGCGCGCCGGCGCGCGACAATCGAGCCGGGTCGGCCGCGTTCGTTGGCTGGAGCGGGCGTTCCGCGATGCGCTACTCCAGGAGGGGCGTTGGGAGCTCACGACCGCTCGGCGCGGCGGAAGCGACAAGGAGGTCCGGTACGTCGGGGGAGGCGCGGGGCGCTACGACTCCCTCGGCACCTATACGGGGGTCGGCGACTATGAGGTCTACTATCACGATCGGGCGGACAGCGCGCGCATCAATCGCCTCGACTTCTCGTTGCGCCACGAATACGACGCCGGGCGATCCACGGCGCCGGCCGATACCTCCGCGGCGACACACGGCTGGGCGCATTTCCGGCGCGGGCTCCGTCTCGTTCACTCCTGGACGGCGGGAATCGAGACCCGGGAAAGCGCGAGCTGGTTCTGGCCCCGGCTTCTGCCGGTCCTCTCCGGCGAGCGCGAGGCGCCGTATGCCGAGGCGCGGATGTCAGCCGAGGCGAGCGCGTTTCCCGATTCGCGCTGGTTCTTTCCGCGGCTGCGCTGGGATCGACGCCGGTCGCATCGGGCGCTGCTGGCCAACGCGACGGAGTCCGGGACGGAGACGACCTACGCCCTGCGGGTTCGCTCGCGGCCCGGAGACCGGTCCACCGTCGACACCGAAGCGGACTACGAGTCGGTTACCCAGCGCGCGGCGATCGTCGCCCGCGGGGAGGACCTCGATGGCTGGCGCTCGGTGCGCCTGCGCTCCGAGCCGCAGTTTAGGCTGCGGGCTTCCGTTGCCGCCGGGCTCGAGGCGTTGGGGCGGTGGCGCACGCGAGTCGGCGCCTCGGAAACGGCGCGGGTGGCCGAGGCCACGCCCTACGTGGTCTGGACCCCGCGGCGGCAGAGCCGGGTCGAGTTGCGGGTGACCCGGACCTCGCTGGAGCGACGCGGCGGCACGGGCCGGCAGAGCCGACTCCTCGAGGTGCCGGGCTGGAATGTACGTCTGGTCGCCTCGGTGCGGTTGCGCGCGGAGCTGGACCTCTCCGCGTGGTATCGCGACCGGCGCCCGGACCGAGGAGCGACGGATCGAGAGGGGCGCATGGAACTCAGGGCTTCGTTCTAGCACGATGCTGAAAGACCCAGCTAGCCGCGCCGGACGGCACTTGCGAGCCGATCGAGACGCGAGGAGGAGGGCGATGCCACGGCGCATCGTGGACGACGAGCAACAAAGAGCGGCGGCGCAACTGCCGCCGGCCCGGCGCGAAGCCCGGGTCTGGGGGCGTGGGTGGCGGCTGCCGGCGACGGCGTTGCTGTTCGCGGCGGGGATTGCCTGGGCGGCGCCCGAGATCGGGCCAGAGCGCGTTGCCGGCGTCGCGTCCGAGCTTGCTCCCGATTCCGTTGCCTTCGCCGCGCCCGATGCTCCGTCCGGGATCGCGCCCGCGCCCCCCTCCGATTCGGTGCGGCTGGCCGGCCCGGTGCGGTTGCGGGGAGGAGAAGTCCTCTCGATCCGGGACGTGCGCGCGCGTCTGCCGGTCGATCCGCGGGGCGGCTGGCGGGCGCGGGGTCAACTGGAGGACGGCCTCGCCGGGTTGGGTGCGCTGCTTCTGGCCGCGGGGCACCTCGAGTCGCGACTCGAGCTGATCATCGACTCCCTCGGATGCGGCGTGCTGACGGTTGATGACGGACCGGCGGCGCGCTGGGACAGCCTCGCCGCGACATCGGCGATCGCTTCCCCCTTTCCGATGCAACCGCGACCGGACGCTCGCTACGAGTCCGGCCGCCTGGAACGAGGACTGCGCGCGTGGGTCGATCTGGCGACGGAGCGGGGATACCCGTTTGCCGCGGCGCGGATCGAGAGTCTGCAGGTCAGCGGCGGGCGGGTGCGCGCGGGGGTGCGCCTCGATGCCGGTCCGTACTGCCGGGTCGAGGAGATCACGTTTCCGGGGCGGACCGTGACTCGCGAATCGTTCCTACGACGGCTGGTCGGCTTCCGTGCCGGGATGCCGTTTCGGGAGTCGGATTGGAGAGGGGCCAGGCGCCGGCTGGAGCAGGTCGGCCTCTTCACGATGACCGGAGAGCCGCGCGTGGAGCTCCGTCCGGCCGGAGGCGTCCAGGTGGTGCTGCCGGTGGAGGAAGCGAAGCACAACCGAGTCGAGGGGGCGGTCGGCTATTCGGGTCGGACGCGGACTGTGACCGGTCTCGTCGATCTCCAACTCGGCAATCTGCTGGGGACCGGACGGCGTCTGGCGATCCGCTGGGAGCGGCCGCAGAAGGAGCAGACGCGCCTGCGTCTCGAAGCGCGCGATCCGGTGCTGGGGCCACTTCCGGTGGGGGCGAGGTTCGCGTTGGAGCAGGAGGTGCGTGACTCCACCTATACGACCGTTCTCCTGGAGCTGGTGGGGGAGGTGTCGCTGGCGCGCGACTTCACCGCGCTGGCGGGTGCGGAATGGCGACAGTCGATCCTGGGGCCCGAACCGGCGGAGCGGCATCGGCGAACCTCCAGCGTGTTCGGCGGGCGTTGGGATACCGAGCGACCGGGAGCATGGTCCGGCGGGCGGCTGGAGACCACCTACCGGTCCGGCCGCACGCAGGTCCGTCCCCCGGGGGGAGGAGCCGAGTCCAGCCTGCGCCTCGACCGCGCCGACGTGTCGACGGAGCGCTATGTGCAGGTCGGGGGACTGGTGGCGCGTCTGAGGTTTCTGGGCGCGGCGGTGTCGCGAGCCGATTCGCTGCCGCCCTCGGAGGTTCTGCGATTCGGCGGCCGGACCACGCTGCGCGGGTACGCCGACGAGAGCCTGCTTGCCCGGCGCTACGCCACCGGCCAGTTGGAGTTGGGGCCGGCCTGGGCGGAGGCGCGCGCCTACGTGTTTCTGGATGCCGCCTTCTGGCGTGCGTCCGCGCGCCGAACGGAGGATCACGATGCCCTGGGATTTGGGCTCGGCCTCTCCCAGCAATCCTCCGGACGCCGGGTATCGATCGATCTGGCGATTCCGCGCGGCGGCGACGTTGCGGATGGCCGGTTGCACGCGCAAGTGGAGCAGACGTTCTAGCAGGCTGTGCCTGTTCATGAGTTCTGCTGGCGGTTTCCGACTGTGCTCTCGGCGAGAAGAGGAGTAGTCTCGTCTGCGCTGGGGCGAGCCCGAAGACCGTACGGAGGGCCGGGATCGCATGCTGGGCCGGACGTTGGGTCATTACCGGATCGTCGAACAGATCGGCGCGGGCGGTATGGGAGAGGTCTACCTCGCCCGGGATGAGCGCCTCGAGCGCGACGTTGCCCTGAAGACCCTACGCACCGGCACGCTGGCCGACGACGCAGCCCGCAGGCGATTCCGCATGGAAGCTCTCTCCCTCTCCAGACTCAACCACCCCGGCATCGCTACCGTGTTCGACTTCGACAGCCAGGATGGTGTGGACTTTCTCGTGATGGAGTACGTGGCCGGGCAGACGGTGAACGAGAAGCTGAGCTGCGGCCCGATACCCGAGCCGGAGATCGCGTGCCTGGGTCTGCAGCTGGCCGAGGGCCTGGCGGCGGCCCATGCGCAGGGGATCATCCACCGGGACCTGAAGTCCGGGAACCTGCGCCTGACCCAGGACGGCCGGTTGAAGATCCTGGACTTCGGTCTGGCCAAGCTCATGCGACCATCCAGCGAGACCGCGGCAACCGAGACGATGACCGCGGCCCATGGTCTGGCGGGGACGCTTCCGTACATGGCGCCCGAGCAGCTCCGGGGCGAGGCGATCGATGCGCGGACAGACATCTGGGCGGCGGGTACCGTGCTCTACGAGATGGCGACGGGGCGGCGGGCGTTTCCGGAGACGGAGAGCGCGCAGGTGATCACCTCGATCCTGACCACGGCGCCATCGTTTCCGGGCGCGGGGGGCCGTCGGCTGTCAGCGGGTCTGCAGAGCATCATCGTCACCTGCCTGGAGAAGGACCCCGCGCGGCGCTACCAGTCCGCAATGGAGCTGGTAGCGGACCTGCGGCGGCTGGAGACGCCAGCGGCTATCGGCATCCCGAGGCCACGATGGAGCCGGAATCGCGGCCGCTGGCTTCTACAGAGAGCGGCGCCTTCGGTGCTGGCCCTGGCGGCGGCAATCCTCGCGTTGAACGTGGGAGGACTGCGCGAACGACTCTTCAACGGTGTTCCGCAGATCCAAGCACTTGCCGTATTGCCCCTAAGGAACCTCTCCGGCGATTCTACACAGGAGTACTTCTCCGACGGCATGACCGATGCGGTGATCAATGATCTGTGCAAGGTTGCCGCGTTGCGTGTGATTTCGACGACGTCGGTGATGCAGTACAAGGACACTCGCAAGTCCTTGACCACGATCGCCCGTGAGCTCGGCGTGGACGCCGTCGTCGAAGGCTCCGTGTTGCGGTCCGGGGGGCGGGTGCGGATCAACGCCCAGCTGATCCAGCCGGGGAAAGAGCGCCAGCTGTGGGCGGAGAGCTATGAGCGCGAGATGAAGGACGTGCTCTTATTGCAGAGCGAGGTGGCCGGCACCATCGCGGGCGCGGTACGAACCAGGCTGACACCGGCGGACCGCACGCGTCTGGCGACCACCCGAACGGTCAATGCCGAGGCCTATGAGGCGTATCTCCTGGGGCTGCGCTACAAGAAGTGGACCGGCGAGATGGACTTCGAGAAGAGTCGCGACCAGTTCCTTCGAGCGATTCAGATTGATCCAGAGTTCGCTCCGGCCTATGCAGGCCTGGCAAGCTGCTATACCCATCTGGCGTTGTGGGGCAAGCTGCCACCCATGGAGGCCGCGCCACTGGGTCTGGAGGCCGCAAACAGGTCGATCCACCTCGACGCGGATCTTGCTGAGTCTCAGGAAGCCTTGGGCATGGTGAAGCTGCAATTGCTGTGGGACTGGACGGGCGCGGAGGCTGCCCTCAAGCGGGCTCTTGAGCTCAATCCGAACAGCTACGATGCCAATGTAGACTACAGGTTCTTTCTCACGTGTACGGGTCGTGATGTCGCGGCGGTGCTCATGGCGGAGGGCCTGCTTCGCAACAATCCAAACTCCCCCGCCGAGATGATGAGTCTGGTCTGGACCTGCTTCTATGCGCGCCAATATGACGGGGCGATCGCTCATGCGAAGAGAGCCCTCGAGCTCAAACGGGATTGGGGCGACCCGCGCGCCTTCCTGGCCGCGAGTTACGCCTTCAAGGGAATGCACGCAGAGGCTCTGGCGGAGTGCGACACGCTGGAAGAGCACCTGGACTGGCTCCCGGAGGCCTGGGACAGCATGCTGGGCGCGGTCTATGGGGTTGCGGGAAGGCGGGACCGGGCACTGCAGGTGCTCGCGCGGTTGCGCGCACGCGAGAGTGACGGCTACATGGATCCGGCGAACTACGCGTATGTCTATGCCGCACTGGGCGACAGAGAAAAGGCGTTCTGGTATCTCGAGAAGGCAGTCGCCGCGCGGTCTCCGAATGCGCTTCAGATGAATATCGAGCCGGTCTTCGACGGTCTGCGTTCGGACCCGAGGTTTGCGGGACTGCTGCGCATCGTGGGACCGCCGGGAGCGAAGCCGTGATGAGGCCCCCCCGTGCTGCCTTCATGTCCGGCTTCGCGAGAAGGAACCGGCGCCCGCCTGATTGGGCAGGAATTTGGCACGAGACTGCTTAGAACAGCACCTCCATCCCCAGCCGCACCGCCATCGGCGGCTGCCAGGCCGTAGGCTCCATGTAGCGGGGGTTCGGATCGGTCTGGGTTCCGTCGCTCTCGGCGGCGAGGTAGTGCCACTCGTCGTAGTTCACCGGCTGGCGCTGGCTGGCCACGTGGAGCCAGTCGACGGTCAGTCGGGGGCGGTGGGAGCCGAACAGGGCTAGCC
>CAYYQN010000082.1:0-17006 GCA_964473865.1 uncultured bacterium | reverse complement strand
GCCCGAAGGCGCTTCCGCGGCAGCCGCCCCCACCTCGGTCTCGATCACCGCGATCACCTGCCCCACGGGAATCGTCTGCCCCTCCTGGGCCCGGATCTCCGCGAGCCGTCCCGCGGCGGGCGAGGGGATCTCGGAATCGACCTTGTCGGTGGAGATGTCCAGCACGTTCTCGTCCTTGGCCACCAGTTCGCCGACCTTCTTCGTCCAGCGGACGATGGTCCCCTCGGTAATGCTCTCCCCCATCTGGGGCATGACCATGTCGACTCGCATCTCGATTCCGCCTTTCCAGTCCGTTCCCGCCGTAACCGCGGGCCGGGGATCAGTAGTCCGCCAACTCCTCGCAGGCCGCGATCAGCCCGGCCGTCTGCGGCAGGATCTGCTCTTCGAGAAACCAGTTGTACGGAACCGGCGTGTCCGCCGCCGCATGCCGCCGCACCGGCGCGTCCAGATGGTCGAAGGCGGCGGCGGCGACACTGGCCGCCACCTCGGCGCCGAACCCGCCGAAGAGCGTGTCCTCATGGGCCACCAGGACGCGCCCGGTCTTGCGCGCGCTCGCCAGCACCGTTTCCAGATCGAGCGGCACCATGGTGCGCAGGTCGACCACCTCGACGGATACGCCGCGCGAGCCCATCGCCTCCGCCGCATCGAGCGCCCGCTTCACCAGGGCGCCGTAGGTCACGATCGACAGATCCGTCCCCGGCCGCGCGACCCGCGCGACGCCCCAGGGCAGGAGGAACTCCTCGTCCGGCTCCGGCGAGGCGGCATAGATCTGCCGGTAGAGCCCCTTCTGCTCCAGGAAGAGGTAGGGATCATCGCCCCGGATGGCCGACTTCAAGAGACCTTTGGCGTCGGCGGCATTGCTCGGATATCCCACGTAGAGGCCGGGGATGTGGCTGAATGTCGCCTCGATGTTCTGGCTGTGGTAGAGCGCCCCGTGAATGTAGCCGCCCACCGGCACGCGGATCACCAGCGGGGCGGCCCAGTGGTTGTTCGACCGGTAGCGCATGGTTGCCAGCTCGTTGCGAATCTGCATCATGGCCGTCCAGATGTAGTCTCCGAACTGGATCTCCACCACCGGCTTCCATCCCTTCACCGCCATGCCGATGGCCGTGCCCACGATCGAGGCCTCGGCCAGCGGCGAGTTGAAGACGCGTAGCGGCCCAAAGCGCGTGGAGAGGCCGGTCGTCGCGGTGAAGACGCCGCCCTTCTTGTCTTCGATGTCCTCGCCGTAGACAACGATGCGCTCGTCGCGCAGCATCTCCTCGGTGAGCGCGTGATTGATCGCATCGACCAGAAAGACCTGGTTCCCGGTGGTGCCGCGCGGTTCGGGAGAGGCCCCGGCGGGCGGGATGTACCGCGCGTGGCTGAAGACGTGATCCTTCGCCGTGGCCGGTTCGGGGAACGGAGCGGCGGCGGCCTCTTCCGCGGCTTCGTCCACCAGCCGCCGCGCCTCCTCGCGCTCGGTCGCCAGATCGGCCGGCGTGCAGACGCCCCGGCCGATCAGCTCGGCCTCGAAGAGCGCGATCGGGTCGCGGGCGAGGTCCGCCTCGAGCTCGGCGGCGGAGCGGTACTTGGCCTGGTTGTCGGATGACGAATGCGGAAGCAGGCGCACCACATCCGCGTCGATAAGGGTCGGACCGTCGCCGCGCCGGGCGCGTTCCACGGCCGCCCGCGCCGCCGCCAGGCAGGCGTGATAGTCGGTGCCGTCGACCTTCGCCCGATCGAGCCCCGGATACCCGCCGACCATTTCGTAGACGCCGCCTCCGGCGAGCTGCTGGTCGATGGGAACGGAGATGGCATACTTGTTGTCCTGGACGCAGAAGATCACCGGAAGCTTCTCCCGGCTGGCCCAGTTGAGCGCCTCGTGAAACTCGCCCTGGGCGGTCGTGCCTTCCCCCGAAGAGACGTAGACCACCTCGTCGTTCCCTTCGCGCCGAATCGCGAGACCGGTGCCGACCGCCTGCAGGAATTGCGTCCCCGTGGGGCTCGACTGCGATACGATGCGGAGCTTGCGGTGGCCGTAGTGGGCCGGCATCTGGCGTCCGCCCGAGTTCGGATCCGCGGCCCGGGCCAGGAAGCAGAGCATGACCTCGCGTGCCGTCATCCCCATCCGCAGCACAAAAGCGAGATCCCGATAGTATGGATACGCCCAGTCCCGGCCGGACTGCAGGGTCGAGGCCACCGCAACCTGGATCGCCTCGTGTCCGGAGGCGCCGATGTGGAAGAAGCTCTTGCCCTGCTTGAGGAGGATCATCATCTTCTCGTCGCAGCGGCGCGTGAGCAGCATGGTGCGGTACACCTGACGCAGCTCGTCTCCGCCCGGCTCCGCGGCCGCGGCCGCGGCGGCGCGGCGGCGGGACGTTCCCCGCAGCTTCTCGGTGCGATCGCCGTTTCTGGTCACACCCGACATTCCTTTCCCCTCTGCCCCGGTGGGTTCGATCCCGCTCCGGGCTCGGCGAATCCGAAAGGCGGTCCTTCCCGCCGCTCCTCCGCACTTTCGAGGAGCTCTCTCAGCTCGTGCGGCCGAAGGGAATACGGGCGACGACCGAAGAGCTGCGCCATCTCCTCCGTAACCTCGCGCTCGACCTCGGCCCGGGATGCCGACTCGGCTCCGAGTCGCCGCATCGAGGTCACCCCTCGGCCGCGCAGACCGCAGGGGACGATCCACGAGAACGCCGTCAGATCCGGATCCAGGTTGAGCGCGAAGCCGTGCGTGCTCACCCAGTGACTGAGGTGCATCCCCATCGCGGCGACCTTCTCGGCTCCGACCCAGACGCCGGTGGCCCCGGCCGAGCGCCCCGCCTCGATCCCGTGCCGGGCCAGGACGCGGATGAGGACCTCCTCGATGTCCCGGAGATATCGATGGACGTCCTGGTAGAGCGACCGCAGATCGAAGATCCAGTAGCCCACGAGCTGCCCCGGTCCGTGCCAGGTGACATCGCCCCCGCGGTCGACATCGACGACCTCCACCCCGCGTGCCCGAAACGCATCCGCGTCGAGGAGGAGGTGCTCGCGTCGCGCGTTCTTGCCCAGCGTCACCACCGGCTCGTGCTCGAGCAACAGCAGCGTATCCGGAATCCGCCCGGCGTACCGTTGGGACCAGAGGCGCCGCTGGAGGTCCCACGCCTCGCGGTACGGAACCAGGCCCGGAAACGACGTCACCCAGACCGGCGGGCGCGCGGCCGCGCCGGCTTCAGAAGTTGACCGATTCCCCATACGCGGCACCGGTCGCCTCCATCACCGCCTCGGACAGCGTCGGATGGGCGTGGATGGTCTCGAGGATCTCCCGCCCCGTCGTTTCCAGGGTCATGCCCAGACCGACCTCGGCGATCAGCTCCGTGGCCTCCGAGCCGAGGATGTGCGCTCCGACGACGCCCCCGTACTTCGCGTCGAACAGGATCTTCACGAATCCCTGCGTCTCGTTGATGGCCAGGCTCTTGCCGCTCGCGCGAAACGGGAACCGGCCGATCTTGAGCTCGATCCCCTTCTCCCGCGCCGCCCGCTCCGTCAAGCCGATCGACGCGACCTGCGGGCGGCAATAGGTGCAGCCGGGGATGCGGTCATAGTCGATCGCCGGGCGCTCATGCCCCGCGATCCGCTCGACCACCGCGATCGCTTCGGCGGAAGCGACGTGCGCCAGCAACGGGGGCCCGATGACGTCGCCGATCGCGAAGATCCCCGGCACCGCGGTCTCGTAGCGCACGCGGTCGACCGGGATGAAGCTCCGCTCCACGGGCACACCCAACTCCTCGAGGCCCAGGTCCTCCACGTTTCCCTGCAGGCCGATGGCGATGAGCGCTTTTTCCGCCTCCACCGGCACCGGACCGGAGGGGGTCTGGAGTGTCCCCTTGACTCCGCCGGCGACGCGCGAGAGCTCCTCCACCTTGGTCCGGGTGTGCACCTCGATGCCGGACTTCTTGAAGATCTTCTCGAGCTCCAGCGCAACCTCGTCATCCTCGACCGGGAGGATGTGATCCAGCATCTCGACCAGCGTCACCTTCGCGCCGAACACCCGGTACATGTAGGCGAATTCCACCCCGATGGCGCCCGCCCCGACGATCAGCAGCGACTTGGGCACCTCGGAGAGAACCATCGCCTCGCGGCTGGTGAGAATCACTTCACGGTCGAAGGCCAGACCGGGGATCTGCCGCGGCCGCGCGCCGGTGGCGATGAGGACGCGATCGGCTGCCAGGGTCCGGGGCGCCGCTCCGGAGCTCGTCACCTCTACCCGGAACCCGGTCCCCGAGGAAGCGCGCGCCACCCGTCCCCGTCCCCCGACCAGTTCGCACTTGTACTTCTTCAGGAGCGCGGCGACGCCCTTGGTCAGCCGGTCGGACACGTCCCGGCTTCGCTTGATCACCTTGGGAAAGTCAAGGCCGAGGTTCTCCAGAGTCAGGCCCCATGTCGCGGCCTCCTGCGCGTGCGCGTAGACCTCGGCGTTCTTGAGGAGGGCCTTCGTGGGGATGCAGCCCCAGTTGAGACAGATCCCGCCAACCCGCTCCGCCTCGACGACGGCGACTTTGAGTCCGAGCTGGCCGGCGCGGATTCCCGCCACGTAGCCGCCGGGACCACCACCCAGAACGACCAGATCCCACCGTTCGGCACCGGGAGCCTGACCCGTCCCCGTGTCCGGATCCGGCCGCCCCGCTCCGCCAGTCTGCTCCACCATCGACCTCTCCCCCTGCGATCCAAGCCCGTCCCCAGGCCTCGCCCGACCGGCAGGCGAAAGGCCCGTTTCCTCCTGGAAAGCTCACGATGCTACCACAGACTGGTTGGATGCTGAGACCGTGGAATCCGGTCGGCGTGACCCTGCCGGCCTGCGGCACCCCGGCCGCTACGACCGGGTGAGGACGACTCGCAGCCCCACGTCGTCGTAGGCATTGCCCGCCGGATGGTACAGCCGGTATGCGGCGCGGCATTCCCGCGGCGTCACCATCCAGCTCCCTCCGCGGCACACCCGGCTCTCCCCCTCGTCCGGTCCGATCGGATCCGCGATCACAGAGTCCGGTTCCGCGGGCGGCGCAGGAAAATCAAGCCCATAGTCGGGGTCGTACCGGTCCCAGGTCCACTCGAATACATTGCCCAGCACATCGTGAAGTCCCCATGGGTTCGCATCGCGGAGCCCCACGGGCCCGGCGGAAGCCTGCGCGTTTCCGCAATACCACGCGATCGCGTCCAGCACCGGGTCCGCCGGCGTGCAGGAGAGATAGGTCAGGTCGCCGCGGAAGGTGGCGCCGGTAGTGCCTGCGCGACAGGCGAACTCCCATTCGGCTTCGGAGGGCAAGCGATAGCCTGTCGTCCGCCAGTGGGGAGAGACCCCGGCCGATACGATGTGGTTTCCATCGGGAATGACCTCCCCGATGTCGTAGACGCGGGTGTATCCATCGCGATCGGACAGCCGGTTGCAGAACTCGATCGCGTCGTACCAGGTGATTCTCGACACCGGCAGGTCGGCCCGCTGCGGGTTCGACTCGTTCCAGCCCATGACGGTGAGCCACTCCGCCTGCGTCACCTCGTGCGTGGCAGCCAGATACGCATGCGTGAGCCGCACCGGATGGCTCCTTTCATCAACGGTATCGTGTCCCGCTTCGCTGCGCAGGCTCCCCATGGCGAAGACGTCTCCCACCGGGATCTCGACGGTGGAGATCGGTGACGCGGAAACCGCGCGGGCGAAGCAGTGGATGGTGGGGCACGTCCCGGGCTCGATCCAGCAGTTCTCCTCTCCCGGTGACGTAGGCGTGTACCGGACCCGGACCGTCTGGCGGCCGCCGTGGCGCAAGGCGATGGTCCCGCCCCCGCTCTGCAGGACGAAGGTGGGCCAGCCGGAGGCCACCACCGTGCGCAGCGTGCCGCCGCCGTCATTGTGGATCACGAACTCGCGCTCGAACCACTGTCCGAGCGGGACGGAGCCGAAGTCGAGCGAATCCGGGTCGACCCGGCAGACCGGGGCTCCGAGCCAGGCCTTTGCGTCGTTGTTGGAAATGATCGACCAGTTCCCCGCCTCGTCCCAGCTCTTGAGCGCAAAGTAGCGCATGGCGCCGGGGGGGACTCCGAAGAGCACCGCCGTCTCCCGCGTCCCGGCAACGCTGGGCATCGGGACCGGTCCGGCCACTTCGGCCGCCGTCCAGTCCGGCTCGGTGATCGGCGAGTTCATCCACCGCAATTCGTATCCCCGGGTGGTTCCGACGGTGCCGTTGTCCCCGGGAGCCGTCCAGGCCAGCGTCACGGTGCTGTCTTCAACTCCAACCACCGCCAGATCAGTGACCCGGCCCGGCGTCACCTTGTCCTCCGGCTTGGTTCCCTGGTTGCTGCACGCGGCGATGAAGAGCAGCAGGACGAGGCCGACAACGCGACGCATTCAGACCTCCGGCGGTAGGTGCCGATCGAGGATCGCGGGGAGATCTTCCTCGCGCACATGGGCATAGCGCGTTGCCCCCGGGAAGACTACGACCGTGGGGCCGTCCTCACAGCAACCGAGGCAGCCGGATGCCGCGACGCGTGCCCGCCGGGCCGCCTTGGGGGCGTCGCCTTCCGCGAACCGGCGCGCCGCCACCCGCTCGCCGACCAACCGCTTCAGCAGATCGCGGAGGGAGTCGCCTCCGTCCGGGCCACAGGAGCGGCGGCCGTCGGAGCGCTGGTTCGTGCAAACCAGGAACAACGTCTCGTACGGGAGGGGGATCTGGTCCATTCCGGTCTCCCCGGTTCAAGCTCGGCCCCGGTGGAACGGCCGCCGGGGCCACTCCGGAAGTCTACCCGAGGAGGGCTGCCGTGTCTCAGGGCAATCGGACGCACGGCCGCGTCGCGCCGGAGCGCCGCCGGGCTCCGTTTCCTTCCACCAGCGGAGTCCCCTCCGGGTCGGCCTTCAGGAGGGTCAGGGCCCGGGCACAAAGGAGCTCTTCCATCTCCGCGGCCCGGGATGGCGAGGCGGCGCCATCAGGGATCTTGCCCCCGGCCATCATGCCGTGCCCGCCCGCCACTCCCAGCTTGCCGACTACCCGGCGCACCATTCTCCCGGCATTGGCGCGCTCCAGGTTGGTGCGGATCGAAATCCACAGGTCGGGCCCGTAGCGGCCCACCGCGATCGACCAGCGGATTCCCTCGAGCCGGACCATGAGGTCGGCGAATTCCGCCACCGCATCGGGGTTGCTGACCTCCCCGGAGCGGGTCACCGCCACGCGCCCGTGAATTCGAGTCCCGTCGATCGCCGAATCGATCATGGAGAAGTAGGTGCGTGAGATCGGCGGGTGCTCGATTCGCGAGAGGGCATGGTTGTCGACCAGCGGGAAGAAATCCAGGAAGGCCTTGACGTCGGCGCGGGAGGCCTCCCGTCCAAGATTCTTCGTTTCCGCCTTGATGGCGTAGAAGATGGCGGTGGCAAGCCGCCGGTCGAGGCGCAGCCCGGCGGCGACCAGGTACTCGCTGATGATGGTCACGCTCGCGCCGTAGTCCTCCCGCACGTCGTGGAACGGAATGTCGCGGGTGGCGCGACGCATCGGGTGGTGATCGATGACGATGGTGGGGACGATCCCCGGCGGCAGCGAGTTGTTCCCGGTGCGCGGCTGGCTATCGACCAGGGCGACCGCGTCGTAGGACCTGGGGTCCACTTCCTCGAACCGGCGCAGCGGGATCTTCAACACCTCAAGCAGCGCCCGATTCTCGCCCCGACCGATGATCCCGCCGTAGACCAGGTCCGCGCGGATCCGTCGCAATCTGCGAACCAGGCGCAACAGAGCCCAACCCGAGGCGATCGTGTCCGGATCGGGGTTGTCGTGCGTCACGATCAGCAGGCTCCGTATCCCCTGGAGAAGATGCGCAAGCTGCTCGAGTCGTTTCTCAGCGGCATCAGGGGGTCGTGCCAAGCTCTCTCCTCCGTGCGCGCACGGGCGACCCGGAATGCTAGGGAGGTCCCTCCCGGGGCGTCAAGCGGTCAGTGGATTGCTGCGATAGGGGGTCGCATTCGATCTGAGGGGGGGGGGAGCGGTTCCTCCCCCCGCTAACCGTCTGTGCCGGCGCGGTCCGGGCGGACCGCCGGTTCGGACCCGGGGAGCTCCTCCACGGGATCTCCGGCGCCTCCCGGCGCGGCATCCCCTGCCGATCCCGGGAACGGGACGATCGCCGGCGCCTCGAACGGCACCACGCGCTTCCCGCGCGTCTGCGCCGGCAGGGTCATGACGACTTCGGTTCCCTGTTGCGGACCCGGATGGATCTCGATACGCCCGTCGTGCCGCTGCACGATTCCGAACGAAGTGGAGAGGCCGAGCCCCCGCGTCTGGGATCCCTTCGTGCTGAAGAACGGATCGAAGGCTCGCCGTTGCACCTCGGGGGTCAGGCCGGGACCGTCGTCCTGCACCACGACCGACACGACGGAGCTGTCGCTCTCGGTCCGGATCCGGATCTCTCCCCCTTCCGGCATCGCCTCCAGAGCGTTCGTGATGACCCGCCGGAGGACGTCCTGCAGCAGGTGCTCGGCCCCGTAGACCGGCGGCAGCGGGGCCAGATCCAGGCGGATGGTCACCGGCGGCCGGCCCGGCTCGCCCATCGTCTGCCAGAGCGACTCGAGGTAGGCCGCGACCTCGCGGACACAGGCGTTCAGGTCGACCTCGGTGAATCGCAGATCGACCTGCTCCCCGAAGTAGTCCTGGAGGTGTCGCACCATCTCCCCCGCGCGAATCGCGTGAGTCCGGATCGCCTCCAACCCCTCGCGCACCTCCGAATCCGCGCTCTGGCGTAGGAGCAGCTGGCTGCGCCCCAGGACCACGGCCAACAGGTTGTTGAAGTTGTGCGCGACCATGGTCGTCATCTCTCCCATGGCCCGCAGCCGTTCGTGCTGCACCACCTGGCGCAGGAGCCGCTTCTTCTCGCCGACGTCGGCCAGGACCAGCTCGACGGCCGTGCCGCCACGGAACTTCACGCCGCGTCCGCGAACCTCCAGCTCCACCGGCCGCCCGGCCCGAGTCTGGCCGATCAACTCGACGTGGAAATCGCCCAAGGACTCCTCGGCGCGGCGGATATGATCCCGCGCCACCCGGTGGAAGTCGGAGTGGATGACCCGCGTCCAGAGAACGTTCTCCAACACCCCGGAATCGGCCGGGTACTGGAAGATCTTCAGGAAGGCGCGATTGGCAAAGACGATCCGGTCCTGCTCCAGAAGCAGGAACGCGTCGGGGCTTCCTTCCACCAGCAGGCGGTACTTCTCGCGCGACTCGGCCAGTTCCGCGGTGCGGCGCTGGACCTTTTCCTCCAGCGTCGCATTCAGGGCCGTCAACTCCTCCTTGGCGGCGAGCAGTTCCTTCTTCTGCCGGTCCAGCGAGGCCGCGGCGCGCGCGAAGCGGCCGGTCAGCTCCTCGATCTCATCACCGGTGCGCACGGAGAACGCAGGGTTCCAACGCCCGCGCTCCATCTCGGTGGCGGCATCGACGAGCAGCCCCAACGGCCGAGTGATGCGGCGCGCCAGGGCATGCGAGGCGAAGACCGCCGCCAGCATTCCGCAGAGCACCGCGAGGAGCAGCGAGACCCGGGCCACGATCATCTCGCGCACGACCGGTTCCAGCGACAGCCCGACCCGCACCGTGCCCCAGCGTTCGCCTCCCGCCCCGCCGACCCGTACGGGGGCCGAGCACTCGATCACCGGGCCCTCTCTTCCCGGAGCCGTCGGGAAGGTCAACCGCTGCGTGCGCGGCGCCTCGGCCTGGATCGCGCGCACGTTGGCCAGACTCGTCAGCTCGATCCCCTGCCGGTCGCGGTGGCCGCCGTAACCGGCCACCTTTCCTTCCTTGTCCAGGATGACGACATAGGCCAGGTCGGGCTCCTGGATGGTGGCATCGGCCATTCGCTGCAGCGTGAGGTAGTCATAGGTGAGGAGGTACGGTCGCGCCACGGCGGAGAGGCTGATCGCCAGAGAGCGGGCCCTTAGCTCGCTCTGGCGATTCAGGATCCTCCCCATCCACGCCTCTCCGAGCACGGACAGGAGACCCACCACCAGGAGGATCACCAGGGAGAAGACCAGAGTGAAGCGGCGCGCGAGGCCGAGTCGGCGTTGGTGTTTCACGGAAGTCGCTCCGCCAGCGGGTCGCCGGCCGCTCCCGGGGGAGCGAACCAGGTCCGGTCGAAGGGCGTGAGAGAAAAGCCGAAGGGATTGGGGTCCACGCCGCGGACTCTGGAGTCCCAGACGTAGAGGCTCATCCCGGTGAACAACGGAACCATGGGAGCCTGGGCCAGAATGACAGCCTCCGTGTTCCGGTAGAGTTCGAACCGCTCCGCTCCCGGGCTCAGCCGCCGCCCGGTCTCGAGCAGCGAATCGACCTCGGCGTCCTGAAACCCGAACAGGTTGTTTGGCTCTCCGGATCGGAAGAGGAAGTAGAGGATGGCGTCGGGATCCGGGAGGTCGGCGATCCACGAGAGCTCGAACATCGGCGCCTCGCCCCGCGTGATGCAGGCATCGAGGGCCGACCAGGGAAGCTCGTGCGTGCGCAATTCGATCCCCACCTGTTGCAGCTGCCGGCGCAACTCGCGGGCGTACCGGCTGGTGTCGGGATCGTTCGAGTAGAAGTCGATGAGCGGCACGGGGTGGTCGGGGCCGTAGCCCGCGCGGGCCAGCAGAGCGCGCGCCGAGTCGGGATCGAACGGCAGCACCTTCGGCTCGGGGCGATATCCGGCCATCCGGGGAGGGAGGATCCCGGTCGCGGGGGTGGTGACCGCGGCCGCGGCCGGAGACAGCAGCTTTTGCCGATCGATGGCCATGGCGATGGCCTCGCGGACCTCTCTGCGGTCCAGCGGCGGGTGGTTCCGATTCAGGCCCAGGAAGGTCACGCTGAAGTCGGGAGATCGCAGGATGCGATACCCGTTCATCTCCTCCACCGTCTTCCGCTGGGAGGCGGGCAAGGGGATGACGTGCACATCGCCCCGGAAGAGCATGGCCACGTCTTCGGCGGCGGTCGCCCGGGCCGGCGGCACCACGAAGTGCAGCGAGTCGG
Source organism: uncultured bacterium (assembly GCA_964473865.1). GTDB lineage: Bacteria > Eisenbacteria > RBG-16-71-46 > CAIMUX01 > CAIMUX01 > CAIMUX01. Next base: position 6,033 of record CAYYQN010000082.1, on the reverse strand, counting down.
GCATGGCGGGTTCGTCCCAGTAGTGCTCGTTGCGCGCCAGGAGGATGTCGCCTCCCGGCCGGCGCTCGACGAATCGGAACGGGCCGGTGCCGATCGGAATCTCATCCCGGGATCCCTCGCCGGGAAGCATCCGCACGATCCGGGTCTGGTCCATGCAGAGCACCGAGAGGAAGTAACCGAGCGGCTCGGCCAGACGGATCTCCACCGTGTCGCCCGCCGCGCGCAGCCCGCGCACGTGCGAGGCTCGGCCGGCCGCGAAGTCCCGGGCGCCTTCGATCCAGAGCAGGTACGTCGCAGCCAGGCAGGGCACCTCCCGGCGCGGGTCCAGGGCCCGTTCATACGACTGCACCACCGACGCGGCGGTCAACGGCCGGCCATCGTGGAACTGGACCCCGGCGCGCAGGATGAGCCGGTAGAGCTTCCCGTTCTCCGCCACCGTCCAGGTGCGGGCCAGACAAGGGCTGACGCCCAGATCGCTGTCGAGGCGGACCAGCCCCTCGCAGACCTGTCCCACCACCGTCGCCTCGTAGGCATCATCGACCGCGGAAGGATCGAGGTTCGTGGTCGTCTCGTGGAGGATCTGGAGCGTTCCCCCAGGAACCGGTCGCTCGACGGCCGCCATCGCCGAGTCCCCGCCGGGATGGCCGCAGCCGGATAACAGCGCGGCCGCAATGAGAAGCAGGAGGCTCGCCGACAGCAGGAGTGCCGCCGGGGCAGGTCCCGTTCCCGCGACGGCGGGAGCCGCCTGGGGGCGGCGCCCCAGGCCACGGAACGCTCCATCCGCGTGCGATCCTCGCGCCGCGGGAGCCGCCAGCGCCCGGCGCCCGCGCCGGGGCCGGACCCAGCCACCGGGCGAAGGGCTGCGTCCCTGGCCGCGGGCGGGCATCTCCTTGCCTTGCGACGAACAGGCGTGATTCTGGTCCACGCCTTTCCATCGGCAGGCCCGGGCGCGATCTTGACCGATCGTCCGGGGCGGGCCTACCGTGCAGGAGGGAGGAATGGATGCCTGCTGTCCGCCTGGCGCTAGCCCAGATCAACCCCACCGTGGGGGCGATCGAACAGAACCGCGAGAAGATTGCGGCCCGCCTGAACGAAGCCCGCGGTCTGGGCGTCCGGGTGGTCCTGTTTCCCGAGCTGGCCCTGACCGGATACCCTCCCGAGGACCTGCTCCTCAACGAGGAGTTCGTGAGCGCCGCGCGGCGGGAGCTCGAGGCGCTCGTCCCGCAGACGGCGGGGCTCTTGGCGGTGATCGGCGTACCGCTCGTCCTGGACCAGCGGCTGCGCAACGCCGCGGCCGTCCTCTCCGACGGCAGATGGGCCGACAGCTACGCGAAAGGGACGTTGCCCAACTACGGGGTCTTCGACGAGAAGCGGTACTTTCGCCCCGGTCTGCGATGCCCGGTCTACGCCTGGAGCGGCCCCGCCTTCGGCATCAACATCTGCGAGGACCTCTGGGCGCCCCATGGTGTTCCCGAGCGGCAGGCCCGGGCGGGCGCGCGCTGGCTCTGGAATCTCTCCTCATCGCCCTACCACGCCGAGAAGGGACTCGAGCGCGAGGCGCTGATCTGCCGCCGGGCCCGCGCTCATGGCGTGGCGATCGCGTACTGCAACCTGGTCGGCGGACAGGACGAGCTGGTCTTCGACGGAGAGTCCCTGTTCGTGGACGCCTCCGGATCCGTGCGGGCGCGCGGGCCGCAGTTTCGCGAGGCGCTGGTGGTGGTGGATGTGGAGGAGGCGTGGCTCGGCGCCGGGGCGGGACCATCGCCCCCGTCCGGGAGAGAGGATACGAACCGCGCGGCTCCTCGCGCCGAAGCGGCATCACCCCCGGCACAAGCGGCCGGCGCGGCATCGCCTCCGCCTGCGCTCTCCTCGACCGCGGTGCCTCCGACGGCGCCCTCCTCGGCGGCCGTGCCTTCGACATCGCCTTCCTCGGCGGCGTTGCCCCCGGCTTCCGCGCGTGATGTCGCCTCGTCCGAGGGCGAACCCCTGGCGGAGGGGATCGAGGAGCTCGAAGCCCAGTTCTTCGTCGAAACGGTCAGACTGGAGACCGGCCGAGGGGAGGCCCCAGCCCCATCGCCGGCCGCATCCCCGGACCGCATCCCCATTCCCGAACTGAATCGCGGGATCGACGCGCGGCTCGGCCCGGAGGCAGAGGTCTATGCCGCGCTGGTGCTCGGGCTCGGCGACTACTGCGCGAAGAATCGCTTCCGGTCCGTGGTGTTGGGCCTGAGCGGGGGGATCGACTCGGCGTTGACCGCCGTCATTGCGGCCGATGCCCTGGGGCCGTCGCACGTCACCGGGATCTCCATGCCCACGAGGTTCAACAGCCAGAGCTCTCGTGCCGGCGCCCGCGATACTGCGCATCGCCTCGGAATCCGCTTCCACGAGATCCCGATCGACACCCTGTACCAGCAGTACCTGGAAACGTTGACGCCGATCCTGGCGGAGCGAGCCCGCGGAGTCACCAGCGAGAACATCCAGGCGCGCATCCGCGGCACGCTCCTGATGGCGTTCAGCAATGCCGAGCGGTCGCTCCTCCTCACCACCGGAAACAAGAGCGAGCTGGCCGTCGGCTACTGCACCCTCTACGGCGACATGGCCGGCGGATTCGCGGTGCTGAAGGACGTGCCGAAGACGCTCGTCTACCGGCTGGCCCGCCATCGCAATGCCCAATCGCTCGTGATCCCGGAGGACACCCTGACCCGCGCTCCTTCCGCGGAGCTGCGCGAGAACCAGACCGACCAGGACACGCTTCCGCCCTACGAGATCCTGGACGAGATCGTGCAGGCGCGCATGGAGCACGAGGAGTCGCCCGCCGCGCTGGTGGCGCGGGGACTCGAGAAGCGATGGGTCGATCTCGTCTACCGCTGGATCGATGCCAACGAGTACAAGCGGCGTCAGGCACCGCCCGGCGTGAAGATCACCCCGCGCGCGTTCGGCCGGGATCGGCGGTATCCGGTGAGCAACGGGTGGCGGTGGGGAGGGTGAGGCGGGCAGGTTCCCCATTGGGCGTGCCTTCATCCGGCGGATCTCCAGCGACCACCCGGAGTGGGGCGAGAAGACGGCGCGAGGCCCTCGCAGGCGATCCACGCCATCCCCGATCCGTATCCCGAGCTCAGGGAGCCATTTCCGGAGACCGGGACGTTGGTGGCCCTGCCGGTGCCGGGCGGCCGGATCCACGACGATCGTCTGGCGGCGTAGGCCTTCTCGCAGGTCACGGACTCAGATCTCTCGCCAGGACAACTACGCCCCGCTCTCCCGGAGGACCTCCTGGGAGCCTTCCTGGCGATCCCATACGGCGGTCAGGATCACCCTCAACTGCATGTTGAGGCCGACCCTCCTGGACCGCCGGGGCGGGATTCATAGCCGATGGTGTGATCGCGGACTACGGGTATTTCCGCCTCATTTCTCCTGCCACCCGTGAGGCGAGGTAACGATCAGCGGCTGTGTGCCCCATCCGATCTCACTTCTGAAGCACCGCGTCCACCCAGGCGAAGAAGGCGCGGATGGTCTCGTCGCTCGGGCTTTCGTGTCCCTTGTCAGCCTCGGCGTGGAACTGGACCGGCACCCCCACCCGCTTGAGCTGGGCCACGAATCTCTCCGTCTCGTCGTAGGATACGTTCAAGTCGCGCTTCCCGTGAAAGACGAAGAGCGGTACGCCCTTGAGTTGCCTGATGTTCTCCGCCCGCGTGAAGTCCACCACCTTCGCGTCCTTGTGCTCCGCGGGATCGAATCGAGCCGTGGGCATGCCGGAGAACACTGCGATTCCCCGGTAGGTCTCGGGAGCTTCGTAGAACGTCCGGTAGGCACCGTAGCCTCCCATGGAGAACCCGGCGAGCAGAACGTTGCGCCCGTCGATGGGGAAGTTCTCCTTCACGGCCTGGACGGCCTCCGCAACGTCCGTCTGCGCGTTGTCCCAACTGTAGCAGTTGGAGGGCCCGCGGCCGCGCGGCCCCAGGGCGATGAAGCCCTCGGGGATGATGTCCCGCCAGCCCCGGATGTTGGTCTCCGTCGAGGCGCTGCCGTGAAGGAAGACGAGCAGCGGGTACTTCCGGCCCGGGTCGAAGTCCTTCGGGATCCAGACCATGTACGGCTGCAGCGTGTGGTCGAGCTTGGATCGGTAGGCCATCCGCACGAACTCCCTCTGGGCGGCGAAGCGATCGCTGCCCGCCTCGGCCTTCTCGATGAGATCGATCAGCCGGCGGATCCGGACACGCTCCGAGGCGGCCTTCTCGTACGGGTAGAGCTCCTCAAGGTCCGCCGCCACTTCCTCGATCATGAATTCCAGGGTCGTGCGGCTGCCCGGCGAGAGCGCCTGGCTCGCGCCGTCCAGGCGGCGCTTCAACGCCTCGGGATCGAACGCCGGCAGAATCGAGAAGCCCGATTCCCCCTTGGACTCGTTCTCCTGCGACAACCACGACGCCACATAGCCGCCGGCCGGCAGGTTGGACGCCTTCACCTCGAAATTCCGGAACGTGAGTCCCGGCCCGCACTCGTAACTCACGATCACGTAGTCGATGTTCGTCTTCTCGCCGGCCTGCGTGAAGACGACCAACTCCTCCGCGCCCGGCTGCGCGGCGACGGTGACGGCGCTCGCGCTCAGCGTGTCGCCTTCGGAGAGGTGGTTCCGGCCCAGGAGCACGAAGGTCTGCGGTTCGCCGGCGTGTTGCGGCGGCTCGAATCGGAGCAGCGCGTACTCGCGCGGGCTGTTCTCGTTGCCGATGCCGGCGTCCACCACCCGGTAGGAATTGACGCCCTTGTCGCCGACGGCCTTGGCCAGGGCCAGATTGAAGCCGATGCCGTCGCTCAGCCACGGATGGTAGGGATGGACGTCGCTCCACGGGAGGAGAAGCTCGAACGAGATCGTCCCCTCACCGTCCATGAACGCAGACTTCGTGTCGTCGCCCGTGCGGAGGAAGATGTTGTCGACGTTGTAGTACCAGAAGATGTGCCGCGTCCACTGCATGCTCGGCCGGTTGACGGCGGAACAGGCCAGCACGTAGAACTCCCGCGTCGGCGCGTTTCCCGGCGCGGGACGGGTGAGGACAAGGGCGAAGCCGTCTCCGTTCTGGTAGGCCCGGTCGCGGTACACGAGCTCCTCTGCCTCAACCTCGATGTAGACGTACAGAAAACGCGCGCTGTAGGCGAGGCGATAGCTCAGGTTGAAGTCCGGATTGTCTGCTGCGGACTTCTCAACCAGGTTGAAGCGCCGGATCGGCAGATCGCCGAGACTCCCGTCGAGCGCTCCATCGATCTCCGGCGCCCGGGACAAGTAGGTCACCGCCGGCTCGATGACTGTCGGCGACGGGGAGAAGCGCACGGTCTCCCAGCCATGCGCGCTCGGCGGCAGACACAGCGACAGGGTTGCGACCACTAGGGTTGGGAGTCCCGGCACAGACTGGAATGGGCCCGACTTCATGGCGGATACCTCCGGCTGGTGTAGGGGCCTCAATCCCCGGTGGGAAACGATGAATCTACGCAGGAGGCGGGCGTCTGGTTGCCGGTCAGCGAAGATCCCGAAAACCTTGGGCAAATCCTTGGACTACCGTCCACTCGAGCAGCTGACAAGAAGGCCTATCGCGGGGAGGGCCTCGTTTCCCGCGCATTCGCGGGCGATCTTGGCCGGGCCGTGGCGGGGCTTCAAGCCCTCAGGTAGGTCACCGGAGGGTCTTTCGGGCCCGGCGGTTCCTTTCGGGCCACCGAAGGTGGCGGGATTCGGCCGGATATCCCGGCCGGGGCCCGGTCCGGGGCGGGCTTCGCCCCTCCGGTCCGGGTGGAGTATCCGTTCCGGGCGTGACGCCGCGAATCACCGCGGGGCGTGATGGGGGCAAGGGAGCGAGTCCGCGCTCGCAGACCGCCGCGCATCGCGATCAGCCAGGCAGCTCCGCCAGGAACTCCAGCAGCGGCAGGATTTCGACTCCATCGAGAACCCGCTTTCGCGGCCCGAGAAAGACCACGATCCGCCGCTTGACCCGTTTCACCTCACCCGCCAGAACAGCCAGCCCGCGCAGCGATTTGGGTTGGACCTCCCGG
>CAYYQN010000081.1:13508-17388 GCA_964473865.1 uncultured bacterium | reverse complement strand
GCGACCTCGAGTTCCTGCTCCGCGCCGCCAAGAAGGTCCAGGCGATCCGCGAGGATCTCGGCAAGGTCGGCCCGGTCATCGCCGACCAGGTCGAGGAAGCCATGCTCGGCCGGCGCCGCAACCTCGACACCAGCCGCGCCGAGAGCGACGCCGCGCCGGTGCGGAGCATGCTCAAGTTCGAGCGCGACCTGCGCGAACAGATCCAACGGTTGCGCGACCAACTGGAAGAGACCAGGCGCGAGCTTCGCCTCTCACCACAGAGCGTTCAGCGCGTCGTCGCAACGGCCCTCGACCTTGCCGGTCAGCCTGCGCTGGTTCCCGCGACCGGTGGCCGCGACGAGCCGAGTCCGGCGTTCAACCTCCCCGCGCTGTCCGGAAGTTGGCAGTACTGCGCCGAGGGCCTCCGACACCCGCACACGGGAACGGTGCGTCCTCTCGTCTTCGACCACGGCCTCGCCGCCGGGCGGGACGACGTGGTCCTCGCTCACCTGAACCACCGCCTCGTCCAGATGAGCCTGCGCCTGCTCCGCGCGGAGGTGTGGTCCACCGAGGGCAAACGCAAGCTCCAGCGCGTCACCGCCCGCCTGGTACCCGATGAGGCGTTGCGTGACCCGGCGGTGATCGTCCATGCCCGGCTCGTCGTCATCGGCGGCGACCGTCACCGCCTCCACGAGGAGATCATCCAGGCGGGCGGGGTGCTGCGCGAGGGTCGGTTCGCGGCGATGAATGTCGGCGAGACCGACCGGGCGCTCACTGCCGCCCTGCCCGAAGTGCCGCCGGCTTCGATGCAACAGACGCTGCTTGCCCTCTACCCCAAACACCGCGATGCCCTGGCCCGCGCCATCGAGGCGCGCATGCGCGATCGCACCAGCGGGCTGGAGAAGCTACTCACGGAGCAGCGCGACAAGGAAGTCGCCGATATCCGCAAGATCCTCGAGGAATTGCGGCGCCTCATCGCCGGCAAGATCGCGGAACCAGGACCACAGCAGCTTACGTTCGGATTCGAAGGGTGGACCGACCCGGAGCGCGAGCAGCTGGAACGTAACATGGACGCTCTGCGCGCCCGCCTACGCGAGATCCCGGCCGAGATCGAGCGGGAGACCGCCGCCGCGGCCGCAAGATTCTCGAACCTCCAACCCCGCCTTTTCCCGGTCGCGGTGACTTTCCTCATCCCCCGCCGCGTCGCGAAGGCCTAACCCCATGTCCATCCCCCGCCACCACGCCGAATGGCTCTCTCTAGTCGAAGTCTCCGGCCCCTTCCTGAGCCTCCCCGTCCTCCTACGCGCCTTCCCCCAAGGCCTCGAGGACATCGACCCCGCCGCAGTCCGCCAACTCCGCACCGCCTACGACGAATGGCAGGACGACCTCAGCCACCGCACCCGCGCCGCCGCCACGCACCAGGCGTGGATCGGCTACATCCTCCGTGGCCTCCTCGAGCTCCCCGACGCGGCCATCGCCGAGGGCCAGGCGATCCCCGACACGCTCAAGACCACGATCCCGGAGTACAACGAGACGCTGCGGCCGACCCACGTGGTGCGCGACCCGGCCGACGGCAAGGCCCGCCTGCTCGTGGTCGCCTACCCGCCCGAACAGAACCTCGAGCGGCCGGTCCTCGACAAGCGCTGGAAGGCGTCACCGGCCACGCGCATGACCGAGCTGCTGCACGCCACCGGCGTCCGCGTGGGCCTCATCACCAACGGCGAGCACTGGATGCTCGTCGACGCCCCGCGGGACGACACCTCGGGCTTCACCTCCTGGTACGCCGAGCTGTGGCTCGAGGAGCGCCTGACCTTGCGCGCCTTCCGCTCGCTCCTCGGCGCCCAGCGCTTCTTCGGTGTCGCCGCGAACGACACGCTCGACGCCCTCCTGGCCGAGAGCGCCCAGAACCAGCAGGAGGTCACCGACCAGCTCGGCTACCAGGTGCGCCGCGCCGTCGAGGTGCTCGTCAGCGCCCTCGACCGGGCCGACCTAGACCACGGGCGCAAGCTGCTCGCCGGAGTCCCCGAGGCCGAGATCTACGAATCGGCCCTCACCGTGATGATGCGGCTCGTCTTCCTCTTCTGCGCCGAGGAGCGCGAGCTACTGCTCCTGGGCGATCCGCTCTTCGACCAGCACTATGCCGTCTCCCCGCTGCGCGAACAGCTCCGGCAGGCGGCCGACCAGCACGGCGAGGAGGTTCTGGAGCGCCGCCACGACGCCTGGTGCCGGCTGCTGGCCACCTTCCGGGCTGTGCACGGCGGCGTCCGTCACGAGCGCATGACGATTCCGCCCTACGGTGGCCGGTTGTTCGACCCCGACCGCTTCCCGTTCCTCGAGGGGCGCACGCATGACTCCACATGGCGGGCCTCCAGCGCCGATCCGCTCCCAGTCAGCAACCGCACGGTGCTCCACCTCCTCGAAGCGCTCCAGCTCCTGCAGGTGAAGGTGCCGGGGGGTGGAGCGGCGGAGGCGCGGCGGCTCTCGTTCCGCGCCCTCGACATCGAGCAGATCGGCCATGTGTACGAGGGGCTTCTCGACCACACCGCCAAGCGCGCCACCGAGCTGATGCTCGGCCTCGCCGGGAGCCGCGACAAGACACGCGACTTCGAGCCCGAGGTCCCGCTGTCCCATCTTGAGGCGCTGGCCGCCAAGGGCCGCCCCGCGCTGGTCGACTATCTGGCGCAGGAGACGCGCCGCTCGGCCAAAGCGATCGAGAAGCAGCTCGACCGGGGATTGTCCCCGGAGGAGGAGCATCGCTTCTTGGTGTCCTGCGGCAGCAGTGCCGATATGAAGCGGCTCGTGGTGCGGGATCGACCGTTCGCCACCCTGGTCCGCGACGACAGCTTTGGTCACCCCGTCCTCATTCAACCCGGCAGCGTCTACGTGACCGAGGGCACCGACCGGCGCTCCACCGGCACGCAGTACACACCGCGCAGCCTCACCGAGCCGGTCGTCCAGTATGCCCTGGAGCCGCTGGTCTACGAGGGGCCGGCCGAAGGCAAGCCCCGGGCCGAGTGGAAGCTGCGGTCGGCCCGCGAGCTCTTGGGTCTGGCGATCTGCGACTTTGCGTGCGGGTCGGGAGCGTTCCTGGTCCAAGCCGACCGCTACATGGCCGCCCGGTTGCTCGAGGCCTGGGAGGCGATCGAAAGCCAGAATCCCGGTGTGGTCCGTATTACGCCGGAGGGCGAGCTGTCCCGGGGGCTGCCTGAGGAGCGCTTGATCCCCAAGGATCCGGACGAGCGCATGACGTACGCCTTGCGGCTCGTCGCCCAGCGCTGCCTATATGGCGTGGACGTGAATCCGCTGGCCGTCGAGATGGCGAAGCTCTCAATGTGGTTGCTCACGCTTGCCAAGGAAAAGCCGTTCACGTTCTTGGATCACAACATTCGGTGCGGGGATTCGCTGCTTGGCATTACCAGCCTTGACCAGCTCAAGCGGTTCAGCCTTGCCGATGGGCCGGTCCAGAAGACGTTGTCGCAACAGGTATCTTTCGACGAAATGATCGACGGCGCGGTCGCAGCGCGCCTGAGGATCGGGGCAATGGACGGCGACACCATCGAGCACGTGGCGGCGCAGAAGGGGCTGCTGGCCGAGGCGGAGGCCGAGCTGGGGAGGCTTAAGGCGGCGGCAGATCAGCTCGTTGTGGCCGAGCTTGGTGTTACCAGCCACGATGATGCTGTTCGAGTCGCCAACGAGATCTTGCTTGGTCCTGTCAAGAATGCGGTGAAGCAGGACCCTGGCGGGCGCACCCCGAATCAATGCCCATTCCACTGGCCCCTGGAGTTTCCGGAAGTCCTGCTCAGACAAGGTGGATTCCACGGGTTCGTGGGTAACCCGCCTTATCTGGGCGGCCGAAAGATTTCCACTTGTCACGGCGAGCGATACGAGAAGCTGATCAAGA
>CAYYQN010000081.1:4823-13498 GCA_964473865.1 uncultured bacterium | reverse complement strand
TCTTCAACGGACAAAGAGGCACACTCAATCTCGTACTCTACTTTCTGTCTCGTGCCACAGAACTGGTGTCTGCGGGCGGGACTCTTGGACTCTTGGCGGTCGACACGGTGAGCGAACACGAATCGCGCACAGTTGGCATGGAGCAGTTTCTTTCAGCGGTGGAGCTCTATTGGGTGCGATCCTCGTTTCCTTGGCCGGGCTCTGCAGCTGTCCACATTGCGGTTCTCCACGGATTCGCTGGTCACTGGAACGGCCCGAGAATACTCGATGGCACAGTCGTCCCGAGGATCACAAGTCAGCTACAGGCTAGCGACGCTCAGACACACGGGTTGACGTCTGCCCCCTCCAGACTCGCGGCCAACCGGGCTTCATGCTCAGATGGTGTGAAGGTCCAAGGAATCGGGTTCGTCATCAGTTCGGACGAACGGAGCAGACTGCTGAACGCCGATGCCGCTAACACGGACGTGGTTTCACGGTATGTTGTCGGGGAGGACGTCAACTCCAGCGAGGACCAGCTTAGTACTCGATGGGTGATCAACTTCTGGACTCGATCGGAGGCCGATGCACGACGGTTCATCCTACCGTGGCAGATGGTTGCCGAGAGGGTCAAGCCCTATAGAGATGGGCTTACCCGGCAGATTCACGAGTCCTGTTACTGGAAATTCTGGGATCGACGGGAGGAGTTCTTCGACAGAGTCCGGGGTCGGGAGCGCTTTCTCGTCGCCTCCAAACTATCAAAGCACTTCGCCGTCGCCTTTGGATATCCAGATTGCATCTATTCGGAGAAGGTGAAGGTATTTGACTTCGAGACCTTCACCGGATTTGCATTGCTGCAGTCCGTGTTCCACGTGGTCTGGGCTACCCAATGGGGATCGAGCAGGGGGAGTGGCTTGGCCTACACGGGATCGGGGTGTTTTGACACGTTTCCATTCCCCGACTTCTGTCATAAGACGGAAGGTCCTGGCCTTCTCAAACACGACTGCAAACAGGAGCGCATTGAGGCTACAGGAAGAGTCTTCTACGAGTCGAGAGATCGTGTGATGAGAATTGGCCATCTGGGTCTCACTCGCGTCTACAACCGATTCCACGATGGTGATGATGACTCACGGGAGATTCGAGAACTCAGAGCGCTTCAGCATGACATGGATCGCTCCGTCGCAGCCTCCTATGGATGGTCCGATCTTTCGTTTGAGCCAGCGTTTCACCCGACCACGCAAGGAGTGCGGTTCACGGTCGATGAGCCAACTCGACAGGAGATCTTGCGGCGGCTGCTTGTACTAAACGGCGTGCGACACGCCAAGGAGATCCGAAGCCCCATCCATGCAAACGAAGGTGCTGCGACGCCCCGCCGACGCAAGAAGAAGGCACCCGGCGAGGTGCCCTCCATCTTCTCGTAACGCGGCCTCATCAGAGAGGAGACAGCTGACATGACGATCCCGTTCACTGCTTCGGCACCAGATCGGCAGGTTCATTCGCTGGTGCGCCACCCGGGTGCAGCCATTCCGCAGAACAACAATGCCTGATATCCTCACCGCCTCGCTCTCCGACTTGGCGCTTCGCTCACGCCTGATCGAACTAGCAGTCAAGGACCTGCACGGCCCCGCCGGCGGCGACCGCGAGGAAATCAGCGAACGCAACGTCCGCGACCGCTACCTAGTCGGCGTACTCGCCCCAGCCGGATGGTCCCAGGCCGAACCGCCCAAGGCCGCCGGCGTGAAAGAATCCCCCCCGCCCTACGGCAACGAGGATGATGACGACGGTGACACCCCCGCCATCCCCGACGAGCTAGCCGCAGGTGGCGAAGACAGCCTCGACGACGGCACCACCGACCAAGATGTTCCCCTCGGCCGGGCGTACCTCCCGTCCTCGATCGGTTTCACCTTCTCCGTCAGCGCGGGCACCGCGACCATCGAAGTCGAGGCCCGGTGGGGCCAATACCTGCGTGAGGTGAAGGAAGAACAGGTCAACCCAAAGACCGGCAGGCCCATCCGCGTCTGGCGCCGCTTCCCTCGCGGCGGTACCGTAACGATCCCCCTCACGGTTGGCGACATCCCACCGCAAGCCGTCGACTCCACCTGCCCCGGGGTTGTCGTGAAGGGGCGCATCCGCCAGCGCGATCACGGCACCGTCGTCACGCTCTTCCTCCTGAATGGCCAGCAGCTCTCCAGCCCTCACGACACAAGCTTCGTCTTCCAGCCCCTCCTCCGTGTCACCGCACCCAGAGGCGCGGCTGCCTTCGTGCGCAAAGCACCACTGCGCTCCGCCGAAGCGATCGACCCGGGAATCCGGCTCGAGGAAGACCGCCTGGAGCTGCTCTACCGCCGCCACGTCGAGTTCGCCGTCGGCCACGGCGTCGGCGTCCACGCCGAGACCATCGCCGCACTCTCCGATCGCGCCACCGCGATCGAGACCCGGATCATCCCGCACTACGAGGTCCCGCGCACTACCCCGCCGACCGTGGCCGACACCGCCATCCACCCGGCCTTCGCTCGGCTCGACGGCCTGGTGCTCGACATGAAGGAGCTGGCCGAGACACCGGGCACCGAGATCCGCGACCGGCTGGCGCCGCTGACGGCGGCCTACCTCGCCTGGATCGACGCCCAGGAAGAACTCGCGAAGGACGCCGCCCTTGGCCCACTGGCCCAGGCTGCGCGATCCGCCGTCGATGCGGCCCGCAGGAACCTCCAGCGCATCGAGGAGGGACTGGACCTGCTCGGCACGGACCCGAAGGCCTCCCAGGCGTTCGCCTTCATGAACGAAGCGATGTGGCTCCAGCGCACCCACTCGATCTACGCCGAAAAGGTCCGCCGCGGCGAGAGCCCCGACTTCGCGACCGACATCGACATCCCGGTCAACCGCACCTGGTACCCGTTCCAGATCGCCTTCATCTTGCTGAACCTGCCGGGCCTGACACGCCTCGACCACCCAGACCGCGGCCCCGACCAGCAAGCGACCGCCGACCTGCTCTTCTTCCCCACCGGCGGCGGCAAGACCGAGGCGTACCTCGGCCTCTCCGCGTACACGATGGCGCTCCGCCGCCTGCAGGGACCGGTCGCGGGCCGCAGCAGCGAGCACGGGCTCACCGTCCTCATGCGCTACACGCTGCGGCTCCTCACGATCCAGCAGTTCCAGCGCGCCGCCGCCTTGCTGTGCGCCTGCGAAGTGCTTCGCCGCCGCGAGGTGGAAAAGGGCCGGGCGCTCTGGGGCAACGAGCCGTTTCGCATCGGCCTGTGGGTCGGCATGAAGACGACGCCGAACTGGACCGAGGACTCGGCCGAGGCGATCCAGCAGCACCGGGGCAACCAGGCGGGATTCTCCGCCGGCGCCGGCACGCCGTACCAACTCACGGCCTGCCCGTGGTGCGGCAACGAGATCAAGGCGGGACGCGACCTACACGCGACCTACGGCCCGAGTCAAGTCGGCCGCACGTTCACGTACTGCGGCGATCCGGGCGGCACGTGCCCGTTCAGCCGGCGCCAGGCACCCGACGAGGGGCTGCCCGTGGTCGTGGTCGACGAGGAGATCTACCGGCGCCTGCCGTCGATGCTCATCGCCACCGTCGACAAGTTCGCCCAGATGCCCTGGCGCGGCGAGGTGGGGATGCTCTTTGGCCAGGTCGACGGCCGCTGCGAGCGCCACGGCTTCCGCTCGCCGGAGATCGAGGACTCAAACACGCACCCGAGAGCCGGCGCTCTTGCTCCGGCCAAGACGCTCCCGTCCGGACGTCTCCGCCCGCCCGACCTCATCATCCAGGATGAGCTGCACCTCATCAGCGGTCCGCTCGGGAGCCTCGTGGGCCTCTACGAGACGGCCGTGGACCGGCTGTGTAGCTGGGAGGTGGACGGCAAAGTAGTGCGGCCCAAGGTCGTCGCCTCGACCGCGACGATCCGCAACGCCCCCACCCAGGTCCACGGCCTCTTTCTCCGGCGCGTGAACGTCTTCCCGCCGCAGGGGCTCGACGTCCGCGACAGCTTCTTCGCGGTGCAGCGTGAGCCGAGCGTCGACGATCCGGGCCGTTACTACCTCGGCATCTGCGCGCCGGGGCGCCGCCTCAAGGCCGCGCTCATTCGGGTCTACGTGGCGTTCCTCTGCGCCGCGCAAACGCTCTACGAGACCTACGGCCGACAGGTCGACCCCTGGATGACGCTGGTCGGCTACTTCAACTCCATCCGCGAACTGGGCGGTATGCGGCGCCTCGTCGACGACGATGTGGCGAGCCGGGCCAAGAAGATGGACGCCCGCGGACTCGCGAAGCGATTCATCACGCCCAACCGCGACGTCGAGGAGCTGACCTCCCGCATCCGCAGCGAGGACATCCCGTTCATCCTCGACCGGCTGGAGGCGGTCTTCGTTCCGGCCACGGAGTGGAAGCCCGGGAAGCCTAAGGAGAAGGGCGAGGCAGTGCCGAAGCCGCGGTGGCATCTCGACGTGCTGCTCGCCACGAACATGATCTCCGTCGGCGTCGACGTGAAGCGCCTCGGGCTCATGGTCGTCGGCGGCCAGCCGAAGTCCACCGCCGAGTACATCCAGGCCACCAGCCGCGTCGGCCGTAGCCGCCCCGGCATCGTCTGCACCGTGTTCAACTGGGCGCGTCCCCGCGACCTCTCGCACTACGAGCGGTTCGAGCACTACCATGGGACGTTCTACAAGCACGTCGAGGCGCTCTCGGTCACGCCATTCTCCACCGGCGCCATCAAGCGCGGCCTCGCCGGCCTGTTGGTCGGCATGCTCCGCCAGAGCCGCACCGACATGAACCGCAACGACACCGCCGGGCGCATCCAGAAGACCGACCCCCCGTTGGACGAAATCATCGAGTACATCGCCAAGCGGGCGAACCTCGTCGGCACGACCGCGGCCGGTGACGAATGCCGGGCGCAGCTCCGTCACAAGGTCGACCTGTGGAGCGCTGACGCGCAGAACAAAGCCGGCGGCCGCACCCTGACGTTCGACACCCCCCGCGGCAAGGAGCGCGGCACCTCCGTGCCGCTCCTCCAGCGGCCCGGACTGGGGCGGTGGGACGAGTTCACCTGCCTCAACTCCCTGCGTGAGGTGGAGCCGACGGTCAAGCTGGTCGCCCTCGACGCCGGTGGCCTGGACGACGACACGGCGGCGGCAGACCCGGCAGTACCCACATCACCTGCCGCCACGACGGAGCAGCCATGACCGCCTCGCACCTCCTGCGCAAGTCCGAGATCGGGGAGCTGCGCCCGAGCCAGCTCCTCACCACTTTCGGCATCGGCTCGCTCATCGACCTGCCGAACCTCTCCGTGCTGGTCATGGGGCTCGACGACTGGCAGACGGCGAACGCCACGGAAATCGGCGAGCCGCGCCTGCTGCGCTCGGTGCAACGGGTCGTCGGCTCCCAGGTCGCCAGGCTCCTCACGCCACCCCGCGGGCCGGACACGCTGAATCGAAGCAACTGGTTCGACGAGAGCCACCAGATCGGCGTGCCGGTAGCGCCGTTCCCGCGTTGGATGGTCTGCTCGAAGTGCCGTCTGCTGGCGCCCCTGTCGTCCGGGTTCTTCACCCCGCAGCAGCCGGCGTACCGTCCGGACAAGACCTGCTATGTGCATACGAACTGCCCGAAACCAGGCAAGCCGCCGACAGCCGTGCCGGCCCGTTTCGTCGTCGCCTGCGATAAGGGCCACCTCGACGACTTCCCCTGGGCGGACTACACCCACCGCGGCCAAGACACTTGCGTCGGCCCCCTCGAGCTCTATGAAGTTGGCGCCTCCGGGGAAGCCGCCGACATCGAGGTCCACTGCCGGACCTGCGACAAAAAGCGACGCATGGCAGAGGCCTTTGGCAAGGAGAACCGGGAGAACCTGCCGGCCTGCACCGGACGGCGGCCGCACTTGCGCGATCACCAGCCCGGTGGATGCGACGTGCCCCATGTTCGCGCCATGCTGCAAGGCGCCTCGGGCCTCTGGTACTCCGTGCTCGTTTCGGTACTCTCGATTCCGGCGCAGAAGGCCGACGCCCTCGGTCAGCTCATCGAGGAGGAGTGGATTACCCTCGACAAGGTGACTAGCCGTGAAATCCTAACTGCGTTTCGCCAGATCGGGCAGCTCAAGGCGTTCGCCAAGCACTCGGACGACGACCTCTGGGCCGCTATCTGCCGCCATCGCGAGCCCAAACCGGAAGCAGACACGAGCCCGACCGATCTCAAGGGCCCGGAGTGGCAGGTCTTCTCCAACCCGACCGCCACACCGCACAGCCGGGACCTCAAGCTCCGCCCGGTGAGCACGCCACCGAGCTTCGTCCGTCACTTCGAGCGGGTCGTGATCGTCGACGCCCTGCGCGAGGTCCGGGCTCTCATCGGCTTCACGCGCATCCAGTCCCCCCGGGACTTCGACTCGCCCCTCGACCTTCCCGAGAGTACCCGGGCGCCGCTTTCGCGCCGGTATCCGACGTGGGTGCCGGCCGCCGAGACCCTCGGCGAGGGAATCTTCCTGCAGTTCTCTGAGGCCGCCCTCAAGCCCTGGACCAGGTCGAACATCGCCCTGCAGCGAGAGGCGGATCTGAGGCATTCCTACGAGGCTTGGCGCGCCAAGCGCAATCTCGACCCGTTCCTCGGCTTCCCGGGATTCCGCTACGTGCTGCTCCACAGCCTGTCGCACGCCCTGATCCGCGAACTCTCGCTGGAGTGCGGTTACACGACCGCTTCCATCGCGGAGCGCATCTACTGCAGCGACTCGGGAGAGGGCGGCCCCTCGGCCGGCATCCTGATCTACACCGCGGCGGCGGACAGCGAAGGAACACTGGGTGGGCTGGCCGCGCTCGGTTCACCCGAGAGGCTGGAGAGCCTCCTCCAGCAGGCGTTGGAGCGGGCACGGTATTGCTCTTCCGATCCGCTCTGCTCTGAGCACGGCCCGCTGATCGACAACAGCCTCCACGCTGCGGCCTGCCATAGCTGCCTCTTCCTGCCCGAGACGTCATGCGAGCGCGGGAACCAGTTCCTCGACCGGGCGGTGCTGGTGCCCACGATGGAGCTTGCGGACCAGCCGTTCTTCGGGGGCTGAGCATGGATCACCCAGCCAAGAGCCTTGCCGCGGCGGCGGCCAAGCTTGCAGCCGAGCTCCCGTCTGAACTGGTAGAGGCCGCCGCGGAGGTCCTGCTGGCGTCTGCCGACCTGGAAGCGGCCCGCCGCGGTATCGCCGAACGCATCGCCCACGCGCAGTATCGCCAGGCCATAGACGGCTTCCTGTCCAGGTGCGCCGGCGCCGCGCCGTTCCCTCCGGTGACCGTCGCCGTCTCGCTCCCTCCGGTGGCCATCGCCGCCTCACTGCTCGCGGCCGCGGCGGCCGAGCAATCCATTCGCGCCCGTCAGGAAGTCGAGGTCGTCTGGACCGGACCGCACAGCGAGGCGATCGCGTTTCGCCGGACGGAGCAGGTGATCCTGCAAGTCCTTGACTCCGCAACCTCCCGCATCACGCTCGTCAGCTACGCGGTGTACGCCATCCCGCGGGTCCGCGCCGCCCTCGTTCGGGCGGCCCAACGCGGCGTGCGCATTCAGGTGATCCTCGAGACCCCGGACCGATTGAGCGGCCAGAACGAGTACAACACCCTGTCGGCCCTGGGTGCTGAGGTCGCGGCGTGCGCCAGCGTCTACTACTGGCCGGAAGGGAAGCGGCCGAGAGACGGGGCGAAGGCCGGGATTCTCCATGCGAAGTGCTTGGTTGCCGACAGCCGCTGGCTCTTCGTTTCCAGTGCGAACCTCACGGAGTACGCCTTCTCGATCAACATGGAGCTGGGGGTGCTGATGACGGGCGGGCGGTTGCCGCAGCAGGTGGAAGCGCTCTTTGACTCGCTTGTTGCGGAGGGGGAGTTGATACCGATCTAGCCAACCGCGGGACAATAGACCAGAGAGTTCGGATGGCCTTGGGCCAGCCCTCTGGCGGTGGTTGGCCGGAGAGCCAAAGTAGCCCTGGCCCCGTCTGCGATTCGAGTCCAGTGTCACCCACCGTCATGAGATCGGACTGCAGGAAGTCGCCACCGACGCCACGAGCATTTGCGGTGCCGAGCCCGGTCTGCGGGCCGCCGCGGCGATTTCTCGCTCTCGGGCCCGCGATACTTTCTGCCTGCATGCCCCGGAGACGTGGGCCTGCTCATCGTTGTCAGTGCATATGGCGGGGGATTCGCCGAGCGCGGAATGCACCGTTCCGCTCAACGCGGACCGGCTACTCCGCCGCCGCATTCGATCTAGTCATGACTACGTCTACCGCTTGATCCATGCGCCCTGCCTGGCCGCGGATCTCGGGACCAGGCGGCGGTTCTACCCGAATTGCTTCGGCCACGGCTTCCGACGCTTTGCTAGAATCGTCGCGCCATGCCGGAAGTCCGAAGTCAAGATTGCCATCGCCATCTCGCTCCGTGCCCTGCTGCCCTCCACGCCCTCCACCAGATGTGCCGCCAAGGACGCCTGTACGACGTGGAGGGCTGGATTGCCGACGGGAAGCCAATCCAGTTGGCACCGGAGGACATCCCAAAGAGAGCACGGTTGAAAACCGCACTGGAAGTCGCCATCCAGACCGGCCAGCACTCGCTCACACTGCTCCTGCTCAGGAACGGCTACCGGCTGGAGCTGGAGCCGTACTCTCCCCTCGATCTAGCCATGCAATCTCGGCGCTGGGATCTCGTGGACCTCCTGCTGGAATGGGGTGCCGAGATGAGCA
>CAYYQN010000081.1:0-4813 GCA_964473865.1 uncultured bacterium | reverse complement strand
GAGCAGCGTCGACGTGTTCACGCTCCTCGACACCTACAACGTGCACCTGTACGAGCGCTTCCGAGCCGGCGGGTACGACTTGACCGAACGCCACGAGATGGGGAGCTTCCTGGGCCTCAGCGCTTCAAACCGTCCCCTCCTCGGGTTCGTCAAGCGCCATCGACCGGAGGATCCGAAGATCCAGCGGGAAATGGACATCGCTCTCGGCTACCACGCCAGAGCCGGGCGTATGAAGGGAGTCAGCCTGTGCCTCTGGGCTGGAGCCAACCCTCATGCTCCGGCACCCAACCTCGAACTGAGCTGTGGATGGACGGATCCCGCTGAAGACGACCAAGACGATTGCCCAGGCCTGTCAGCGATCGAGGAAGCTGCCAGCGCAGGGCACTTGGAAGTCCTCAAGCGACTTGGGCCCGACCCTGCCCGCGACAACTTCGAGACCCTGTACCGGTACGCCGGGGACGAGCGCATCATCGGGTTCCTAGCAACCATCCGACCACCGGAGGACCTGACAGCGATCCTGTCGTCGCATATCTACGCGATGGGGAACCCGTTTCTGCGTCGGTTCTCAGGCGCGCGTCGCATCGTCCAGGCCATCCTCGACCTTGGCGTGCAATGGTTTGAGGCGGACCCCAAGCGCCTCGCCGATATCCGGCAGAGCCTCCTGAAGTGCGAGGACCACGAACTGAGATCCCTCCTGTCCGAGCTCAAGCGACCGGAGGTCTGTGGGCCCGAGACCTTCCGGGAACTCACCCGGACGGCGGCGATTCGGCGCCGGCTCATCGCGCTCGGAGTCCTTCGGAAGCCGGTAACCGAACGAGAGCGGCGCGACGAGGAACGCGAGCGGCGCAACCGGGAAGTCGCGCGCCTCTCGGTACGCTACGACCGGGCCACGCTCTACGAGCAGGTCTGGTCGCAGCCCGTGCTGCACGTTGCCAAGACCTACGGTATCTCCGGCGTGTTGCTGGGGAGGGTCTGCCGCGTGCTGCGGGTTCCAGTCCCGCCGCGGGGGTATTGGGCCCGTCTACAGAGCGGGGCGGTTCTTCGGAAACCGCCCCTGCCGAAGCTGGCTCGGCGCGAAGATGGGACCGGCCAGCACTCGCGAAGTGAGCAGGCGCCTGGGAAACTGAAGGGGCGGCGAACGCGACGCTCCTAGCTTCGGCGTCACATCCCGCGGACGGCAATGGCCGCACCACCCGCGACTGCACGCACCGTCGGGTCAACGATGCCGCGGTCCCACGCTCGATCGCAGCCCAATGAACGCGACCAACTCACGGGACTCCGCTCAGATCATCGCCTTCCCATGTTCCGTCTTGGCGTCAGACGCCCCTTGCCGGATCGCAGTCCCGGGGATACTCTGCCTGTGTCCATCGGATGCGTGGATGCGGCGGCCGTCGCTCAGCGTGCCGACTGGGCAGACTGGATCGGAGTCCCGCGAGGTTGAGGCACTTCGATGCGGCGGTGTCTTCCGCGGCTCAAGGCGCCGTCGGTTGTGAACCGTTGCCTCAACTTCGGGGATAGGCAGGATAGGAGCCAGCCAGCCATGTCTCCTGCGCGCGTCTTGCAGTATCCCAACGTGATTCGACGGCTCAACGCCAGCAGGGGGCCCGTCAGCATTCTATTGGGCAGCGGGTTCAGCATTGCGCTCGATGCGAGGTACGGCTACCCAGCGCTCCTTGCCTCCGCATTTCCCGCGCGGTCGCGCATCCAGAAGCTGTTCGCCACCTCATCCACGACCGACTTCGAACGGGTCATGGCGGGTCTCCACGGCGCGGCCGCCTACGCCCAATTCTATGGCCGGCCTGGTGCCACAACCGCGTCTGCCCTCCGGCGTGATGTCTTCAAGATTGCCGTTGAGTTCCGTCGCGCTCTCGCGGTAACTCATCATGGCTCCGTAACCGACGTCACCGACACACACTACGATGCCGCACGCACTTTCCTCGACGGATTCGCAAACGTCTTCACGCTAAACTACGACCTATTGCTCTACTGGGCCCTCAATCGTCAAGAACTCGCGGGCAATCCGCCTCGGCAGGATGGGTTCCTTCCTGACGAGGGCAGACACCTCTGGAGCCCGGGCAACCGACAGCGTGTCTACTGGCTCCACGGTGGACTCCACCTGTTTCCCGATCTCGTGACAGTTGAGAAGCTGACCTACGCTTCCGTCCAGGGACCTCTGCTTTCCGAGATATGCAGGCGAGTGGCTTCCGGAACCTACCCGCTAATTGTTCTCGAGGGTACCGCTCAACAGAAGGAGCACGCGATCACAGCCTCACCCTACCTCCGGCATGCGCTGGGCGCACTTCGCACTCTCCGTGGATCCCTCGTCGTCTTCGGCGTTGGGGCGGCGGACAGTGACAAGCACATCCGAAAGGCAATCGTCGACAGCAGCGTCTCGCACGTCGCCGTCAGCATCTATCCCGGCGCTCATAGCACTGACCATGTTCTTTCCACCTGGTCCGGCTTGAGTGCGCTTCGGCACCGATCCACACCGCTGAATGTGTCCTTCTTTAGCTCAGCCACCGCGCAGGTTTGGTGATCACTGGTGAAGGTGAGACGCACGACTGAGCTGACGATCACGGCCTTCGGAGTTCCGGCGCAGGAGCTCGTGACAGGCGAGGACTCCTCTGGACCTGGGTCCTTCGGTGCTCGCCAACAAGAGTGCCTCGGTCGATCCGTCACAGCCCGACCGAGACGGAACGCCCTGAGAATCAGAACCAAGCGACGATGATGACAGACGACGATACGATTCGGGCCATCGAGCACCGCATTGACACCTGCTACCAACAACATCCATTCTGCCGGCTCCCCCGAGCTACCCAGCGCTGGTACCTCGGCACGTTGCACGAGGAAATGGTTCGCTTGCCCGTGTTGTACCAGACTCATCCGCTTCATGACATTCCCAACCTCGTGCTGATAAGCCGTTCCATCGCCCCTGGCGCTCTGTCGGCCCGGTCCTGAGCGACCGCGTGGGAGTTTCGCGCTGTTCCCCGGGGGCGAATCCAGGGGAGATCCGGGCGCGCGGGGTGTGCCCGGCGGGGTGCATCCCCACCGCAGGGGGGAAAACGGCCGTGGTTTCGCGGGAATCCCTGGCCTGGAGCCGGCGCTGCCGGACCGCTCCGGATGCCATATTCGCCGCCATTGCGGGCTTCTTGGACGGCCTGCGCTCCATGCTCGATGCCAACGATGCCTTGAAGGCCCAAATCGCAACGCACTATGTGCAGCGCCAGCCGCCGCCCGATCCCCGGGCCGTCGACTTTCTGACCGACCTGGCCCGAGTCCGCAATTGGCGCTTCGATCCCGAGGGAATGGGTGAGACGCTCCGGGAAGCCTGCTCGCTCCTGCACCAGGCATCGCGCGCCCTTGCGGAGACGGCCGTTCCCTGGCTCGGAGAAGGTGACCGGGACAGGGACCAGAAGACCTTCCGCTTCGACCAGGTCACCTACACGATCCAGGACCAGCTCTCCGTGGAGTTCACGCATGAGTTCCTGGTGATCACGGGATTCCGCCCGGGTCTCGTGAGCGCGGTCGCCCTGAAGTTCGCCCACCGGGACCTGCCTCCGAACAGGCGGTACGCCTGCAAGTTTGCCGCGGACATGCAGAATTTCTTCGACCTCCGGGATCCGGACCTTGTGCTGGAGAAGGACGGCTATGCCTATGCCATCCTGGAGGTCAACCGGGAGATCAAGCGAAGCCTCACCGTCCAGTTCGTCCCGGGGGAGCCGTTCGCCCTGTTGCGCTCCATTGAGGCGGAACGCGGGCGCAGGTGGTTCATCGGCGTTCGCTGATCGCGCGAGGAGAGCCATGGCAGACGAGAAGACGGCACCCGGCGCCGATGAACCCGATCCGGACTACGCTCGCTCCGCAGCCCTCGCCCATCTGCGCGATCTCATCCGGTCGTTGGAGCGAGGCTCACGCGAGGCCGCCCGGCACGCCATCCAGGACCTCCGGCAGATGGAGACGCTCTTCCAGAATCAAGATCCAGAGGTCGTCGAGCAGCTGGCCCTGGAGGTCGACCGCTGGCTGGACCGGGTGCCACGGGATTTTGCCCAGCCAACCTTCCAGCAGCTCTTCGCACATCTCAGCGCCATCATCCTTTCGCTCAACAGCTACGACGCCAGTGCTCAGGACACGCTTCGTCTGAGCCAACGGCACCGTCCGGACGCGCTGAGGAACAACGGGGTCTTCCTCGGCAGCTATCTTCCAGAGCCCTTCCTGGACCCGCGGATCCTGCCTGACTTCGCCGATCAGCGTGAGGCCATGGCGAAGATCGCGGACCTTCTCGTCCGGTACGGAGTGCCCGTCCTTCCGGACAGCACACCCCCCGCACAGTTCGAAGCGCTGCCCGTGCCGCAGCAAGTACTCGAGTTATACAAGAGAGAGCGGAAGATCGCCGAGGGGCAGCGGAAGAGAGCCGAAAGCCTCGAGTCCACTCTTCGGCATGCCGGCGTCATCAAGCGCGTGCGGAAGCTGCATCGCAACTACCATGAGTTCACGGGCCCCAACGGCCTCGACATCGATACCGACACCACGTTCTGGGCCAGTCTGGGTCGGCTCCTGAAGGGGATCGAGGTCTGGTTCCACGTCGATCCGATCCACGCGGAGAACTGGACCGCGAAAGCAATGATTGTGGGCCTGATCCTGTTGAACGTCTTCCTCTATGTCGCCTTCTGGCATGGCCAGGTCGGACGGGCCGAATGGGCGATGGACCAGCTGAAGAGCAGCGCCATCGAGACCGTGCTCCCGGCGTCCCGGACCAGATAGCTGATAAGCCGTTCCATCGCCCCTGGCGCTCTGTCGGCCCGGTCCTGAGCGA
>CAYYQN010000080.1:0-17855 GCA_964473865.1 uncultured bacterium | reverse complement strand
CAGGCAACGTCCAGGTTCGGTCAGTCCGGTCCCGGACCCCGCGGGAGCGGATCTCACTCGCCGCACGCCCCCTACCCGGCGCCGGATGGAGTCGATCCAAATCCAATCTTCCGACCACAACCAAAGGAGCTGACGCGCCTGTCCTCGCCCCCCCGAAGGACTCCTCTGTCGGCCGGGCCGCGGGACCCGGCGTCTACCGGGCCGTCCCCGAGGGCGTAGAGCCGGGATCAGGGTCCTTGGAGGGCTCGGTGCGAGTCCTAGCGCCTCCCGTGCCGTCCCAGTGGGAGGGCCAGGAACCACCGTCCGCCATTCCGGAAGATCTGAATGAGCGCCGGACGCCCGGCGCTTTCCGCCGAGCGCAGCAGCCGACGGCACTGACTGGGCCCGTTCACGGCGACCCCCCGTACCTCGAGGACGATATCGTCGGCCAGAAGACCCGCCAGGGAGGCCAGGCTTCCGGGACGGACTTCCACGACAAGGGCCCCGCGCGGCAGCTCGGGATCGGCGGGCCGCTCCTCCTCGTAGACCTCCGCCAGCTCGAGACCGATCTCGCGGCCCCCCGCCGGAGGGGTCTCCTCCGCCGACGACTGCCCTTCGGGGTCGGGGCGATCGGCCAAGGTGACCTCCAGATCCCGCACCGACCCGTTCCTCATGATCCGCACCGGTACGGGACGATCGCTGGGGGTTCCGGCCACAGCGAGGCGGAAGGCGGCCAGATCCTCGATCCTCTTCTGGTCGAACCGAACCACCGCATCTCCGGGCCGGATTCCCGCGCGCGCGGCCGGGGTGCCGCTCTCGACTTCGCGTACCAAGACGGCGTGGGCATCCGGCAAGCCCAACGCTTCGGCCAATACCGGGTCGATGCGCTGCAGGACCACACCCAGGAAGCTGCGCGGCACGCGCCCCTCGCGAATGAGGCTCTGCGCCACCTCGCGCGCCATGTTGATGGAGACAGCAAAGCCCAGGCCGCGACCGGGCCCCCCAAAGGCGCTGTTCACCCCCACTGCCTCCCCCTGGATGTTGACGAGAGGGCCTCCGCTGTTGCCGAAGTTGATGGCCGCGTCCGTCTGGATGAAGTCCTGGTACGCCGGGGTGCTTCCCCCGATCGAGATCTCCGTCCGCGCCGTGCCGCTGACCACTCCCACCGTGAGACTTCCCTCCAGGACTCCCAGCGGGTTGCCCACGGCCGCCACCCATTCACCGATGCGGAGGGCGTCGGAGTCGCCCAGCGGGACCACCGGCAACTGCCCTTCCGCCTCAATCCGGAGAACCGCAATGTCGGTTGCGGCGTCCCCGCCGACAAGCGTCGCGGGGAACTGCCGACCGTCCGCCAGGTGCACCAGGATCTCTGCCGCGCCCTCCACCACGTGGTTGTTGGTCAGGATGTGACCGCGGCGATCGAAGATGAACCCGCTGCCGGAGGAGGGCACCTCCAATTCCCCGTCCGGACCCCAGGGGCCTCCCTCGTTTTCCGTGGAGTCGGGAGCCAGAAGTGGATGCAGGAAGAAGCGGCGGACATCCACCGACACGACCGCCGGAAGCACGCGCTCGGCCACCCCGATGAACGGGCCGGCCGCCCCCGAGAGCACGCGATCGACGGCGGGCACGCGAGAGGTCTCGGGTTGGGAGGGCGTCGCGGGCGGAGCTCCGCCCGCGGTCCCGGACCGGGCCGCGGTCTGCACCGTCACCAGCCACCCAGCGGTCAGGGCGAGCGTCACGACGGAGATCCGGGCGCGCGGGAGCGATCCGTGCTGCATGGAGAGCCTCCTCAACCGCCGCTGCAAAGCGCCGCGATCATACGGGGGGGGCGAACGGCAACACAAGGCCGCTCGGAATCCACCTCGGGAGGATCGAGATCCGTCATCCCCTCGCCACTGGCGCCCGGGCGGCTTTAGGTCGCAAACCCAGGCTCAACGCACAATCGCGGCGGGAAAATCGTCGCCTTGGGGCAGATCCACTCCGCCGGACCATCGTCCGGCCGCGTATACTCCCCGCCATGCTCCAGGAGGTTCCCGACAACGGCAAGCCGATCGTCTTCGTCAGCGATGCCCACCTCGGCGCAGCCCTGGGCCGGTCCGACCGCGAGGACCGACTGATCGACCTGATTCGCAGTCTGTACGGATCGGCCGCCGCTCTCTTCCTTATGGGCGACCTGTTCGACTTCTGGTTCGAATACCGCCACACCATCCCGAAGGGCACCTTTCGTGTCGCGCGAGCCCTCGCCGAGCTCAAGGAGTCCGGCGTCCCCGCCGCCTTCTTTGGGGGGAACCACGACTTCTGGATCGGAAGCTACCTGCGGGACGAAGTCGGCCTGTCGGTCTTCCAGGAGCCGGCAGTGATGCGCCTCCAGGGCCGCCTCGTCTTCCTTGCCCACGGCGACGGCCTTGGCCCCGGCGACACCGGCTACAAGGTCCTGAAGCGGATTCTTCGCGCGCCCTGGGCGATCGCGGCCTATCGTGCCATCCACCCGGACCTCGGGATACCCCTCGCCCGCCGCGTCTCGGGATACAGCCATGAGCGCAGAGAGACCCGCGCAGAGGCCCTGGATCGCATCCTGAGGGGAGTCGTGGCCCCGCGCCTCCGGGGCGACGTCACCGCTCTCGTCATGGGCCATATCCACGAACCGGCGCACTTACGAGGCCAGGGCCGTGACTTCGTCTTGCTCGGAGACTGGATGGACCAGATGACCCACGCCCGGCTGGAGCGAGGCCAGTTCACGCTCTACCGGCTCGGGGAGAGCGGCCACGAGCCGGTCGCCGCCGAGCCCTATCCCGAGTTCTAGCGCGCCGCTGAAAACCCCGGGCGGCCGTGTTCGGAGCCCGGAACGCTCCGCGGTCAGCGCAGCGCGAGCTGCAAGGCGATCCGGTGCTGATCACCAAGGTTGTTCGCAAACGGCACGAACGAGTACTGCGCACGGACCCGGCTCTTCCCCACCCCCATTCCAAAGCTCATGGACTCGTTGTCCAGGGCAGAGCGATATCCGATCTGCACGCGCGCCACTCGCTGGTACTCGTACTCGGCGCCGACGAGACCACAGACGTCCTCGCCGCGCACCTTGCGTACCTCGACCGCCAGCCGCGCGGTGCCGGAGAAGGCGGAAAGGGGCACCAGGTGGCTCACTCCTCCTTGCAGCGTGACCGGCAGACGAAACGCCTGCGTTTCGAACTTCATGTCCGAGCCCAGGTGAAGGACCGCGAACCCGGCATTGGTGCGCGGGAGGATCTCGCGAACCTGAAACCCGGCACTCCAGGCGATTCCGGTGGCCGTGAAGGTGTCGATCGCCTCGCGCAGGTACTCCACCGCCACCCCGGCTCCCACCCCGTCGGCCGGCGCGAAACCGTACCCTACCGAGATCCCGAGATCGCTGTAGCCAAACTCGCCCTCGTACTCGCCGTTCAGGTCGTACCTCTTGAGCGGGTTGGTCCAGGCGCCCTGCAGGGAGACGCCGACGCCATGCCGCGCCGCAAACGGGTGGGCCAGTGCGACGTACTCATTCCGGACGCCATCCAGGCTCTCCTGGTGGGCCAGCTCCGCCGTCGTGGCTGAAAGCAGGGGTAGCGCCCCGGGGTTCCAGCCCATCGCCGAAGCGTCGTCCACGTGAGCGACAACCGCGTTTCCGAGGGCCACCGCGCGGGCGCCCACGCCCACTTTCAGGATCGCCAGTCCGGTAGGGGTCGAGTCTCCCCCGACAGCCACGGATGGGAGTAGCAGAACCGTCGCGAGCGCGGCGAGCAGGCCTCGGGCCGCGCGGATCGAGCATCGCATCAAAGACCCTCCCGGTGTCCGGTGGCATCCCCGGCACCCGACCTCGCCCGCCATGCGCCGCGGGCCGGAAACCCTGCGTTCCCGACCCGCGGAGTCTACCGGCGCTCGGCCGTGCCGGTCAATGAACCCTTCCCCGGTCAACGGGACCTGGAGCGTCCTTCCTTGGCGGACCGGTTTGGGGATCGTGGCGTCGATTCCTTCGATCCTCTGGATTCACGGCCCCGATCGCTTCGATCCGGCTTGGCCGGTACCCGGGGCGAAGATACCCCGGGACCGGGCTTCGTGTTCCGCGAGCCCGGTTCCGGAGGGCGGACTGCCGGCGGCCGGGCCTCGGGTTCGCGCGGACGGGCCGCCGGCGGCCTGGCCTCGCGCTCACGGTTTCCCTCCCGTTCGCCGACCGCACGTCGAAGCCGCTCGTCGAATCCGCGCCCCCACGGACTTCCGTCCGCGCGGGTCCGGGAACTGGGAGTCACTTCGGGCTCGCGGCGATTCCGATCCGCCCGCCCCTCGCGGGGAGTCGCCCGCACGTCGTCGCGCCGGTCTGTCCGCAGATCACCGCGGGGGTTCGGCCGAGGGTCGCCCCGCCCTCCGCTCCGGATGTCATCGCGCCCATCTGCCCGCGGATTTCCACGGGGTTCCGGCCGAATGTCCACTCGCGGGTCGCGGTCGCCGTCCTGCCGGATCCCCGGAGGCGCAACGGTGCGTCCGCGAGGGCCGGCGTCCACAAAGCGATCGCGCAGCACCCGGCGGCCGTCCGCGGACGACCAGACCCAGCGGCCGTCCGGTCCGCTCCAGCGATGTCCATGCCAGCTCCTCGGACGCCAGCCGGTCCAGACCTCGTACGTGTACCACGGGTACCAGGCCAGGCGAAAATCGAAGTGGCCGGTGTGGTGGATTGAGCCGCAGCGGATCCGAATCGCCGCGCAGGCCGGTCCGTAGGGGTCAACCCATCCGCCCCAGTGGCAATCGGAGCAGAGATACCGCGGGTAGGGCACCCGTCGGCCGAGGTGGAAGTAGACCCACGCCGTAGCATAGGTGTCTCGCTCTTCCGGGTACGGAACCAGATCCTCACAGAAGCCGCGAACCTGGTAGAACGGATCCCCCACAATCCAACCGTCTCGGATCGGATCGACATCATCGCCCCACTCTTCGGGGTCCGGCCTCGATCCCGTTCCCATCGTCATCCAGGAAGGATAGCGGGAGCGCAGCGGGTAGAGACTTGCCAGCGCGTAGACATACTCGATCCCAGGGGGACCGGAGAAGTGAAGGTCGTAGCCCGAATGCGGGCCGGGAACCGTGTAGGTGCGGCCGCCCGCGATCCAGCCATCATCGAACGGATGGGGGTAGAGCATCCGCATGCGCCCCTCGGTGTCCACGGAAAACACGGTGAGATAGCAGTCGGCGTTGGCGCGCGCGTGGAACCGAACGGCACTGCCTGGTCTGACCACCGATCCCGCGGCCGGACTCGACCACAACTCCACCTCGATCCCGGCGCTGGGCACTGACACAAGCCGGCTGGACCCGTGCGGATCCTGCGCCCAAGCCGGGAACGCGAGACCCAGAGATCCAGACAGCGCGAGCAGGACCGCCGCTGCCGCGAAAACCGCACCCGCCGCGGCCATCGGGACCGCACCTGCGCTCTTCGGGCATGCCGCGCAGGTGTCGGTTTCCGGTCCCGACCGCCGGCTGGACGAGTCGGCCGTGGTGACGATTCCATGAGACCGTTTCATGACGCGATCCTCCCCGGCAATCCGAACCGGTGCGCCCGCGCTCCCGAGAGAGTCGGGCGGGCCGGATTCGCCGACCCGGGGCGCAGGAGCTCCGGGTTTCCTTCGTCCACCTGGTACGCCCAGTCGACTACCACGCGGTCCGGAGCGATCGAGACGACCCGGAACTTCGCAAAGTGGTTGTCCCAGGTCCAGACGATGTAGCTGTGCCCTTCAATGAGGGGCACCTCCCCGGCCGGAGCCCAGCCTTCCTCAGGCGCCCAGTCGACGTCCTCGAGGGCCAGGTAACCGGCGTCCTGGATGTCCGTGTAGTCATCGTCATCGCGCTCCGTGGCGACCATCCAGGCTCCCTCCTCCGAGGAGTGCCAGTAGTAGATGTCTGCCTCCATCGCCTCGCCGCTGACGACGCGATCTGCGGAGAAGTCGTAGCCGGCGCGGACCGGATCGAGCCGCGCGTTGTCCAGCGACAGACCTCCCCCTTCCGGACGGGGCGTGTCATGGATGGTCCGCGAGGTGAGCTCGCTCTCGTTTCCGGCCTCATCGAAGGCGGCGATGGCGTAATAGTAGGTGACGCCGTTATGGACGTCGCGGTCCGTGAAGCTCGTCGCCCGGCGGTCGGTTGTGGCCACCCGCGGGAAGTAGCCCGTCGGTTCCGTGCTCCGATAGATACGGTACCCATCGAGGTCGGACTCCGGGTTGGCGATCCACATGATCCGGATCTCCCGATCCCCCGTCAGGCTCCACAGGCCCACCGGTTCCGACGGAGCTCGCGAGTCGCCGTACCAGCATCGGTCGTGGTCGTGGCAATCGTCACAAGCCAATCCCGTAAGGCCGCTCAGCAACAGAAGCCCCAGCGAGACCGAGATCCGCAGCCGGCGCCGAGCCGGTTTTCGCCCCGGTGCAGACTGCCTGGAACTCCGCCGATCCACGCCGGAACAGCCCATCACTCGACCCGTCGCGCTACGTCTGATGGCAAACATCATGGCCTCCTTGTTCTCCGAACCTCCGGCGTTCAGCCGCGCAGTCTGGCATCAAGGAACGTGCCGCCTGGCCGCGCTTCGGCTCGACCTGGACAACCTATTGCACTACATGAAAATGCAATGCCTCCCCGGACTGCGTTCTCGACAGTCCGGGCGGCGAGGCTGGGCGGGCCGATCACACTCTGTGGCCCGAGTGACACACCCCGGGATCGGGTCCAAGGCCTGCCCCGCGACTCATGTTATCCTCGACGCGCACGGGAGGATGCCATGGACCAGCCGCCGTTCGAAAGAGTCTCCCGAGCACCGGACCCGACCGCCCACCCCGGCAGCCCGTTGGGGCCCGGGTCGCCTCCCGCTCCGGAAGCGCCGGCCCCCGGCGCGGATGCGTTGGGTCGCCCGCACCTTCTCGGACGCACCGCCGAGGAGATGCGGCTCCTTCCCGGCCCCCTCTCCGAACTGCCTCTCTTCCGGTCGCGCCAGATCGCCCGCTGGCTCTACGGACGCGGAGAGACCCGCTTCGAGGCGATGACGGATCTCGCCGCCTCATTGCGCGCGGAGCTGGACCGCTCCTACTCGACGGAGCCGGATCCGGTCATCTCGTGGCAGCGGGCGGACGAGGATGCGGCCTGGAAGTTCCTTCTTGAACTCCAGGACGGCCGTCGCGTGGAAGCGGTCTTGATCAACACCGCGGAGCGGCGGACCATCTGCGTCTCGGCACAGGCAGGTTGCGCCTTCGGTTGCGCCTTCTGTGCAACGGCGACCATGGGCGCCGGCCGGAATCTCTCCACCCGGGAGATCGTCTCCCAGGTGCTGGCCGTGCGCCGGCAGATGCGGGAGACCCGCATCGAGGGAGGACACAACATCGTCTTCATGGGAATGGGTGAACCGCTGGCCAATCTGCACGCGCTCATCCCGTCGCTGCGGCTCCTGCAGGCTGACGAAGGGCTGGCGATCGGCCGGCGGAGGATCACCGTCAGCACGGTGGGGTTGCCGCGGCAGATCGTGGCGCTCGCCGATTCCGGGGTCAAGGTCCGGCTGGCCTTCTCCCTCCATGCCACCACCGATGAAACCCGCACCCGGCTGATGCCGGTCAATCTCAGATACCCGTTTGGCGAGGTGTTCCGCGCGCTGCGGTACTTCCAGCGAACGCAACGGATGCGGGTCACGCTCGAATACCTGCTGCTGGAGGGGGTGAACGACACCCTGGAGGACGCCCGGCGCCTGGCCGGATTCGCGCGCAAGCTGCGGTGCAAGGTGAACCTCATCGCCTTCAACCCCCACCCCGCCGCGCCCTTTCGCCCGACCGGTCCACGGGAGATGGCCGCGTTCGTGCGGGCCATGCACCCGATCGCCCCCGCCGTGACCCTGCGATACAGCAAGGGTCGGGAGATCCTCGCCGCGTGCGGGCAGCTTTCCACCACCTGGACCGAACAGGACCGCACCGGTGCGCCGGCGGGAGTCTGACCGGCCCGGCGCGCCGGACCGGACCGGCCGCGGGGTCGTCCGGGGCCACGGGCTGCCCCTGCGCACCCGCCTCTTTCTGCTGGTTTTCCTCTCGAGCGTCGTGCCGGCTACTCTCATTCTCGGCTGGGGCTGGTGGCAACTGCGCCGGCAGATGAGCCTGTGGACGCTTCCCTCTGTGGAGCGGGCGCTCGGGGCCTCACTGCAGGCGAACCGCCGCGCCTTTGACCGGCTGCTGCGCCACATGGAGGCCGAAGGCCGGATCCTGGTCGAAAGCAGCGTCTTTCCGGCAGCGCCGGAGGACACGACCGGACTCGCCGCGGTACTGGAATCCGGCTGCACAGAGTTTGGCCTCGATCTGGTCCAGTTCTACGACGTCCGCGGGGGATCCTTTCGCCTGCTGGCCTCCCACACGCCGTCCGGTCCGGGCGGCCCGGATGCCGCGTCCCGCCTGGAAGTGCCGATCGCCTCGCCGGCCGGGCCCAGTCGCCCCACGCCTCTCCAGCTCGATGAGGAGGCGGGAGACATCCTCGCCCTGCCGACGTTCCTCTGGTACCCGCACTCCGAAGGCGACCCGCTGCGCCTGCGCGGCGCGCTCGTGCTCGGCGTCGATCTGGGTCGGAGCTTCTACGCGCAGATACGGGAGGTCTCCACCGGGCTGCTCTTCTATCGACGCCTGCAGGAAATCGGACTCGTGCTTCAGACGGGGTACGGGATCCTGGCCCTGCTCGTCCTGGCGCTCTCCCTGGGACTGAGCCTCTACCTTGCTCAGCGCGTGGCCGGAAGAGTCTCGCGGCCGATCGACGCGCTCGTGCGCGACATGGATGCGATGGGGCGAGGGAGCGGGACGACCAGTCCCCCGGCCAGCGGAATTCCGGAAATGGACCGGCTCGCCCTGGCCTTTGCGGCCATGCGCCGGACGCTCGGAGCCTACGAGGCGCGGCTCCGCGAATCCGAGCGCAACCGGGGAGCGCAGGAGACCGCCCGATTTGTGGCGCACGAGATCCGCAACACCCTCACGCCGATCCGCGCGGGACTGTCGGTTCTGGAGCGGCTGGGGACCGGCTCCGACGGCGAGCCCGCCGCGAGGTCCGCCCGCGCCCTGGACCTGATCCGGCGCGAAGCCGACCGGATGACGGCGCTGGCGGGCACCTTCAGCGAGTATGCTCGTTTCCCGGACCGGCACCCGGCGCGGATCGACCTCGTCGAGCTGGTGGAGCGCCTGGCCCGCGCCGATGTTCCCGAGCGGATCGAACTGACCGTGGCGCGGGGTGGAGAATCGGAGGCCGGACTGCCCATGATCGAGGCCGACCGCGAGGAGATGGAGCGCGTGTTCCGAAACCTCATTCGCAACGCCGTGGAAGCGATCAGCGACCGCGGCACGATTCGTCTCACGTTCACGGCGACCGAAACCGGCGGCCTGCGTGTCGCCATCACGGACTCCGGCCGAGGCATGAACGCAGAGACGCTGCGTCAGGCCTTTCAGCCAGGCTTCACCACCAAGGAGACCGGAACCGGCCTCGGTCTGGCTCTGGTCCGAGGCGCCATCAGCCACTACGGGGGCACGGTGTCGCTGGAGAGTCGGCCCGGCCAAGGAACGCACTGCGTGGTGGAGCTGCCGGCCGCCACGACGGAGGGATCGACAGCTTGAGCGCACGGATTCTGGTCGTCGACGATGAAGCGGGGATTCGTGATGCCCTGACCCTCCTGCTCGAGGACGCCGGGTACGAGCCGATCTCCGCCCCCGGGGCCGCCGCCGCCCTGGCCCTGCTCGAGCGCGAGGAGGTCGCCCTGGTGCTCTGCGACGTCGCCATGCCGGAGATGGACGGCATCGCCCTGGTGCTGGAACTCCACCGCATCCACCCCGGGTTGCCCGTCGTGATGGTGTCCGCGCACGGCGAGCTGGAGACCGCAGTCCGCGCGGTCCGCGCCGGCGCCTACGACTTTCTCCAGAAGCCGGTGGACGAGAAGCGGTTCTTCGTCACCATCGAGCGAGCCCTGGAGTGGGCCCGGATGCGGGGGGACCTGAACCGTCTGCGGGCCGAGCGAGACGACGAACAGGAGCTGATCGGGGAAAGTCCCCCGATGCGCCGCCTGCGCGAGGAGATCCGGCGCGCCGCGCCCAGCGAGAGCCGCATCCTCATTCTGGGCGAGGCCGGAACCGGCAAAGAACTCGTGGCGCGCGCGCTGCACGAGGGAAGTCGCCGCCGCGAGCAGCCGTTTGTGAAGGTGAACAGCGCGGCCATCCCGCGCGACCTGGTGGAGAGCGAGCTCTTTGGCCACGAAGCCGGAGCCTTCACCGGAGCGACCAAGGCCCGGCGAGGCAAGTTCGAGCAGGCCGAGGGGGGCACGCTCTTCCTGGACGAGATCGCCGACATGGCTCCCGAAGCCCAGGCCAAGCTGCTCCGCGTCCTGGCGTCCGGGGAGGTGGAGCGAGTCGGCGGCGCTCGGCCGATCCGGGTGGACGTGCGCGTGATCTGCGCCACCAACCGCGACCTCACGGAGGAGATCCGCGAAGGGGCCTTTCGCGAAGATCTCTACCACCGGGTCGCCGTCATTCCCATCGTGGTGCCGCCGCTGCGCGAGCGCGGACGCGATGTCCTTCTGCTCGCCACGCGCTTTCTCCAGCAGTTTTCCGCGGGGTATCGCGAGTCGCCGCCGGTCCTGGAGCCGGAAGCGCAAAGCCGCCTCCTCGCCTACACCTGGCCGGGGAACGTCCGCGAGTTGCGCAATCTGGCGGAGCGCATCGCCATCATGCACGACCGTCTGAGCGTCGGCGCCTCGGACCTCGAGGACTACCTCGCGCCGCCCGACATGCCGGGGACAACGCACCCGGCGCGCGGTCCGGACGGATCGATCGTCGAGGGCTGGAGATCCCGGCGGGGGCAGGAGGAGAGGAGTCTGGTCGAGACGGTACTCAAGGAGGCCGGATGGAACGTGACCCTGGCCTCCGAACGGCTCGGCATCGACCGCGCGTCGCTGCACCGCAAGATGCGGCGCTATGGTATCCATCGACCGGGCCGCTCGGCGGGCGATGCCGGAGCCGGGTCGTGACACGGGCGGGCGCGGGTGCCCCGGCGCAACAAGAACACCGCTGTCGGCCCGGCCCGCGCCGGCCGGGATTTCGATGGCCCAGGACCGGGGTCGCCGCGGGCGCGCTCTGGGCGAGCCTCGCGT
The DNA here is from genome assembly GCA_964473865.1 of uncultured bacterium. GTDB lineage: Bacteria > Eisenbacteria > RBG-16-71-46 > CAIMUX01 > CAIMUX01 > CAIMUX01. The sequence continues at coordinate 6,745 of CAYYQN010000080.1, read as the reverse complement.
TCCTCCCGAGCCTCTCGACGGACCTCGCCTGGGCGAGCGCTCCGACGGTCTTCGTCGCAGGCGGGGACTCCCTCGCGCTCTGGGTTCTCGTTCACTGGGACCGCCCCCTGCCGGCATTCGTGGAGGAGCGCCTGGAGCGCGGACTGCCGGCCACCATCGGGGTGCGCGCGAAACTCGTGAGAAACCGCTCGGCCTGGAGCGACGCGAAGCTCGCGATGGAGTCGCTGGAGCTGCAGGTGGCACGGGATCCCTGGGACGGTTCCTACCTCCTGCTGGACGCCCGGTCCACTCTGGGACTCGACTCCCTGGGCGCCGTGCGGGCCACCCTCTCGCGGCAGAAGCTCCGTTTCGTCCTTCGACCCGAGTGGTGTGACGGTCGTTCGGTCTATCACGTGGAAGTCGAGACCTTCGTGGCCGCGTTGACTGCCCGGGACGCGGGCGAGGTGGACTCATGGCTGCGGGGGCAACTACGGGGGCTGGGCCGGGGCCTGCTTGGCATTCCCCGCGGTCTGTTCGGCGTCGTCCGCGACCTCTCCGGTCTGGGCCAACGCACGGCCGAGGGTGAGAGCGCCCACTTCCGACTGGAGACGGCGCCCGGAAGCCGGGCCAAGGTCCTCATCCCGGGAAAGGCGAATGAGAGGACCGGTGACGAGCCTCCAATCGAGGGAGCCAGCCCCTGATGGCGGATGCCGCAGACACCACGTCGGGACGCTTCTTCAGGCCTCAAGAGCCGGGAAGTGTGCGCTACGGCACGATCCGGATCGGCACGACTCGGGGAACACGCCTTGGAGCAGAAGTCACGCGCAGCCAGTAGGCGCCGGGCGGCAGCCGATCTCCAAACGCGTTGCCCGCCAGCGCGGCAGTGTAGGCGGAGCCGCCGGCAGGGAGAAATTCCAGGTGGGCGACCACCCGGCCGGACACGTTGACGAGCTGCGCCGAAAGCGCGCCCGCCGCGGCCGCGTCACCTCGCGGCAACCGCAGGGTGAGAAGCTGACCCGCCCGGATCGGGTTGGGCGAGGCGCCGCCGACCACCACCGCGGGCAGGCTCCGATTCCCCGCAAGGCCTTCATAGAACTCGCGGAGGCCCGGAATCAGCTCCGGGGACAGGATCTCCGGGTTCTCGATGCCTCCGGCTCCGCGTGCAGCGGACCCGCCGAATAGCACCCGGAAGTCCTCTGCGAAGATCTCGTGCGGACGGTAGGCGTGTTCCGCGTCCTCGTTGAAGATCGACGCGTCGTCAACTCCCCGCAGCTCGGCCCACTCGGTCCAAAGGTCCGTCGACGAGTCGGGCATGAAGTGGCGGTGGAACGAGTGTCCGATCTCGTGCGTGACCAGAAAGGCGACTTGCGCGTCACCATACTCGCGGACCCCCGGGCTCAGGTAGATGGCGCGGGAGTCCGCAGAGGACGAAAGCCGTCCCGACCGCGGGTACGGGAGAAGGTAGATCTCGACCTGTAGCGGCTGGACGTACGCCGGCGGGATCTCCTGGAGCGACTGCACGACCGCGGCCTGGTTCGCGGGGTGAAAGGCCCCGTCACCCCGGTTCAGGATCTCCGGATCCTCGATGCTGACGATGAGTCTCACCAGCGCGCCATTGGACTCCCGAAAGGCGAGGTCTCCCGTCGGTAGCTCCGCGGTGTAGTCGCGCAGGACGTCGTCCGGGGTGAAGACTTCGATGCCGGGTGCCGTGGGAAGTGTGAGGGCGAGAGCCGGACGCCAGGAGAACGCCCCAAGCAGGGCCGCAAGAGCCGGATAGATCATGGCAAGCGCCACAATCCGGGCCAACTCGTTTCTTCCCTTTGGAGTTGTGGCTGGAGACGGGGCTTGGCGGCTGGACATGAATCAAGTATATCGCAACTAGACGGGAAATGGGAGACGCTCGATCACCAGCACCGGGACAATACGTCGATCGCCACCCCGAGGTGGGCCGCCGAGGGACCGCAAGGTGGCCGCGGCGCCGGCGTCACAGTATTGTCTTATATGGAGTTATAGCGGCTCATGCATCTGGAGTCGAGAGGGCCGGTTCCGAAGGGCCAGGCGGCGGCGCGGTCGGCGGCGGTGGCGCCTGCGGAGGCATCGCGGAACCGAACGGGCCCGGCTGCGCCCGGCGACGCCCCTCGAACACGGTCAAAACCATGGCTCCGAATCCCGTCGCGCCGGCAAGCGTGAGGACCGTTCCGCCGAAGAACAGCAAGACCAGGGCGGCGATCGTTCCGACTCCCCCCGCGCCGAGCAGCACCAGACCCAGGATCACGGGCACGGCGAACAGCGCAAGCCCGATCGCTGCGGACCCGGTCCACGGCCGCGGTGTCGCGCCCACGGCCGGCCGCGCCAGGTTCACCCGAGAACCAAGCAAGGCTGCGATCAGGGCCAGACTCATGGCGTTCACCGGCACCATGGCGATGCCGGCCGGAATGGTGACGACCAGCCCGATCACGGTAATCGAGAGCAACACGAGCAGAACCGCCAGGGCCATGTGGGCGCCGAGTCCCACAAGGAGCGCGCGCCAGGGTCCCTCGGAGACCGTGCGCTCGAACTGGTCCATGCTGGATCGGGCCAAGGCCCGCGCTGCCCATCCGATACCGAGGACAAAGAGCATCTTCAGGAGGAACACCGCCATGACGAGCAGCGAGATCCCCCGGAGGATCGCAATCGGTCCGCGCACGCCTCCACGCGGAGCGAAGATCCCGGCGGGGACGAAGCTCATTCCCACCTTCTGGCCGCCGATGCGCGAGCCGGGCTCTCGGACCACCTGCCCACCGATGGAGACGGCGTCGCCCTCCACGTTGCCGCCCTCCTTCACCCGGACCTCACCGCCAATGGCCACCACGTCGCCGCGAACGCGGCCGTAGACCGTAACGCTGCCGCCGATCGACACGACATCGCCGCCGATGATCTCGTCCGCCGCGATGATGATGCTCTCACCGGTTCTCACCACGTCCGACTCTTGGGTGACGCGAAGGCTGTCGAAGCCTCCGCTTCGCCGGATGATGATCGCGGTGTCGCCCTGGGTCGTGACACTCACTTCCACTTCTGCCTTGCGATGCCCGCCCCGGTCGTGAACCGTGTCGGACCCGAGATCAACGACGGTCTGAGCCGCCACCGGGTGGACGAGGAGGCCCAGACCGACGACCACGAGGCCTCGGATGCAGTCAGTACTGCGGCTTCGCATGGTTCACCTTCCTCTTGCGGGGCCCGGCGATTCGCCAGAGCACCAAGACCGTAGCCACCACACCCAACCCCATCGCGCCGACGAGAGAGGCCGTCAGGCCGCCGAGCCCGGCGCGCGCAGCCTTGCGAACCGGCTCGAAGCGCTCCAGAAAGTCGGTGGCCGTGTTCCAGAACGTGCGGAGCGTCTCCGCCCAACCCCAGAGGGAGTCCGCGAGACCCAGCCCCTGCCCGCCGCCAAGTCCCACTCCCAGGCCGGCCCAGCGCGGCGGCCAGAGGGAGACGACCATGAATCCGGCAAGCGCCAGGCCGACGGACCCGGCCAGAACCAGGGTCCACGAGCGCCGGAGGGAGTTCGGTCGCAGGGAGCTGCTGCGGACAGGCTGCTGCGCGCGGCCGGCCTGGATCGCGGCCCGCACCAGGACTTCCTCCAGGTCAGCGGGAAAGGCGGGTTCGGGGATCGAGGCCAGGTCGCGCGCGAGTCGGCGCAGGTCGGCAACCTCGAGACGGCAACCAGCGCAGCCGGCAAGGTGGGCCTCAACCGTGCTCCGATCCGTCTCAACGATCTCCCCGATGGCGTATTCCTGCAGGAGATCCCTGTCGAACATGCAGTTCATCGACTTGCCGCTCCGTCGTTCCTCTCGGCAGGCCGCCGCCCGCGGCCCGAAGCCCTGGATCCCGGGTCCCGCCCGGCAACGCTCCCTCCTACGGACCCGCGCCGGTTCGGTTGCAGGGGCGACGCCCCCGGAGGGAAATCGGGACCTCGTTTCGCGGTCATACATCCGCCCCGAGCAGAGTGTCGTCGCTGTCCTCGCCCCGCATCCAGGCCCGCATCTGATTGTGCGCCCGGTGGAGGCGGGCCTTCACCGTGCCCAGGGGAAGGTCGAGCATCTCCGCAATTTCCTCGTACGACCGCTGCTGGGCATGCCGGAGATGGACCACAACCCGGTAGTGCGGCGCCAGCCGGTCGACCAGCCGCCCCAGGGTCTCCCCCATCCGTCGGACCTCGAGCACCCGGTCCGGAAGCGGGTTCCCGTCCCGAAGAATCGGCGGCAGGCGATCCTCATCCTGAGGGTCGGGTTCGATCGAGACGGTGCGCAGACGGCGTTTGCGCAGGAAATCGATCGCGAGGTTCGTGGCGATGCGGTTGATCCAGAACGAAAAGGTGCGCGACTGGTCGAACTGATCGAGGGCTCGAAACGCCTTCACGAACGTTTCCTGGACCAGATCGCGGGCATCTTCGGTGTTGGAGACCATGCGCCAGACAATGTGGTACACGGGACGTTCATGCCGCTGTACCAGAATGCGGAAGGCATCCTCGTCTCCTGCCATGCAACGGCGCACGAGTTCGCTGTCGGTCGTGGCATTCACCCGTTCGACTCCGACCCCCGACGGCGCGACGGCGAGCATGCTGTTCCTCTCCCCCGTTTGCTGACCGGAGAGAGGGTACGGCCGGCCCGGCCCGGAAGTTGCGTTCGCGCAACCGGACGCGGGTTCCCGCGCCGGCAAACGCGTTCTGCAACTTACGGACGCTCCCGCCGCGGTGTCAAGCGATTGGGGCCGGCGACCGGTCGGCGTCCTCCCCCGGAGGCGGGACTCCCAGCCTTGACGCCTGACGGGCGGCAGGCTAGGTTCGTCTCTCAAAGGAAACCCGGGCGATCCGGGAACCAGGGAGGAAGGGATCCGATGAGCTTGATCGAGCAGGTATCCGCGCGGGAGATCCTGGATTCACGCGGCAACCCCACCGTGGAGGTGGAGGTGCGCCTGGCCAGCGGAGCGGAAGGGCGCGCCGCAGTACCGTCGGGCGCTTCGACCGGAGAGCACGAGGCGATCGAGCTGCGGGACGCCGCCGGGGACCGCTATCTCGGCAAAGGGGTGCGCCTGGCGGTGGAAAACGTGATCGACAAGATCGCGCCCCAGGTCGTCGGGCATGATGCGCTGGACCAGGTGTTCCTCGACCAGATGCTCCGCGACCTCGACGGCACCGAGAACAAGGCGGTTCTCGGCGCGAATGCCGTCCTGGGGGTTTCCATGGCGGTGGCTCGGGCGGCCGCCGATCTGGTGGGCCTGCCGCTCTATCGTTACCTGGGCGGAGTGCGCGCCCGGGTTCTGCCGGTGCCGATGATGAATGTGCTGAACGGCGGGAGTCACGCGGACAACAACGTCGACATTCAGGAGTTCATGATCGTCCCGGTTGGCGCTCCGACCATGGCCGAGGCGGTTCGCATGGGCGCGGAGGTCTTCCACCATCTCAAGAAGGTGCTTTCGTCCCGCGGCTATGTCACTTCGGTCGGAGACGAGGGCGGCTTCGCCCCCAATCTGAAGTCGAATCGCGAAGCGCTGGAGCTCCTGGTGGAGGCCATCGAGAAGGCGGGCTGGCAACCTCGGGAAGATGTGGCCCTGGCGCTCGACTGCGCGGCCAGCGAATTCTACATCGATGGCAAGTACACCTTGAAGGCCGAGAAGCAGCCTGATTTCGGCGCGAAGGAACTGGTGCAGTTCTACGCCGACCTGGTCCGCGACTTTCCGATCGTTTCGATCGAGGACGGGCTGTCCCAGGACGACTGGGAAGGCTGGCAGATCATGACTCGCGAGCTGGGCGAGAAGATCATGCTGGTGGGCGACGACATCTTTGTCACCAACCCCCAGCGTCTGCAGCGGGGTCTCGATCTGGGCGTGGCCAACTCGATCCTGATCAAGCTGAACCAGATCGGGACGGTCACCGAGACGCTCTCGGCGATCGACCTGGCGCGCTCGCACGGGTACTCCACGGTGATCTCCCACCGCTCCGGGGAGACCGAAGACACGTTCATCAGCGATCTGGCGGTGGCCATGAATGCCGGGTTCATCAAGACCGGTTCGCTCTGCCGCTCGGAGCGCGTGGCGAAGTACAACCAACTGATCCGGATCGAGGAGGAACTGGGCGGTCAGGCCGTCTATCCGGGCCGGACCGTCCTGCGCCACGTCTAGGCCCGGTGGCGGATCCGCGGCAGGAGGCCGGGAGGAGAGCACGATGGAATTCGGACGCCGGCCCGGGAAGGGAATCCGGGGCTGGTCGGTGAGTCAGGAGAGCGGAATCCCGCGGGCGCGCGCGACGGGATCGGCGTTGCTCGACGGCCTCGGGGCGCGACGTCAGCTCTTCATCCGTATCGGTATCGCGGGACTCATGTTATGGGCGACGGGAATCCTCTTCCTCGGCGATCGCGGCGTGGTTCGTCTCCGATCGCTGCGGGCCCAGGCCGTCGCGATGGGCGACGAGAACCGCTCGCTGGAGGACTCGCTCCGGCAAACCCAGTTCGAGCTCAAGGAGGAGGCGGGCCTCAACATGGAGCGCGTCATGCGCGAGCGCTACGGAAAGGCGCTGCCGAACGAGGTGGTCTACCACAAGAAGATCGTCGTCACCGGCGATTCGAGCGCGGTCGCGCCGGCCGGGAGGACCGGCGAAATGGAGCGTTGACAGTCCCCGGCCAAGGGGGTAGTGTCTCGAATCCCTGAACACTTTGATGCGGGGTGGAGCAGCCTGGTAGCTCGTTGGGCTCATAACCCAAAGGTCGCTGGTTCAAATCCAGCCCCCGCT
>CAYYQN010000079.1:0-18192 GCA_964473865.1 uncultured bacterium | reverse complement strand
TGCGAAGGCCGTGCCCCGTTGAAGTAGCGGACGTACTCGGCGACCACCCGGCGGATGTGCTCGGCGTGGAGCAGGATGACGAAGACGTAGATAACGGCGAAGAGGGCAGTGTGCTGGGTCAGGAAGTCGCACGCCCAGACCTGGTTCGCGTGGTTCTGGATGAAGGTGCGCCAGGTCTGCTTCGCGCGGGGAAGCCGGCGCCCGATCAGCTTGAACCCTTGCCGGTGCCAAGCGATCACAGTCTCGGGTCTGACGACGACCAGGGCTCGCTCCCAGCCAGACCACAGCCTTCGCCGCAGGATCCAGAACATGCGGTCACCAGCTCGAAGCCGCGGGTGCTTCCGATCCCGCTGGTAGATCGTCAGTTGCTGGCGAAGGGCGGTGTTCTCCAGAGCAAGGGAGGCCCGCGATCGGAGTGCTGCCCGGACCAAGCTGAGTAGGGCAGGTAGAAGTGTTCCCATAGGATCGGAGAGCGCATCATTGGCGGCGGTAGATCAGCAGGGGTACTGGGCTTCGGGGTTTTCGCGGAGTACGGGGTAGAACCTCGAACGATGGGTTGTTCACCGGTATCGGCGCGGCCGATGCCGGCGCCGCGATCAGGTACGCGCCAACCGCCAGCGGAACCGCAAGTCTCCGCCAACCCCGACTGATGCGAAGCTAGCCCATCCGCGCGGCCTGGGGATTCAGCTTACGTTCCATTGCACCCTCCCTCGGTGATCACGAATCCGGTACCGCCCGCCAAGGGCGGCGCTGAACAGAAACCGAACGCGCGCCGAATTTCGTGGAATTGTCATAGTCCCGGCGCCTGCTCGGAACCGTCCGAAGTGCATCCCGCGATCAAGGTCACCGAACGATCGACAAGCGTCCGCGCAGGACGATGGGACTTCCAGCAATCGGGGACAGGGTCCCGGAGTAGTAGTAGATACCTGAGGCGAGCGGTCTCGATGCTTGGAAGGTGCCCGACTGCCCATCGGAAATGAGCTGCTGGCTGCTTTCGAGGCGACGTCCCCAGACGTCAAACAGCTCCAAGGTCAAAGCTCCGGACAGCGAGGAGGTGAATTCGATGGAAACGGCGCGCGCCGGGTTCTGCGTGGGGATCATCCGCAGAGGTCGGTCGGCGGGCGGGCCCGGCGTGGCAACATAACTCGTGGACTCGCCGGTCCGTACCCAGGCCGTGTACGACTCGCTATTCGCCCAGTACGTCGGATCGCCGAAATAGAACCCTTCGGAAGCCTGTACGGCCCCATCTCGGTCAGGACCAGCACCAGCCCCCCGTCGATCCGGAGCGCGGCCCCGACGCCGCCCGGCGCCCGCTCGAGGCGATAGACGTGGTGCTGGTCGGTCGTGACAAAGGGTGCGGTCACAGTATTCGACTCGCCGTAATGGCCGTAGAAGGTGTTGGAAAGGAAGATCTCGCCGCTGCCCAGTCCAACCCAGAACGATCTCCCGTTGACATCTGTCAACGAGAGCGCGTACCCCGGCCGAGGCCAGCCGGTTTCCACATTGATGGTGTGGTCGAGCGCCGTCAGGATCTTCACATCCGCCTCGAGGGCGAAGTCCTGGGCAAAATCGATCCCGAGTTGGGTAATGGACCACCAGACGCCGCCGCCGTTACCGGGCGGGCTATTCGTCCCGAATCCAAGCGTGTTGAGGTACAGGCCCTCGGCGTCGACGGATGCCGGGTATGGCGTCGGCGGCGAGATGTCCTCGTGCAAGACCCAACCTTGACTCTGCGGAAAGGTCCCGAAGGCAGAGTCGTAGAGCACGGCCTGAGCGCCCGAGATCCTCGAAAACAGAGCAGCGGAGGCGAGAGCGAGCACCCCGACCGTGCGACTGGTCCTGAGAGATCTCGTCGTTAGCATGGCGGGTGCTTCCGGATGGCCGTTCGTTCCGTCCCGGCCGCCGGAATCGACAGCCGCACGTAGGATCAGGCGACCCGGGGGCTCGACCGCTTTCCCGCGCGGCGCCTCTTCGCTCCCATGATGGCCATCGAGAGCAGGCCGCCGGCCACCAGCGCCAGCGACGTCGGCTCCGGGACCGGCGGCCGTGGGGGCCCGGGATCGATGCTGGTGAAGCCCGTTAGCGCGGCGGAATCACTCCCGCCCGACAACATGAACGAAGAGGACATCTGGAGCCAGGTCCAGGGGCCGGGACCGGGGCCGGAGATTGAGCCGCTCGAGAACGCGCCGTAGGTGTAGAGCGCTCCCGGCGATCCCGCGCCCGCGGTCACCGCGTCACCGACGTCCACCCCCGTGCTGGTCAGGGGGAAACCGACCTCGGACGCCTGGACCTTGGAAAAGAGCGGCGTAAGCGATACTCCGTCGCCTGTGAAGTCGGTCAGTCCCCCAACGATGGAACCGGAGACCGCGTTCGGTGAACCCACGGCAACGATCGGAGTGCCAAAGATGAACGAGAATCCACTTGGTGCGCCAAGGTCAGTGACGCCGATTGCGTAGGCGATTGATGGATCCGGATCCAACAAGGCGCTTACCTGAACGGAGTACTCCTCTGTCGAGTACTCCCAATTGTCCACCCGGTATTTGCCATCCGAATCCAGGCGGAATGGGATCTCAATCGATGTCCTCAGGTCGTTCGAGGAGAAGCTGACATATGGCATCATCGCGGCAACGCAAGAGGAAACCGCGGCGAACGACGCCACCACGGCCAGCACCACGCCTGCAGTTCTCATGGTCGGCCCCTTTCAAGCATCAGTGATCTCGTATGCCCGAGAAATGGACTTCCTGGTAAATGGTCCCAACCTTCCAGAATAGAGCCGTTCCTGTGAAGAAGGAAGAAGGAACTGTTTACGTGGCGCATTTTGGTACTCGCTAGCGCCTGAACCACTGGGTCTGTAGCAACAAGCAGTCCACACTGAGATCCAACGTCTAGGCCCGTGGGCTCGGGAGCGTCCGGGGCGAGAGCCGAACCGGAGAGCCCGAGGAACATGCCGGCGGCGCGACGCAGCATGGGGTTCCCTCTTCCCGACCCTGGATGCCCGGCAGCCCCGGAGGATCCGCGACCGCCCGCACATTCTTACCGTCGCACTCCCCGTGCTCCGCGAGTACACCATGGAACACGAACGGCGCCCCTGAGGCAGAGGGCTTCTGGCCTGGACGACGTTCGGAAGGAGGCCCCGGCGGACGATCGGCGTCGCCGTAAACGGGCGGACCCGGCCCCACGAGACAGAAGGGCATAGCTGTCCCTGCGGACGTCCCGCCAATCGCGATGTCGGCGGGCCCTACGCCGCCAGGCGGTAGTCGGGGATCAGCCCGCCGAGGACAGGGAGCGCGACGAGGCGCCCACTCTCGGGCGGCGGCTCCCGCAGCTCGGGGTACGGCTCGGGAATCGCATGGATCGCCTGCGAAGGCCGTGCCCCGTTGAAGTAGCGGACGTACTCGGCGACCACCCGGCGGACGATCATGTAGCGACGGATCGTGCTCCCGGCGTGGTGGATTCCGAACTTGGCGGCCAGTTCTTCCGCGATCTTGTCCTCGCCCCACTCGGGGTGGTCGCTCGATATCCGCCGGATGAATGCCCGGTGCTCCCGAGGGATGCGGGGACGGCCAACGTGGCGGGCCCGGGATCGGCGACGCCAGAACAACCTGAAGCCTTGGCGGTGCCAACTGATCACGGTTTCGGGCCTGACGACGCTCAGGGCCCGTTCCCAGTTCGGCCAGAGTCTGCGGAGCGCCACCCAGAAGAGGCGATCGCTGGTGTGGAGCTTCGGGCGGCTCTTATCCCGCTGGTAGACGCTGAGTTGCTGGCGGAGGGCGAGGTTCTCCAGGGTGAGGTTGGTCCTGGACACCAGCGCTGCCCGGAAGAGGGTGAGGAGAGCGGATAGCATTGTTTCCATGAGGTCGAGGAGCGTACCATAGGTGGCGGCAAGTTGGTGGGGGAGGACGGGTACGAGGTTTTCCACGAAGATCCCGTCTTCTGGCTGATTCGGGAAGCTCCCGATCCCGAAGACATCGAATGCGCTTCCGTTCCAGTGCAGACGGCTCACCTGATGGGTCGTCTCACCGGTCACAATGACGTCCCCCTGCATGCCGGCGAACTCGCTCGCGCCCGCCTTCACAACGTTCGGCGTGTAATTCGCACCGTAGAAGCCCTCCACCGGATCTCCGCTCATCCCGAGATCAGGCGGCACGAAGGTCAACTATTCCGCGCTGGCGATTGACGTCAGATATGTCACCTGGCCGGTCGGGCTGATGGCGCGGATGGCCCCCGAACCTTCGGACGCCACGATCAGATTCCCATCATAGCTGGAGAATCCGGCGCCGAGCGGCGCGATGTCCAGCCCTTCGACGTCCTCTCCCACAGAAGCGAGCAGGTTCGATACGCCCGAGCTGTTCACCCGGTAGATGTTCCCGTTGTTGGTCGTCACCAGCATGTCGTGACCAAAGCTGCCGCCCGCGTCGAACAGGATCCCGCGCGGGGCGCCTCCCAGTCCGCTGACGAAGGTTGAGCCGGAGGTGCCGGCGTGGTCGATCTTGATGATGCTGTTCCCGACCGTGGAAGCCACGTACACATCACGGTTGCCGCAGCCGCCCAGCCCCAGAGAGCTGGCCACGAAGTGCTCTTCTGGATTGCCGCCCGCGACGAAGACGCTCAGGTTGATGACGGCCCGCGCTTGCCGAACTTGAGGCCCAAGGCCCAGGCCGACCAGACACAGCAGGCCGATCAACAGTCGTCGACGATTCTCGGGCATGTTGCTTTCCTCCTGGTTATATGCGGGTCGCACCCGCCACGCACCGGGTCCGTTGTGAGCACGTTCATTTTCCGGCGATGGACTCCGGGTCCACGGCCGAAAGACCTTCATGCTACAAACGGACTGAAGGCGTCTTTCGGGAAAAGAAGATGACCCGAGCATTCTCTTGCGGGATCAAACGTCTCGTTCTCGGCGCATCTGGCAGCGGTCGGGTACGGCCGGATGACGACAGTGGCCTGGCACGGAGTCTTCGCGAACCGCAGCCGGTTCCGGCGCCGCTTGCCGGTTCCTCCACCTTCACGCGAGACGGGGCAGCGGGAGTCGGAGCCCGTTGCCGGGTCCCCTGGGCCGTCGCCCAGGCCGTGGCCGTGGCCGGAGCGGCGTACTCCAGGGCCAGATTGGCCCTGGCCAGGACCGCAGCCCGGAGAAGTGCAATGAGAGCGGATGTCAATGTTCCCCTGAGGTCATGGAGCGCCCGCCTCGGGCTGCCCACCACCACTCCCGCCCGTACCCGCCTCCGAGAGCCCCGTTCCAGTGCCTTGAGGCCCCGCCGGAGAACGGTCATGATCACGCCGGCCGGGGAGAGACCTGCCACGCCTATAGCCCAAGAGGTACCACGTGACCCCTACCATCTTCCGCCACCGCACCCGCTGCGGCCGTTCGCTTCTGGCCTTGGTCGTCCTTTCGAGCATGCTCGCCGTCCCCGCCCCGGCGCGGATGGGCACTCTCGTGCAGAAGCTGCCCAACGGACTCACGCTCATCCTGGAGGAGAACCACTCGCAGCCACTGATCGCGGTGTCGCTCTGTGTGGATGGCGGCAGCCGGACCGAGACTCCGGACATCTCGGGGCTCTCGCATTACTACGAGCATCTGATCTACCGGGGCGGATCCAAGGAGATGGCACCGCTCGAGTTCCGGCGGAAGTTGCAGGAGCTGGGTGAGGAGAGCGGAGGCTACACCACTGACGATTACACGAACTATGGTTTCACGGTGCCCACGCACAACTTCGCCGAGGCCTTCCGGCGCGCCACCGACGACTGGCTGGACCTGGTGGTGAGCGAGGACAAGATCGCGGCCGAACGGCAGGTGGTGCTGGAAGAGTACAACCAGGACGACGACCGTCCCGACGACCAGGTCTACCGGCGGCTGCTCAAGCTCATCTATCATGAGCACCCCTACCAGACCAGCCCGCTGGGGACCCGTTCCGCAATCGAGAAGGCCGATCTGCAGACGTTCCGGACGTTCTACGCCGAGCGTTACGCGCCCAACCAGATGGTGCTCTCCATGGTCGGCGACTTCGATGCCGACTCCGTGATGGTGCTGGTCGCTCGGACGTGGGGGACGCGCCCCTCGGGCCCGGCCTGCTTTGAGAGGGGGGTGACGGAGCCGGTGCAGACCGACTTCCGCTCCACCGAGAAGACGATGCGGACCTCGACCACCAAGGCGTTGCTCGCGTTTCCCACACCTCCGGCAGCCCACGCCGATCTTCCGGCCTGTGAACTTGCGTCCGCGCTCCTGGCCTCCGGCAAGTCCTCGCGCCTCTGGCAGGCGCTCAAGATCAGGTCCAGCCTCGCCGTCTCCGTGTCTGGCTGGATGGACCGGCGTGTGGATCCGGGGTTCTGGGCCTTCTCCCTGGAGGTCGAACCCGGTCACCTGGATGAGGCGCTGCGGACCACGGGTCGGGAGATCACCGCGCTTCGCGACGAAGCGCCGACGGCGGCGGAACTGGACCGTGTCCGCGACGGTCTGCTGGCGTCCAGAGACCGGGCGCTCGAGACGTTCTTCGGCCGGGCCGAAGCGCTCGGCTCCGCCGCAGTCTTCGGATCGCCGCAGGATGTCGACCGCTACCCGGCCCTGATCCGGTCGGTGAAGCCCGAGGACATCACGCGTGTGATCCGGACGTACCTGCGGCCCGACCGCGGGAACCTCTCGCTGATCAGCCCGGAGAACACCCCGCCCTACGATCCCCGTGGGCTCACCGAGGAGTGGCGCCAGCGCTGGGGAAACACCGGCGGGGCGCCGGTTGCCTCCGCTCCCCCCGCGCCGGCCCGGTTCCGGCTGCAGAACGGGCTCACGCTGGTGGTGCAGCCTCGGCCCTCCTCGGGCGTGATGGGCGTGGTCGTTCAGGTTCGAGGGGGGCAGTGGGCCGAGCCGGAAGGTAAGTCGGGTCTGGCCGATTTCACGGCGGGTCTCCTGGATCGAGGCGCCGGCGGCAGGACGCAGGTCGAGATCGCCGACCGACTGGACGCGCTGGGCGCGACTCTTCGGGCCGAGGGGGATCACGACTACATCGCCGTTCAACTCGAGGCGCCGGTGCGAAACCAGGCCGACGCGCTTGACCTTCTGGCCGAGGTTCTCACCGCGCCCACCTTCCCGGCCGAAGAGATCGAGAAGCTCCGTTCGGACATCCTCGCCTCTATCCGCAGCCTGCCCGACCGCCCCTTCGCCAACACCAATGAGGCCTTCTATCGGACGTTGTACACGAAGTCGCCCTACGGCCGGCCCGTGGAGGGAACAGAGACCTGGGTTCGCGGGATCACCCGAGACGACATCAACGCCTTCTACAAGGCCAACGTCGTCGGCGCAAACCTCGTGGTGTCGGTGGTGGGTGCGGTCGATCCCGGGGCCATCCAGTCCTGGGCCGAACGCCGGCTCGGGGGTCTTCCGGCAGGCAGCCCGGTATCGATCGTGTCGCCGGAGGAACCGGCGAGGTCCTCCGCCCTGGACTCGTTGGTCGTGAGGGAACAGGAACAGACGACGTACAACACCGGGTGGCGTGCGGTCTCGGTGCGGGACGCCGACTACCTGCCCCTGCAGGTGGCGGTCCGGGTCCTGCAGGACAGGATGTTCTTCAAGTATGTCTACGAGAAAGGCGTGGCCTATCGCTCCTGGTTCTACCTGACGCGGCGGTTGGGGCAGGGCTCGATCCAGAACGAGATGGGCGTCTCTCCGCGGGTCTTCCGGGGAATCGCCAGCGAGGTGGACTCTGATCTGGCACGTTTTGCCGCCCAGCCGATTCCGGAGGCCGATGGGGCAGCGGCCAAAGAGAGGATTCTGTCCGCGTTCGCGCTGGAGGCGCAGACCAGCCTCGGCCTGGCCTCGGCGCTTGCCTGGTACGAAATGAGCGGATTGGGGCTGGAATCGTATCGGACGTTCCCCGATCAGATCCGGACGGTAACGGCGGAGCAGGCTTCAGCCGCGGCGCGTCGCTACATCGTTCCGGGGCGCTTCGTCCGGGTGGCCGTGGGCAAGGCGCAGTAACGTCGGCCTGCCGGGCGCCTCACCGGCCTGACCCTTGGGTTCGGCAGCGCTCCCGGTGTGCCTTCCAGAAACCCCGTCCGCGTTGGGTCTCTTGCGGTAGTGTCCCGATAGGCTCCACGCCATGGTCTTCGGGATCCTCCGAACGTGGTCTGCGCATGCTACGGCTCTCCCAATCGCGGATAGTACAGTCTCATCGGGTCGGTCGGACTGCTGCCGATCTCGACGACAAGTCCTCGATCAACCAGACTCTTCAGCCGGGTCCGGGCCGAACGCGGAGACAGCTCTACGAGCGCTGCGACTTGCTTTGTGCTGAGTCCGCCTGCTTCACCGATGGCCTGCAGAATCCGGGCCTCGACCGGGTCTACGGCCGGGCGCGACTGCCCCAGGAGTCGGAAGGTCACGCGGAAGTGAGTGCCGACCTCCAGGAATTCCGGTCGGGGAAGGCCCTGCGTCCGGCAAGTGTCGATCATCCTCCCGATGCCGCTGCCCCACTGTTCGATCAGGCCGAGCTCTCTGAACACACGACCGATGACACGGTTGCGCAGCCGGGAGACACCGGTCTGGATGTCCTCCACCGTGAGCCCGAAGGGGAGGAGGCCGGGGCTCTCCACTTCCACGCGATCATCGAACACCGCGACCCGAATCGGTGCGCCCCTCTGGCTGTAGTCGGCGTGGGTGATCGCATTGATGATCGCCTCTCGGACCGCCGGCAGCGGGATGCTCCAATGCTCCTCCCGGCGGATCCCCTCGATCCGGAAGGATCGGAGAGCGTGCTTTTGGACGAACTCCGCCGCCTTGGAGACGGCGATGGCAGGAAGGTCGCGGATCTCCCCAGTGTCCAGGATGCTCGTTCGCGTCGTGCCCGAGAACCTGCCGACCTGCACCCAGGCGTCCGGAAAGACCGCCTCGCGCTGGACGCCAAAGAGGAGGATCCCGCCGTTCGTCGGCACCAGCCGTCTCTGATGCCGGGTGAGAAGGCGGAGCGACTCCAGGTCCTCCCGTTTCAGCTTCCGGACCGGGGCGAAGAGCTCGGAAGCGGCTCTGAAGTCGATGGCTTCAGAGCTCAGGGTCGGCACCGGGATCTCGTCATAGGATTCGTTACGGGCCGTGCGCTTCAGTTCAACGCGCAGGGATTCGTCGGCCGGGCGGTTGGAGGCACCCACGCGGACATACGTTCCGCGCTCCACCCCCTCAGTGTTGACGTGGTGCGGCGGGGACGAACTTGGGAATACCTCGACGACGATGACCTCCTTGTCCCGCCAAGGCCAGAGTTCGATCGCGGGCATAAGCGGCGGGGTGATGCCTGTGGCCACGATGTTGGCCAGCCGCTCCTGGACGTCGAGCGGCGTCGACACCCCTCTCACGTTCCGCGTCCGGTCCTCGACCCCGATGACGAGGACCCCGCCGGCTGAGTTGGCGAAGGCAACGAGGGTCTTCAGGACGTTCGCCGGCGAGGTCAGGTCGCGCTTGAACTCCAGGGTCTTGCCCTCGTGGCGCTGGAGAAGCGAGGTGAGCTGCATAGCTCTGCAAGATACTCTGAAGTAGGCGACAGGTCAATGCTTCAGAGTAGGTGGCCAGGATTGCCTTCGCGGAAGCGTGCCGTCCCTGGAGGGATGGGGGCGTCTCGAAGCAGACGGGGCGCCTCCCGAAACGAGTCAGCAACCTATGGTCTGGCATTCGATTAGCCGGAAGGGGGCCCTGCGGCGCGAGCAGAGAGTGGTCCGTAGACGGCATCGAACGGGAAGACAGTTCTCTCGGATGCGAACCTGCGCGGACCGAGATGCAGAGGAAGACCCCGGTGGCAGAGGCGGATAAGTGGTTCCAACGCCCCGGGGCGGCCTTCGCCCCAGTCCGAACCGCCAACCAGGCTTATCGCCGACCTTCGGGGGCGAGGCCAGGTCTCTTTCCGGCCACTCATGGACCGTCACAGGCGCGAAACCCCGTCCCGGCGGGGAAGATGGTCGCGGTCTCCGCGAAATCCCCGACTTTGGGCTCGACCAGGGTAGACTCCGCCCCTTCGACCCGCCGTGCCCTCGAAGACATCATGGATTGACCGACCCATCCGCAAACCGTGGGTTACGCTGCGGCTGGGGGTACCAACCGTGGCGCAGAGCCACATACGGAGGGTCGGTCATGAGGAAGTCTACCTTGTTTGTGGGGCTGGATGAAGCCAAGGACTCCATCGCGGTAGCGATTGCCGAGCCGGGCCGTCAAGGTGAAGTCCGTGACTACGGGTCCATCGCCAACACTCCGGAGGCGCTGACCAAGCTCGTGCGGAAGCTGGGGCGTCCCCGAGACCTGAGCTTCGCCGTGGAGGCCGGCCCCTGCGGGTACGAGGCCTATCGACACCTGAAGTCACTGGGTGCCGACTGCATCGTCGTCGCGCCCTCGAAGACGCCTCGCCGTCCGGGGGATCGGATCAAGAACGATCGTCGGGATGCGACCACCCTGGCCCGGCTTCATCGGGCTGGGGAGCTGACCGCGGTCTGGGTGCCGGATACGGAGAGCGAAGCCATGCGGGATTTGACTCGGTCCCGGGAGGACGCCAAGTACGCCGAGACCCGAGCACGGCAACGACTCGGTGCGTTGCTTCTCCGCCACGGCCGGCGCTATCCCGGCCGTTCTCCATGGACCACCTCCCATCTGCGGTGGATTCGCGAACAGAAGTTCCCGCACCCGGCACAGCAGATCTGTCTCGAGGAGTATGTGAAAGCCGTTGAGGAAGCCACCGAGCGCATCGCCCGCCTGGCCGGTCAGATTCGAGAGTTGGTCCCGCAATGGTCGATGGCTCCGGTGGTGAGCGCCTTGTGTGCCCACCGTGGGGTGTCGCTGATCGCCGGCTCGACTACGATCGCAGAGCTGGGCGATCTGACCAGGTTCACCAAGGCGCGGGACATCATGGGTTTCGTCGGCCTCGTGCCTTCGCTGACGGCCACCGGAAAGACACGCCACACCGGAGCGATCACGAAGACGGGCAATGCCCATGTACGCCGGTGCCTGGTGGAGGCCGCCTGGAGCTACCGACATCCCGCTCGGCGCACAGCCATTCTTCGCAAGCGCCAGGAGGGGCAACCGGACGCGGTCCAGAAGATCGCGTGGAAGGCGCAGGTACGGTTGTGCGGACGGTATCGAAAGTTGACAGCCCGCGGGGTACACCACAACAAGGTCATCACCGCGATCGCCCGGGAGCTGATCGCCTTTCTCTGGGCCACGGCCCGGCTGGTGGAACCGTCCACGCTCGACGCGAGCCAATAGGCGGAGGATCGGTGCGACTCCGCAAGACAGCGGGTCATCGCGGCCACGGTTCGGGGAGTACCCTCGTCCCCCCTTGGTGCGCCGGACCACAAGCCGGTACGCACGATCGAAGACACAGGCAGCTCCCTGACGGAACGATGACCGGCGGTAACCAACCCACGAATATCAGAGGGATCGACCGTCGAAGGAAGGTCCCGATGGCCCGCTGTCTTCAGGAGTCGAGCCACGAAAAAGGGGTGACCCGGGAATTCGGAGCCACCCTGATCCTGGCGCGAAAACAGCACTCGAAGGGGTCAATCCATATCAGGGGGGCAGCGACGCAGAGGGCGGGCGCGGGGACGCGGTGGTTCCCGACGGGGTGTTCGTTGCGGACGCTGTCGGCACGGCGCCCGCTGGAGGCCGACTGGCTCGATCCTTCGCCCTGGGCAACCCGGCGGATCTCTTGTAGGATCGATTGCCGAGAGATCGGTGGCGTCGGGGAATGCTCCCATTGAGGCCCGATGGTGGAACCGCTATGAAGACCTGGGTGAGGGTGGCCGGGGCCACCGTCCCGCTGATCCTGTTGGTCGGGTGCTTGCCGACGCCGGTCCCGGCTTGGCCCCCGCTTTTCTCCCACCGGCTGACGTGGAGTCCGACGCGCGATCTCACCGGGCCTGAGGTCAGCCTTCACGCTGCGGACTGGGATGGCGACGGGTCCGATGAGATCATTCACGTTCTTTCGCAGAGAGCTCTCTGCGCCCGGCCCCATTGGTCAGCCTGGTCTGTCTGTTGGGACGTGGAGCTTGACTCGATCGATGCTTACAACACCGTCGTCATGCCGGGGTTGACGCCGGATGGCCGCCCCAGCCTGTTGACGCCGGTCAGGAACCGCGCCGACTGGAGCTGGCTGACCGCCTGGCATTCATCCTCCGGTCCGGCCTCGCCCGCGGTTCTCTGGAGGATCGGACCCTTCTTCTCGCGATGCCGGCAGGACTGGATGCACCACCTTGGCTGGGTCGGTCCTTTCGTGGGTACGGGTGTAGAAGACGATGGCCGCAGTCGCTTGTATGTCTCCGTCTACCCGGCCGCTGACTCCGCGGAATCGCGGAGGCTTCTGGCTCTCGAAGGGACGACCGGCGCCACACTGTGGGAGTACCGTCTCGGCCCCCCAATCACGGATGTCCAGCTGGCCCCGGCGCGCGACGAAACCGACCGGGCGCTATATGTGGCCACCTACGCCCCCGGGAACGGTTTCGAGGCCGGAGGAACGGACGACTCAACCAGCTATGTATTCAGCCTCACGAGTCAAGGCTGCCTGCGGTGGCGCCGGGAGATGGGCAAGATCCATTCGGGCGCCTGCATCACGCTGGCTGATGTCCAGGGTGATCGCAGGCAAGAAGTGATCGCCGGTCTTCACTGGGGGAACGATGAGAATGGCGACAGAGGGCGGCCGACCCTGCTGGTCCTGGATCCGGGCTCAGGAGAACCGCTGGCCAGCCGGCTTCTGACCACCGGCGTCGACTTTGTCCGGGCTTCCGATCTCAATGGTGATGGGAAGGAGGAGATCCTCGCCTCCGGCACCAATCTGGATCTCTACTGCCTGGACGGGAATCTCAATGTCCTCTGGCGCAGGCCACAGACTCCGGATCCGGTTCAACCGATCAGGGATCTGGATGGCGATGGACACCCGGAACTCGTCTGTGCCCGCGATAGGCAGATACTCCTCCTGGATGCGCGCGGCCATCGGCTGGCCAGTCTGAACGGGGAAGGGAATGTCTGGGCCGCCCCGGTCATGGTGGATGGAAGGCCGTTTCTGGCCGTCAGAAAGGGGAAGGAGCTGGGACTCGTCCGGCTCGAGAAGCCTCTATCCGCGATCTGGTGGGTGGTGCCCGCGCTCGCGATTCTCTCCGCAGGCGGTGTCGCGGCGCTACGGGCGAGACAGGTCCAGCGGGTTCGCCGGCCGGCTCTCCGAGGAAGTGACCTGCAGGCGCTTCTGGATGCGTTGACCGCCTTTGGGCACGGGGGGGCCTCCCTCAAGCTGCTGGATCGGCTTCGGTACTGGCTGATCAATTGGGAGCAGGTCACCGCCCAGTGCTCCGCCGCGGACACTCCTTTGCCGGCCCTGGTGGGGGAGTTCGAGGGGACGGTGGCAGCGGATCTGGTGCGCCTGGCTTCCCTGGCCCGACAGGCGGCCGCGTCCCCTCCGATCTGGCGGGGAATGCCGGCCAAGGTGTCCGAGGCTTCGCGCGCTCTGCAGATCATGCTGCAGGCGAGTGGGAAGAGCGACAAGCTGGCCCGCCGGGCCCTGGAACCGCTGAACGAGATCGACCGGAGACTGAAGGAGCTGCGGGCTCACCTCCGGCGAATTGTCGCGGTGAATCCTGCCGCGATCGTTCAGGTGGTTCTCGATGATCGGCGGCCGGACCTCGTTGCCGCCGGCGTCGAAGCCAGGTTCCGGACGCTCTCGGATCGCCTGCCTCGGGCCTTCGCGCCCCGCGAGGTGCTCGTCAAGGTGGTGGACGGAATCGTCAGCAACGCCATCCGGGCGACCGAAGGTTCAGCCCACAAGGAGATCGAACTCACGCTGAGCCTGGAGGAGGGCCGGATCCTTCTGGATGTCCGCGACAGTGGGTGCGGCATCGAGGAACGGAATCTGGAGCGAGTCTTTGATCGCGGTTACACAACCAAGAGAGAGGGCGGCGGGTTCGGCCTATACTACGCGCGGGAGTTCCTCGCGCCGTACGAGGGACGTGTCTTCGTCCTGGCCAGCGAGCCGGGATCCGGGACGACCTTCCGGGTAATGCTGCGGTGCGCGGAAGACGACTCCTCCGCCTCCTCGGCCCATTGAAGGAGCTCATCCATGTCGGAGGGTAGGATTCGAGTGCTGGCGGTCGACGATGACCGTGATTTCTTGCGTGATCTCTCCCTGCTCATGGAGCGGAACTACAGCCTGACCTGCGTCACGACCCCGCAAGCGGCGCTGGAGGCGCTGGAGACGACGCCGGTGGATGCGGTACTTCTGGATCTCAATCTGGCGGGCCGGGGAGATGAAGGTTTCGCCCTCCTGGATAGCATCCGCCGCACCGAGCCGGGCCTGCCGGTGATCATGGTCACCCAGGATCAATCGCGCGAGTCGGTGGTCATCGCCCTGCGCAAGGGAGCAACCGACTACATCGACAAGACGCCGGACTTGAAGAAGCTCGAGCGCTGCATCGCCGTGGCCCTGGCCGGACAAAGGGAGCATCTCGCGGTGCAAAACCGCGCCCTCCGGCAGGAGATCGATGCCTTGAAGGGCGAGATGATCGGGGAGTCGCCGGCCATGCAACGGCTCCGGGAATCGATCCGCCTGGCCGCGGCCTCGAGGCGGCATGTGCTCATCACCGGCGAGACAGGCACCGGCAAGGAGCCGGTGGCCCGCGCGATCCATCAGGCGGCGTGCCCGGAGGGTTGTTTCCTGCCGGTCAACTGCGCCGGGTTCCCTCCAGAGATGTTTGCGCGGGAGCTGTTCGGAAGCGAGCGCGGGGCGTACACGGGTGCCGACCGGCGACTTCCGGGCCGGTTCGAGATCGCCTCAGACGGCATTCTCTTTCTTGATGAGCTGACCGAGATCACCCTGCCGATGCAGGCGGCTCTCCTTCGGGTCCTGGAGCAGGGGGAGTTCTGCCGGCTGGGAGGCACCGCCACCCTGAAGTTCGCCGGCCGAGTCCTGGCCTCCACCAACCGCGACCCGCAGACCGCGATTGCGGAAGGCCGGTTGCGGGAAGACCTCTACCATCGGTTCCAAGCGAAGGTCACGGTTCCGCCGCTGCGCGACCGCCTGGAGGACGTGCCCCTCTTGGTCCGTTACTTCCTCCGGCGTGCCGCTGAGGAATGCAGGCTCCCTCTTCGCCAGTGTTCCGTTGAACAGATGGCCCGTCTGTGCGCCTATCCCTGGCCCGGCAACGTGCGGGAGCTCGAGAATGCAGTCACGATGTTCGCCATTTCCGGAGTCGAAGAGCAGCTCCCGCCTCTGTCATGCCAAACGGCTTCGCAGACACCCGCTCCTCCGAACACCCCGAGGCGCTCTCGGATGACGTACGGCGAGGCAAAGAAGCGGGCCGTGCGCCAGTTTCAGAAAGAGTATCTGCCGGGGATCCTGGATGCGCACGAAGGAGACGTCGCGGCCGCGGCTGCGGAACTGGGGATGAGCCGACAGGGATTGGAGAAGATCTTGAAGAAGCTGTCCAAGCCCTCCTCCTGGAAGCCCGGCGAGGCAACGGAGGCGTAACTCCAGTTACCCGATCAGAGGCTCTGGGGTAACTCTCGTTGCGGTCCGAGCACGTCCGCGTCCCGGAGCCGCCACTGCTCTTTTCGGGCATCCGCCCAGCATTCCGTTGGTTATGGCCGGTTGCCCGACGCCGGTCCCGCCGCAGTGCGCCAGGCACGGACCTTGCGACGGCTCGGCCGGCGACGGCAAGACCGGCGGATCCGAGGTGGCAACCAGAGTGACGCCGGGCCGCATCGCCGAGAGGAGCGTCAGATGGCGATGCGGTCGGGCAAGAGGATTCTTCTGGTGGAGGATGACGCGGAGTTCGCCCGGGACCTCCTGGCCCTCTGGCATCCCCCCGCCACGATCCGCCGCGCCGCATGTGTCGAAGAGGCGATTCGCGACCTCGCGGGACTCGTTCCCGACCTCGTGCTTCTCGACCTCTGCTTGCCCTCCAGCGAAGAGCAGGGCCTCGGACTCCTGGCGCTGATCCGCCGGGAGCGAGGCCGGGCCACGCCGGTCATCGTGCTGACCAGCAGCACATCGGCGCGAGTCCGGGAGGAAGTGCAGAGGCTTGGAATCGAAGCCTTTCTCCGCAAGCCCCCCGATCTGAGAGAGCTCGATCGGACGGTTTGCAGGGTGCTGAGGCGGGAGGAATAGGCGAGAGGTCAATGGGAGGAATCAGAACCATGTTGAGAGTGATCCGGTGGACACGTTTCGTTCTCACCGCAGGGATCGCGCTTGTTCTTGCCTCATGCGGGTCTGCGGTCAAGATCACAAGTACGTCGTTCGCGCCGCTCGAGCCCAACAACATTCCGGAGATCAAGAGGATTCTGGTTGTAAGTGGAACGACCAATGAAACCGCGACTACCCGGCGCCTTTGCGACCAGCTGATCGCCGCACTAGTTGAACAGGGTTTCGAGGCCATTCCGGGTGACTCCATCGGTTGGGCATCGGCGAAGATCGCCGAACCATTCAGCCTGAGTACCGACTCGCTCTCCTATACGACTCGAGAGTGGAAGGAATGCGCCTCGTGCACCCAGCGAACCGGCGCAAGAGAGTTCGATGCCGTATGGGTTCTGTGGGCGCGATGGATCAAGAGCGATCCGCAGAGCGGACACGAGGAGTACTTCGAAGGAGAACCTGGCTGGTTCCGCCTGAAGACCAGCAGTCCCTGGTTGCAGGCATCCGCCCTGCTGTTCGAGCCGCGGCGGGGGGAACTTCTGGCCTGGACTGCGAGGCGGCGGACCGGCATTGGGTTCCTCTTCTATAGCTGGGGACCTGCGTACTCGAGCATTGCCGGAGCCATGGCCAAGGATCTCCGGAAGAGCCAGGCCGGAAGGACTTGACGTATCACAGCCACGGTCGGGCCGTCCAGAGGGACCGCCCGCGGACTTTGGAGGAGGCGGAGGCTGCCGTTGCGAGGCCCGCTCGGACTCGAAGGTGGCAGGGGCTATGCGTCCAGCCTGTCTCCAGTCCATCGCGCCAGACATGAGCATCAGCTTCACGGTGGATCAGCGCAGTCGTCTTGTAGGAGGTGCAACATGGTGAACGGCTCCATCCCTGGAATCAAAGGTGTCGTCACGTTCTGCCTATGCGGGTTGCTGGTCTTTCAACCGCTCATGGTGGGTGGGTGTGGCCACGACGACAGGATCTCGACGCCGACCCCGCCGGTCTCCGAGGGCACCGTGGTCTGCGACGGTCGCATCGACACTTCGGAGATCGGAGGAACCGGTCTCTCCGTGATCTCCGCGCGCGCTCCGGCAGGAGGCAGCACGAACGCGAGGGCCAACGGCGGCTTCGAGGCCACCGTCTCTTCGGAGAACAGCCAACTGCTGTTCACGAAGGACGACCAGGACAGCCTGCGGGCCCTGGTTGTATCGGTTCCTCCGGAAAGTCGAGCATCGGCAGATAGTCTGCGGATCAATGCCGAATCCACTGCGCTGTCCTTGCTCATGCTCACCCCGGGAATCCTGGCCAGCGCCCCGGATGAGACGCGCACCCGGATCGCTGCACTCGCGGGGCTGTCGACGCTTCCGACTCTGACCTCCGTCCTCCGTGATCGCCTGCGCCAGGAATCCCTGCGTGCAGCCATGCGGGATCCCCTCGTGTCGTCCGCTCTGCGTGCATGCGTCGAGGAATGGGTCGCCACAACGGCCAAGGCGGGCTCCGGAATCTCCATCTTCACCGCCACGGCGGGATCAAGCGAGAATCCTCGTGCCGTGCCGGTCACCCTGGCCAACGGCGCCTGGCGCTTCGTCAACGTTCAACGGCGCGACGCGGACTATCTGAACCATACCGTGGGAATCCATCCTGTTGCTGTCAACCTGGGCTGCATGATGGGCGGGACCGCGGTCAGCTGGGGGAGTCTCTTGAGCGGCACGATCGGGGATCCCACTACGAAAGAGGACCAGGTCGATTTCTCGACGTCCGGAGGTCAGGTTACGGAGGCGCAGTACTGGGTCTCTGGGCTAGGCCTGGGCGCCGGAAGCATGACGTGGCCTGAGAACCTCGACCAGGACATCTCCTATCCCGCGGTCTTTAGCACCATCTGGTATGTGGCTTTTCCGGTCATCGATATCGTGCTGGGAGGGGCCGAGCTTCTCAACAAAGGTCAGGAGGCGCTGGACCAGGTCTGGTCCGTGATCGCAACCAGCCTGGCCAGCGGGGACCTGATCAGCAACTTAACCTCAATGTGACATAACTCAGGCCGCCTTGGAGAGGGCCATGAGCATGCCGGAGC
>CAYYQN010000078.1:3529-18367 GCA_964473865.1 uncultured bacterium | reverse complement strand
GGAAGATGCCCAGCAGCGCCGTGAGAAGTCGTCGATCCGCCGCCAGGCGAAACCGCATCGTGAACGGGAAGGTCAAGACCCATTGCCGGTATCCCGCCTCGGGAAGCAGGTGGTCCACCAGCCACGCCGCGGTGTCCCCCGCCCGCCGCGCCCCCCATTCGGGGGCACGGCAGGCAGCTCGGACACAGCTTCCCCTTACACGAAAAAGCCACAAGTCTTTCGTATCCGCACTCCGCGCATCGCAGCCGGGCGAACCCGTGGCAGAGCAGACCGCAGTCGAGATACCGGCGGAACTCGTGTTCCACGAACCGCGGGTAGCCGTCGCCGCCCGCCGTGCCCCCGTCGGGGGTCCCCCCGCCCGCGAAAGAAACGTCTCCAGATGCTCCCGCACGATCCCGTACAGCACCGTCTTCTCCGGCTCGTGCCGGCGATAGGATCCAGCGAGCGGCGGCCTGGCCGGCAGCGGAGCGGTGGCCGCGCCCGGCGTCCGTTCGTAGGCAATGATCGGAGGTGATGTCGACGGCCCGACACCCGGACGAGTTCCGCGAGGAGTACGGCGGACCCGCCGCCGAGTCCGACCGCTTTCTCGCCTAGAACTCGGCCTGCTCGGGCATGTCGGAACCTCGTCCATGGCGACCCGGCGGTGCAGAATCGGTGCCGGGACAAGCTGGCGGATGCGTGGGCGGAACAGCCGGAGGAACTGGCACCTCGCAGAACGCGACGTTCGAGCCAGCGCGGAGTGACGGGCATGTGCGCAAAATGGGCGTTCGCGCGGGTAAACCTGACATGCGGATCCGCCCAGGCGGTGGGTGTCGGTACCGAAAACCTCATCCACGCTCTTGCTGGGCGCTTGAACCAGCTGCGGCTGGGCGGCTGATGCCGGCGGGAGAACACGACTCCGATCCTCGCCGCTACCACCGCCGCCGGACAATCGTCCTCATCCTCTCCATGTCCCGCGCCTCGCCCCGGCGGCGCCGGTCCATGCCCCTGCCGGGCAATCCATTGGATGGAAGCCCCGGAGCCGCCGGGCTCCGGGGCCTCACCAACCTGGCTCCATGGCGGCCCGATCGAACGATCACTGCACGCAGGGCATCGGCGACGGAATCTCGCCCCGCGGTTGATTCCTGATGATGCGCACCCGGAAGTACTTCCAGTCCTTGCTCGGCGCCGTTACGGCGTCGTAGTTGGCCCGCTGCACCTTGATCTGCGTGCTGGTCAGGCCGAACCACTCGCACCCGATCCAGCGGTTGAGCGTGAAGTTGAGCTGATTGGTGCCAAGATTCGCCTGGTGGATCGATCCGTCCGAGGCCTTGCCTTCCAGGATCACGATGTAATAGGAGGGATCCCCGCCCAGGTTGTGGGTCAACGTGATGGTGTTGTCTTCCCCGATCGTTCTCCACACCGGATACGTGATGAAGTCGAAGGCCGCGCCGTGAGCATAGGTCGCGTTGTTGGCGTGCAGGGCCCGGGGAACCGTGCCCAGGAGCTGCCGGGGAAGAGTCGTGCCGTTGAAGACGGTCTCCACCCAGAGCTCCTGGGCGCTCGTGACGTCATCCGGCAGCGGATCACACAGCCCCAGGACGACCTGGAACACACCGCCCGTCACGGTGACGCTGGGGAACTCCTCCTGAAAGAGCAGGGTTCCTCCGGAGTCGCTGTCGTAGAGGCGGACCGTGAGCGGGAATTCGCCGTTGACCGGATTCGAGGTCACGGTGTCCCAGAGATTCCCCTGGTAGTTGAGAGTCTCGTACACGGGAGGCACCGGGATCGGGTTCCCCCAGGCAATCGATCCGAGGGTCAAGAGCCCGGCAGCCAGCAAAGGGATGGTCTTGTGCGAGCGCATTTTCTTGCCTCCTTGTCCTTTGGAAAGAATCAACCTTCTCATCGCGTCCGCCAGCCGATCCTCATCGGAGCAGAAGAACTCGCCGGGCCAGCGTCTCCGTCCCGGATCGGAGCTGGACCAGATAGATGCCTTGAGGAACAGGCCGGCCGTCGGCCCCCCGCCCGTCCCAGACGAGCCGGTGCCAACCGGGAGCCGTGGGGCCGTCAACCAGCCGGCAGACGACGCGTCCGCCGACATCGATCACCTGGGCGAGAACCGGCCGGCTGCTTCCGGCGGGGCCGGGAACGGCGAATTCCAGCACGACTTCCGACCGCATCGGATTCGGACGGGGAGCCGGCAGGAGCAGATGAGTGAAGTCGGTCGGTGGTGGTGGGTCGACATCCGAGACTTCGCTGTCGTACCAGATCACGGCCGGCGGGATGATGCCGACGCTCAGGAGTCCGCCCGGCGGGTTGGACAGCAGGTGCGTCGAAGCCATGACGGCTCCGGGAGCCAGCATGACCGCCATCGGCGCGCCGGTGTGCGCGACCACGGCGAAGCTCGACGGCGAGTTCGCCGCCGTCAGGACGACTTCCCCTCGCGCGGGTGCGAGAAACAGCATGCCTTGGGCCAGCGCGGCCCAGATCCATCCTTTCATGGGGCATCCCTCCTTTGGACGCGGGACGACAAGTCAGACGGTGTCCTCCTCGGTCACAGGTTGTGGTGGAAGGGCCGTGAGGCCCCAATTCCACGCCCGTCAATCGATTGCGCCTCCTCCCCCTCGATTTGACGGGTCCGGTCTGCGGTGCTACCGTTACTGGCGCCGGTGGGTGGAAAGATGGGACACAGAAAAGACCCCGATCATGACGGCAGGAAAGCCGCGTCATGAATGACTCCGGCGAGATTACGGCGCTCCTCTCCCGGCTCCGCCAGGGAGACCGTGAGGCCTTCAACGAGCTGATGCCGTTCGTCTACGAAGAGATGAGGCGTCTGGCGGCACGTTTGATGCGCCGGGAACGGGAGTCACACACCCTGCAAGCGACGGCGCTTGCGCACGAGGCCTATCTTCGGCTGCTCGGAACCCGCGAGGTGAGTTGGGAGAACCGGGCACACTTCTTCGGGGTCGCCGCGCGGGCGATGCGTCGGATCCTCGTGGAGCATGCCCGAGGAAAGGCCAGGAGGAAACGGGGCGGAGGCAGACAGAGGGTCACGCTGGATGAGGTCAGCAGTCCCGGCGTGATATCTCCGCTCGACCTGCTGGCGCTGGACGAGTCCTTGAACGCGCTCGCCACTCTCGATCCCCGAAAGGCGAGAGTCGTTGAACTGCTCTACTTCGGCGGCCTGACCCGGGCGGAGGCCGCAGAGGCGCTCGGAGTCACGCGCAAGACCGTCACCCGGGATTGGCAGTTCGCGCGGCGCTGGCTGATTCGGGAAATGAGCCGCGGCCGAGCGTCCGCCCGTGGAGTGGTGGGCTCGGCGCGACCGCGAGCAGCGACGCCACCCGGCCCGCCGCCGCCACGCCGGGCGACGTGCAAAGACGTAGAACCTGGAGGCTTGACATGAATCTCCGTGTGTTCGCGCTCGGCCTCTCTCTCCTGGCGTTGCCGGCGGGCCTCGCCACAGCCCAGGATCAACCGGTCTGGATCGCGTCCCGCGACGCAGGCGACGATGACAACGGCCCTCATACGGGGCGAACAGACACTCAGGTGCTGGTGGATCCGGCGGGGGTCGTGTACGTGGTGGGGCAGGAGTTCCTCTCGCCGGCCAATTCGCAGTTCGTCGTTCTGAAATACGATTCGGAGAGCGGTTCGCTTCTCGGTCAAGGCGCCTACAACCAGGGCTCCGGAATCGAACGGTTTCGCAGTGCGGCTCTATACGGAAACTACATCTATGTCACGGGGCAGACCTACAACGGGAGCGACTGGGACTATCTCACGGTCCGGTTTCGAAAGTCGGATCTGGTAGCCGACCGCCACCAGGTCTACGACCGGGACAGGAACGACGCCGCGTACGACATCGTCGTCGGATCCGACGGCGTCTGGGTCACCGGTGAAAGTGAGCAACGGGTTCTTCCGCTCGTCTTCGTCTACAAAGCCACCACCATCAAGTACAGCCTCGACCTCGGCACCACTCTCTACACGATCACTCATGACTTCGGTGCCGCGTGGTACACCTACGGCGCAGCGATCGCCCGAGATGCCGGCGGAAACGTCTATGTGGCCGGATGCATCCAGGAGGCCATCGCCACCCCGGGAAAGTCGGACTGGCTGCTCCTGTCGTACGCTCCCAACGGCTCCCTGCGCTGGGATCCGATCGAGATCGACGGTACCGGAACCCTCGAGCCGGCGTATGAGTGCCTACGGGACGTTGCCGTTCGCGACGACCGAGTGTATGTCACGGGAACGTACGACGGGTTCCTGGATGGTGCCACCTTCGGTACCGCGTGCTTCGCCACCACAAACGGATCTCAGTACTGGCTGCGCTCGGATGGGTCTGGCGCGGAGGACATCCCGAACGCTCTGGCGGTGGGCGTCGACGGGGACGTCTGGGTGACCGGTTCGACCCGGGAGTGCCTGAGCTGCGACGTCCGGATGCGGACGGTTCATTACGATGTCGGCGGCGGCGTCATCTGCGAGGACGAGGTGGCCCCGCCGGGCGGTACCGGGCAGGCAATCGGGCTGGATGTGGCGTCCAACGAGTGCGGATATGGAGTGGTCGCCGGCAGCTGCCAGGACCCGCCGCACGGAGACGACTATCGGACCATCGAGTATACGGCAAACGACTGCTCCCGCTTGATGGATCAGTGGTCCGGCGGCTCCGGCCCCGACTCGGCGAAGTCGGTCGCGACCGCCGGGCTGGCCGTCTACGCCACCGGAACGAGGAGGACCGCCGGGGGCGGGAGAACGATTGTGACCCTGAAGTACGCCCCCGAGCCCCTGGACTCCTTGGAGATATCCCGCGCCTGGGTCAATCCGCTGTGCGGAGGTGTCGGTGGTCTCTGCCCGTACGAGATCAGAGGCGCCGTTCATTATTGGTGCGCGGACATCACTCTCCAGTTCCGGAACCTGCAAAACGGAGAAGAGCTCGGGGACCCGCCTCCCGACACTACGGTCACGGACAACACCACATGGACCTACCGCTTCGACGGCGAGTGCGGAGCCGATACGGTGCGGATCACTGCGGTCCTGGAGGGCGGCGGAGGCAAGCGGATCACCCTGGTGCAGCCCTACGTCAACGTCGACCCCGACAGCCTCCCTTGCCCCCTGACCGATGCCGTTCCCCCGATCGAAGACCCGGAAGTCCTGAGACTGGCCGGACCGGAGCCCAATCCGATGTCGATCCGGAGCCGGATCTGTTTCGATCTGGCCGAGCGCCGGCAGATCGAGGTGTCGGTTACCAGCGTGGCGGGCCGCCGGGTGCGAACCCTGGCCCGCGGGGAATTCGGGGTCGGGCGGCACGAGCTCGTCTGGGACCGGCGGGATGACGCAGGCCAGGAGGTGTCTGGAGGTGTCTACTTCATCAGGGCCGGAATCCGGGGCGGGACGATGACACGGAAGTTGGTGCTGGTCGACTGATCGATCCGTCCCTTTGAGCTATCCGTTTCACGACTCCCGGTCGGGCGGAGTCGCTTCGCTCACCGCAAGCAGGGCGAGGGCGACTGCCTCCGCAACAGAATCCGCTCGCCCGGCGGCCCACTCCCGCGCGAACCCCTGCTCGCCAAGCCGCGCCCGAATCGCGGACCGGCAGGCGCCGGTCTTCCGTTTTTCGTCGGGATCGAGTGGAATGCCGGCCTCCTCCCGCATGACCTCCGCTCGCGCGAGCAACCGTGCCGCCCGCACCGGTTCGTCCAGCGAGGCGGCAAGGAGACCACAGGCCGCCAGGGATTCGGCGATGGCTGCGGGATCCCCCAGCTTTCCTCGAATCTCCAGACTCTCCCGATAGAGTCTCCCGGCCTCGATGAGGTTCCCACCTTGCTGGGCGAGCCAGCCCAGGCTGCGCAGGGTGTTCGCCTCGCCCCACCGGTCCTCCAACTCGCGCTGGATGTCGAGCGCCTCCGTCAGACAGCGGCGGGCCTGACCGAGGTCGCCCTGCCGCCCGGCGACAGTTCCCAGGTTGTAGATCGAGATGGCGATTCCCGGCCGATCGCCCAGCTCCCGCTTGATCGGAAGACTCGCTTCGTGATGGCGGCGGGCCGTGGCGTAGTCCTCTTGCCTTTCGGCAACGCTGGCCAGGTTGCCCAGGGCGATCGCTTCGCCCCAGCGGTCGCCCAGCTCTCGGAATATGGTCAGGCATTCCCCGTAGCAGGCCCGTGCCTCTTCGCAGTCGCCCTGGTTGAAGGTGACGTTGCCCAGGTTGTTCAAGCCGACGGCCAGGAGGTGTCGATCGCCGAACCCGCGGATCAGCGCCAGGCTCTCCTCGAAGCTCGTCCGCGCTTGCCGCCATTCGCCCAGCGCCGTCAGGGCCAGCCCCAGATTGTCCAGGGAGATGGCGACACCGCGAGGATTGTCGAGTTCCCGTTCGATGGACAGGCTTCTGCGGAAGAACTGGCTGGCAGCCCGCGTGTCTCCCTGAAGGTTCGCCAGCTGTCCCGCGATCCGCAGCACCTTGGCCGCCTCGGGCGTTCTTTCGTGCGCCTCGGCGCGATCGAGCAGCGTCTCACAGAAGCGACGGCCCTCCCGCCAACGACCCTGGCCGACCCAGTACCGGAAGAGCGCCGCCACGAGCCGCGCGCCAAGGATGAACTCGGCCGGCGCCTCCAGGCAGTGGTCGAGGGCCTGAACAAGGTTTGCCTGCTCCGCGGACAAGCGGGTCAGCCACGCTGATTGCTCGCGGCCTCGGAGATGGCCGGCCGCGGCTTCGGCCAGAGACAGGAAGTAGTCCCGATGCCGCTCCGCCATCAGAGAACCCTCGCCTGACCGAGCCAACCGATCGCGGGCATACTCGCGCACCGTCTCGAGCATCCGATGACGGGTCTTTCCCGTGGCCTGGGTCTCCGCGGGATCGAATTCGACCAGACACTTTCCGACCAGGGAGGACAGGAGTTCCAGCACCTGCCGGCCTTCAGTCTCCGCGATCGTGCAGACCGCCTCCGCCGCCTCCAAGGTCCAGCCGCCGTCAAAGACGGACAACCGTTGGAAGAAGGCCCGTTCCTCAGCCGAGAGTTGCTCGTAGCTCCAGTCGATCGACGCCTGCAGGGTCTGCTGGTGCGGTGGGGACGTGCGTTGCCCGGGCGACAGCAGTCGAAAGCGATCGTCCAGTCGCTCCGCGATCTCCCGGGGGGAAAGATGCTCGATGCGGGCCGCTGCCAGCTCCAGGGCGAGAGGGATCCCGTCGAGTCGGCGGCAGATCTCCACCACGAACGGCGTAGTCTCCCGCGTGGCGGCGAACGCGGGACGCACCGCCGCGGCCCGTTCGAGAAAGAGCCGCACCGCCTCGCAGGCCACCTGATTCCGCCAGGACGTCTCGCCCGGGTCGGGAACGGCGAGGGGAGAGACATGGTAGAGGGACTCTCCGCGGACTCCGAGTCTCTCGCGGCTCGTGGCCAGCACGCGCAATCCGGGACAAGCGCCGAGCAAGGCCTCGACCAACTCCGCGGTGGCCCCAAGCAGGTGCTCGCAGTTGTCGAGAATCAGGAGCATCGTCTTCCCTTGCAGGGAATCGACCAGCGTCTCCGGCACGGAGCGCCCCCGCTCTTCCCTCAGCCCCAGGGCGAGCAGCACGGTTTGGGGCACCTGTTCGGGATCCCGCACCGGCGCCAGCGTCGCGAGCCAAACACCTTCCGGGTAAGCCCCGAGCAGCGTGATTCCCGTCTCCACGGCCAGGCGCGTCTTTCCACAACCGCCCGCCCCGACAAGGGTGAGCAGGCGGCTCGCCTCCAGCAGGCGCCTGGCATCGTTCATCTCCCGCTGCCGGCCGACGAAGCTGTCGAGCAGAAACGGGAGATTGCCCAACCTGGTCCCGCCGGAGGCCTTGGCATCAGTTCCGAATGACGTCGGGGGGCGCCTCGACCACATCCTCTGGGCAATCGCTTCCTCGAGGTCCCGTCGGACTGCGGCCGCGCTCTCCGGACGCTCGTCCGCCTCCTTCAACAGGCAGCGGGCCAGAAGGGAACGAACCGGTTCCGGGGTGTCCCGGGGAAGCGCATCCCAGTCTGGGTCGGCTTGGAGCACCGCTTGGTTTCTTTCGATCGGATCCGGTCCCGGAAAGGCCGGTTGGGCCGAGAGACACTCGTAGAGGATGCATCCCAGCGCCCAGATGTCGGCACGGTGATCGATCCCCTCGCCCCGGGCCTGTTCCGGGCTCATATAGCCGGGGGTGCCCGCGAGCCGACTTCGGAAAGGATCCGTTCGCCGATCCTGCTCATTCGGGCGCAGGGCGATGGCAACGCCGAAATCGAGGACCTTCACCTGACCTTCCGGCCCGACCATGATGTTGGAAGGCTTGAGGTCCCGGTGGACGACGCCTTGCCTCTGGGCAGCCTCCAGCGCGGCCGCGGTCTGCCGGCAGATCGACAACGACTCGTCCAGCGTCAGGCGGTCGCCCCGAAGTCGATCGGCGAGGGTTTGCCCGGAGACCAGCTCCATGGTGAGATAGGCGGGCCCCTCTGCGTCCTCGAAGGAGTAGATGGTCGCGATGTTGGGGTGGTTGATCGCGGCGAGGAGCCGGGCTTCCCGGCGGAAGAGCTCGAGCCTCGAACGATCCTGTCCAAAGCGCGCGGGTAGGACCTTCAGCGCGATCCGGCGCTTGAGCTTGGGGTCCTCGGCCAGATAGACCACCCCCATGCCCCCACGCCCCAACTCCTCGAGAATGGGATAGGGACCGATTCGGGCCGTGATCTTCTCGTCGAGCCGAGAACCCCCACGTGCGGTGGAGCCCTCCGACGTGATTTCCAGAAGGCCGGAGACCCGCACGGCAAGCAGGGACTCGATCTCGGTGCGAAGCTCGACGTTTCCGGCGCAGGCCTCATCCAGGAAGGCGGCCCGGTCGTGGGGATCGAGCTCCAGCGCTCGTTCGAGTATCTCCTCGGGTGAGAGGTCTCTCATCGCCGCGGGTCTTCTCCTTGGGGTCCGGCACCGGACCTACGGAAGGCGCGTAGCTTCATGGGTGAACCGCTTCAGCCACCGGCCAGATAGCCGGGAAAGACGCCGGATGAGGTTCTCGGGACGCACGCCTGCGTCCGCCAGGAGGCCCCGACGCCGATCCGGGGTGGAATCGCGGGCACCACGCCCGTCCTTGCCTACCGCGTCTCCGGCTGGGTCCGCGCACGGATTTCGGGAACGCTCGCCACCCGCAGGCCGGCAATCCAGAGGGTCAGATCGTCGACCTTGGCGGCCGGCACCTCGAACGTGAGATCGAGGCCGGCGCGGCTCTGGATGGTGACCGAGTCGGCGCGTGCAGGTTCGAGTCCCGTGTCGAGGTGCCAGTAGACCGGGAAGTAGGAGGCGGAACCATCCTGGCTCGGTCCCCGGAGGCGAATCAGCGATGTGTCGAGGAAGAAGGGACCGGGTTCCACGGAAAGATCAGCCCCAATCTCGAGGTAGACACTGCCCTCTGCCGGCTTCCAGGTGTCGTAGACAGTGCCGACCTGGCCGTCCCTCATTGGGACCTTCTTGCCCGTATTGACCTTGATTACCTCGGGCTGGTGGAGCGTTGTCGGGATAATGGTGAGCTGGGCTGCCAGTGTCTTCCTCGGTGCAGTCTGAGCCTGTGCGATCGTGATTCCGGCGATGAGGAGACCAAGGGAGAGCAGCGAGGCGGAGAATCTCATGATCCCTCCTTCGGGCCGGGCGCGTCATCCTTCAAGGCCGGCGGGAGGCTTCACTCAGCAGGAGGTCTCATCGCCCCGGCGGCCACACCCAGCCCGCGGCGACCATGTTACTTCTCACCCGAGTCCGGTGCAAGACGCCCCGGACGGAACCGACTCCGCGACCGCCAGGCCGGCCGGGTGAACCGCGGCCAGCATGACGGACTCGGCGGTCTCCTGCGGTTCCACATTCGGCTCGAGTCGGGCTCGGCCGAGCCGCGGTTCTACCAGAGCAGGAGCCAAACCACGCGTGTCCCGGGTAAGCGATGTGCCGTGGCGACCCGGTCATTCCGAGAACTCGAACGCCCTGCTACCAGGCGGATTGCCCATCCCGGCGCCAGTCATGAACGCGTTCGCCGAGCGCTTTGTTCGCTCGATCCAGTCCGAGTGTCTCGACCGGATGCTCTTCGTGGGTGGGGAATCGTTGCATCGCGCCATCCGTGCGCGGTCCGGTCCGTCCGAGGCACCTCCCGAGCCGACCGGAGCTGTGAATCATCCAGGGAGTCGCGAGACTTCAACGACTCCCGAAGCGGGCCTTGATCGCGCCCCAACTCCGGGCCTCGACCGGCACCGGCTCGCACGGGGACGGGACGCACGGCACACCCGGGCCTACAAAGGCGTCGCCGGCGGCCTGGCACGCATCCTCCGTGACGATGACACACTCCTCGCCATGGCAGCACGCACCTTCGGCCGAAGGGTCGTAGCCGATGCCGCAGACCTCCAGGCGGTAGTCGGATTCGGGCCAGTCGCAGAAAACAGAGAGACCAACCCAATTCCACACTTCCTGGCCATCTTCCAGGAACCACTCCAACGTGAGCGGACCTCCGTCTTCCGCGGTGGCGATGAGGTAGGTCAAAGCCGTGCAGTCCGTCCCGTAGATGACGAGGTACTGCACCGGAAACTCCGCCACGGCCGTGCCGATCATGGCATCGCCGGTCCCGAACGAGACGTACCAGTCGGTATCGCGACGAGTCTGGCTCGCGCAGCTCCGACCGCACACCACGCCGCAGGCCCCGACCTGCGGGTCCAGCGCCTGGAACACCGGCGGCACGCTGTTGCACCCCCCGTTATAGGCGTCCACGGGGTTTCCGTCCACGCAGGGCGGCTCGTTCTCGATGAGCGCGCCCGCCGGACAGTCGACCTGCGCGGGGGGCGGGCAGGGGTTCGGATCGCAGTCGGTGCCCACTCCCAGGAACGTGGAGGGCGCGGTGCAGCCGACCTCCGTCGTGACGGAACAGTGTCCGATTTCCGTGCAGCAGGCGCCCACCGGTGGGCCGGGAGTCCAGTAGGCGACGTAGACGAAGTATGCGCCGTTTGCGCTGCCGTACCCGTCGATCACGATGTCGTAGGTATGGCCGGTGTCGATCGGGACCCAGACATACGAGGAGTACGTGAAGCACGGCGCGGCGAAGTAGTAGTCGTCGTTGCAGGCGATCGGGTTCTCCCGATCGAGCGCGTCATAGACGTAGACCTTGGTATCGTAGCTGCTGTAGCAGAGATCCACCTCCACGGCCACATAGGCCGGATCCACGACCGTGAACTCGTAGACAACGTCCGGCGCCGTGGAGCCCTCGTAGGGACAGACTTCGTCATAGTCGTTGATGAATCCGCTGGTGCTGCCGGCAGCCGAGCAGTCTCCCTCCGGCAGGATGAACGGGTCCTCGAAGGTGTCGCCGGTCATCCGGACCGGCGGTTGTGGATTGACATACGGAGGGCCCGGGTCTTTCAGCGACTCCGGAGTACTGCCGGTGATCGGCGCCCCCGCCGCTCCGATCGGGAACAGGATCAGTAACGCCACAATCATGGGCCGCATGGAAAGCCCCTCCTCCGACGGAATCGCGAACGCAATCGCCGAACGCACTGCGGAGATGCCGGGAGGATTATACCATGGGCCGGGACTTGGACGACCGTCAGCACTGGACGGCTGACTGGACGGGACGTCGTTTTGGGGGCCGATGGTCGCGACGCGCCGGGCGCTGAGACCACAGTTGTGGGCGACCTCGATTCCCGGGTCCAGCCGGGCTCTGGCCTCTCCACTCGCGTGATCGACCTGGACATGTGGCCGGGGAGGACGCTCACGCGCTGAAGCAAGAGGTAGTGGCCCGCCGTCATTACTCGGATCCAGTCCTCTTTCGTGGCTCCAGCGGCCGTCAAGGTCACCAAGGCCTGCGTCCTTCCGGAGGCCGTCATAGCGCGCCCGCACGGTCGCCTGCCGTGCCACGGGAATCGCCTCGGCCAGGGTGAGGCGGGCGGAGGGACGTTGTCCTCGATCTGGCGGCAGAGGATGGGATGTTCCGTATCGCGCGCATTCATCAGCCTCTTGTAGGCCGTGGGCGGCAGCTCCGTGCCGGCGGAACGCTGCGCCTTGGCGGTCCTCGGGGCCAGGACGAAGACCAGCGTATCCACCCGGGCGCCGCTCAGCACCGCGGCCGGCGCCACCGGCGGCCACCCGGCGGGGTCCGGCTCCTCGTATTCCCGGACGATGCCCCGATGGGACAGGTGTCCCATCAGATGGACCACGTCCCCAAAGCGACGGGGCACGAGCAGCTCGCATCGGGCTGGGGCATGGTCCCCTTTCCTCCATCGGCAGGGTTGCCCAGGCCATTGGGGGGAGTCCGGAGCCATGGCTTGAGCGAGGTTTCCGCGATCTGGCTCCGGACTCGACGACGAATCTCATCCCGAAGAACTGGGAAGCGCGGTTCGAGATCCTCAACCTCCGGCGGCGGCCTCTCACGTCTGTCTGGACGCGTTTCCGCACCCGGTCGGCGGCAAGGCCTCGGTTCCCAGCCGGTTCCAGAAGTCGTGCGCTTACGGATTCAAGGCGGGGTTCCTCCTCATGCTGGCTGGATCCAGCAGGCGCATGACGCACGACGCGGTTCTCTCTGAAGGTGCGCTGCTGTTCGGCCGGGCCCGGCGAATCCCGTATGCCCGGCCGCACCATCGGAGACGGGCTTGACTGCGGCAGTGGCAGGACGGGAAGAGGACCCTTCGGACGAGCGGGACTTCCTGCGGTCGTTGCCCCTGGCGGCTTGAGAGGACCCGGCAGAAGCGGGAAGATCTCACGGACAAGGAGGCGGCACAGCCAAGGAGACGGGTTGGCCCGGCTGTCTCACCAGCGGCGTGCCGGTAGCATGTGGGCTCAGAGGACCCGGAGAAAGAGGCACCAAGGACCATGAGTGCCGAGCCCGATATCGACGATGCGCTGAAGGCACGGGAGCTGCGGGCCGGCTTTCTCAGGTACACGCGCGCGGCCTACGCTCTGCTGCCCGCAATGGACCAACCCCGGATTCTCGACATCGGCTGCGGATCCGGCTCAGCGACGATGGAGCTGGCGCGCCTCAGCGGCGGCCAGGTCGTCGGCATAGACCCCGATGCATCCGCCCTGGCCGAGCTGAGACAACGCCTCGAAACAGAAGGGCTGGGCCGTCGCGTCGAGGTCGTGAACGCATCGCTCTTCGACCTCGACTTTCCCGACCAGAGCTTCGATGTTCTGTGGGAGGAGGGCGTGCTGCACCTGCTCGATCGATCGAAGAGCCTGCCTGTCTGCCATCGTCTCTTGCGGCCCGGCGGGTTTCTGGTCATGCATGAAACCGTCGCCTGGTTTGAGGAGGCCGGGGGCTGGCCGCGCACTGCCGGCCTCAGCATCTTCAATCAGCTGCTGCTGCCGAAGCGCTCTTGGTGGACAGACTACTACGAACCGCTGGAGACTCGGATCCGGGCGCTCCGAGAGGCGCATGGCAAGGGTCTGACGTCCGAGACGCTTGCGCAACACGAGCGCGAGATCGCCATGGTCAAGGCCCAACCCGATCGCTTCGACTGCGGTTTCTTCATCCTGCTGAGGTTGTGAGCCGTGACCGGGCGCGCAGCGGGATGGCCCTGCTTCCGGCGATTGGTCAGCCGGCCTTGCGCAATCCCACCGTGTAGTGCCACAGACGCCGGTGGCGCGTGCAGAGGCGGAACCCCATAGGCTCGACCGTAGACCGCAGGTCGGCGAGGGAAATCGCATCGGGGTCGAAGGCCGGCATCTCGGTCAAGGACAGCAGACCTCCCGGCCGGAGGACCCGGTGAAGCTCCTTCAACGATCGAGGGCGGTCGGGAATCTCGCCCAGCACCGCCACCAGAAACGCGACATCGAAGGACGCATCGTCAGCAGGCAGGGAGAGAGCATCGCCCCTCCGATACTCCACGTTGGCGACGGACTGCGCGTCGATCCGCTCCTTCGCCATGTCCAGCATCTCCTGCTGGATATCCACCAGCACGAGCCTGCCGCGCGGCACGGCGCGGGCCACCGCCGGACTGAAGTAGCCCGGCCCCGGGCCGAGTTCAAGCACCGTGAAGTCGGGTTCCAGCCGCAGGCGTCGCACCAGAGCGCCGGGGGACAGCACCAGCGCCCGGAGCGGGTTCAGGAGGTGCGCAGCGTGGGTGTGCGGCATCGGCGTTCCGGGTTCGTGTTCGTTCGCCCTTGGCAAATCGGTACCTCCGGGTGTGACTCACGCGCGCAGCCAGGCGCGCAGAAGCTGGCGCAGGACCTCGATCTGCTCATCACGGCTGCCGATCGGCGCTCTGACCGGCATGCCCGCCCCCCCCGCCCCCTCTCGGCGGAGAAGGGCGTCCGCCCGTGTCGGGATCACGGCGGCGAGCGGTCGGCGGGCGGGCGGGACCGCAACGTCAGCGTTCGACCACAATCCGCCCGGTCGCCACCCCCTGTTCGGTCGCGACCTTGATCAGGTACACCCCGTTCGCCACCTCTCTCCCGCGGTCATCCCGCCCGGACCAGGGCCAGGCGTGCGAACCCGCTCCAAGCAGGCCCTGGAACAAGGAGCTCACCCGCCGCCCGCAGATGTCGTAGATGCCGGCGCGAACGGGGGACGCACTCGAAGTCCGCAGGCGGATCACCGTGCCGGAGGAGAACGGATTGGGCGCCGCCTGGATCTCGAGAGTCGAGACGGTGTGATCGCGGACACCTGCGCTCAGATCACACTGCAGGGGAAGGATGACCTAGGCAAGTCCGTCCTTCACGGTAACGCCTGCAGCGGCGCCGGCGGTGTACAAGGTGCTTTCGAGGTGCGGGCTCGTCGGTTCGCTGACGTCGAAGACCTGGATCCCGGAGGTCGACTCCGCCACGTATGCGTAGTCGCCGGAAACCGTTAGCCCCGTGGGGGAGCCCGCGGTTCCCATCGAGCCGGCGATCCACGGCTGCTGCGGGTCCGTC
>CAYYQN010000078.1:0-3429 GCA_964473865.1 uncultured bacterium | reverse complement strand
ACGGCGACGGCGACGGAAAAGACCGACCCGGTCATGTCCAAGCTGCCGATGATGTGGGGATGCAGGGGATCCACCACGTCGACGACACACGGGCCGGCGCCATAGGAGCCGTCCGCTACGTACAACGTCGTGCCCGCGAGCGCGACGTCGTTGGGACGCCCCGGTGTGTCCAGCGTGGCCACAATGGCGGGATGTTCTGGGGAGGACACATCGGCGACCTGAATCCCCGCCATCGACACCGCGAGGAACGCGTAGCTGCCGCTGACGGCTACGGCCCGGGCTTCGTCCTCGGCCCAGACGCCACCGACCCAATGGAGATAGTCGCCGTAGTCGATGCAATCCGCGGCACAGGGGCCGCTAGCCCCGGCCGCGCACAAGCCCGCGACCGCCAGCAGGAGCGAGAGCGTCCGGCTACCGCGCCGACGAGCCGCCGCGGACCCGGCGATGAAGGGAAAGGTCGCAAGCGTGGGGAGCCTGGGATTCGCGGAAACGGTCATGGCGGCCTCCTTGGGATGAGTCCGAGCCGTAGAAGCATGCTTCCGGGTCGCTCCGGGTCCAGGAGCGGAGGCGGGACTCGCGCGGTCTCGGTCGGCGCACCGGACCCGGTGGACGGGCGAAGAGCCGACGGGAGACACGCCCCGGTCAGCGAGTGTAGACAACCGTGGCGCCTGCGCCGAAGGGGTGTTCCCGCAGGACCCGCGCGACGGCGCCGGCGATGCGGGACCCCCCGACGTCCGAGGGTTCGATCGGGTTTGCGTAGTCCTCGGGATGGCTGCAGACATGGCGCAGGTCGATGACCGGCAGGCCTCTCGCAATCGCTTCGTACAGCAGCGCATCATTGAAGTGGGCGAGCGCTGCGGTACCCTGCTGTTGCATCTCGGGGTTGGGGAACCTGGGATAGTAGATCGTGCACACGCCAAACGGCAGTCCCGTGCCGGAGAGGTCCTTCAGCATCCGCCGGTAGGCACGGGCAAAGGACTTGATCACCTCGCCCATCCGCGTCATGACAGCGCCCACGCTGATCGACCCTTCCCCCAGGATCTCAAAGTTGTCGAGGGCGTTGTTTCCCCCCGCGGAGACCATCAGGTGGGTGCAGTCGCGGGGAAGGCGGTCCAGCTGGCCGCGCACGTCCTCGATCCGGCTTCCGTCTCTCGCGAGAAGGGTCGCCTTGCCGCCGGGTTCGAGGTGACCCCGTAGGTGGCCGATGACATCTATGCCGCCGGCGACGTAGACAGCGTTGTCGAAGATCGAATCACCGAGCAGAGCGACGTGCATCTGTTCCTCCGGGCCACGCGGCGCAGCATCAGACCGTCGTCGTGGGGCTGGTATCCATCCCGCGAAGCCGCGTGCGAGGACACTCTAGCAGTTGGCAGGGAGCCTCGCCAGCGATCGACGCCGACGTGAGAGAGGCGGTATCGAGGCGCGCCCTGGCCGGAAGGAACACTCGGCCGACTCCCGGGCGACCCGGCTGGAGGTTGCGCGAGGGGTCGGCGCCACGGACGCCGACCCCCATGATGTGAGCGAGCTTTTACGGGTGGAAATCGCCCCGAAGACCGAGCGCGGCCGCGGGGATCCCGTCACTTCAACAGCACGAGTCTCGCGTTTCGGACCTGGCCTCCGGCCGCCAATCGCGCGTGGTACACGCCGGACGGGACGGACCGACCCGAGTCGTCCCGACCGCCCCAGACTGCGGTCAAGGTTCCCGGACGCGCGTCACCGCGGAAGAGCTCGCACACGCGCCGTCCGTCGATGCTGTAGACGGCCAGCGTCGCATCACGGACGCCGTCCGGCAGTGCGAAGGCGAACTCCGCCGTGCTCCCGGCGCCGGACGTCACCTGGAGGTACATTCCGTCACCGGGGTCAGCGGCCTTCAGGGTGGACGGGCAGGAGAGGATCTTGACCGACTTGCCCAGCACCTCCGCGATCAGGCCCGTACGCACGCTCCGCACGTCATAGAAATACTTGCTCCTCCCCACGCACAGCTTCCCCCAGGAGACGGTGTGGCGCCAGGTCCCGTCGGCCTGAAGGACGGGATCCTCGCCTCCCGACAGCGTGACGACGCCGATCTGGCCGTCCGGCGGGTTGCCCGGAGCATCCGACAGCACGACGCGGTCCAGCAGTGGGTCGGTCCACCCGTCCGTCCGCCAGGAGATCTTCAACTCGATCCGGTCGGGCTCGACGAAAAGGAGCTGATGCCCGACGGAACCGGCCACGATGGCGGGCTGGTCGCACTGGCGCGGCGCGGAGACGATGACGTCGTTCGGCTGGCCGATGTCCGCTGTGAACACCATGCCCCGGTCCGTGAGAGCGAAGTTCGCGGGAAGGCCGAGGAATGGGACCGGAGCGCCGTACCAGTGGTGGATGTCCGTGCCTCCAATCGTCAGCCACATATCCCATGGGTACGCGCCATAGGGCCCGGCGTCGTAGCCGTAGGTCACGCCATCGGCCTCGGCGAGAACGATGTCGTCCGAACCCCACTCTGCGACGGGGTTTGCCGGGTCGGTCAGGTCGAAGCACACGCTGTTGCTGGACTCGGGCGCCAGCTGCAGCGTTGCGTAGTTGATCCACAGCCTCCGGCCGGAGACGAACATGGGGTCGCCGCCGATGTTCTCCAGCACGGCCTCGAAGTCCGGCGGGTAACTCCCGCCGCTGACGTAGTGCGCCCGGAGGACCGGGACCGCGGGACTGCTCACGTCGTAGATCAGGAACTCGTTCCATTGGGGACCGAGCCAAAGCATGTAGAGATGCTCGAGCCCGGTCGCACCGCTCAGCAAGTACCCGCTGGCGACCGGCACGTTGAACGTCCCGGCCAGCTGCGGCGTGAGCGGCGCCCGGAAGTCATACACCTGAACCTGGCCGTTCGGCATCACGAAGAAGCCGTGTCCGCCGGACTCGCCCACGTAGGTGCCGGTGGCGAAGGTAGGCAGATTCGCCACGAGAACCGGCGGCGTGGACCGGCTGATGTCGATGACCGACACGCCGCCGGTGTGCCAGGCGTAGAGGTGATCCCGGCCGACCTTGAGCAGGCGCGTGGGGTTCGGAGTGATATTGATCGGCGGCGAGTACGAGATGACTTGGATCTGCCACGGATCTTCGAGATTCAGGCAGTCGAGGTGGCCGCCGTCGAACATGTAGGCGTAGTTCCCGCGGGTTTGGATGTCGACGGCCTGGAAATCCTCGTACAGGCCGAGCTGGTGGTGCGGGAGCGTGGTCAGACCGGCGTACTCCTCACAGGTGTCGGCCAGAGCGGCCGCCGAGCTCAAGGCCAGGAATACAAGAGCGAGCGCGATCGGGATCCTCTTCATTGTCCACCTCCTCGGGTGCCGGCTGCGCGCCTCGCGCCCGATGCAAACCCACCACGACTCCGATTCCGGCGACCGCCCGGGCGATCGCCTGGGGCCGATGATGGACCCCAATCCGCCGACACTC
>CAYYQN010000077.1:0-18464 GCA_964473865.1 uncultured bacterium | reverse complement strand
CTTCTCCGAGCCCAGGCAGATCGCCTCGTGCAGCGGCATCCCCTCCAGGTGCAGCTTGCGGATGAACGTGACCATCACCAGGCCATTGAGGACGGCCACTCCCGAAAGGGCGATAAAGCCGACCCCGGCCGAGATCGAGAGCGGGATACCCCGGAGTAGCAGCGCGATGACCCCCCCGGTCAGGGCCAGCGGCACGCCAGTGAAGACGAGCACCGCCGGCCGGATCGAGCCGAAGGTGGCGAAGAGCAGCAGGAAGATAAGGCCCAGCGCCACCGGAACCACGATGGCCAGACGTTTGCGCGCCGCGAGCAGGTTTTCGAATTGCCCTCCCCAGGATGTCCAATAGCCGGGCGGCACCTGAATCTCGGCCCCGATCCGCCGCTGCGCCTCCTCCACATAGCTGCCGATGTCGCGCCCGCGCACGTTGGCCGTGACCACCACGCGTCGCTTGCCGTTCTCCCGGCCGATCTGGTTCGGCCCCTCCTCGGTTGTGATGTGAGCGACCGAGCCGAGCGGGACACCGGGCCAGAGCCAGCGTCTCTTCGGCCAGCGCGAGCAGCCGCTGAGCTGCCAGGGCCTGGGCAAAGTCGCTGCGCAGATCGCGCACCAGGTCGAGGCGCACTGCTTCCAGTTCAATCTCGGCGATCGAACGGTCCGCCCGCGCAACCGCGAGACGGGCACGGCGCTTTCCTCCCAGCTCGAGGCGACTCAAGAGCCGCACGCTGGTCTCCGAGTGTTTGGCTCCCTCCATCGCCCCCGAGACGTTTTCCAGATCGACGCTCAGTTGTGGATTCGGCTTCAACCCGGCCTGCTGCGCGCGCGCCTCCGCAGCGTCGATTTCCGCACCGGCCGCACCGAGACCCGGATGTGTCTCCAGGGCCCGCCGGAGCGCCGCTTGGAGCGTCCAGGACTCCGACGACAACGACCCGAGAGGCGGCTGCGCCCCGGCGGGACCACCCATGGCCGCAAGGCCACACAAAGTGAGGACCAGGCGGGCAAGCGCCCGCCCTCCGCTGATCCAGCGCATTCGGTTCCTCCATCGGTACGCGTGAGCCATGTCGATCCGCGCAGGCGGATCCGCTGTACAATCGGGGAACGGTGAATGCGAATTCTAGAGACGAAGGATGGATGCGGTGAGTGTGGGGCCGAAGGTCAGGAGATCGTGCCTGGCGGTCCTGTGATCGGCCGGGAGAGGGACAATCTCCCTGCGGGAGGGAAGGCCAAGGGACAGGGCGGAAGATACCGGGTTCTTGACGCGGATCATGGGCGCGCTCGGCGGCCGGCCAAGGTGTGCATGGTCGCACTCGTGAAGAGAAACGGTCTCCCCGGTTTCCGGCAGGAGGTCGAACGATCGCTCACCATCCGTGTTGGAACCGCAGCAGCGATGATCCGCGGTGGCCGGGTGCACGCTGCCGTCCGGCTCAATGCAGATCGGTACGGTGTGGAACCCGCTCAGGAGCAAATACGACATCAGGAGCAGGTGGACGCAGATTCGCCCGCGAGGCCACGTCGTTGTCCACTCTCGCCCCATAGGCCAGGAACCGTTCGCCCCCCGGACGCACCTGCGTCCAGCACGTTCACCGGATCCCGGCGTATCCGCCACTCGGTGCTGTGCTGTGCTGTGCCGTACCGTGCCGCGCTGTGCCGTATCCGTTTCGTGCCGTGCCGTCATCCAAGTG
This sequence comes from uncultured bacterium, assembly GCA_964473865.1. Lineage (GTDB taxonomy): Bacteria > Eisenbacteria > RBG-16-71-46 > CAIMUX01 > CAIMUX01 > CAIMUX01. Next base: position 16,785 of record CAYYQN010000077.1, on the reverse strand, counting down.
TCAACCAGAGCCAGCGCCGCCGACCGCAACGATCAGGCAAGGGCTGGGTGGCTGAACGAGATCCAACCCCGGCCGCCGCGCCCAGTTCCGCCTGGCCGGGCATCCCGGCCCCGCGGTCCTGCGGCAGCCGCCCGGAGCGGCTGGAAAGACATGGCTAACCGATATGGAAAGAATAAGTTATGAGCGTCTGGCGGATCAAGTCGATCACGGATCCCGGCGAGCCGCTGGCCGGGGCCCCCAAGGAGCGTTCCGCAGATGCGGTCCGCGGAGTCCCCCTCCGCACGGGCCTCGCCCCGGCCGACGTGGCGGTTGGGATCAGACGAGGGGCGGGGCCGAAGATCGCAAACGAATCATTGGCAATAGGTTCCAGGTCTCGAACATAGCCGTGCCGCGGCGGCGACGGGCTCGCGCGTCTTCCTCGCAGATCCCACAGGCAGTCTTGAAACACTGGGTGTCAGGGTTCCCGTTCGTCGAAATCCCGATTCGCAGATCTCCGGCGATCGTCAGTTGTAGCGCAATACCGGACGCGGCGAACGACATCGTGATTGCGGGCCGCCTCGTCTACGTGTCCGACACCTATGTCGCCCCCTGCGTGATCGACGTGACAGATCCGGCGACGCCCGCCCCGCATGCTTCGGCAAGCCTGATCCACGTCGGCCAGGCTGGGATTCGGGCGGCGTCCGCCCTTTGGTCCGGCGTGCAGATGCCTCTCCGCTAGCCCGCCGCGTCGTTTGACACGCCCTGCAGAAACAGGGAGCATGATCGGGTCGGGAACCGCGCACGCACCTCGCTTTCACCTCGGGGGATCGTCATGCAGGACGAGATCGATCCCAGTTCGCTGCAGGACCTGCTCGAGAATGCGCTGGATCCGATCCTGGTGACGATCGGGAACACACTGGTGCTGGTCAACGGTCCGGCCTTGGCCCTGACCGGGTACGACCGTGACAAGATCCTGCGGATGTCGTTCTCCGACCTGGTCCACCCAGACGAACGGCATCGCCTGCCCGCGCTGCATTATCCCGGAGAACCGGGGGAGCAGGTCCCGCGCTCCTTCCACACCGTCCTGGTCTGCCAGGACCGGTCGCTGCGGCCGGTCGAAGTGAACCTCTTCGGGACCACCTGGCACGGTCAGCCGGCGGGCATCCTGGTGCTGCGGGACACTTCGCGGCGGGCCGACGAGATCGCCCACCTGCGCGAGATTGAGCAGAACCTGCGGTTCCTGATCGAGAACACCAACGACGGAATCCTGGTCGTCTCGGAAGAAGGACGGTACGTCTACGTCAACCGGCGCGTCTGCGAACTCACCGGCTACGCCCTAAAAGAACTCCTGCAGATGCCCTACACCGGCATCATCCATCCCGACGAGATCCCCAAGATCCGCGAGCGCTACACGGCGCGGATCAGCGGGCGACCCGCCCCCAAGCGATACGAGACGCGCGCCCTGCACAAGGACGGCACGGCCTTCCCGGTAGAGCTGACCGCGGCCGCCACGACCTGGCGAGGGCGGATCGCCGACGTCATCATCGTGCAGGACATCCGCTCCCGGAAGTTGAGTCAAGCTCGGCTGCGGACGGAGCGGGAGATCAATGAAGAGCTCCGGCGCGAGGTGGAGGAGCGGCGCCGGGCGGAGGCCGCCCTGCGCGCGAGCGAAGAGCGCTTTCGCGATGTCGCCGAGGCCGCCGGCGAGTACATCTTCGAGCTCGATCGCCAGGGCCGCATCACCTACGTCAGCGAGAGGGTCTCGGCGGTCCTGGGATACCGGCCCGAAGAGCTGCTCGGCCGATCTCCGTACGAGTTCAACGTCTCGGACCGGCACGCTCACACCACTCAGGAGCTGCTGAAGGGCGAGGGGTCTCCGCGCGCGGTCCAGACCCTGGAGCAACACGCCGTGAGACGCGACGGCAGGCGCGTCTGGCTCCAGGTCCGCGTCATGACCCTGCGCGACGATACGGGCGCCATCCAGGGATATCGTGGCGCGGTCCTTGACACCACCGCGCAGAAGCGGATGCTGGCGGCGCTGCAGAGAAGAGACGCCATCTTGGAGGCGGTGAGCTTCGGCGCCGAACGCCTGCTCGCCGCCGAACGGCTGGAGGATGGGATCGATACGGTCCTGCAGCGCCTGGGTGTTGCGGCCCAGGTCGGGCGGGTCAGCCTCTATGTGAACCAGACCGACCTCGAAGGCGTGACCCGAACCAGCCGACGATTCGTCTGGCTGCATCCGGATATCTCAACGCCCGCGGAAAGTGCGGTGTTCCGCGACATCCCGCTCTCCGTCTTTCCAGCGGAATGGGTTGAGACCTTGCGGGGCGGTGCACCCGTGCAGTTCTCAGTCGGTGACGGCCCGGAGCTCGTGAAGCAGCTCCTGCAGAGGATGAACGTCTCTTCGATCCTGGCGCTTCCCGTGCGGGTCGACAACGCGCTCTGGGGCTTCTTGGGTGTCAGCGACCCGACTGCGGAGTTCGAGTGGCAGCCACCGGAGATCGAGGCGTTGCGGCTGGCCGGGAACGTCTTCGGTGCGGTGATCCAGCGAATGCAGACTACGGAGGCGCTACGCCGGCGGGATCAGGTTCTGGAGGCGGTCGGTTACGCCGCGGAACGTCTGCTGGCGGCGGGCGAGTGGGATCGGAACATGCCCGCCGTGCTCGAGCGCCTGGCCGTTGCGGCGCGTGCGGATCAGGCGAGCCTTTACGAGAACGAACGAGAAGTGGATGGGGTGTTGCGCACTAGCCGTCGTTTCACTTGGTCCGCGGCGGGCGGCTCCGGGGCGGACGATTCCCTGAAGTTCCAGCGAGAGCCAGTTTCCGCGTTCTTCGCTCCCGCTGACCTCCAGGCGTTGCGCGCGGGCCACTCCGTGGTCCTGCGCCCCGACCGTGCAACCTTGTCCCGGGGCGGAACGTGGGAAGGTTGGGAGACGGTCTTGACCTTGCCCATCCTGATTGACGGCAAGCTCTGGGGCGGCCTGGGCCTCGACAGCCGCTCCACTACCATCTCCTGGCCGGACCCGGTCCGCGAGGCGTTGCAGGCCGCCGCCAATCTGATCGGAGCGGCCGCGCAACGGGTGGCCGCAGCCGACGCCCTGCGTCGCAAGGACCAGATCCTGGAGGCGGTCAGCTTCGCCGCCGCAAAGCTGCTCGGCCTGCCCCGCTGGCAAGAGGAGGTCGATCACGTGCTGGAGCGCCTCGGCCGAGCCGCCGACGTCGACCGGGTGGTGATCCAGGAGATCCGGCCGGAACAGAGTGGCGAACAGCGTCTATTCTGGGTGTACCGCTGGGCCAAGGAGGGTTTCCCACCGCGCGTTCCGGAAGCTCCCGCGGAAGGGATTCCCCTGTTCGCCTCCGGCTGCGCCGACGTGGTGCAGTCGCTGTCCCGGGGGGAGGCGCAGGTTGTCACCGTCGCGAACACTACTCGCGAGGCCCGGGACGTACTGCGGCGCATGGGGGCCTGCTCCGTGCTCAGCCTTCCCGTGCTCGTCCATGATCGGCTCTGGGGCGTGATCGGATTCGCCGCGTGCCGCGAGGAACGCGCCTGGTCCACGACGGAAGTCGAGGCGCTACGGACTGCAGCGGAGATACTCGGCGTGGCCATGGAGCGACAGGAAGGAGACGAGGCGCTCCGCCAGAGCGAGGAGCGATATCGATCCCTGGTCGAGGGAACCGACCAGGTGATCGCCTTGATCGATCGCGCCGGAACCTTCCGGTTCGCCAACGCCCGAGCCTTGGCCTACCTCGGAGTCTCCGACCTGGTCGGCCGGACCATGTGGGATGTGTTTCCCGCGACGCTCGCTGACCGGCAGGTACAGTCGATCCGCGACGCACTGGACCGCGGCGAGCTGCAAGTCATCCAGAACCCGACCTCGATCCGTGGAGAGTCGCGCTGGTTCGAGTCGCGCCTGCAGCCGATACGCGGAAGCTCCGTAGGATTCGAGACCGTACAGCTCATCGCCACCGACATCACGGAGCGGAAGAACGCCGAGGAATGGATCTTGTCCTATCAGGAGCGCCTGCGGTCGCTTACATCGGAGCTCACCTTCCTGGAGCAGCGAGAGAGGCGGCGCATCGCCGCGGAGCTGCATGACCGGATCGGCCAGTTCCTGGCCGTCACCCGAATCAAGGTGGCGCAGCTTCGCGAGCAGGCGAACTCGCCCGAATGGCGCCGGCCGCTGGACGAGATCTGGGGCCTGGTCGACCAGTCGATCCAGGATGCGCGGTCCCTGACCTTCGAGCTCAGCCCACCGGTGCTGTACGAGCTGGGGCTCGAGCCGGCCCTGGAGTGGCTGGTGGAGGCGATGGGTTCCCGGCATGGTCTGACCACCGCGTTCCACGACGACGGCAGCCCCAAGCCTCTGGGCCAGGACTTGCGCGGACTTCTCTTTCAGGCGGCGCAGGAGCTCATGCTCAACGTGGCCAAGCACGCCGGCGCCGGCAGCGTGGTTGTGACCGTAAGCCGCGACGGCGATGAGATCCGGTGCGAGGTCGCGGACGACGGCTGCGGCTTCGACGTCGCGAGTGTCCTCGGCTCCTCCCAGTCGGGCGCCAATCCGCCCGGGTTCGGGCTCTTCAGCATCCGTGAGCGTCTCACTCACGTCGGGGGACGCCTGGAGGTCGAATCCGCTCCCGGCCGGGGGACCCGGGCCGTGATTCGGGCGCCTTTAGGCCCGCCGGGAGACTCCGGCGGCGGCCCGGCCGCGGCCCGGGTGAGCGGAGACTGAGCGCGCACGGTCCGGCCTCGCCCGCCGCCTCCCCGATCACGATGGAAACGGCCTCCCTGGCCCCTTGACCGGCAGTGGGAGGACATATGACCTCATCGAGTCAGGACGATCTTCCGGCTCTGGGCCGTTCCCAGAGAGGCCAGGCGCACGTGGTAGACCCCATTGGGGAGAAGGCCGCCCCCGCCATCTCTCCCGTCCCAGCGCACGACCTGGCGCCCGGCCGCGAGTTCTCCGTTCAACAACCGGCGCACCTGGCGCCCCGCCAGATCGAAGATCGATAGCTCCACGGGCCCCCAGCTTGGGAGATCGACGACAATCGCCGTCTGTCGCGTGAACGGATTCGGCCGCACCACCTCGAGAGAGGCCCAGGTGACCACCCCCGCCGCATCGCCTTCCACGCCGCAGGGGCTTCCGAATGTCCTCAGCTGCGTCTCGGAAGGTACGGTCCGCGCCATCGACATCCACGGCGTGTGGGGGAAGAAGGGAGAGTCGCTGCCAACCCTCAGTCTCCAGTGGTAGGGGGTCCACCACCCCAAAGATCCCACCGTCTCGGTCTCGGTGACGACGCTGCCGATTCCCGGGAGAGGGGCGCTCGTCATGTGCCACGCTCCCCGGTGCACGATCGGGAGGAGGGACGCACCGAGCTCCGCGACGTTCCACTCGAGACGCACCCGACAGCGGCCCGCCGCGCTTCTCCCTTCCGCGCGCAGGCGGAACTGGTCAACCATGTCCGACATGCCGAGCCAGTCAATCGTCCCTTCGCCCGCCTTCAGTTGGCCCGGGACGAGCGCCAGGCCCGGCGCGGAGGCTGTCCTCCCATTGCCCAGGTAGGTGTAGGCCGAGCCGGCATGTGTGATGCCGGCAATCGTGCGGCCCGGACCGCCGACGACCAGGTCGTCATAGCCATCTCCGTTGACATCTCCGGCCGTGCCGAGTGACACCCCCAGGTACACGCCTCCCTCGTCGCCTGCATCCGTCCACTCGGCGAGGCCGGACAGCCCCGTGGATGAGCCGAGTTTGACCCAGACCGTGCCGGAGTCCTGGAGGGGATTGTCGAGGGTGCCGGCCCCGAAGGCGACATCGCTGTACCCGTCACCGTTGACGTCCCCGGCGGCTCCGACCCCGTCTCCCAGGTTGCCGTTCTCCTGATTGCCCCAGACGAACCATTCAATCGACTCCTGGACGCCGGCAGCGGATCCGAGATAGACCGCCACGGCGCCCGAGTTGGTCGGATAGCCCGCCTGCTCGTAGAGGTCGGCGCCGACAACGATGTCATCGAATCCGTCGCCGTTGACGTCCCCGGCCGTCGACACGACGATGCCGTACCAGTCGCCGTCCTGCCCGAGCGTTCCCGTCCAGACCGGCGTGGTCGAGAGTCCGCTGGCCGATCCCAGGTAGACGAACGCATGGCCGGGCACGGGTTCGGGGACGCCTAGGGCCGGGGCGCCGACGATGACGTCGCTATAGCCGTCCCCGTTCACGTCGCCGGCCGTGGATACGGACTGCCCGAACGCCTCGCTACCGGCGCCTCCGGCGATCTGCCAGGAGGGCATTGCCGACAATCCATCCGCACTGCCCAGGTAGACGTAGGCCACGCCGTAGCCGCTGCCTCTCGCCCCAATGATGACATCGGCATAGCCATCGCCATTCACATCGCCGGCGCTCGACGCCGACCTGCCCAGGCAGGCCGACGGTGACGCCCCCGTCACAATCCAGTCTGGCGCCGCGGGCAATCCGGTGGATGAGCCGTGGTAGACGTAGACCCGGCCCGCGGAGGTGATCCCGTTCGGGCTGTACCGGTTGGCGCCGACGATGACGTCGCTATAGCCGTCCCCGTTCACGTCGCCCGCACCGGAGACGGGACCTCCGAAGAGGTCGAGCTGCTGTTCCCCAGTCGCTGTCCAATCAGGAGTTTCCGAAAGGCCACCGCTCGAGCCCCGGAACAGGAATGCCCGTCCGTAGTCAGGCGTCACACCCGTTGTCATTGGCGCACCGGCAAGCACGTCGCTGTACCCATCCCCGTCGATGTCTCCCGCGCACCGAACAGATGCGCCGAAGAACCCATCCTCCCGATCGCCCAACACGGTCCACGCGGGGTCTGCCGCAAGGCCCTGAGCCGATCCGTTGTAGACCCAGGCGGCGCCCTCGTTGAGCAGCGGCGCGTTGTAGAGGCAGGCGCCGATCACGATGTCGCTGAAGCCGTCGCCGTTGATGTCTCCCGCCGTGGCAACGGCAGAGCCGAATCGAGCGTCCTCCTGGTCCATCTCCGTGGTCCAGGAGGCCGAGGTCGATAGCCCGCCGATCGAACCCTGGTAGACGAGCACCTTCCCCTCGTCCGTCTGGCCATTGTCGTACAAGTTGGCTCCGATGATGACATCGGCGAACCCGTCTCCGTCCACATCCCCCGCCGGGCCTACCGACCAACCGAATTGGGCGCCCGCCTGTCCTCCCATTCCGGTCCAGGATGCCGTGGTGGAGGGGCCGGTGCCGGAACCGAGGAAGAGATAGGCCCGCCCTTCTACCATTCCCGTGAACGGATGGTGCGCCAATGGCGCGCCTACGATGATGTCGGCGTAGCCGTCGCCGTTGACGTCCCCCGCGGTGCTGACCGCGGCGCCGAAACAGTCGCCTGCGGTCATGCCGGCCTTGACCCAGATGGGCGCTCCTTGCACCCCGAGCGGAGATCCTCGGTAGAGGTACGCCTGCCCGCGGTCGGCGGCACCGATGTCGAAGAGATTCGCCCCCACAATGATGTCGGCGTAGCCGTCGCCGTCGACGTCGCCCGCCGCACCGACTGCGTAGCCGTATTGGGCGGAGGCCTGATCACCCTCTCCCGTCCACGCGGGAGTGGCCGACACGCCGGTGTCGGTCCCGAGGTACAGGTATACCCTGCCTTCGTCGGTCTGGCCGTTGTCGTAGCCGATCGCACCTACAAGGATGTCGCAGTAACCGTCGCCGTTTACGTCTCCGGCCGTGGAGACAGAGAAGCCGAAGTAGGCCTCGATCTGGTTCCCCTCGGCGGTCCAGATCGGGTTCGGCTGCAGACCCGAGGCGGAACCCAGGTATACGAAGACGCGGCCCTCGTTCCACTGGCCATTGGCGTGGTGTGAGGCGCTGACGATCAGATCGTCGTAGCCATCTGCGTTGACGTCTCCGGCCGGGGCAACGCAGGCGCCGAAGAGCGCGCCCGCCTGATTCCCCTCACCGGTCCAAGCCGGACTGGTGGACAGACCCGAGGCGGTCCCCAGGTAGAGCAGAGCCCGCCCCTCATCCGTTTCGCCAGCGTCGTAGAGGGCGGCTCCCACGACGACATCGCTGTAGCCATCTCCGTTCACATCCCCCACGGTCGCCACGGAGCGCCCGTAGCTGGCGTTGATCTGCCCCCCGACCTGGTACCAGGAGGGGCTGGTGGGCAAGCGGTCGATCTTCAGGGCGGCGAAGGCAGGGGATGCCCACGTGCCGGCCACGGCGGGAGCGGCATACACACTTCGATCCGTTGCCTGACCGGTTTCCGGACAGGCCGCCGCCGCGAGCCACAGGAGAATTGCGAGAGGAGACAGGAACGTGCGCATGGCTGACCTCCTGGATCAAGCATCGATGTCGGCTTGAGGCAGGCCGGTCGGATGGAAGCGGCGAGCCCGCCCCGCGAAATACGGGGCATTCCTAGAGACTGCGGATGGCTGGAAAGAGTGTCGCCAGAGTCTGCGCGGGCGGGGATCGGATAGGGTCTTTCGGTCGGCTCTCCAGCGACTCCGACAGCCGGTTGATGCCTCCGTACGCAACGCGAAGGCGATTGTAGCAGGAGAAGAGGGACGAGTAAACCGGACCTTCCCTGGACATCCGCGGTGGCCTTGGACCGGCCTCCCGGCGGGTGTATCCTGGTACCGCCCGATGGTGGAGAGACGCGCGAGAGACTGGGCCGAACAATCGACCTCGCCCGACGCCGTCGATGCGCCTCCACCCTCGTCAGGCCCGGAAAGGACTGTGGCCAAGGAGGATTGCCATGAGAGCGTTCCACGCCATCCTGGGTCTCTTGGTCCTGGGTGGACCCGCCTTCGCCGGGAAGGAGACCAGCCGAACGATCGCGCAGCCGAACCGCGTCCCCTGCGATCTCCAGGTCATTACCCATGACTGGGACTTCGCCGCCGGCGATCAAGGGTTCACGGTCACGGATTGTGATGAAGGGGGGGTACCCTCCTGGGAGTACGGGCAGACCGACTTCATCCCGGGCGCCCCGGGCGCAGTCTGGGGCACGGTCCTGGAAGGGGACTATTCGGACTACGCCGGAGGCGGCCTCGTATCTCCTCCGTTCCTGGTGGACGCACAGAGCTGCTTTCTGGAGGTCCAACACTACTTCGACACCGAGACCGATCACGACGGCGGTAATGTCTCCGTGGGAGTCTGGCCCTACAGCCAGATCATCACCCCGATCGGGGGCTACTCCGCATCCGAGATCTCCTCCAGCTTGAACTACTACGCCTACTGCGTCGACAGCGAGCCGGGCTGGACGGGGCACGACGCCGCCTGGAGGGTGGACTGCTTTGACCTGACTGAGTATCTGGGGCAGGTGATCCAGGTGGAGTTCGATTTCGGCTCTGACGAGAGTACTACCTGCCCAGGCTGGTATCTCAGTGCAGTCCGGACCGGGAGTCCCACGCCCCTGCCGCATGTCTGCTGCGATCTCTACACCGGAGAATGCGCCGTGACGTTCATGGATAGCTGCCTCGAATCCGGAGGCGACTTCCACCCGGAGTGGATTAGCTGCGAGCCGAATCCCTGCCCGCAGCCGCTCCCGGGCGCTCACCTGCGGCTGGGTAACTGGTTCGAACCCGAACCGTGGCATGACTGGATCCCGGCGATTCCGGAAAGCGAGATCCAGGTCGAGGTCCATCCCGGAGATATTCCCGAGCCGATTCAAGCGGTGGAGTTCTACATGTCGACCGACCAAGGAGCGAGCTGGCAGCTCTTCGGCGTCGATGCTGATGGGTACGAGCCGCATCTGAACACCTACGATCCCGGCGTGCAGCCCATGGGGGATGGATGGTCCGCCATCGCGGTTTCACCGCTTCCCATCCCTGCGCCCGTCCTCCTCTTCAAGGCCCTGGTCTACAGCGGCCGGAGCGTCTACGTCGTGGCCGGCGGGAGCGCCGTCGACCCGGCCCCGCCGTCTCTGGGGCGGACAAACATCGAGGACTGGATGATTTCAGATCGCGACACCATGGGGGTCTCGATCGACCCCAATGGGGCGGACTTGGAAAGAATCATCGTCTTCGCCCGGTACACCGAAGATGCTTTCGTCAAGGGAATCCCCGGTATCGATCAGCATCTGCTCTCTGACTATCACTGCGCTCCCACGGCTGCCGCCCAGTGTCTAAGGTACTTCGAGCTGCATGGGGACAATGTCATCACCGGGGGGCTGGACGACGAGCAGCTGGTCGGCGCTCTGGCAACCGAGATGCAGACCAACCTGGATGACGGGACCTACATGTCTCGCTGGTCCGGAGGCCTGACCTCCTGGATCCAGGGCCATGGAAGCGGCTACACGGTTCGACTCCTGAAGCACTACGTCCGAGATGGCGGCCATACCTGGCAGCCGAGCGACTTCACGAACATGCGCAACGAGCTTGAGCGATGCCAGGATGTCCTCCTTGGTATCTTCTGGGGGTTCGGCGGAGGACATGCCCTGACGCTGGACGGCATCCTCAATCGGCCCCTGGAGAACGGCCGGGTCGCTCTGATCTTCAAGGATCCTTGGACCGGGCAGACCTCGACCGGGGATCTGGACACAGGAACCGGATATGTGTACAACGTCTCCGGAGCCGGGCTCGGGAGCACCGGATATCTGGGAGCCACCATGCTTGCCTGCCCCGCGGAGTCGACCGTCGCGGCGGGCGGTCCGGGGCTCCCCATCTTCGATGGTCTCCCCGGCGGCCCGCCTCCCTACTTCATCCCGGTTCCCGTGCCCCAGCTCGGCCTCTGGTCGCTCCACTTCGTCTTGGTCAACTCCCTCGGGCACTCCTGGCGCATGACCCGGTTGATCGTGCGAGAGGACCCAAACGGCGTCGAGGAGGGCTTGCCGGTCTTGCCGGTGACCCTCGATCTGCGACCGATCACCCCGAATCCGTTCGAGACCAGCGCGACGATTCTCTATTCGCTACCGCAGCGGACTGGTCTAAGCCTGCAGGTCTTCGACGTAATGGGCCGGACGATCCGAACCCTGGTCGATGACGAGGTCGGGCCCGGGGTGCACCAGATAGCCTGGAACGGAAGGGACGAGCTGGATCGTCCCGCCGCGGCTGGGGTCTACTTCGTGAAGATGCGCACGTCCGCCCTCGAGAAAACCCGGACCGTGACGCTGCTGCGATAGGGGTTGCCGACGGGTCGCTCGAAGGCGACGAGACGAGGCGGCCCGAGTGAGAGTGCGGATGCCAAGGCGTGCGATGCCGCACCCTCGGCCTGGCGATGGCGGACCAGAATCGGGTAGAATCGTTTCCGCGCGCGACCGGCCGCCCGCCCGCGCATCCTGCGCGCTGCCCGGTGCCGCCGGCGCCCGATAGCAGAAGTCGCGGCGTGCAGGAGTTCTGACCGCGGAGGTGCGCACATGAAGAGAGTGCTATGGCTGGTGGTCCTGGGTGCCTGCTTGGGTCTCACCACAGGAGCGTCGGCCCAGACGCTGCTGGTCGACGAGAACTTCGCCTACCCGGCCGGGGATTCGCTCGGCGCCCACGGGTGGATCGGACACAGCTACTCCAGTCCGAACAACACGATCTATGTCACATCGCCGGGGCTCGCCTACCCGGGGTACCCCTCCTCAAGCATCGGCAACGCGGCCTCGCTCGTGTCGAGCGGGGAAGATGTGCACCTCAGCTTCGCGGCCCAGACCGCGGGCACGGTCTACTGCGCGTTCCTGGTCAACGTTTCGACGGCCAACACCGGCGGCGACTACTTCATCCACTTCGGGAGGAACCCATGGACAACCGACTACTATGCAAGGGTCTTCTGCAAGAGAGACGCTTCGAGCAAGCTTGCATTCGGCCTCACCAAGTACAACGAGACGCCGGTCACCTATACTGCATTTGATTACGACCTGGGCACAACCTATCTGATTGTCATTGCCTATACGTTCAACACCGGCTCGACCACTGACGATGTCATGAGCCTTTGGGTCAATCCGGTCTGCGATCCCCAGCCGACTGCCGAGCTGGCCGTCACGGCTTCGACCAAGACCGATGCCACCAACATAGGGGCAATCTCCCTACGGCAAGGAAGCGCCACAAACGCTCCTGCGGAGACGGTGGACGGAATCCGCGTCGGCCCGGCATGGGCCGACGTCGTGTGCGGCACCGTGGCCACCGGTGCGTGCTGTGCCGCGGACGGAGGCTGCGCCGTGCAGACCTTCGCAGACTGTGCGGCATCCGGCGGCGTCTACCAGGGGGACAGTTCCAGCTGCTCACCCAATCCGTGCCCGCAGCCCGGCGCCTGCTGTGCGCTGGACAACTCCTGCACGTTTGTGCTGCAAACAAACTGTACCGGAAGCTGGAACGGTGGCGCCTGCGACCCGAACCCCTGCCTGGAGCCGACCGGCTCCTGCTGTGCTCCGGACGGCAATTGCACCGTAACGACGCAGGCGAGCTGCACCGGAACCTGGACCGAGGGCGGCGGTTGCGACCCGAATACCTGTCCCCCGCCGAACGGCTCCTGCTGCTACCCGGACGGTTCCTGTGCATTGACTCTGCTGGCGGACTGCGCCGCCACCTGGACGATGTTCGGCGTCTGCGACCCGAACACTTGCCCGCAACCGACCGGCGCGTGCTGCCTACCGACCGGTCTCTGCGCACTGAGGACGGCCACCGAGTGCGCGGCGGCGAGCGGTGCGTACCAGGGTAACGGCACGGCGTGCTCCCCGAGCCCCTGTTGGACGCAGACACTGCTCCTGAACGAGAATTTCAGCTACGCATCGGGCACGCTCCTGACAACCTGCGGGTGGACCAACCACAGCGGAACCACGAACTTCATCCCGGTCACCGATTCGGGGCTCGCCTACCCGGGATACCCCTCGTCAAACATCGGGAACGCCGCTTCGATGCTGCCCACCGGTGAAGACGTCCATGGCACGTTCGCCGTCCAGACGTCGGGCAGCGTCTACTACGCGTTCCTGGTCAACGTCTCCGCTGCCACCGCAACCGGCGACTACTTCACCCACCTCGGGACGGACCCATGGAGCACCACCTTCCCGGGGAGGGTGTTCTGCCGCAGCACAACCGGGGGCGTGAACTTCGGCATCTCGAAGCTGGGAACCGGATCGTCGGTGATCTGGGCTTCTGACGTGTTCTCCCTGGACACGACGCACCTGGTGGTCGTGAAGTACAACATCGTCGGAGGCCTGCTCAACGACACGGCGGACCTCTTCGTGAACCCCACTCCCTGCGCCGGCGAGCCGGCGCCCCTCGTAACCTCGGGGACCGAGACGGGCAACGATCCTTCCGGCATAGGCGGAATCGGGCTGCGCCAGGGAGGCGCCACCACCGGATCCACCCAGTGGATCGACGGACTTCGCGTGGGCCTGACCTGGGCCGACGTCGTCTGTGGGGGTCCCACCCAGGGTGCATGCTGCGCCGCGGACGGGAGCTGTTCCATGCAGCTGCCGGCGGATTGTGCCGCGTCCGGCGGTGTCTACGAAGGAGAAGGCTCAGGTTGCTCGCCCAACCCGTGCCCGCAGCTCGGCACCTGCTGCGCTCTGGACGGCTCCTGTACCTTCGTGCTCCAGGCGGCCTGCACCGCGGCCTGGACCCCGGGCGGCACCTGCGACCCGAACCCCTGCGTCGAGCCGATCGGATCTTGCTGCGCGCTGGACGGCTCCTGCACCGTGACGACACAGGCGAACTGTCCTGCCCTCTGGACCGAGGGCGGCGTCTGCGTTCCGAACACCTGTCCGCCGCCTTCCGGCTCGTGCTGCCATCCGGACGGTTCCTGCACCGTGACGACGCTGGCGGACTGCACCGACACCTGGACCATGTTCGGCGTCTGCGAACCGAACACGTGCGAACAGCCAACCGGCGCCTGCTGCCTGGCGACCGGCCTGTGCACGACGGGAACCGCTGCTGACTGCGAGGCGGCCAGCGGCTCGTACCAGGGCGACTTCACAGCGTGCAGCCCGAACCCGTGTCCCGCGCCGGTCCGGACCCTCTGCGAAGTGGCCGAAGACGACGCGGACGGGGTGGCGCTGCTCGCGGGCCAGCGGGTCAAGGTCCAGGGAATCGCGCTCTGTGACGGGATGAACTGGAGCTCGACGATCCGCGAGTTCCAGATCACCGATGGAACCTGCTGCATCGACGTCTTCGGCGGCGGCCTGGATCCGACCGTAGTGATCGGCGATCTCGTCGAGATCACCGGGACAGTGGCGAACTACAACGGCAAGACCGAGATCACGACCCCGGACCTGATCGTCACCGTGTTGTCCAGCGGCAACCCGGTCCCGCCGCCGGGCGTGGCCACGACGGGCACCCTGGGCACGGCCGGTGAGCCGTTCGAGAGTTGCCTCTTCACGATCCACTGTGTGTCGATCGTCAGCGGCACCTGGCCGGCCGAGGGCGCGGATGCCAACCTCGTCATCGACGACGGCAGTGGCCCGGTCACGATGCGGATCGACAAGGACACGAACATCGACGGCACGGCGGCACCGAACGGTCCGTTCACGATCACCGGCATCGGCGACCAATACGACACGAGTCTGCCTTATACCACCGGCTGGCAGATCAAGCCACGGAGCCTGGCGGATTTCACGTTCGCCTGCGGGAGCGGGGCCTGCTGTTTCCCCGACGGCTCGTGCCTCGTCCTCGAGGCGGCCGCGTGCCTCACTCAGGCAGGCACGTACTTCGGCGACGGCACGAACTGCGATCCGAACCCGTGCGGCCCGTCCAGCGTGGACGGCGGAGAGCTCGACGCCGTCCTGGGCGTGCGGGCGCGCCCGAACCCGTTCTCCGCCGGCGTGTCTCTGCGGATCGCCGGTCCGAAGGCCGTCGCGGCGCGGGTGGTGATCTTTGACGCCGGCGGGCGACTGGTGCGCACGGCCTGGAGCGGGATGTTGACCGGGCGAGCCTTGACCGTGACCTGGAACGGCCGCGATGACTCCGGCCACGAAGCCGCCACCGGGATCTACCTGGTCCGTCTCGAGAGCGGGGCCGGCAACGCGATCGGACGGCTTGTCAAGCTACGCTGATCCTGGCTCTTACCGGGCCACGCCCCGCAAGAGGCGTTCCCCGCACCCACCGAAGAGACCTCGCCGGGAAGCCCGGCGGGGTCTCTTCAACGGAAGAGGCCATGTTCGACCGACGCCTCCTTCGTGACTCCGGACGCGCATCGGCCCGGAGTCCTTTACCGGCACGCAAGTTCCGCCGGGTGGAGTCCTGGCACAACGCATGGTTGTCATCGCGTACTTCTGGTGGCAGAATACTTGCCGGTTCCGTTCGGGTCTGTGACACATCGGTTCCTGTTCCCTGGTTGCTCGCCTGTGTGGGGATGCGGTCCGACTTCATCGCATGTGCTGGCGGGGTTCTCGCGCTCCGACCCGAAGCCTGAAGATTCCGCCAATGCCTCCTGCGGACCCTCCTGGATCGAGGGTTCCGGGTTCGACGGACCCAGTGCCCCCCAGGCCGCCGCGGAAGAGCCCCGCCGGAGCCTGTCGCCGGCGGCTCGCCCAAACCCCGGCCCGAGCGGACCGTGCCGACCGCGCCCGCGCCGTCGGAGCGAACTTGGTCGTTCGCAGGGAGGTCCTATGAAACGGGCTCTGGCTCTGCTGACTCTGCTGGTGTCTGCCATGCCGGGCGCGTCACCGGCCGCTCTCGTGCAAAAGCCGCCGACTGGGCTGTCACCGCAACCTCTACCCGCCGCCTGCGGCCTCATCAGTGTCAGTCATGACTGGGACTTCGCCCTGAATGACCAGGGGTTCCAGGTGGCCAACTGTGACGGCACGTCCAGCCCGGGACTCTGGCAATACGGATCGACGAGCATCGTCCCCGGAGCGCCCGGCCATGTCTGGGGCACCGTTCTCAACACGAACTATACGAACTCGTCTGGAGAGGGGCTGCTCTCACCCTGGTTCACCGTCAGCATGACAACACGCTTTGTCGAGGTCTATCACTGGTTCTCGACGGAAGCCGCATACGACGGCTGCAACGTGTCCGTCGGATCAGGATGGCCCAGCTCCACGATCATCTCCCCGGTCGCAGGCTACACAACCACCCAGATAAGCAGCTCCCCCACATACTACGCGCTCTGCGTGGACGGGGAGCCAGGGTGGACCGGGCTCGACGCGACCTGGCGCGTCGACTGCTTTGATCTTACCCCATTCATGAACCAGTATATCCGTCTCGAATTCGACTTCGGATCCGATGCGAGCGTGACGGCTCCCGGATGGTATCTCTCGCGCGTCCGCGTCGGACTCCCGAGTCTGCCTACGGGCGCCTGCTGCAACTATCAGAATGGATCCTGCTATGTCACCACCCAGAGCATCTGCATCGCGGCCGAAGGGGGGCCGGGTGAATGGCACGGAGAATGGACCACCTGCAGCCCGAATCCGTGCCCGCAGCCGATCACCCATGGGGGAGTGACCTTGGGCGGGTGGTCGGGTGCTGAGCCCTGGCACGACTGGGTCTCTTCCGTGCCCGGAACCACGGTGGCACTCGAGGTCAGTCCGGGCGACGCGGAAAGGCACATCGATTCTGTCGACTTCTACACCTCCACCGACCTCGGGTGGAACTGGCAGTACCAGGGCACGGACACGGACGGCACCGAACCGCACCTGAACACCACCGACCTGAGCGTGACTCCGGCAGGAGATGGCTGGTCCGCCACTGTTTCCGTCCCGAATCTCCCGGACTACTGGCCGCTTCTGTTCAAGGCCAAGATCCATACAGATTCGGGAGAGCGAGTAGCCGAGGGGGAGATTGCCACCGACCCCGCTCCGCCCTCCCTGGGCACCTGCAGCGTGCAGGACTGGGTCGTCACCGACCGAGACACTCTCGGCCCCGGCGGCCACCCAAAGTCCCCCACTCGTGGCCACCCCAGAATCCTCCACC
>CAYYQN010000076.1:0-18520 GCA_964473865.1 uncultured bacterium | reverse complement strand
TCGACGGCGCCGACGGTCACGGGGGCGCGCGGATCCGAGATGTCGATGACCTGGAGTCCGGAGACCCCGTCCGCGACGTATGCGTAGGTACCCGCCAGCGCCACGCCGTAGGCGTAGCCCGGCGTGTCTGCGGTGCCGGCAATCTCAGCGCGCGCCGGCTTCGACATGTCGATCACCAGCAAACCGGAGGTCCCGTCGGCGACGTAGGCATGGGCTTCCGCGACGGCCACGTCCCACGCCGCACCCGGCGTGTCGACGCGGCAGATCCAATGGAGATGGTCGGCGTAGTCGATGCACTCGGCGGAGAGGGAACGGAAGGAAAGAGCGCAGAACGCCAGCGCGACCAGGATGGCCGGGGTCGCAAGGGTCCGCGGTCGGCGTCCGCGGCGCCCGGTTCCGGGAGCCGAGCGGCCCGTGGTTCGCAGACGCGCGATGGTTCGCATGGCCGGCCTCCCAACCGTTGACGCCCGGTGATCTTCTGGCGGGAGAGTATCACCCGGGACCGGAAACCGGAGCATCGGGCGCGCTCGGCCCGCCATCGCCAGGGTGATCCGCCCAACGTTGGCGCTCTTGACTGCCGTCTCGGCAGCGGCGCCGAACGCTGAACCCATGGCATTCCATATGGATGCGCAGACTCGTCAGAACCGACGAACCCCCTGAGGGCTTCGCCTGCGCGTCCCTCCCCGATTCCGGCGGGCGGGAGGGGCCCAACCTATTCCCCGCGAATAAGTTCCGCCTGCCTTCTCCGCGCGGGAAATCGCGGGCCGCGCGGCACCGCTCTTGTCTCGGTCTTCGGCGGGATCTCCGACGGCCGGCCCGAACCGGGCCGCTGCGCCGAGAGATCGCAAGAGGGGGATTCAGCCATGAAGCGGTATCGCGGTCATCGATGGGGAACGGGGCTCCTTCTGGTCGGCCAGCTTCTCGGAGCGAACGGTCCGGCGTTCTCCGGCGCGCCGGGGACCAGGCCAGCGCATCCGGAAGCGACCAACTCCGACACTCTCTCCCCGCCGGACGAGAAGGGACTCGAGAAGATCTACGAGATCGGTGCGGCCTGGCACGAGCACTACCAGGCGGCGGAGGCAGAACGAAACGACGTCAGCCTGACCGCGCCGCACCGGGTGGAGATCACTCCCAGCGTGCTGAAGGTCACCGAGAATGCGAGCAACCGGCTTCCCGGCGTGGAGGTGAAGGCCGGCGTCGCCTGGGTGCCGTACAAAGGGCAGACGACGAACGTGTTCTGGGAGTTCCAGGTGGGAGGCGGCAAGGGGGGTGCCGGTTCGATCTCCAAGACGGGGGTCCCCAGCGCCGCGGAGTGGGCCCAGTGGTATCCGGACCGCGGTCCCTACACGCACTCCGGCGAGTTCAGCAACGACCACAAGAAGTTCACCTTCGACGCGGTGGCGGAGGGAGAGGCCTTCAACGAAGGGATCAACACCGTCAAGGTCAAGGTGTGGGGCTGGACGCGGATCTACCTCAACATGTGGAATCCCGCGAACTGGTGGGGGAGCCCGGTCGAGACCAAGGCGTTCGACGAGACGGTCTCCCAGGAAAAGGACGTGGAGGTGGGTCTGCCGTTCCAGGTCTGGAAGAGCCCGAACCTCGACATGGTCGAGAAGCCGCACCCGGCATCGCTCACCGTTCAGCTCTGGGACAAGAACCTGGCGCGGGAGCCATTCAAGGGGAACATCCAGAACTACTACGAACCGAAAGTGCGCGTCACCTGCGACGACGGAACGATCCCGCCGGATGACGGCACGAGCAACAGCGAGAAGATGGTCTGTGCGGACACCCGAGTCCACACCGGCCCGCATCCGCCGGTGAGAATCCACGTTCTGCCCGACTTCGACCCGATCAGCGTGATCATCAAGCACCAGGTGTGGGACCTGCCGGAGAACCAGGGGAAGATCTACCTGCGGCCGCGCACCCTGCGTCCGACGGAGCTCTGGTGCGTGGAGCCGGGCGTACCCGACTCGGTGCCGAACACCCCCACTCCCGACGGCGGGGACGTTCCCACACCGTCGCAGAATCCGAGGCGCACCGTGGTCACGCCCGCCCCGCGCATCATGGATCCGGTCGCCGGCCCGCAGTCCCCCGAAGACCAGGTCCGGCTGGAGTTGATCTCCCACACGCTGGGGGCGCCGGCCGAGACGCTCTGGGTCGACGGGATGCTGCCGCACTGGATTCTCCCCGAGATGCTGCATTCCGGCGACCTGGCGGAGCTCCGCTGGAGCTGCCGGGACATCTTCGGGCGGAGCTTCACGACGTCGCAAATGGTCAACGTCCCACCGCCGGGAGATCTGCTCTCGCCCGACAGCGTCTTCGTGCCGCAGCCGCTGCTGCAGCTCGTGAACCAGGAGCAGGAGCCGGGCCCGCTCCATGCCGTCGACTTCGTCTGTGTCGATCTGGCCGGGGCGGTGTTCAACGAGATGCGACCGGTAGCGAACGTGACGCTCATGGATCTGGCGAACGGGCAGACGCACCACACGGATGCGCAGGGAAGGGCCCAGGAGCTGGTCGCACACGGGGCGCAGATGCAGCTCAGAGTCTTCGATCCGGGGCAGCGCTATCTGCCGCTGCTTCTGCCGGACTCTCCGCCGGTCCTGAGGCCGCTGACAATCCGAACAACGCCGGACCCGGCGGGATTCCAGGACGACCGGATCTATGTCTGGCTGAGCCCGAGCTTCATGTCGGGTCACCTGGCCTTGGGTTCCGGGCGCATCCGCCACGCGAATGGCGCCTACACCGCCTCGGTCGGCGCGGTCAGCGACCTCGACCCGTCGGTGATCGCGTCGGCCGGATTCGAGTACCTCGACGGTACCCCCTTGGCCCCGGCGCAGGTTGCCCCCTGGGGCAACTCGGACCGCCGCGGTCTCGGATACGTCCCCGCGCTCTTCAGCCTCGAAGACGGCGCGTTGACTCCGACGTCCGTGCAGCGCCTCCGGTCGGATGGGGCGGTGCGTTTGCGAGTCCAGAGCCTGCAGGCGGCCGAGTCTGCCATCGAGATTCCGATCACCTATGTCGAAGACACCACTGACGCGCCGGAGCCGCCGTCCGACGCGGTGACGTCGGTTCTGCTCTTTGCGCCGGCGCCAAACCCGATGGTGGACGGGACGACCATCCGCTTCCAACTCCCGCGGCCGACGTCGATCCGTCTGGCGATCTTCGATGTGCAGGGCCGGGAAGTGGCGGAGCTGGCCGCGGGAAGCAAGTCTGCGGGTGCCCACGAGGTGCGATGGAACTGCCGCGATGCGTCCGGCGCATCGGTTTCCTCGGGCGCCTACTTCATCCGCCTCCGTACCGCGGAGAACGTCCGGGCCCAGCGACTGCTGGTGCTGCGGTAGGTTCCGGCGGCGAGGACGGGTGCCGGTCCGGTCGACCGGCCGGATCTTCACCCGACTCGCTCCGACGTTGCCACCGGCGCCGACCGCGCGGACAGAACGTTCGCCGCGGTCGGCGCATCGCGACCCGCCGCTTCGTCGCTCTTGCCCGGGCCCGGTCCGCGACGTGATCCGGGCACGCGCGGTGCCGATTGCGCGCCTCCGCACGCGGACGCTACCATCCGGCCGAGGCGCGGTCGAACCGGACGCACCCTGAGCCAAGGATCCGCTCGCGCCATCCGGCAGTGGGAGGGCTGCGCGCTCTCGGCGCGCGGGTTTCGTCGGGGCGGAGGGGTACGGTTGAAGATCTCCCTGCAGAAACAGTGGCTGCTTGCCGGCGCCCTTGCGTTTCTTGCCGTGGTGGCGACCTTCGATCCCAAGCTCTACGTGAACGGCGACAACATCGACTACATGAACCTCGCCCGCGCGGTCCGGCAGGGCCGTCTCTGGGGCTCGGACAAGTACCCGCCCCTCTTTCCGCTGCTGTTGGCGCCGGTGCAGGCGCTCTTCGGGATGCGTCTGATTCCGCAGAAGATCCTCGTCACGCTCTTCGCGGGCGGGGCCATCTGGATGCTCGCGGGGATCGTGCGCCGGCGCACGCATGCCCGGTCCGGGCCCTGGCTTCTCTTTGCGGCTGCGACCCTGATCCCGTTCGTGGAATATGCGCACTACGTCATGAGCGAGGTGCCGTTCCTGTTCTTCCAGCTCGGCGCCCTCGCGGCCTGTGATCGGCTGGCAAGCTTCGGGGAGGATCGGCGCGCGAGGCGGGAGCTGGGGTGGCTCGCTCTCTGGATTGCGGCCGCCTTCTACACGCGCTCGGCCGGCGTGGCGCTGGCCGGCGGGGTGCTGCTCTGGCTCTTGCTGAGCCGGCGGCCGCGGCAGGCGTTGCTGCTGGCCGGCTTTCTCGGAATCGCCCTGGTGCCGTGGATCGTGCACTCGGCAGCGGCGACCGGCGGCAGTCCGTATCTTCGCCAGCTCCTCCAGGTCAACCCGTACTATCCGGAGCTTGGCCGGATCGATGCGGCGGGGCTCCTGCAGCGCGCGGGCGAGAACGCCCGTCTCTACCTCCTGGGGATGGTGCCGGCCGCGGTCATGCCGGCGCTCTATGGATCGACCTACTCCCCGCCCGACGTGCAGAAGCTCTTTTATCCATTCTGGATCGCAATCCCGTTGCTGGTGCCGTTGGCCGCGGGGATCTGGCGAGGGCTGCGAGGCTCGGCCTCGGATCCGCCATCGCGTGCGGTCACGGCGCGCGGGCACCATCATGATCCTGCTCGGGACGCGGCGGTCGCATCCGGGGAAGGCAAGGGCCGCGTTCCAGAGAGCCGGTCGTACCCGGCCCGATGGCGCGACCCGGCGGCCTGCGTCGTGCTCTTCTCCCTGCTCCTGCTCCTCCTCTGGCCGAGCATCTGGTCCGGCAGCCGCTTCCTGGTGCCGATCGTGCCGCTGCTTCTCCTGGCCTGGTGGGGCGGTTGGATCCTGCCGGAGGAGAAACGCCTGCCGGGAGCCTGGGCGAAGATCCGCGCCGGATTCCTGGTGCTCCTGGTTCTGCTGGGAGTCCGAAATCTGGTCTTTTATGTGCAGGAGACGCGATCCTACCCCCCGGAGTGGGAGAACTACTTTACCTCCCTCACCTGGATCCGCGAGCACACCCCGCAGGATGCGGTCGTCATCGATCGCAAACCGGGCTTCGTGGAGTTCGTGGCCGGACGGAAGTCCTTGACGTTCCCGCGCGAGCAGGATCCGGAGCGCATGCTGGCCGGCTTTCGGCAGAATCGAGTCACACATGTGGTGGTGCCATCGCTTCCCTACGACGACATCCAGCGGTATCTCGTCCCGTTGGTCGAGACGAGGCATGGCTCCTTCAAACTGGCCTATCGAACCCCCAAACCGACGTCCTACGTGCTCGAGCTCATACGCGAGGGGGAACCGAGCGGGGTGAATCCGGCCGAGTAATGGCACACTAGTGGATCGCCCACGACGATCCTGACCTCTCTCCGGAGCCGAGCGTGATAGCGCTCAAGAGGGAGCTGATCGAGAAACGCGAACCTCGGTGCGGTCATGGTCGGCCTTCCTATGCGGGCGGGATTCCCACGTCCTCTCGCGGCTGCCCTTCCGGCAGGATGTCGCCGGAGGCGCGCGATCCCAAAGAAGAACGGTGAATGGAGGTTCACTGCCGGTGAGTGGCGGCTGGAGGCGGCGAGTGACGCCGCCGGATGCCGGTTCTGCACATGTGTCGGTACGGTTGCGACGTTGCGGGCGGCTGCGCCCCACGCGCGACGGCCCGGTTGCAGTCTGGCGGAGGCTTGTTCCGCACGCGCGAGGGCCTGGTTGCGGCTTGGCGGAGGCCTGTATCGCACGCGCGACGGCCCGGTTGCGGGTCGGCGGACGCTTGTTCCGCACGTGCAATGGCGCGGTTGCGGTTTGGCGGACGCCTGTTCCGCACGCGCGAGGGCCTGCTTACCGTCTGCCGGCCGCCGGCCCCGCATGCCCTCCGGTTCGGTTCCGTCCCTCCAGACACGATCTCCTCACGCTCGGGCCGGCCACGACCCGACTTTGGTCACGGGCTACGCACGCTTGGGTAGACGATGGCCCGATGTCGGACGGCGGCCATCGACATGTACCTTGACCTCGGCACGCCCCGGGAGGGGAGTCTGCACCGGGAGGGGCACCGTGGCAGGAAACTGAAAGGGCTCCTGCGCATGTAAGAGCGCAACGGCAGCGTTCTGGTCGCGACCCGCGCACCTGTGGCCCGGGCTTGACCGGACACCGGACACGACCCGCGTGCGTGTAAGTCCCGTCTGGCCCAAAGCTCGGACCGGGGCCTCCACACGTGCGTCCCTGGGGACACGGGCTGGGCCACGGGTTCGACACGTCACCCCGCGCCACATCCCAACCCGGGACGGGAGCCCGCGGGGCTGACGGCACCTCGGCCCGAGTCCGGACGCGGCCCACTTACCTGTATGCGAGCCCTGTCCGGGTTTCGGTCACCACTCCCTTACATGGAACCAGGCGATTGCACCGTTTCGGAGGTCACTCGGGCGCCTGAGGCTGACCATGGTTGAATTTCGGACATCGCTCCCGCACCTGTAACCCTGCTCTGGTCTGGATGCATTCACCGGGTGAACGAGTGTATGGGACGCATGGCGGAAGTCGGGAAGCGGGCGGTCGGGGGGCTGCGAATCGAGGGATGCGCTCTGGATCCAGATGCCGCGCCGGGACTTACACGGAGTCTTCTTGCCCGGCACCGAGCGTCTGGCCGAGGCCGGGATCGAGCTGTCGGTCGGCGGCACGGGCGACAGCGATGACACCGCTCTCGCCGATTCGGTGATCGGCCTCTGCAAGCCGGAGATCATCCGGCGGCGTGGCCCCGGGAGGACTCCGGACGATGTCGAGTTCGCGACTCTGGAACGCGTTGCCTGGGCCATTCACCGACGCCTGATGGGGCCGCTCGGGGACCTTCCCCCGGTCGAGTATGAGGAGGCATACTTCCGGCGTCACGAGAACCTCGAATCGATGGCCGGAGGCATGTAATGAGCTCTCCGGAAGCCCCGGGGCGGTTCAGACGGAGTTTGCGGCATGGACAGGTGCGATGGGCGGATTCCGCCAGTGCGACGGGAGGCACAAAGTCGAGGCGACTCGCTGTGACGTGGGCTCTGCTGGGGATTGCGGTGACCCTGGCGCGGGCCGAGGCGGATCCGCGGTTACAGCCGTACTTGCAGGTTCTCCAGAGCCAGGGGCAGGATCCAGTCTCCTTCGTCGTCGCCAAGCTGGACACGTTCGACCTGATCGTCTTCGATGACGCGCTGCACACGGCCATCGAGCCGTTCGCGTTCTACCAGCAGCTCGTGCAGGACGATGCGTTTCAGGCCAAGAGGCCGGCGATCTTCCTCGAGGCTGTCCCGAGCAACAAGCAACGCTATCTGGACGACTACCTCGCGGCGCCGGACGACGACCCGCGGCGGCTCCATCCGGCTTTCCAAGACGACGTCAATGGGCTCGGCTTTCCCTACAAGACCTACTTTGACCTGCTGCGCATGGTGCGCCGCGTGAACCACCGGCTGGGAGGGGAAGCCGCGCTTCAGGTCTTCGGAGTGGGAAGTCCGACGTGGTGGTCGGAGATTCAGACGCCGCGTGATCTGGAGCAGTTCCGCAAGTCGCTCGCCAGCTATGATCACCACATGTACGCCACGATCCGGGACGAGCTCGACGAATTCCAGTCGCACCGGAAGGGGGTATTCCTCACCAACACACGCCATGCCTACCGAGGGATCAAGCGGCGGGACGGACAGTTCTTCTGGAATGCGACGACGTTCTTCGAGCAACGGTTCCCGGGGGAGGTCTACTCGATCCGCTTGCACAATGTGGCGTTGTCGGTCCTGCAAATACGCGAGCCGGCGCCGAACACTCCGCAGACGGCGGAGGGGCGCGAACGCATGGAGTACAAGTTCGTGCGGATGGGCCGCGGCCTCTGGGACAGCGCGTTTCGTGCCGCGGGCGACCATCCCGTTGCGTTCCCGATCGCCGGCAATGTGTTCGGAGAAGAGCCCTACATTGGCAACCATCAGGTGGAGGCGATGCCCGGCCAGAAGATGCAGGATGCATACGACGCCGTCATCTTCCTGGCTCCGATAGAGACGCTGCGGCAGACGGCGCTGGTGGATTCGCTTTACACGCCGGCGTATCGGCAGGAGCTGAAGCGACGCTATCGGATCATGTACACCGAGGCGCAGCTTGCGGCGCTGTTCCGGGAATCCCAGGTCCAGGACCTGGAGGGGCTGGTGGAGGAAACGGCGCGGCCTCGCCCGGAGGAACCCTCGCCCCAGGCGCGATCGGTGGGACCGATCGATGAGTGGAAGGCAACCCAGAAGTGAGGAGCAGCCGATAGGAGCGTCGATCGGCACCCTGCGTCTCCCGCGACGGAGGATGTCGGCGGGGCGGAGAGGGTTCCAGCGGCATGCGCGTCCCTGAGGAGCGATCTGGGGTGGGTTTAGGTTGCCGCGTCCTGAAGACGGAGCACATTCCGAGTGGGCTTTGCGGGTGGCGTCGGTTTTCGGGCGGAGACCGGGTGGAGAAGGCCGGGGCTTCGACGGGACGTGCAAGGTCCACCTTACAGACGCCACCTGCCAGGAACGAGCCGGGCTCCCTCCTTCGGCCGATCAGCGCCCTCCGGATCCTTCACGGTCTGGCGGCCATCGCACCGCCTCCTCGCAACCCACCCATAGCGAGCCCATACGGGGCTCCCCGGCACAAGGTGATTCCGGCTGCAGGTTGTAGTTGCTCTCCACCGCTGAACCGCAACCCGCCGCGTGGCAGAACATCGGATCCGCAGTCACGATCTGGCCCTCGTAGACGAACTGCCCGCCGCCGCCGACCCGGCTTGTGTCAATCGCGCTTGCGGCAATCTCAACGGTCGATGCCGGAGCGGCCTCGATCGCGGAGTACTCCGGAGCGCAGTTGCCCCAGATGATCGAAACTCGGATGGCCACTATGTCGAATCCGTAGGCCATGACCGCTCCACCTGAATACCCCGCCATGTTCTCCGCCATCGTGGATCGGTAGAGATTCAGACTGGACCCGTTGTTCAGCGCAACCGCGCCGCCGCTGCCGACCCCGCAGACGTTTCGGGCGATCGTCGTACCGTGGACCCATGCCGTGCTCCGCTCCAGGCCGATGGCTCCCCCGTCGCCGCGGGCGTTGACGTTGTGCTCCAGCACGCATCCGTCCAACTCGATGCACCCCTTTTCGCAGAGCACGGCCGGTTTCTGCCAGATCAGATTCGAAACGATCTCACACGCTTGGAGCTTCGGTGCCGATTCCAGACAATAGATCGCCGGATCCTGGCCTCGCGAAACATTCTGGTCGATTCGGCATCCGAACAGGTATGCCGACGAGTACCTAAGGTACACCACGCATCCCTCATTCCCACGAATCACGCAATACATGATTCGCGGGCTCGCGTGACGGCACCGCACGGCACTTCCCCACGCACCACTGGGAGCCCCCGCACCCGTGATCGTCAGGCGCTCAATCGCTGTCTCATTGCCCTCGCCACGCCGGATGAAGAACCCGTTTGTCCTCTCCTCTCCCTCTAGACCGCAGTCGATGATTGTGCTGTCCGGATCGCCGGCTCCGGTGATGATGATCGCCTTCCCCAGAGGATCGAGGTTGGTGTTCCCCGCTCCCCGGTACGTGCCATACGCGATCAGGATAGTGTCGCCATCAACGGCCGCGTCGATGCCCGCCTGGATCGTTGGATACGCTGCCGGCACGCGAATGCACGTGGTCTTGGGCGGGGGAGGCGGGGGAGCAGATGTCGGCGAGCATGTGACCGAGATCACTCCGACGAAGAGCATCGCGATCCTGATCCGTAACCCCACCCGACGTTCGCAATCCATGATGACCTCCATCGCTCCAACGCCCCATCCGGTGCCCGCAGCAGACGCACCTGCCCGGGTCTGGTGCCTTATCGAAGCACAACCAGCTTCTGGCTTATGGGCCTTCCTCCCGAGTCAAGGGCACGAATGAAGTATACGCCCGGGCTCGCTTCCAGACCCTCGTCCGTCCGCAAGTCCCAGGTCGTCTCTACCGACGCCTTGCCGCCCCCGAGTCGACCCAGTCGTCGAATCCGAGACCCAGCTGCCGTGTACACGTCCACATCCATAGGACGTAAGAAGTCGCCAAGAAGGCGGACCACAACCGGCCCCTGCGACGGATTCGGGCTCACGGCCAGCTGCACGTGGCCGGATGTCGGCTCGCCGCCACCGACCGAGGCGGGATCGCAGTCCCAGCTGAAGTGCCCGATCACCCAGGACACCGGCGGCACTTGCCAGCGGACCAGAGAGTGGACCGTGTCCAGAGTCACCAGACCGGCGGCAGCGAACGATACTGAGCTATCGTCGACGACTGTCGCGATGCTCGTACCGGACGGAATATAAAGCTCCGCCCACGTGCGCTCGATTGTCTCCCCCGCAACCTGACCCAAGTGCGCCAGCGCAAACCATCTTCCGACACGGCCGACATTGACACTGTCGAGCCATGCGCCATACTCCAGCGAGACTGGTGGGTATTCACACTCACCGTGCGTGTTGCCGACGAGCTTCACCTCATAGTTGTATGGCCCCCCGCCCGGCGTGGTTCGCCAGCCGATCACCTTCTGCATGCCGCTGATGAGTCCATCGGGCCCATATGCGGCCCAGAGCGCAGCGTTGGAGTCAGCAAGATCGTAGTAGTGATCGGGCGTCGGCGCGGCTGCGTCCCAGAAGAATCGGGCGAACTGGCTTGTGACCGCAACATCCAGACAGATAGCGGCCAGCATCTGGGCACCTGCGGCATCCGGGCAGGCCTTATGATAGGCGGGCAGTCCATTTGCGAGTTTGTCTTCGGAGAATCCGGCCAACTGGTACATCAGAAGGGTTCGATCCGGATACGCACACTCCCGGGCGTGCATGATCTGGTCGATCTGCCCGCAGATCGGGTGGTTTCCACCATGTTCGGAACCGCGGTCGTAGTACTCATCATCCGTCCAAATCTCGGTCATGTCCCGGACCAGGGACCTGTTCACTGGGGTGGGTTCACCTCCGAGCATCACCGGATGTCGCTCATCCGCTTTCCGCGTCATGTAGATCGCTCGGCGAAGGTCCTCGGGGGCAAATCCGTTTCCGAGCATCTCATCGCCGAGGGCCAAGGCGAGCACGCCGTCTCGCGTCCGCGAGTCCCCAACCTTGAAAGCGAACGAGTTCCACTGCGCAGCGGTTGGCACCGGGCCCTGCAGCCATCTGTTTGTTGTCAGCGCGTGACAGCCGAGCT
Source organism: uncultured bacterium (assembly GCA_964473865.1). Taxonomy (GTDB): domain Bacteria; phylum Eisenbacteria; class RBG-16-71-46; order CAIMUX01; family CAIMUX01; genus CAIMUX01. The sequence goes on along the minus strand of CAYYQN010000076.1, from coordinate 7,334 downwards.
GGTTCAAGTAGGACGCGGCGACACGATCTACTGACAGCGTATTGAACCCCTTGGCGATACCTTCATGCAGCTGGATGCGGGCCCAGTTGGGCAACGAGGAAGGCTCGCCGCCAATCTGCTTCATCGCACCATCCAGGGCTACCGTCTGCAGGGGCGAGCCAGGCGACCCTCCGTCCGAGGGTCGGAGTCGGCCCCGGGTGTCCAGGCCCACGGGACGCTGGAGCGCATAGAACGGGCTGGATGGGGTAGCCATGGTGGCCGCGTCCAGGCCGGTGGGCGGGGTCCATCCTCGGAGTTCCATCTTCTGGACGTCCACCGTGGCGTACCCGCTATCGGGGGGACCCGAGAGAAACACCGTGCGCGAGAGCGTATTCGGGACGGTTGCGTATCGCTTGGTGGTGTCGGCGAGGGAGCTGGATCCATACAGCTTGGCGAGAGCGATGTACTCGGCACTGGGTGGCATCAGCCGCCAGCGGCCATTTCGGTTCCCGAGAGGTTCGACCAAGCCCGAGAGGTCACCGGCCGGGACCGCGATCGGTATGCGAAACCTCTCCGGCCCTAGCCAACTCACGTACTTGGGCAAGGAGTCCCCGAGAGCGACGGAGATCTCCAGACCACCGTGCCCGCCGATTCCGTAGCCCGGGACCGTGACCTCGAAAGACCACAATCGGCCGGAATCGAACAGGGAAGGGGCCGTCAGCAGAGCGGCCCCGTGGTTGTTGGCCCCGACCTCGACGCTGCTGGCCGTGGTCCCATCCGGGCGCTTTACGGTCAGGATCACCGGGGGATAGACCTGATACGTGTAGGGCCTGCCCGGGCACTCCTCTTCAGAGCATGGGCGCCTGGCGTTGAGGAGCAGCTCCACGGTCGCGACGCCGCTCGGGACAAAGAACCAACCCTCCATGCTGGCCGACTCCGGGGAGAACGATGGCTTCCCCCAGATTGGACCCGGAACGGTCGTGTTCACTGCGCCCGGTGAACTCGTGGAGATGACGTAGGTCGACCCGCTGACAATCCGGAGACGCCATAGCTGCTCTTGACTGGGATGGGCAGCCAGCACCACAGTCGCGACGCTGCCAGAGTCAATGATCGCGGGTTCCTGACTCTGCCAGCCCTGATCGTCTTGCCAGACCGTGTACGTCAGGGTACCCCCGCAGGCCCTGATACTAAGGCTGGCGTTGACACCTGGCCAGGTCAGGAAGTCCATTCGCTGAGGGCCAAAGAACTTCACGATCGGAGCGCAGCTCGTCCCGCCTGGAACATAGGGACTTGTCGCCTCTGGCGCACGCGGACAGGGCGACCACATGCTCGAACCCGTGGTCGTAGGCAGGATTTCGTGAGGACCGAATTGCGCCCGAACGAATTGTTCAGGCAACAAGGTGAATGCATGATCGGGAACCCACCAGTCGTCGGCTGACGCTCCTTCGCCGCGGAACGCCACCTCGAGAGGGCCCGTACGCGCGTTGGAATAGTCATCGGAGTTGATGGCGAGCCTCCAGATCCCACCCCGGAGCGGATGCGGCAGGTTGTCATACTGGACCTCCCGATCCGTGTAGCCCGAGTCGAAGTGCGCACCCGACCGATCGTAGAGGTGCCACAGCGGTTGCGTCGGAGGCCCTCCCCCTTCTTGGGGAACGAGCTTCAGGCGCATGGAAGAAGCCCAGGAAGGCACGTAGAACGAGAAGTAGTACGTTTCATCGAACATCAGGGCCAGTCGGGCCGAGTTGATGTGAAGCCGGTCGACCGGGCCTGGGCCCAGAGCATCAATGGCGTAGAGTATGTTGTCACCGGGCTCGTACGCGTCAATCTGAATCCTGACCATTCCGCGGTGGCGGGGCCAGCTCAGGTCCGGGAGCACCGTCCAGTCCATTGAAAGGTAGTAGGAGTCCTGCCAGATCACAGCGTCCGTCTCGGGATCGATCATTCGGACCCACAGGGTGCGACCCTGGTCGTTGTTCACCTGTCGAATCGCCAAGGAGATCTTGCCGTCCGAGCCAGGCTCCACGTAAAAGTCGCTCGGGTGACCCCACGTCGCGTGATACACATAGTCGCTGAGGTTCCCGTACGGCTCATCGATCCCACCACCCTGTTCTGCATCGCCCTGCGTCGCTTCCATCATATCCCAGCCGAACAACCCCTCGACCGGGCAGGGGTTGGGATCGCAGGAACCGCCAAGCCACGCTCCGGCGGCGGCCTCGCACGCGGAGAAGGTAAGGACCTGGCATGCACCGTCAGGCTGGCAACAGGCTCCAACCTCGGGACAGGGATCGTAACCAGCAGTCCCAAAGCCCAGTCGCCCGTAGGCCGCCACCGAGTCAACGGCTTGGGGTTCGCCATCATCCACGAAGAGTCCGTGTTGCGTCGGGTGCGGGATGAGCGCGACCGACGTGGAGTCTTCACTCTCCTGCTCCCCATATGCGTAGCCGCAGAACCAGTAGATCTCGGTGAGCAAGCCGGTCTGTGGGCCCGCGGTCCAGCTCTGCCCAGTTCCCGTGCCAGGAGCCGGCCATGTGCCGTCCGGAAGCTCGAAGTCCGCACAAGTCCCGCGGGCGGCCATCACGAACTTCGCCGGGTCGTAGGTGATACCGAATGAGAGTCCCTTGAGCCGGGGAGTGCTGCCCAGCGGGAATGCCGCCAGAGCATGAAAGACGACCTTCCTCCCGGCGACCCAATCAACGGTCGTGACCGCCTCTGAGCATAAGTCCAGCTCCGACATCCCGCAGTAGGTGGCGATGTCGCTCGTGAACGTCAGGGATGGGTTTGCGTGCAGGACCAGGACGCCGCCCTCGTTCGGGCCGGCGAGGGCTGGACTCGCCACCATGAGCAGCAATCCGGCGCAAGCGCAGAGCGCCAGCATTCGGGTCATCATCGGGAACCTCCTCGGGAGTGAACGAGCGCATGGGCCACGAAACGGGTGGTGGAAGCGGAGAGCGAACGGACGGCGCGGGGCGAGGCCAGCGATGCGGGCCCTGAGCAGCCCGGTGAGGAACGGGGCAATACTCTCCATCGACGTTCTCCTTGAACCTCTCGCCTGCCCCGTAGGCGAGGGAACCAGCGGAACGAACAGTGCGGTCGCAGCAAAGGACGCCTGTTGGAGAACCGGGAAAAGCCTACTCCCCGGAGTGGCCCTTGTCAACAGCGCTGCCCCCCCCGGTAGGTGCCCTACCGGTCCTCCCGACGGATTGAAACGTTGCATTGGCGGATGAAGTCCGGGATAATCAGAAGTCCCAGGATCGAGCCTGAACCCTGGTCCACAGCCTCGTTCCGGACGCTCAACCGCTCGGGGCCGGCCCCCGCTGCATGGTGAGCCCAGTCGCACTTCATTCCGGAGACCCCCGACCAACCTGGAGGCGCCATGACCCGATGGACGTTCCCCCGGCCCGCGAGAATCATCGATTCGCTCGCCGTGGTCTTGCTTCTTTCCCTGCTCTGCCTCGGCGCCTCGGTTGCCTGCGCCTACTCCCGGCCGGTGGGCGGCGCGACATCTCCGGCCGACCGCGCTGCCGCTGCGACCATCTGGAATGGAAGCGGGTTGCTCCAGGAGTTGCCCAAAGGGAGTGCCGCGCCGGAGAGGCCGGTCGGGCCGAGCCTGGTTCACCTCGGCGCCGGATACACGCTGGATCCCGCCTCGGCCGATCCCGAGCGAGACGTCCCCGGGGCCTACCGGGCGGCGCCGCCGTCCGGCAACGAGCGGGGATACTTCCTGGTGCAGTTTCGAGGACCGGTGACCGCGGAAGACCGCGCCATCGTGGAGTCCACCGGCGGGAGAATCGTCAGCTACATTCCGGACTACACCTACTTGATTTCGCTGCCCGGTTCTGCGCGCGACGCACTGGCTGCCTCGGCTCGCGTGTCCTGGATCGGCCTGTACCAGCCCGCGTACAAGATCAGCGCGCTGGCGCCGATGCGGGAGTCCGGCCCGCACCCGCTGGTTCTCCTGCTCTTCCCCGACGCCGACATTCGTGAGACGGCCGATGCGGTACGGTTGGCCGGCGGGACGATTGCGGAGACCTCGGACAACGGCATCAACCGAATGCTCAAGGTGAACCTGGACCTGGCCCGCCTGGCCGCGGTAGCGCAGATACCCGCGGTGGCCTGGATCGAGCCGTACCAGGTTCCGCGGTGGCACAACGACCTTTGCCAGTGGGTCGTACAGACCAAGATCACGGACAACCGGCGCCTCTGGAACTTCGGCATCAAGGGGCAGGGCCAGGTGATCAGCACCGCCGACACCGGGATCCGCACGAGCCACTATCAGTTCTACGACGCCGCGGTTCCGCTCACCGCCTTCGGCAACTACCCCACGCACCGCAAGATCATCGGCTATCAGAAGACGGTGGAGTCGACCAGCATCACCTTTGGGGACAACGCCGGCAACGACTATCACGGCACGCACACCGCCTGCACCGTGGCGGGTGACGACTCGCCCAATGCGACGAGCGTGAAAGACGGCATGGCCATCAACGCCAAGATCTTCTTCCTGGATGGCGGCGGCACCGCCGAGGCCGGGGTCTTCATCCCTCTCGACCTGAATGACATGTTCATTCTTCCCTACAACGGGAACGCCGGTGGGGCGGCCCGGATCATGAGCAATAGCTGGGGCAACTCCAACGGCGGCGCCTATGACACGCAGTCGATGGCCGCGGATCAATTCATGTGGGACCACCCCGACTTCCTGCTCTTCTTCTCCAACGGAAACGACGGCACCCCGAATTCGGTGGGTAGTCCGGCGACGGCCAAGAACGTGGTCTCCGCCGGTGGCACCGGGGATGGCGCCTCGGCCGGGATCATCTACTCCTCGACCAGCCGCGGTCCCACCGACGATCAGAGATACAAGCCCACGATCTGCGCGCCCGCGACCCTCTCCTCCGCCTACGGGTCGAGCAACTCCGCGTACACATCGATGTCCGGCACGAGCATGGCCAGCCCGGCGATGGCGGGAGCCACGGTGCTGCTCCGCCAGTACCTGGTGGACGGCTGGTATCCGACCGGAGCGGCGGTGGCGGCCAATTCGATCCCGAATCCGTCGGCCGCCCTCCTCAAGGCCATGGCGATCAACTCGGCCGACTCCGATATCAGCGGCTACACCGTCCCGGACAACAATGTCGGATGGGGCCGGATCAACGACGACAACGTCTGCTACTTCGCGGGCGATACCCGACGCCTGGCCCTGGTGGACAATACCGCGGGTCTGCTCACCGGGGAGCACGTCGAGTACCAGGTCTACGTGGCCGACAACGCCATCCCGCTCAAAGTCAGCCTGGTCTGGACCGACTACCCGGGAACGCCGGCCGCGGCGATCCAGCTGGTCAACGACCTCAACCTGACCGCGACCGACGGCACCAACACCTACAAGGGAAACGTCTACTCCAGCGGTCAGTCCGTTACCGGGGGGACCGCCGACAGCCGCAACGTGGAGGAGTGCGTGCGGCGCAACACGCCGACCGCGGGGATCTGGACCATCCGGGTGCAGGCGCAGAATGTCCCCGTCGGGCCGCAGACGTTTGCGCTGGTTGTCACCGGGGGGCTGGCCAGCGACGCCGGCATCGTCACCCTGGACCGGACCGCCTACGGTGCCCCCTCCAGCCCCGGGCTGCGGGTGGTCGACACCAATGCCGGAGGGTCGGTCACCGTCACCGTCACGAGTGATACGGAGCCGGCGGGGGAGAGTGTGGTCGTGAGCGGATCGGGAGGGATCTACGCGGGCTCCTTCGCGCTCACTCTGCTCTACCCTGTCTCCGGCGATGGCGCGCTGTCCGTCAGCGACGGCGACCAGATCACCGTCACCTACCAGGATGCCAGTCCGGCGGTCACCCTGACCGCCGGGGCCGGAGTCAATATCTCCGGGCCGGCCATTTCCGACGTGCACGCCGCGGCCTTGGGAGAGTCGGAGGCGACCCTGGTCTGGAACACGACGACGCCCGCGGACTCACGGGTCTACTACGGCCCCACGCCGGCGTTGGGCAGCGAGGCCGGCGTCTCGCCCCTGATCACGGCGCACTCCGTCGGACTGAGCGGTTTGTCGGCAAACACCCTCTACTACTACGACGTGGAGTCGCTCGATCCCCAGGGCAACGGGGTTCGGGACGACAACGGCGGCCTGCACTACACGTTCAGCACCGACGACAGCCGGGATGTGCTGCTGGTGATCGGAGATGCCACCTTCACCAAGAAGGAGTATTACCAGAATGCGTTCGCCCGTTCGGGCTGGACCTATTCGATCTGGGAGGGCGATCAGGCGGCCACGCCGTATGTGGGCGGACTGAATGCCGGAATGGCTTCGTACAAGGCGGTCGTCTGGCAGACCGGGTTCGAGCAATATCCGATGTTCACCGACGCCGCGCGCGACTCGATCGCGAAGCTCGACGTCTTGGGGAGCCGGCTGGCGGTCTTCTCCCACGATGTGGCCTGGGACTTCTCCGATGCCACCTCGCCCGACTACAGCGCCGCACGCAAAGCCTGGTTCGAAAGCGAGCTGAAGGCGACCTGGCAGGCGGATCCCACCACCTTCTCGCTGGTGCGAGGCTACACGGCGGACCCGATCAGCGGCGCCTACACGGCGGGGGTGAGCTATACCCCGATTCGCGACGGCGGCGCCGGCGACGAGATCAACGGCATCAGCACCGGCGGCAGCTTTGCCAATGTCTGGAAGGACAACAACACGGTGGCCGACGACATCGCGATCCGCTGGACCAGCAGCGGCAACGTCGGCGATCCCGCGCTGGCGGTCTGGGGCGGCACCCCCCGTAAGGTGTCGAGCAACTTCTTCGAGTGGTCGCAGGTCAACGCGGCCACGACGGATGACCTCACCCGCTCCGAAATCCTGGACAAGACCCTGATCTGGCTGGTCGGCCACGACCACCCGTCGGCGGCGGTGAGCGCGCCGAACGGCGGCGAGACCTTCACCGGCAACACGGCGTCGATCTCCTGGACGGAGACGACCGACGCCGGCTACACGGTGGCTTCCCGCCGGATCTACTATAGCGACAACAGCGGTGACAGCTGGACCTTGATCACCTCCGCCGCAGGACCGAGCCCGTACGCCTGGGATATCAGCGCGATCCCGAACGGCATCCAATACCGGGTGCGCGTCGTACTGGCCGATAACGGCGCGCCCGCGCTTACCGCCTCCGATCTCTCCAACGCGAACTTCACGATCAACCGTCCCGCCGGGGACACGCGGGGTCCCGTGGTGCTCGCCGGGTCGATCGCGGCGAGCCCGAATCCGATCCTGGTGCCGAATGCGGCCCAGTTGACGGCCACGATCAGCGACATCTACACCGGGAACTCCAACCTGGCGGCCGCCGAGTGGTCGAACGGGGCGAGCCCGGCCC